>JAKOTQ010000056.1 GCA_029776205.1 Bacillota bacterium | reverse complement strand
GAATTAATATATTTATATAATCTTCGGTTTCCAGTAGGTATTCCGTTTATGGAAGACCTTATATTTTGTCTGCAGGTATTATTAAAAAGTAATAAAGTTTGTATTGATGAAGGTACTTATTATCATTATAATAATACTAATTTAAGTTCCTATACTAAATCTTATAAAAAAGATTTGGCGAAAATACTACGACAGGTGTTTGAAACTATAGAGAAAATATTAGAAAAGGAAAAAGTGTATTCAGCATTAAAGTATCGAATGGATATTAGATATGTAAATATGTGTATCTATTTAATAAATAATGAACTACATGAGGCGAATGATAAGAGTATTCTAGAAAAATTAAAGGTTATTTCTGAGATATGTCGAGATGAGAGGTTAAAAAAAATCTTAAGTACTATAGATACTAGTGGATATAAATTAAAAAAGAAAATGGTTTTGGCTGCTATAAAACATGGGTTAGGGATATACCTTTATATATATTATAGATACATTCTGCTTTCCAAACACTTCAAACGGCAGCTCCATAATCTTGGTAAGCTGCCCCATCGTTGAATGAACTCCGACTTCAAGACCTTTGTTAACTGCTTCAACCGCTTTCAGAGGATGTTGTGCTAGGTAGGCAATGTTTTCTCCGAGCTGTTTGGCAGCTTCGCGATTTTGTCGTTGCTCTTCCTCGGGGATAGACAATTTCCCGACATGCCCGGCCATGGCGTTGGACAATGCCGCAGCAAAGTTCTGTTGACTGTTCGGCATTAGCTCCGGTTGGGATTCACCGCTTAACAGGGACGGCAAAACAGGCCCCCTGTTTTCCGCAGGAGGCCTGTTAAAAAATTGCATAATCGGGTTCTCATAAATACGTTCAATAAAGGTTTTCGGCTTATACGTCGGATCAGGAGCATTGTACTCGTCCATCAAATCAACAACCGACATCGCTCTTTGTGGAGTTGTCCGTTTTTTATTTTGAACTGTACTACCGGACCATTCAGCCATTAATTCATCGATCGATTTTGCCAAGGTGTTCACCACCCTACATATTGTTCAAATAAAACGTCAACGGGCCACTCTTGACTTTCCGTTTCTCTGCAGGTAACCATTGAGATCCATATTGTGACTCTTCGGAATTTAAAGCCCAGTTGTAAAGTTTATTGTAATAATCCAATCCCATTCTGTTAACCAAAGTAGTTTTATGCCGTTCCAAATCAGCCAGGAAATCTTTCTTTCGACGATAATACGGAGTCAGTGAACCTATATCATTGTATGTTTGCTGCTGGCGTTGTTTAATTTCTTGAACACTGTTCCGGCTACCACCACTTCCGTTTTCAGCCTTCATGCTGGCTGTAATATCAAACCGACGTTTCCCTTCGGCGAAATCCCGGGCATCCGTTTCTTTCTGCCATTGGAATTTTGCTTCTTCACGCCGGACTGAATCTTCATACCGCTTATCCTGAATTTTATCCCGGTTCCGGCGATATTCGGTTTCATCAGCATATCTTTCATCCTGAACAACATCACGCCACCGGTTATAATCACGTTCATTAGCCATCCAATCTCTCTTCCATGCTAGGTCCTCGGCCGCACGGTTATCAGAAACCTGATCCCGGTATCTGCGATACAGACGTTCCTCGTTTGCAAGATCCTGAGCAAGCTGCCATCGGCGTTGTTCTTCGGCAATTTGTTGTTCCTGTAACTTCCTTTGCCGTTCCATTTCTTTGGCATTGAGCCAGTTTTGAGCGGCCGACCCATACATGACATCACCGGTCAATGCTCCAAGACCGGCGAAAATCAGTGGACCGTATTGTCCCATGAAGTTTTTAAATTTCTCCCACTTATTAGGTTCAGCGGCAGGTTGGCTTGAAGCGGATATATCTGCCTGAAGATTAGCATTGGTTTGATCTATTCTCCTGATTGCGTCACTCGGATCAAACACGGCTGGTTGATTGAATTGCAAGCCGTCTAGCAATGGTTGACTAGTTTGCAGGCTACCGGTGTCAAGCGGCAAGTTTAGCCCTAAACCATCCATTGGCGACTGTGCAAACGGATTTTCCCGAAAAATATATCGTGACTTGGGTAATGAGGTCTGACCACCCAGTAACTTAGTTAATAAATCCCATTCATTCATGGTATCACCTCTTAAAAGAAAAATCCGGCTGCAGCACCAAGCGCGCTGCCAAGCAGACCCTTATTCTGGTTTGCCATCTGCTGCCCTTGAAGCTGCCTATTCGCTTCGGAACCAAGCAGGCTTGCATACATGAACCACGGATTAAGATAAGATACCTGATTGTTTTCATACATATTTGAAAATGACGGTAACATACTATACGCCTGAGCGCGCTGCTGGGCGGTCAATGCAAGGTTTTGATCTTGGAGTGAATTATAAAGGTTACTCAAAATCTGCTTGTTGCTCTTACTCTGATCCTCCCATCGACCGGATCCAACCCGACTGTTGGATAAGCCACGCAAGGCTAACCGCGCGGCAAGTTTATCTTCCTCCGGCTTAAATACATCTCTTTGTAAATTTTCAGCTTGGGCGTTATACATCCGCTGAATATCCTCCTGCGAATATGCCCTGTAATTCGGATCTAACACCTGATTAGTGTACGTTTGTCCCTGTTGTAAGAACGGATTGTTGTATTGTTGTCTTGGCATCTGTTGCAGTAAAAACCTAATAGTTTCCTGCATCTCCGGTGACGTCCTATATTTGTTTTTACTGCCAAACAATGAACTCATTTAACCCACTCCTTTCGATTAAGAGAAAATTTTGCTTTATCCCGGGTTATATAAATTAACTTGAATCCAAGATGTTTAAGCCCACGGATTACTACATCATTGTCAAGAAGAACACTAGCGACGATTTCGGTAAACCCGTTTTGAAATAGCTGACTAATCGCTTGCTTAGCAACATAAATTCCTATACCCTTCTTTTCCGGAAGCGCAATACCAAATTCGCCTCTGCCATTCTCAATATTAAACACTTCAACCCATCCAATGAGTTTACCGTCATGCTCTACCCCGGATACGAAAAATGGTTTTGACCTATCAACGTCAGACGCTGAAATAAGATAACGGAGTGACTCGTTGTTAAGCCACTCCGTTATTTTATTTGCAAGTTCATTAGTAAAGGGAGTTAAAACCATAGTTTTATCCCTATCCTTGCATTGTGAATCACAAATCCAGCCTGCACTAACAGGTTCCCGACTTGCCAGATGAAACGCAATTCCGGGCGCAGACAAATGGTTAACAGGACGCTTCCGACAATACACACAATAAAATAAGCATCCACCTGTTTTAATGTTGGATGCTCCCCGAGTAATATGTAGCGCGTTTGGAGCCGGTCTAGAGACTGGGCAATGATGATTAAAAACTGTAAGATTAAAGTAAACATGGTTATGCCTCCTAATATCCTAAAGCAACATAGTAACCACCATATGTAGTATCAGCCCATTTTACTGTAGCACCAGTTTTGGACACATTTGAAACATAGGTATATCCACTAGAGGAGAAACCAGGAACAACAATTGGTGTTATAACAATAGAACGACAAACATTTGGAAAAGGTATAGGGAATGTAATTTTTTGAGTATCGTAAACTCGTCCAAATTGAATTATTAATCCATTGCTGAACTGTACGTAACTATTTGCGCCGAATAAAACTGTATCAAGACCACGACTCACAAACTCATATTTCTTTCCTGCATGATTATATTCCAACACTTTTCCGTCATCCGCAGCAGTCGGAATCGGGAACTCTACGTCCCCTGTTTTTATGCTGTTAAGAAACTTCTTCGACATCAGCCAATCACCACCAATCTAAGCGAATTAGCGGCCGGAGCAATCGCAAAACTCAATTTAATCGTATTTAAATCGACTACACTAACATCGGTATCAACGAATGCCTTTGATGATATTTCGCGTAATGAATAAATAATATCCTCGGTGCCAAGATTGTGAACTACCGTAATACTGGTTGCTGATCCATCGCCGATGGTTGCTGAATACTTTTTTAACGCTGTTTTGCCAGCATTAAGTTTCCCAACCACATCTTTGGAAAGGTTCTCTTCTCCAATGCCACGGTTAAGTAATCGTTTTAAAGCTGTAGCCGTAGCATGATCAACACCAAGTAAATTCGGATTCATAATTGCACCTCATTTCACACCAATAACAAGGTAATTAGCTCGACCACCTCCGTGGCTGGGATCATAACACTGTACTTTAAGAGTATTTGGTTCAACATAACAATAAAGATCGGTATGATCTCCGGCATTCAGTCTGTTAATACTCACAATCCAAAAACACTGTTCTTTCGTATAACCTGGCGGAAGCGGCAACGTATCACCATGATTAACCACACCGGTGATGATAGCCAGCTTGGTCGCTAAAACTCCATCCTTGATTGCCTCGGCCTCACCCTCGAATTCTCCTATCAACTTGCCGTTAACCGTGCCGGTTACATTTCCAGTTAAGTTCCCTTCAACATTTCCAACCAAATTAGCATAAATTTTACCGGCAGAGAAATTACCATTTTCGTCACGCTTTACAACTTTCCCGGCTTTATTTTCTGAAACACAGTCATTTTTCAGGGCCTTGTCACTATTATCCAGCTTGTTCAACGCCGAATAAATGTTATCAATTTCCGCATTAAGTTCTTGGAACGTCAAATACTCTTTAACCCATGTTTTTAACCTTTGAAACATCGGCTACAGCCTCCTTGTCGGTTGCGTCCATGCAATCAAATAATTAATCTGGTGCGGTTCCATGCTTTTTTCACGGATAGTAAAATAAAGTTCCCGGAATCTCTGCCCAGGTCTAAGCCGTGGCGCAAACTCCGATGTCTGGCGTTTTATCTGTTCTTCATCAACGAGTAAACTAGCATTTTCAGCAAGATTTCCAGCATCGGCCAAAATAAAACCACCACCGCTAAGATCGTCTTTGTCTGCAAGCCTGTCTCCAAGCGGTGGCATCGCCCGTTTGTATAAAGTTCCATTGGTACCGGTCGCCGTATCGCTGTGCCAGCTAACATAAACTTCGCTTTCAACATTGGCTATACCAAACCTCATTTTATCGATACAGCGTTCAACCTCTGATATAAAATTGACACTCTGCCAATATGTCTCGATTTCCTCGCCATCATCGTTGGTCCCTATAAACAATTTTTTTATCCATCCAGCGTTGCTCCATCCAGCCCGCAACGAGCCATCCTCGAACTTGCACAACTTGGCCACGTTCCAGCCACGTATCGGATACCATTCACCTTTGGTTGGATCATAAGCCAAACCTCTGTTGTTGTATTCAGCTCCAATCGGATAGAATAGCAGGAACAATCCGTCATGCCACCCGGCACAAACTTTAGCTCGTAACCGGGTATCAATTTCCTTCAGTTCCTCGATTACAGCATCCGAAATCCGGACCAACCCGGTAACGTCACTGTACTGATATATTCCGTCCGGTCCATACCAACGAACAAATCCATCACCGCAGTAACAAACCCCGTTCTGACTGTATGCTCCAACCGGCGCGAATCGGACCACTTCTAAATTGTCTAAGGCATCGTCGCCCAAAACGAAGAACATTTTTTGATGTTTCCAGAATATCAGTTTCCCGTTATAACTGAGACCGGCCACTACATTGGTTCCATCCTCGTTATCTAAGGAGACTGAACACCGCAAATATGCCGGATTATCTCTGGTTGCATACCGGTCCGGGAAATCGGTTTCACTAAAAAACGGCGTTGAGTGACCGCCAAACCACCAAAGCCTTTGTAAATGCTGAATTACTATCGTGCCGGTTGGCTTCTCGCCCGTTAAAACATTCCCATTTTCATCCGATAATGTTACTTCGCTGATCTCCGGTTCACCACGGTAAAGTTTGTTCCCGGCCACAAAATAGAATCCACCAAGCCAGTTTTCAAAGAAAATTTCTTCAGACGGTTCTAAACCGGTCATCAACACTTCATGGTTGTCAGTAGGATTGATAGAATAAATCTTGTTTCCAAATTTCCCAATGATATAAAACGAACTACCATCATAATACCTGGTTAATCCATTACAGGATGGACCTGCTTCGATCGAATGATCTCGAAAACATCCTTCACGTTTTCTAAGACTCCGCTTGTTATTAGTTTTTCTTGGAATGTAATTATACATCTGCGGCGATTGATTGGCTTTCAACTTGGTAAAATCGCCAGAATAATTTACTCCGGCAAAATCATCGAGGATCAATGGATTCCAGTTCATGCTCATCACCTGATACTTGGATATTTGTCACCGTTGATTCCGTTCCGAATGTACTGTTTCAAATCATCAAGGCCGGATTGATACAGCCCGGACCACTTAACGAAACCATTTGACGTATCGCCCTTGTCAATTTTAAACAACTCTGCAACCGTGCCGTAACTGATCAACCAATGATAATCCGACGGAACCAGCTCCGGAACATCCGTGCCGCTGATCCGCTTGGTAGGCCGGACGTAATACGAAACTTCGATCCAATATGCTTGCGTCGGCAGTGGGTCAATGCCAACTATCACCATGTCACCGGACTGTCGCTGATAATAACTGACCGGTACTCCAACAAAATTGATCGCTCTGTTCTCGAATATCAGCTTCAACGGAAACCTATCATAAATAACTTTTTTGATCCCGCAACAATCTTCCGGCATCGAATATTCCCGTTGCCCCGGAACCGTGTTAAAACTGTAAGTAGCCCGGCTGCATCCGGTCTTCCGGCAAATATCGCTGTATACCCGATTAATAATCCGAGTCACCAGCGCATTATCATCTTGGCTATATTTGCTCACACCGCCATTAGCGGTTGGCTCATCGAAAAGATCAAATACGTCCTCAATGATTTCATTCACGTTCATCATTCATCGATCTCCTTTAACCGAGTGGTCCGGACTCCTTGGATAGATGTAACCTTTGGCGCAATTTTAAAATTATAGATGTCCTTTGCCATCTCCCGTCCGGCCTCCCGGACCCTGTTTTCCGAATCTTTATTAACCTTTTCCCGGTTTTCTTTGGACTCCCGAAGAAAATCATTAACACTCATGTTATCCCGGCGCCAGGCACCGTGCTTAAATTCCTGCAAAGCCTTCCAGAACCAATACGGTTCGTCTATATATGTTCTCTGAGTCGCATAGTATCCGCCGTTCCGAGTTTTACGGTATCGCTGAATCTCAAATTGCTTGGTTTCATCGTCATACACTACACGATACAGCTTATCGTCCATTTCTCTCTGAAAATCTTCAGTAAAACCTTCGCAAATATGAATCATCCATAGTTCCCCCCCACTATGTGATAAAAAGGAGAGAGCTAGAAAGCTCTCTCCTTTACAATTAATAGCTTTGAGCCATATCGAAGATCGTCATGCACTTCCACGGAGTATAATGTCCGAGTTCATAGGCTTCCAAGAGGAACGCCACATAAGCGGCATACCCGTTATCCCACTTCCACATATTGCCGTCCATGTCGGAGAATTGGAGCTTCATAGCCTCGAACAATACAAATCCGCTCATGTCCGGAATGAACATGGTATTGTCGGGAACCAGGTTGCCGACAAGCATCGGTACTCCGTTGAACTCAATAACTTCATAAGGCCAGAGATCAATGCTCTTTCTTGGAGCCATCATAACTTCGCCCGCCTGCTGACAAAGCCCGATAGCATAGGATTCGATTCCCGGAGTAGTGAAGATTTTAAGTTCGTTCTTATTGGCCTTCTTTTGGATAGTAAGAATCTTCAATGCCTGATCGAGATCCTTCAGTTCCCAATGCTTTGGAGTACCAGTCGCTGGACCGTTTTCCAACATTGAATTAGTAGTATTCCCACCACTATTACTACTATTACCGATCCGTTTAACTTGCGGCCGGAACCATGCACCGGAAGTTTTGCTCCGATCAATACCGAAGATGGTATTGTCAGTCGAACCAAACAACGACATGAAGCCATAGGTTTCATTCTTATATCCGCCTTGATGATAAATCAGCGCATTGCTCAAGTTCGTTTTTAAAGTACCTAAATCGGCTCCGGTTACTTTCACACGGACCGTGAAGCTGTTATCATCGACGATATCCTCAATCTCCAAACCGGTACCGTTCGTGATCGGGGAATGGTTGGAATCGAGGAAATCAATGAACATTCCGGGCCGCAGCAACTTGGTGCTGGTGCAGGAAATTAAAAGCGGACTGTCGGTGCTGGTAGTGGCCGTCGCATCGCATTTGGCCAGCGGCGTAATACCACCGTCACCGTAAGCCATCCGTTCCTGCTCAGCCTTCATGGCATCCGCAATACCGGAAATCTCCTGGCTCAACTCATCAATGAATGCCTTTTCGTCTTTCTTCATCAACTGGGCAATCGGTTCATAAATCTTGATGACACCGTTACGCCACTTGGTGGTTCCAACGAATTTTTTGTAGGACCGTTGGCCGGGTTGGGCAAGCGGTTCAGTGACGTCACGCATCATTTTGGTTCCTTCGGAGAAGCTCGTCCGGAAGGATTTGACAAATTCGTAGTTGACATTTTCAACTTTTTTCATTTTGCGAATGTACTTCATCGCAAAATCTTCAAGGGTGATATGGTCGATCATAACCGGCAAATACTCAAGTTTAGCCATATCGCTAACTTGCGCCCAAGTAAGTGCCATAAAAAATCAGCTCCTTTATTTTGTTATTGTCTGGAGCCTATGGAGAATGTTCTGAGTCACCTCCGCAATCGTACGCGGTTTTTCCGGCGCTTGTTTCGGAGGCAATCCGTTCGCGGAGTTTGAAAGTGTC
>JAKOTQ010000120.1 GCA_029776205.1 Bacillota bacterium | reverse complement strand
TTATGACATTTACATCGGTGACGGTTTAATTTCCAAAACGGGAATGCTACTTAAGGAGCAGGGAATGAAAGGCCGGGTGACGGTGGTCACCAACCCGACGGTGGCCCAATGGTATCTGGAGCCGCTGTTGGATTCATTGGCGGCAGCCGGATATGAGGCAGGCGTCGTCCGGGTTCCCGACGGCGAAGTGTATAAGTCTCTTGAAGAAGCATCGAAAATATATGATTTTTTGGTGGAAGGCCGGTATGACCGGAAGACCGTCCTGATCGCCTTGGGCGGCGGAGTCATCGGCGATTTGGCCGGATTTGTGGCTGCCACTTATATGCGGGGAATCGGGCTGGTGCAAATTCCCACCACATTGCTGGCCCAGGTGGATTCGAGCATTGGCGGTAAGGTGGCCGTCAATCATCCCTCCGGCAAAAATCTGATCGGCGCCTTTTACCAGCCTCGGTTGGTGGTCAGCGATGTAGGGACCTTTCGCACGTTGCCGGATCGGGAACTGGCTGCCGGCATGGCGGAAGTAATCAAACACGGCATTATTTTGGATGAGAATTATTTTTCGCTGGTCACTGCCGAATTGGATCGGATACGGCAGCGGGATCCCGATTGGATGGCATTTGTGGTGGCCGGTTCCTGCCGGATCAAAGCGGACGTAGTGATGAACGACGAAAAGGAAACGGGGATCCGGGCATTGCTCAATTTCGGACACACCATCGGCCACAGTCTGGAGAGTATAACCGGGTATACCGTGTATAAGCATGGGGAAGCGGTGATGCTGGGCATGCTGGCAGCCATCCGGATCGCCGAACGTCTTGGCTGTCTGCCCGATGCCGGATTCTACGGTACCTTGGAGGAGACGGCCAAGGCATTGCAGATGCCGGTCACTATCCCCGGCCTTTCGGCCCGGGATATTTATGATACATTGCTGGGCGACAAAAAGGCGGAGTACGGAAAGGTTCGGTGGATCCTCCCGGTTCGCCTCGGGAAGGCGGAGATTTTCGCCGATATTCCCCGGGAACTGGTGGAGACGGTACTCCGGGAAATGGGGGCGGTATAATATGCATCGTATTTTGGTTTTACACGGTCCCAACCTGAATTGGCTGGGCAAACGGGAACCGGAAGTGTACGGCCGGGTCACGTTGGACGGGATCAATCAGGCACTACAGGACTTGGCGGCGGAACTCGGGGCGGAGCTGAAAATCTTTCAAAGCAACAGCGAAGGGGCTTTGATCGATCGGATTCAGGAAGAGGCCGAATGGGCCGACGGGATCCTGATCAATCCCGGAGCCTATACCCATTACAGTTATGCATTACGGGACGGATTGGCTTCGGTGGATCTGCCGGTGGTGGAAGTTCATTTAAGTAATATTTACCGTCGGGAGGAGTTCCGGCACACTTCGGTGATCGCTCCGGTGGCCGTCGGCCAGGTGGCAGGCTTCGGCGCGGACAGTTATTTACTGGGCCTTAGGGCATTGGTAGGGTATTTGAGGAGATAGGAGACCGGAGTCAGTAGTTAGAAGATAGATACGGAGAGGGACGGAGTCAGGTTGAGTTGGCGTTGTTAGACTATGCTGTAACAGCTTGATTTCGAGCGTCAAATGTCAAGTGTCAACCTGTAAAGTACTTGAACCTGTAACTGTGAATTATGTGCTTTAAGCTGGAATCCAAGGCCGGAATTACTCCTGACTCCTGACTTAGCTTATATATGCTCTGTGAATTGTTAGTGAAAGGAAGTGTCGCTTGTGGATCGTTTAGCCCGGTTACGGGAGAGTTTAATGAGTCGGGCCGATGTGGATGCCATTTTGGTGACCAATCCGCAAAACCGGCGGTATCTTAGCGGGTTTACCGGCTCAGCGGGGGTATTATTAATCAGCCGGGAACTGGCATTGATCATTACGGATTTCCGGTATTGGGAACAGGTTGCAGCAGAGGTAACAGATTTTACTCTGGTGAAGCAGAGTGCGGATATTTGGGAGAGTATTGCCGGAGTGGTTCGGGAGCATGGTTGGCAGAGTCTTGCTTTTGAAGCTTTCGATCTTACGGTTTATCATTATCATCAATTAGAGAGTTTGCTCCAGGGGATCCGGATGGTTCCTCTCAACGATGAGTTGAATCGGCTCCGGTGGAGCAAAGAGCCGGAAGAAGTGGAGTTGCTCCGGATAGCGGCCGATATTACCGACCGAGCCTGGGAGCAGACGTTAAAAGCCATCAAGCCTGGGGTCCGGGAACGGGATGTGGCATTAGAGTTTGATTACCAATTGCGTTTAAATGGTGCCGATGGGAGTTCGTTTACTACCATCGTCATCTCCGGAGTCCGTTCGTCTCTGCCTCACGGAGCGGCTTCGGAGAAGGCCATTCAACCGGGGGAACTGGTATTGATCGATGGCGGTGCTCTTTATAAAGGATATCATGCCGACATGACCCGGACAGTGGTTTTAGGTCGCGCTGATGCAGAGCAAAAACGTATTTACCATCTAGTCCTGCGGGCTCAGCAATTGGCGTTGGAAGGGTTGCATGCCGGTATGACCGGGAGGGAAGCAGATGCGATTGCCCGTAATTTCTTGGCCGGTGAAGGCTACGGTGGAGATTTCTTCGGCCATGGTTTGGGGCATAGTGTAGGATTGGAGATTCATGAAAGTCCCCGGCTGTCTAAGAGCGAACCCGAAGTGATTCCGGTAGGCGCTGCAGTCACCGTGGAACCCGGAGTTTATATTCCGGGTTGGGGCGGAGTCCGCATTGAAGACCTGGTGATCGTCCAATCTGACGGCCTTCTTAACCTTACCCACAGCCCGAAAATGGAATTGTTGGAGATTTAAATTTAGTCTGGCAGTTGACAGTGGACAGTTTGCCGGGTGAGGAAAATTGCCATCGTTGTCTGCACAAATTCCTGTGAACTGTGTACTGTGAACTGAGCACCATAAAACTCAGATTATCGGATTTTAACTGTGTAGAATTTCCTCGACAAACTTCGGGGGGTTATGGTAGAATATTTCAGGGTTGTCTCATATTTGGACACAGTCGGACTTGATAGGTTCGAGTCAGTCAGTGATATAGATTGATCTCAACTCATCCAAAGGGAGGAAAAATCATGATTTCGGTTACCGATTTTAAGACAGGCTTAACCATTGAAATTGACGGCGAGTTATATACCGTGGTCGAATTTATGCATGTTAAACCCGGTAAAGGTGCAGCGTTCGTCCGGTCTAAACTTAAAAACGTCCGTACCGGATTTACGGTAGAGCGGACCTTCAACTCTAACGAGAAGGTGGAAACTGCCCGGATCGAATACCGGGAAATGCAGTTCCTGTACAAAATGGACAACGATTATACCTTTATGGATACCGAGACTTATGAGCAGTTGACCATCCCCGAAAGCAAAATGGGGGATGCGACCAAATACTTAAAGGAAAACATGGTTTGCGAGATTCAAATTTACCAAAACGAAATTCTCGGCGTCCAACTTCCGAACACCGTGGAATTGGAGGTCATTGCCACTGACCCCAGCTTTAAAGGGGATACGGCCACCGGTGGTTCCAAACCGGCCACTCTGGAGACTGGCGTTGTTGTTAACGTGCCGTTCTTTGTGGAAGTTGGCGATATCATTGCTGTCGATACCCGCAGCAATCAATATCTGAAACGGGTTAACAAATAAGCTGAAGCAAATAGAAATGATAAAAGCGTCCTGATGAAGGACGCTTTTATTTTTATTGATCATTATTGCCTACGTTTCGACAGGAAGAACGGATGATCAGTTCCGGTTGAATCAGCAGCTTCGGTTTTTCGATGGTATTTTCCATCATATTAATGATCAAATGGGCTGTTTCCGCCCCGAAATCCCGTTTGGGGTGTTTTACGGAGGTCAGCCGGACTTCAGAAACCGTCGCTAGAATCGAATCGTTGTATCCGATGATGGAAACATCGTCAGGAACTTTCAAGCCCATAAGCCGGATAGCTTCCATGGAACGGATGGCATCCAGGTCATTGTAGCAGAAAATAGCGGTCGGCCGATCCGGACGCATCATGAAATCCCGGGTAAATTGGCAGGGGAATGTGTCGTGCATTGCATTATACCGGTATTCTCCGATAAATTTGGGATTAATTTCTACGCCATGGTCTTCCATGGCCTTTTTAAAACCTGCCTGACGGTCAACGCCTTGACGGGAGTCGATATTAAAGATGCCAGCGATTTTTCGATGGCCGAGTTGCAAGAGATACTCGGTGGCCAAATATCCGCCCATAAAATCGTCGATCATAATATGCGGTGCATCCAGTTCCGGCCAAGTGGAATGGATCAGTAAATAAGGAATGCGTTTTTGCTCTAATTCCAACAGTAAGTCGCGGTGAGCGCAGGGAGCTAGGTTGTTGGCGGGTTCGAGAATAACTCCGGAAATATCATCCCCCTGGAGCACTTTTTTCAAGTGTTTAGCTTCCAATTCCGGGTCATCCTGGCTTAAATAGAGTTTTATTTCATAACCTGCCCGGCTGAGGACGTTTTCAAGGCCGCGGATAATATCGGGGAAAATATAGTTGGAGATGCTTTTAATGATGACGGCTACAGTACGGGATTGCTTTAAAGCACGTTCGGTAACGAATGTTCCCCGGCCTTGCTGGCGGCTAAGCCAACCTTCGACTTCCAGCTCGCTAAGGGCTTGGCGGACTGTCTGCCGGCTCAATTGATACTGTTCAGCCAAGGTGTTTTCGGTGGGCAATTGCTCATTGACTTGAAGTAATCCTTTACGGATCTGGTTTTTAATGTGTTCTTTCAATTGCTGATATTTAGGTAATGGAGAGTTAGGGTCTAACATTGGCACTCCTTTTAATTTTTAATAATATAAAATTGTGATCAATTGGTAATAGTTATACAATTTTAATTATACACCCAAATAGGTAAAATGATAAGATTTTCTTATTTTCCTCGTTATTGGCAAAATTATTGGACACTATCCTGTCGGTTCACTCATACATGATCTTTTGCTTCTAAGGGATACTAAGAAGGAAAGGAGCTGAACCGAATGAGTGCAATTAAAGAAAAAGCTGCTTATTTGCGGGGGTTGCTGGAAGGGTTGGATTTCTCCGAAAATTCCCGTGAAAAGGTATTATGGGAAGGATTGATTAATTTTTGCGGTGAAATTGCTGACGAAATGGAGGCGTTGGAAGAGAATCAAAATGAGTTTGCCGAGTATATTGAAGCCGTTGATGAAGACTTAAGTGTTCTTGAGAAATATTTTTATAACAATGCGGAAGAAAGTGACAGCGACGAAGTGGTCTTTACCAATGACTGTGGATGTGGTTGTAAAGATGAGGAAAGCGTCATTGAGTTGGAGTGCCCCAGATGTCAGGAGGAGTTGTATTTTACCGATGAAACCGGAGATTATGAAGTGGTTTGTCCGGAATGTGGTGAGGTAGTCTGGACTCATACGGTGGAAAGCGATTCGGCGGAGAATCATGATGTGCTTTGATAAAAATTGAACGACCTGTAGTCATATTTGACAGCCCGTTCTCATAATGTAAACAGAGGACGGGCTATTTTGATGAAGAAGTGGGAAGAGATGACACCAAATCTTCCAACCGAGATTAAAAGCAGTTGGCAGCAGGTTTTGCGTTTTTTTCCAGTTGATTTCCGCCAAATTCTATCTGGGATTGGCCCAAAGATTTATCGGGAGATCAGTGAAATCCGGTTTCGGATCAATCAACCTTTAGAAGTTGTTTATCAAAAGCGTTCCATGTGGGTGGCTTCAGACGGGCGGTTGGTGGATAGTCCAGAACACGCTCATTGGCTGAGAGCAGAAGATATTGGGAAGATTGTCAATGCGTTGACTGCCGGTTCTATCTATGCATTAGAGGAAGAACTCACTAAAGGGTACATCACTTTACCCGGCGGTCATCGGGTTGGTTTTACCGGTCATGTAGTCAGTGAGGCCGGACGTATTCGACTGATCCGGAATATTTCCAGTTTGAATTTTCGGATTGCCCGGGCTTGTTTGGGAATTGCCCGGCCGATTCTCCCTTATTTGTGGAAAGATGGACGTTTTTTGAAAACGATGATTCTTTCGCCGCCGGCTTGCGGCAAAACCACTTTGCTGCGGGAGATCGTTCGGGAAATCAGTAACGGAGTGGCTGAATTAGGCATTCCTGGACTGCATGTGGGCGTGGTTGATGAACGTTCGGAGATTGCCGGTTCCTTTCAAGGTACTCCCCAACTAGATGTGGGATTGCGAACTGATGTGCTGGATGCTTGCAATAAAGGGGAAGGCGTTTATCTTTTGCTTCGGTCGATGAATCCGGATGTGATTGCTACGGACGAAATTGGGGCGGAGAACGATTTTGAAGTTTTGGAGGATATAATCAATGCCGGGGTCAGTATGATTGTGACGGCCCATGCGATGAATTTGACGGAGGCTATGTGTCGCCCGGGTCTCCGCAGGATATTGGAACGGGGGATGATCGAACGCTTGATCATTCTCAGTTCCCGGTCGGGTGCGGGAACGCTCGAAAGTGTTCGGGCCGGGGTGGCCGGACCGGAATTATTAAGGCGGTCGTCTGTAACGGAGGAGCCAAAATGCTGAAGATGGTGGGAGCTTTTTTGATTATCGGGGCAACAACCTTGGCCGGGTTCATCCGGGCTGGCCGGTATAGGGAGCGGTGCCGTTTGTTGAATCAGTGGCTGTCCATTTTGACTTTTCTTAAGACCGGTATTGGTTACCAGGCTGAGCGCCTGCCTGAACTCTTCGGTAAAGTGGCTGCATTGGTTCAATATCAGGAGCTTTCCAGGCTCTTTCGGGCGGCAGCTGAAGCGGTGGATTTCGGTTCGGGGCGGAGTGTCGATGATATATGGGAGCAGTTGCTTCAGGATCCCCAGTGGGATGCTTTGCATCTGTCTGATCGACTGATCTTAAGGGAGCTCGGTCAATACCTGGGGACGACGGATTACCGGGATCAAGTGGCCAAGATCAATGTTTGTCAGGAGCGGCTTCAACAAAATCTCAATTTGGCTGAGGCAGAGTGTCATAAAAAGGTGGGTATCTGCCGTTACTCCGGTTTTGCAGTGGGTGCGGCAGCGGTTTTACTGCTGTTTTAACGGGGTGAACTGATGGATATCAATGTTATTTTCCGGATTGCCGGTATCGGTATTTTGATTTCTGTATTAAATATGGTTTTAAAACAGGCAGGCAAGGAAGAACAGGCCCAGATGTTGACCTTGGCCGGTGTGGTGATCGTGCTTTTGATGGTCATTCAATTGATTCAACGGTTGTTTGACGATATTCGGTCGGTTTTCGGGTTTTAAGGAGAGAGAAAATGGGATTCTTTTCATTTTTAGGTTTTATGCTGGTTGTCACGGTACTACTTCTGATTATTCGGAAAGAACGCCCGGAAATAGCTGTGCTGCTCACTATTGCTGCTGCTGGCATTATGATGGTGAGTCTGCTGAAATATGTGGCGGATATTTTACTAGTCTTTGAGACCATGGCCCGTAAAGCCAATGTCCAAACCGAATATCTGACATTGATCATCCGGATTGTCGGTATTGCTTATTTAGCGGGATTTGGCGCTCAAATCTGTAAAGACGCGGGAGAGACCGGAATGGCCTCCAAGATTGAGCTGGCCGGAAAAATATTCATTCTCAGCATGGGGATACCGGTAATGGCGGGTTTATTGGATATCATTTTGAAGGTGTTTTAAAGGAGAGGCAGAGCAGTGACAAAGAGAGCTCCGTACATCCTTTTACTTTCAGTTATTTTTCTGGCATTGCCGTGGTCGGCGGTATGGGCTGCCGATGGGCTTCCGTCCCAGATTACCGAGGCTCTCGATCTGAGCGAATTGAACCGGTTTATCGACCGCCTCGATCATGATGTGATGATGTATCTTCCCAATCTGGATGTGAAATCGTGGGGGCTGACCGGGCCGGAATGGGATATTCATTCCATCGGCCGGGGAGTTTTCAAATATTTTATGCGGGAGTTAGTTTTTAACCTGCGGTTACTTGCGGAATTGTTTTTGATCGCTATATCGTTAGCAATTCTCCAAAATCTACAGCATGCTTTCGAAACGGATACTGTCAATCAGGTAGCTTTCAGCATCTGTTTCCTGATTGTTATGGGAATCGTGCTTAACAGTTTTCGGGTGACGTTTGCCGTTGCCCGGGAAGCAGTGGTGGAGATGACCAACTTCATGTATGCAATTATACCGGTCATCTTTAGTTTGATTGTGGCTGGCGGCGGGATAACCACAGTGACCATTGTCCATCCATTGTTGGTTTCAGCAGTGGGAATTATCGCTGGGCTGGTGAAAGGGGTTATTTTTCCGTTAATTCTTTTCTCGGGCGTCTTCGGAATGGTTCAGTTTCTTTCCGAAGGGTTTCAAGTCAATAAGATCGCTAACCTATTGCGTAACCTCGCCTTGGGGTTGTTGGGACTGGCTATGACCGTATTTATCGGCCTCATTACGATCCGGGGATTTGCTGCGTCGGTGGCCGACAGTATGGCCTTACGGACGATGAAGTATTTCACTAACAGTTTTTTACCGGTGGTTGGTGGCGCAGTTTCGGATTCAGTGGAGATGGCTGCGGGTTGTTCTCAAGTGCTAAAGAGCGGAGTTGGGGTTTTAGGGTTAGGACTGGTGGTGTTGATTACCGTTTTCCCCTTGATTAAAATTCTGGCAGTGGCGATGATTTACTATTGTTCCAGCGCTTTGATTCAACCTTTGGGCAATGGCAGGTTGCCCGATGCCTTACAGAACGTGGGAGGGACTTTTCTTCATTTGTTCGGATCGGTGGTCATCACAGCACTCATGTTTTTCATTGCCATATCCATTTTAGTCGGTGTGGCCGGTTTCGGGGTCAGGTGATGGGATGGACAGAATTGCAGATTGGTTGAAGCAAGTGGCGGCCGTGGTGATATTGGCTGGGTTTTTAGAGATGATTTTACCGGCCAATGCCATGAAAAATGTAGTTAAGCTGGTTATGGGCTTGGTGATCATTGCTATCTTGCTTCAGCCTTTACTCATGGTCTTTCAGATTCCGGTAATATTGGATTGGCCGTCGGCGACGGCGGTCAACGAAGAGGCTACACAGGATGTTGTGGCAGCAGGATTGGATTTACGTACCCGCTGGGAGGATTTTTATCAAAAGCAATATCAGGCAAAACTTGAGGCAACCATCCGGGAACAGATCCGTCAGACCGGAAAAGCGGAGGTTACTGCTTCCCGATTTGATTTCAACGAGGGAAGGTTGAAAAGAGCGATGTTGGTATTGCGACCAACAGTTCCATTAGCAGATGAAGTT
>JAKOTQ010000034.1 GCA_029776205.1 Bacillota bacterium | reverse complement strand
AACTCCCTTTGTTGGCGCGCTTCTCTTATTTTTACAACGTAACTCCGGTCTTGAAAATAGCGATATCCCGATATCCGTTGATCTCATTTTTGGTCAGCTCCTGTTTGCTGGCAACCTTCAACAGATATTCGAAGAATTGATCCGTCAAGGCTTCCATGGAGACGCCTTCCAACAGTTGACCGGCATTAAAGTCAATCCAGTTGGCTTTCTTCTGTGCCAGTCCGGAATTGGTCGATACTTTAATGGTGGGAACTGCAGCTCCCATCGGGTTACCCCGTCCGGTGGTGAAGAGGATGATATGGGCACCGGCAGCGGTCATGGCTGTGGTTGAGACAATGTCATTGCCCGGGCCTTCTAACAGGTTCAAACCGTTGGTTTTAATTCGTTCACCATATTTTAAGACATCCATCACTGTGCTGGTACCGCCTTTTTGGGTACAGCCCAAGGATTTCTCCTCCAGAGTGGTGATGCCGCCGTCTTTATTGCCGGGGGGGGTTTTCATACACTTCCTGGCCGTTTCTGATGAAATAATCTTTAAAGTCATTAATAAGGGAAACGGTCTTTTTGAAGATTTCTTCATCTTTGGCCCGGTTCATCAAAATGGTTTCTGCACCGAACATTTCCGGAACTTCGGTGAGAACGGCAGTACCGCCGTAGCTGATAAGTTTATCGGCAACATGGCCGACTAAGGGGTTGCCGGTGATTCCGGAGAATCCATCGGATCCGCCGCATTTGAGGCCAATTTTCAACTCGGAAACCGGGATGGGTTCCTGCTTGAAGGTAGAAGCAAACTGGACCAGTTGATCCAGGAGCTCCATACCGGTGGCAAATTCATCCTCAACCTCTTGGAGGACCATAAACTTCACCCGGTTCGGATCATAGCCTTCGATAAAGTGTTTAAAGTCATCCAGCCGGTTGTTTTCACAGCCTAAACCGATAACCAGAACTCCGGCTGCATTCGGGTGTTTGACAAATCCGGCCAAAATTTTCTGGGTGTTTTCCAGGTCATCCCCCAACTGGGAGCAGCCGTAGGGATGGGCAAAATCATAGAATCCGTCGATGATGCCGTCATTGATTAAGGATTGATATTTTTGGGTGGCCATTTGGGCTAAGCGTTGGCTTTGCCGGTTGGTACATCCCACCATATTAATGAGCCAAATTTCATTTCTGATACCTACCTGGCCGTCATGGCGGCGGTAACCCAGGAAAGTGGGGATGGGGCCCTCCGGTTGGGCTGCCCGCTGTGGCGTTGGATTATAAGTATATTCCAGCTTGTCTTTGAGACCGGTATGAAGGTTATGGGTATGTACCCATTCACCTTTGCTAATCGGACTGCTGGCTAAGCCAATGGAATAACCATAGCGGAGCACGTGTTCACTCGGAGCGATATCACGGAGTGCCACTTTATGTCCATTGGGAATGTCTTGTTTGACTTCGATCTCCTGGTTGCCAATTTTCAGGACAGTGCCTTTTGAAATCGGAGCCAGGGCGATGGCCACATTATCTTCGGGCCGGATTTGCAGTACATTGCTCATTGTTAATCACCATTTTCTTATGTTTTTAAAGTTTGCAATTTGCTGAAATTTATTAATTTTTAATAATTCGAGGTATACGCTTATTTTCCCTTTAGAAGGATATTGAAAAAATGTTAATTTATTTGGTAAATCAGGTTTTTTAGTTATTCAGGCAGTTAAAAAGAGCTCACCGTCGAAGGAGGGTGAGCCCTTTGATGATGAACGGTATTTTTACATCAGGTTCAACAGTTCCAGGTGTTTACCGATATGCTTTTGGAGCATTTCATAGTAAAGGTCCTCATGCTGGTGGAGGCAGGCGTAGATCCGATCCCGGAAACGGCTGTTACCAGCGGAATCCTTAGCTTGTAAGATCAGACCGTAGGTAATGTGAATCAGTTGGCGAGCATCGTTTTGGTTCATCAGATCTTTCAGTTCAGCGTCGGATAGAGTATCGATATTCGGCACCCGGTTCATATCAGCGGAAATGTGGTAGTATTTTTTGGCCTCAGCCAGATTTTCCAGGGCAAATTTGTGAATCTCACGATACAAGGCAGGATCAGCTTCAATAATCACCCGGACAGCTTCCAGCCAGTTGGTACCGGCGGTTTTAACGTGGATATGGCCTTTGCTTTCCCGGCCGATGATAGGGAAGACGCTAAATTTATCACTGCCTGAGTGGATGCTGAGTTTGTAGCCGAAATGATCGGCAATTTGTTGGTGTTCTTTATACTCTTTCTCAAATTGGGCAAGGCTTCCGATGTAATCGATTCCCTTTTGGAATTCGCCGCAGAAACGCGGTGCCATACTGTTTACTTTGACGCCGGCTTCAATAAGCTGGGCAGCAACAAAGTAATGGGACGCCGGATCCGTGGGAGTCAAGGTTTCGTCGATGGAGACTTCAAAATCAACCTGGTGTGGACTGGTTCGAATCAGATCGTTATAAATTTGAATGGCAAAATTGATGGCCTTTTGATAGATGACAATATTCAGTTTAAGCTTTTCAGGGGAGAAAGAGAGAGTCAAACCGCTTTTGAGTTTAAATTCTTTATTTAAAAAAGTTTGCTCCAGTTTCGCCCGTTGTTCGGAAGTGATTTGCTCATATAAGGCATTGATTTTTTCAGTATCTTCTGCTGAAACGTTGTTGATATGTTCCGAACAGTCCAGCGTGATCATGGTAAACCCGTCTTCCAAAGCCATCTTGACTTCAGCGGGAGTCTTCAAGTGATCGCCGTCCGCCCCAAAACCGCCTTGGTAATCTTCTTGGAAAACAGCCCAAACGGCATCAGCTAAAACTGCGGGGTAGGTCCGTCCCGTTAAGTTTAATTCACGAATGGATTGTTGGGCTAAAATGGGTTTTGCTTTGCTGTTTCGGAGAACACGGATGTGCCCGCCGGAAGCCAGTCCCAACCGGTCGCCGACGCCAAAAGTAGCGGGAGCAGAAGCCAGGGAAACCGGATTGGTAAAGGGGAAATATTTCCGAAGAACCAAACTGTTTTCTACGTTTAAATCGACTTCTTTAATTTTTAAGCCGGATGGAGAATTCAAAAGATTACCGCTGAATTCTGTAAAAAGAGGCGAGCCGTCATTGACGATGATCAATTTCTTGACAGACTCACCTTTAAAGATGAACAAGATCGATTGTTCATGTTGATGGATGGAGTTTGGGTAAATACCTTTAAACTCCGGACGATTTTCAGCGGCTGCTTTCAAATCGACAAGGGGTGTACCTTCTGCGATCAGTTGGATGAATGATTCTAATGTGTTCACGTACTTTACCCTCCTTTTTGTATCCAGGAAAAAGTTTCTCCTGGTTGAAAAAAACTTAATCCCCTTAATTATAGTATAATTAAGGGGATTTTTGTACAAGAAGGTAATAAGTTTTGTGAACTATCAGCAGTTTATAGTTTAAACATGGTTAAACTTGGTCAATTTATGAACATTTTTGCAATCCGGGCGTAATACCGGCGTTGATGATAACCTCAACATAATTCGCTACGTCGGTAACGAGTTGCGGGTTTTGGGTTGTAAAGTCAGCCCAGAAACGATTTAATACGTTTTTCACCAACTGTTCAATGTTTTGTTGGCCGGCTTCGTATTGGGACCAGTTATCCCGGAAGAATTCCAAGGTATCTGAATCATCCTGGACAAAGTATTCTTTGCCGCTGCGCATACCCACCAGTTTACCGTTGCGGATCTCAGTACCGCGATAGAGAGCGATTAAGGCAGCCAGTGAGAAGGTTAATTTCTTCGGAAGTTGGCCGTTTTGCTCTACATAACGGCGGAGAGACGGCATAACCCGGGTTTCAAATTTAGAGGTGGAGTTTAATGCGATATCAAACCATTTATGATCGATGAACGGGTTGTTGAACCGATCCAGTACATCATTGGCAAAGGTTTTCAATTCGTTCTCATCAGAGTCCAGCGTCGGAATGATCTCTTCAAACAATACGTCCTGCAGGAATTTGCCGACGGATTCATCGGTGATGGCATCCCGGACGAATTCGATACCGGATAAGCAAGCTACTGCCACCGTTGAAGTGTGGGCTCCATTTAAAATCCGTACTTTACGGGTACGATAGGGCGTAAGATCATCCACCCATTTGACATTGAGGCCTACTTTGTGGAAAGGCAAACGTTCGGAAAGAGCGGCATCGCCTTCGATAACCCACAGATGGAAGATTTCGCCGGTGTTGAGGTTTTGATCATGATAACCAAATTCCTCTTCGAGAGCAGCTGCTTCTTTAAAGGGATATCCGGTGACGATCCGGTCTACCAACGTGTTTACGAAATGGTTGGATTGATCAACCCAAGTCGAAAATGCCTCAGGAAGCCCCCATTCTTTAGCATATTGCAGAACGATCTTTTTGAGGTTGTCGCCGTTCCGATCGATCAATTCGCAAGGGATAATAACCATTCCTTTGGAAGGATCCCCTTGAAAATGTTGAAAACGACGATACAGATAAACTGTAAGTTTACCGGGGAAGGATACCGGCGGTGTGTCGGTGAGTTTGTCTTCCGCACGGTAAGCGATACCGGCTTCAGTGGTATTGGAAACGAAGTATTCGATCTCCGGATTTTCAGCGCATTTGAGCACTTCTTCCCATTGAGTGCTAGATTCCAGACCGCGGCTGATGACCGGAATAATTTCCCGTTCATCGACGATTTTTCCGGATTGATTTCCGCGGAGCAATAAGGTATATAAACCGTCTTGTTCATTGAGGTTTTTAACACGGCCCTGTTCAATAGGCTGAACAACAACGATTCTTCCTTTAAATAATCCAGCTTTGTTGGTTTTGTGGAACATCCATTCCACAAAAGCCCGTAAGAAATTACCCTCACCAAATTGGATGACTCTTTCAGGGTAATTTAAAATTTCGGCCGGATAATCGGCAAGCGGGGTGCCCAGATATTTTTCTTCGAGAAGTTTGCGATTTAACATTGGTAGCTCTGACATTTAAAAAAGCCTCCTTAAATTTTAACTCCAATTTGGGAAGAGTTATAAAATTGATAAAAATAAAAACAACAGATGCATATCTTGTTACAAATACTCCGATATTATTTTACACCTATTTAAACGTATCTACCAGGGAAAATGTTAACATGTTATTTAAGATTAAGTTACAATTTTTTTAACAATTTGATTTTTTTCGATATTGGGAAGGGGACAAGCCGGTAATAGACTTGAAAACTCGTCCGAAATGGGTTAAACTGTCGAAACCGACTGAGGCTGCAATATGGCTGATGCTTTGGGAAGTCTCACGAATCAGTCGTTGCGCTTCTTTGGTGCGGATGCTGTTTAGATATTCAATAAACGAAAATCCGGTGACTTTCTTAAAGGTCCGGCTCAGGTGGTAAGGGCTGATAAAGAAGGATTTGGACAAGACGTCCAGGGTGATGTCATCACGGTAATGTTGATTGATAAACCGAAGGATATCATAGATCTTTTCATAAGAGGCATGGCGAAGTTCGGGGGCGGTTTTCTGGTTTTTATGTCGGTTGATCAAGATGAGCAATTGGACAACCAGGGTTTTAATGTATGTTTGATATCCATAGGCCCGATTATTTTTCTCATGAATCATCTTAAACAATATTTCTTCAATTTTATTACGTTCGGCAATATCCAGCCGAAGGACATTGTTGGGACCGGAAAAACATGCTAGCAGGTCTTCGCCCTCGGACAGATGACAAGGAATTGCTTCCGGAGTGAAATTGATTAAGATCCGTTCGTGGGATGATGTTTCCACTTGAGAAGTCTTGTGGAGTTCGTTGAGGCCGATAAGGACCAGATCGCCGGGGATAACATGATAGGTTTTATCGGTGATAAAATAGTAGCGTTCACCGGATAATAAATAATAAATTTCATATGCTTCATGATAATGATTGAGAGGCATGGTGAATGGTTGATTGATCTGCCGATATTCCACAAGCAAAGGTTCAGGCAGCGCCGTTTTGATTGAGGCTTCCATAAGATCACCCGCTTACTAAGGGATTGAGCATCTTTACATATGAATATTGTATACTGAGATTACTGGAAATGAAAGCAAAAAAAGTAGAAAATATGAATTGATTTACATATAAAATTTAAATTGCTAAAAATATTGCGAATTAACCGAAGAGAGAGGGTCGATTTCGTGATTATCACGGCCAGCCGGAGGACCGATATACCCGCATTTTACAGCGAATGGTTTATGAAACGGGTATCAGACGGATATTTTATCAATATTAATCCGTTTAATGCGAATCAGCACCGGCGAATAAGTCTGGCTCCGAATGATGTGGATATCTTTTTATTTATCACCAAAAATCCTAGCCCGATAATGCCGTATTTACCTGAGTTAGATTGCCGGGGGTATCATTATTATTTTCATTACACATTAAATGATTATCCGACTTTCATCGAGCCGCAGGTGTCGGATCTCCGGTTTCGTATTGAGACATTTCAACGGTTGAGCGAACAGTTGGGGCCCGGAAAAGTAGTTTGGCGGTATGATCCGATTCTGGTCAGCCAGAAGACGGATGTGGATTATCATTTGGAACGTTTCCATCGATTGGCCGAGGCCTTAAAGGGTTATACCGATCAAGTCATTATTAGTCTGTTGCAAATCTACCCAAAGGTTCGGAAACGCCTTTGGCAGCTGCAGGCTATTGCAGGGCTTAAGGTCATTGATATCCGGGAAGAACGTTATCGTGACGATTTGGAGCGGTTACTCACCGGTTTGGCTGAAATTGCCCGTTCAAATAAATTGATGATCGTGAGCTGTGCGGAGATTTTAGATATTGAGAAATATGGCATAAACCCCGGAAGTTGCGTTGATGGAGAGCGGATTGCAGCGATCCTGGGACGCAGGCTTCAAGTCAAACGGGATCGGTCCCAACGGCCCCGTTGCCGATGTTTACAGGCAGTGGATATGGGGACGTATGATATGTGCCAATTTCATTGTTGCTATTGTTATGCCAACCGGAGCGAACAAGCGGTAAAACGGAAGACTGCCCGTTTTTGCCCGGAAGCGCCGGTTCTTGGGGAGTAGAAACCAGCGAAAACACAGGACTCCGATGATGGAGTCCTGTGTTCGTTTTTGAAACTACACGTTAGGTTAGTTGTTAGCCTGCCCAGCATCAGCAACGCCCAATAAGCGGCTGAGGGCGGCAGTGGCTAATTCGATCTTACCGTATTCCTTGATTTTATCGACGTCCCGATCGATGAGTGCCTGGCTCAAGTCGGTCGTAATTCCAAGATAGCTGGAAAGGCCCTCAGAGAGTCGGTCGCGGCTCAAGGTGTCCAGATAGCTCCAGTCTTGAACCATAATGCTTTCGGCCTCAGCCGGTGTCAGACCCAGTTCGATCATTTGGTTATATAAACCGCCTTTGATATCGTCTTTAATCGCATCCCAATCTCCGGCGAGAATAGCACTGATATGATCCGGGGTCAACTTGCCTTTCGTCATGGAGCTAAGCCGAGAAAGCAGATCGTTCTTGGTGATCTCGCCGTAAGCTTTGACAAATTTGGCATCGCCGGATGATAAAGCGATGATGGTGACGTCGTCGCCGGCCAATAAAGCTTCGACGGAGGACGTGGCGTTATTCCGCAGTACAACGGTTTCCGGAACGATCATGGACAATAACGGTTCACCGTTATTTTCTCCTTGAATGTTAACTAATCCGGTATCCGGATCGACGGTAGCGATTTTACCTTTGTTGATCGATACCTTGCTCAGCGCTTCAATCATCCAGGCTGCTTCTGCCCTGGTTACGGCGTAATCGGGATGAAACTGCGTCTGATAACTGGATGGGAGCAGCTCGAGCTTTTTGGCAATTTCGATGTACCGGAAAGCCCAATGGCCAGAGGGAACATCGGTGAAGCTGGCTGCCCAATCGCCGTATTGTTCTTCTTCTTTGCCCATGTTTAAGATTCTGGAAATCATGGTAGCTACTTGTGCCCGGTTCAGGGTTTGATCGGGCTTAAAGTTGCCGTCGCTGAAAGCATTCATGACTTTCTTTTCGGATACCGCATTGATGAAGCCGGAAGCCCAATGTTCGGATGATACATCGTCGAATTTGGCTTGGGTCTGAGTAGAATAGCCAAAGGTCTTACTGACTAGTTTGGCAAATTCCGCCCGGGTGATCGCTTGATCCGGCTTGAAACTGCCATCGGGGTATCCGTTGATAACGCCTTTCTCCGTCAAAGAGGAGATGGCTTTTTCTGACCAGTGGCCTTTGACGTCGGTCAAATCCTGTGCCTGAACTCCAACACTAAAGACCAAACTGAATACCATTGAAAGCGTAAACAGGGTCCAAAATTTCTTTCTTAAAAACAACATCTGATGCATGCGCTCCTTTCCAAATGTAGAGGGAATAATTTTAAAATGAGGTTGCGATGGGTTTTGTAACTTTACATAAAACATTATAAAGCATTTTTAGTCATTTAGCTGGACTTTCTTTCATGTAATTTCTGGGATGACGAATTGATGCTTACAAAATCAGCGATTGCCGGAACAAAAATAAGGGTGAATCAGTCTAATAATAGATAAAGATGAAGAACGGAATGCCGAACGCTGAAACAGCATTTATAACCGGCTTACGTAATAGGTAACGGCAAAACAAGAGCTGAATTGCAGGTAAGTTGTTGGAACTTATGGTAACTTGTGAATCTGCCTTGATTCCCTTTTTGGCGATGGTATAATAGACGAAGGGGTTAAGGGCTTGAGATGGACCGGCTGGTGTACTGAACCCCGAATGCTTGGCGGAAGGGGATTGCCATTTGGAAGAGCAAACTTTGATTCGTTTGTGTCAAGCCGGAGATCCGAATGCGTTCGAAACATTGTTGGCCAACTATGAAAAGATCATATATAATTTGGCCTTCAAATATTTTGGAAACCATCATGATGCTTCCGATGTCGGCCAGGAGGCGATGGTGCGGATTTATCAAAAGATTAAGGACTTTAACGGTAATTCGTCATTTAAAACCTGGTTATACCGGGTGGTCGTCAACCTTTGTATGGATGAGTTGAGGCGGAGAAAGAATCAGAGCCATTCGTTGGACGAATTGAAAGAGCAAGGCTTTGAACCGGCGACCGCATATGATAGTCCGGAGGAAGCGGCTGAACTTAGCGAAAAAAGTGCTATGATTCAGGAAATTTTGCAAATGCTTCCTGATGAGCAACGGACGATTTTAATTCTTAAAGATATTGAAGGACTTGAGTATACAGAAATCGCTTATGTTCTTGGATGCAATATGGGTACGGTAAAATCCCGGTTAAGCCGGGCTCGGGAGGCTTTCCGCAAAAAACTTGCGACCCAGCCGCGGTTTAACATTTTAGCAGAAGGGCGGGTTCAGGTATGAAATGTTCAACGGTTTATAAATATTTAACTACGGAATGGGAACCGTCCGTCGCCCTTGATGAAGAGGTTCAAAATCATCTGGCGGGTTGTTCATTGTGCCGGGCGGAGCAAACTCAAATTGAAGGGGCATTTACCTTGTTAAGCAGTATGCCGCAGGTGGAACCGACTGCAGAGTTTCGGGCCGGGTGGAGGAATCGAGTCCGGGAGGAGGCTGCCAAGGCCACAGTGGTTCCGGAAAAGCGGCTTAAATGGAACTCTTGGCTGAAACCTGCGTATTCGTTGGCGTTTTTATTCATCGCTGTAGTGGCGGTGATAGGTTATCAGAACAGTGTTCATGCACCGAAGAATGAAGCTTTGCACATGGCAGAAAAGGGTCCGGCAGTTTCCCAGGAGCAGACTATGGTTTTGCGGAGTGCAGCGGTAGATGTAACCGATACGGCAGATACTGCTTTATATGAACTCAAACTGGTGGAAGTTGGGCCGAGAAGCCGGGACGTTCAACGGATTATCCGGAATTTCCGGAGTTCACACGAAGAGGGAATCGTTTTCTCCCATAAAGCCAAAAATGAAGAATGGACATTATTTAGAGATTTATCTTTTGAGGATGCTGAACGGCTGCGGAAAGAACTGGAAGGTCTCGGGGCCCGGGTAGAAGTTAAGCCGTTGACCCGATAATGGAAGTTTTAACCGGTTGTTGGTACAACCGGTTTTTTGATGCTGTTTATTTCCGGCTATTACCGGTATATATCGAATTTTGGCAGGATTTTAGGTAAAGATTATGGAATAGTGTAAAATGGATACAGAATAATGGTTTCTGGCTGTTGGGAACTGGGAAGGAGACAGGAACCAGCTGAATGGAGATAAATTCAGAATAGCAAAACCGTCCACTGTGCACTATGACTTAGAATGGAAGGACCTGAAACTTACTCCGCGCTCCTAATTTATGTTTATTGAAAAGGAGGAGAATGTGGCTCCACAATATCTGACGGTAACAGCGCTTACATATGCTTTAAAGCGTTTGATAGAAGAAAATGTCTCTTTAGACGGAATTTGGATTAAAGGCGAAATCTCCAATTTTACGGCCCATTCTTCCGGTCATTTATATTTCACGTTAAAGGATGAAAATGCCCGGTTGTCCTGTGTGATGTTTCGTAATCAGGCCAGGCTGCTCAAGTTTCGGCCTGAAAACGGACAGGCTGTATCGGTGACCGGGCGGATGTCGGTCTACGAAAAGAGCGGCAATTACCAACTTTATGTGGACCAGATGGAGTCCGATGGTTTAGGCGATTTGTATCAGGCCTTTGAACGCTTGAAACGCCAATTGGAACAGGAAGGTTTGTTTGATTCCAGGCGTAAACGCCCGTTGCCTCCCCTTCCCCAAAAGATCGGCTTAATTACCTCTCCAACGGGTGCTGCTGTGCAGGATATGATCAAGATCTTGCGCCGCCGCCGTCCGAATCTGGATATATTGATATTTCCTGCCTTGGTACAGGGGGAGGAAGCTCCTGCCAGTCTTATCAAGGCCTTGGGAGAAGCTGCAAAGTTTCAGCATTTGGACTTAGTGATCATTGGCCGGGGTGGCGGGTCCATTGAAGAACTGTGGGCTTTCAATGACGAACAACTGGCACGGACCATTGCCCATTTCCCCAAGCCGATCATATCGGCGGTCGGCCATGAGACGGATTTTACCATTGCCGACTTTGTGGCCGATTTACGGGCGCCGACTCCGTCTGCTGCAGCGGAATTGGCAGTTCCCGACCAGGAAAGTTTAACCCGGACGCTGAATGGGTTGACGCAGCGGCTGTATCAGTCAGTCCGCCGGACGATTCAGAGCAAGCGGCAGGATTTGCGGAAACTTACCCAAAGCCGGGTATTGCTCGATCCCTATTTCCAAGTGAACCGGAAGCGTCAGGACCTGGATTGGCTGACCGAACGCTTAACCCGTTGGGGAATTCAAACTGTTCAAATGAAGAGGGAGCGTTTTTATCGGCTGCTAGGGAAATTGGATGCGTTAAGTCCTTTGGCCACATTAGAGCGGGGTTATGCTATTGCCCAAACGGAGGATGGGCGCTTTTTGAATCATTCCGATCAAGTGGAGGTCGGCGCGATGATCCAAGTAAGGCTGGCCAAAGGTTTGCTACATTGTAAGGTCCTGAGTAAGGAGGCAGATACCAATGAGTGAAGTTATGGAGGGCAATGCGGCAGAACGCAGTTATGAAGAGGCCGTTACCCGTTTGGAGGAGATCGTCAGCCGTTTGGAAACCGGCGAATTACCTTTGGAAGAAAGTTTAGCTTTGTTTGAAGAAGGCGTAAAATTAGCAAAATATTGTACAGGGAAATTGGATGCCGCTGAAGGCCGTCTCCAAATCCTATTGGGATTTGACGGGAATGAACCGAAAATCGGCCCGTTTCGCACAAATACAGAGGAGGAATAGGGTTGGAACGGAGCGTTTTTTTTGATGAGCTCAAACGTTGTTCGCAGATCGTCAATGATGTATTTTATCAGGAGAAATATCGAGAAAGTTTTAAACCGGAGCAGCTCCGGGATGCAGTGTATTCTTACTTAAGTCGGCCGGCCAAACGTTTTCGGCCTGGAGTCGTTTTCTTCAGTTGTGGTGCTGTCGGAGGTACGGAGGAACAAGCCCGGTTGGCGGCGGCATCCGTTGAGGTCTATCATACCTGGACGCTGGTTCATGATGATATCATCGATAATGATTCTAAACGGCGGGGATTTCCAACGATCCATGAAGAGTATCGTTTGAAAGCGATGGATTGGGGTTATCAGCCGAATGAAGCTAAAGATTTGGGAAGAAATGTGGCGATCTTGACCGGAGATCTTCAACATGCCTGGGCGGTTCGTTTGTTGTTGGAATCGATCGAACTGGGGGTTCCGGTTCCGGTTGTCCTGGATCTGGTCGGGCGGATGGAAAATGAATTAACCAATGGACTGGTCGCCGGTGAAGCTTTGGATGTGATGTATGCGGCCAAGCCCATTACCGAATTGACGGAGACGGAAGTTCTCACGATGTTGGAGCTGAAAACCGGAGTTTTATATGAGTTTTGCGGGATTGCCGGGGCTTCGATCGGGTTAGGGCAGTCTGCTGCTGAAAACGGTTTGGTTCGGGCTATCGGCCGTTTTGCCCGGCAATGCGGTACGGCTTTTCAATTACAGGATGACATCTTGGGAATCATCGGGGATGAAAAATTGCTGGGAAAAGCGGTTGATTCTGACATCCGGGAGGGCAAACGAACCACGATTGTGCTCCATGCGTTTAGCAACGCCAGTTCGAAGGAGCAAGAGTTCATGGTGGAGACATTGGGCAATCCAGAGGCGACAGAGGAGGAAATTCAAAAAGTAAAACAACTGTTGATCGAATATAATGGAGTTGAATATACCCGTCACCTGGCAGAAAGCATTGTAAACCGGGCAGTGGAAGAAATCGAGCCCCTTCCGGACTCGAAATACAAAGAACTGTTGTTAACTTGGGCTAAATATGTTGTTAATCGGGAATTTTAGTTAAAGAGAGTGATCGATTTGAGATCTTTTTTGCAAGAAATTGCGGCCAATCAAATTTTAGGGGTATCGTTGACCGCATGGTTCTTGGCCCAATTTTTGAAAGGAATTTTCTATTTTATCAAGGAAAAACGGATTAATTTCCGTCGGTTTGTGGGAGCAGGGGGGATGCCCAGCTCCCATTCGGCTTTAGTATCTTCCCTGACAGTGGCCATTGGAATAACCGAAGGATGGGACAGCCCGATCGCAGCTTTGTCAGTGGTTACGGCATTGATCGTGATGTATGATGCAGCCGGAGTCCGGTTGGCAGCCAGTAAACAGGCGATTGTCTTAAATAAAATGCTGGATGAGGTCTTTGAAGAGGGAGAATTTCATCAGGAACGATTGAAAGAGCTTTTAGGGCATACCCCGATCGAAGTCTTCGCCGGAGCTGCTTTGGGTATTGTGGTTGCACTGTTGTTGCTTAAGTGATTTAGTAGACAGGAGACAGTAGACAGTAGATAGTAGATAGGTTTCTCCGGGTTTTTATCTCGTAGTATTCTATGTATTAAATGATAGGGAATAATGAATAATTTCGCTCCTGCTTTTATAATCTTTCAGTTATAATTAACCATTTTTATGCAGAAATGCAGCGATTTAGCGATTTTAGGAGCAATAAAACTGTTATTCAGAAATTGATAAAAGCTCTTTCAGGAATGACTAACTTAGCTTCTGACTCCTGGCTCCTAAATTCTGCCATCTATGATTTATCTTTCATAAGAGATTCCATTAACCGTTATTATTGGGAACAGCTTTTTATGCAGTATCTTCAAAATATGTTATAATAGGTTGAGAACGGCGATGGTGTAGTATCCTAGTCGGGGTAGCCGTCTTTGAAGACGGGCCTAAAAATCCGTTAAGGGCACATCGATGAAGTCCCTGGTGCTGGCCGCTGACGCCCAGTCGGGAGCTGGTGCTGGGGGTTAAGGTGGATGGGGCGATCTACAATGGCATGTAGGCGTTGACCCCACTACCGTGGAGGCCCAAGTGCGTGGGAATCCCGTTTTTGATTTAATTTAAAAACGAGCGTGAACTACGGCTTGGGGGTAAACCTGCATATGGTACGATTATTTTACTTAGTATCGGTGCAGCGTAGCCTGCCTTGAGTGGCTTGGGAGGATATGGGTATCAAGTTGTGCGGTTACTCGAGGACCAAACAACTCTTGCCATTTGAAACCCAATGCTGCAAAAGAGGCTAGGAGATGGATTTACCCTGTTGAGGAAAACTCCTAGGCTATTCAAATCCTTGAGTTCCATCGGGGATTGCAGTGTGTACTCAGTGGTAATCCAGTCTCGCTTTTGGCGACAAAGCGAACAGGCCATAAAGGGAAACCGCCTGAGCGGCGACGCTTGGGAGGCCTGTGGGAAAACCTACTGGACCTAAGTCACAATCTTTACCCGGTGGGATACCATCGCCACTACATAGTGGTTCATGTTAAATCGGCCGATTGGTCGGTTTTTGAATATTACGGCAAGGAATTATCGAAAACTTTTAGGGGATAACCATGGATAATTTGGCCCATGCGGCTAAAATTGCGTGTTTGACGTTTACGATTTCTCTCGTTATTTCGTTCTTATTTGAATTTTCATTAGCGATCTGGATTTCGTTGGCGATTTTGTGTGCGGTGATTTTAACCGGAATTTTGTTTGATTTAATCGGTACGGCTGTGACCGCTGCTACGGAAGCTCCTTTTCATGCCATGGGTGCGGATAAGGTAGCCGGTTCTAAAGAAGCTATCTTTTTAATCCGTCATGCAGATCAGGTAGCTAATTTTTGCAATGATGTCATTGGAGACATTGCCGGTACCATCAGCGGGGCGATTGTGGCCAGTGTTATTTTGCAAGTGTGCCAAGGCAAGTTAAACGGACTTCAGGATATACTTAGTGCATCAGGGATCGCTTTGATCGCAGCTTGCACTGTGGGAGGTAAATCTTTAGGGAAATCTTTCGCCATCAAGCGGGCCAATGATATTATTTTTACTGTAGGCCGATTCCTTTCGTTGTTTAAAATATTCGACTTTGATGTAAAAAAAAGGAAACGCAAAAATAAACCGGGCTCAAGGAAGGTCAAAAGGAAGAATGGGAAAACTATTGGAAAAAATTAACGGGCCGCAAGATCTGAAAGCGCTCTCTGAACCAGAATTGGAAGCGTTGGCCAAAGAAATCCGGGAATTGCTACTTCATACGGTTTCACAGACTGGAGGCCATCTGGCTCCCAATTTGGGTGTGGTTGAATTAACCCTTGCCCTGCATGCGATATTTGACAGCCCCCGGGATCAGATCGTATGGGATGTAGGGCACCAGGCTTATATTCATAAAATGGTGACCGGCCGTTGGGATCGGTTTGAAACGTTGCGCCAATATAAGGGATTGAGCGGTTTTCCTAAGCCGGAGGAGAGCGAACATGACATATTTGGCACTGGCCACAGTTCGACCTCGATCTCTGCAGCTGTTGGTTTGGCGAAAGCCCGCGATCTCAAGGGAGAGAAGCATAAAGTTATCGCCGTTATCGGCGACGGATCCATGACCGGAGGTATGGCCTTTGAGGCGCTAAATCATTTGGGTCAGTTACAAACGGATTTGATTATCGTCTTAAACGACAATGAGATGTCCATCTCCAAAAACGTGGGTGCGCTTTCCCGGTATCTTACCCGGTTGAAACTAAGTCCCCGTCTCCGCAAAATCAAAGCGGAAGTTGAAGAGATGCTGCATCGAATTCCCCGGGTTGGTAAGGTTACCGTCCAGTATCTGCGTAAATTTGAGGATGCCCTTAATTATCTGGTGATTCCCGGGATGTTGTTTGAGGATCTCGGTATTACATATGTTGGTCCTATCGACGGCCATAATATCGCGGATTTAAAAGAGAGTTTTGCTCATGTGAAAGCTCTAAATAAACCGGTACTGGTTCACGTGTTAACGGTTAAGGGAAAAGGTTATCCTTTGGCCGAAGTCAACCCACAAAAATTCCACGGAACAGGGCCTTTCCAGGTCGCTACCGGCCGAAAAATAGAATCATCGAAGGCAGTTACCTATACCGAAGTTGTAGGAAAGACATTGGTTAACCTCGCTAAACAGGATGAACGGATTATCGCGGTGACGGCTGCGATGGCTGATGGTACCGGTTTGTTGGATTTTGCCAAGCAATTACCGGAGCGGTTTATTGATGTGGGGATCGCTGAAGAGCATGCAGTGACGATGGCCGCGGGGATGGCTAAAAAGGGATTCCGGCCGGTGGTATGCATCTATTCCACTTTTTTACAGAGAGCCTATGACCAGATTCTACATGATGTATGTTTGCAAAATCTGCCGGTATTGTTTATGTTGGACCGAGCTGGGCTGGTCGGCCAGGATGGTCCGACTCATCATGGCGTATTTGATCTTTCTTATTTAAGACATATTCCTAATTTAACCTTGATGGCGCCAAAGGATGAGGCAGAATTGAAAGATATGATCTTTACCGCCCTTCATCATGACGGCCCAGTGGCTATTCGTTATCCGAAACGGGACGGAATGGGGATACGGTACAATACTCCCTATCAACAGTTAGCTATCGGGCGGGGGGAAATTGCCCGTTTTGGCGAGAAGGTGGCCTTGATCGCTATCGGTTCGATGGTTAATACGGCGTTAGAGGCAGCGAAGCGGTTGGAATCTGATGGAATCTCGTGTACTGTGATGAATGCCCGTTTCGCAAAACCATTGGATGAAGCGTTACTTTACAAATTGGCCATTACTCATCAACACTTAATCACCATTGAGGAGAATGTGGCGGCCGGTGGATTTGGAACAGCAGTTTTGGAATATTTGAACCGGCAGAATCTGCCGAATCTTTCTGTGAAAATTCTAGGAATACCGGATCAATTTGTCCCTCATGGTTCCAATGACCAGCTGCTTCGGGATTGCGGGTTGGATGCGGAAAGTATAGTAAAGGTTGTCCGCGGTTTGGATATACCGTTGACTTGTATGAGTGTGAGGATTTGAAATGGGTGAACGGACTTATCGTTATTTTGATTGGATCTTAGGAGCTTTTGTGGCGGTTTTGCTGATAAGCAATATCGTATCGGTCAAAGCGCTCCGGCTGACAGTTCCTTTTTTTCATTGGCATATTTCCTTTGACGGGGGAACGATTTTATTCCCCTTTAGTTATATTTTTGCGGATGTTCTTACGGAAGTCTATGGGTATGAGCGCTCCCGCCGGGTGATTTGGTCCGGTTTTTTTGGTTTGGTGTTGATGGCTGTAGTCGTATGGCTGGTTGGCATTTTTCCTCCGGATCCTCTTTGGACAGGGCAATCAGCTTATCAGTCGCTGTTGATGACAGCGCCCCGCATCGCCTTCGCCAGCATCGTTGCTTATTTTGTCGGGGAGTTCAGCAATAGTTATATTTTGTCGCGGTTGAAGATCGTGACCCAGGGAAAGTATCTGTGGGTCCGTACTATTGGGTCAACCGTGGTCGGCCAGTTTGTCGATACCTTACTCTTTGTGTTCATTGCTTTTTGGGGAATCTGGGAACCGGCCCTCATTTATACGGTGCTTATCTCCAACTACGTTTTTAAGACCTCCTATGAGATCGTCGCGACGCCCTTAACCTATCTGGTGGTCAACTGGTTGAAGCATAGGGAAGCGGAAGACCATTATGACTATGACGCCAATTATAATCCTTTTGTGTTAAAATAATATTTTAAAGCCCTGGGATTCCAGGGCTTTAAAATTTGGTATGGTATTTTGGTAATCCATGGTATATGATAGAAATCATGGAAGTTGGTTACTTGTAGAGTTGGATAAGGGGAAAACCTACAGAAAACCGGTTAACAAGACCATGAGTACCTAAAAGTTGGGCATACTTCATTACGAGCGTTGTTTGAACAGAGAATGCTGATTTGATTCGGGCATGCATATTGTTTAACGAGTTTTGATAGAACAGATCAGCAGCAGGATGATGAAGTGTTGCGGAGGATCTTATGGTCATCAGTTCCCAGGCGTTATTTCATTTTACCAAGCGCGTCGATGATATTTTTCAGGTTTTCGAGAGAGGGTTTTCGGCCCGGTATTGTTTGGAAGACTTTTCAGGTTTTTTTGGAGAAGCCGGTTCTTCCAAATGGCAGTGGGCATTAGCGATGGTTTGCTTTTGTGATTTACCCCTGTCCCAGTTGGGTGAGCATGTTCACTTTTATGGGTGTTACGGCATCGGTATGACGAAGGAATGGGGGATCGCTAGCGGAATCAACCCGGTTCTTTATTTGCATCCCCGTTCGGATTTGGCTGCCCATATTCTGCCAAAGGTTAAAGGGGGTGTCGGCGCTGGGCATCCGGAACTTCACGGAGACTATTTGGAGCTGTTACGCTATATTAAACCTTATGAAGGTTATGTGGATATAGACGGTAAAGTCCATCACAAACGATTTTATGATGAAAAAGAGTGGCGATGGGTGCCGCAACCGGCTCCGCATCTTTTAACCCGGGAAGAATATTTAAATTCGAAACGGAATGAAGCAGCCCATCGAAAACTGGCGGAAATTGGCCGGTTATTCTTTAAGCCGGAAGATGTGAAGTATATCATCGTCGCGAAGGAAGCCGAAAAGCTACCGGTTATTAATCGATTGGAGGCGATTTATACCAATGCCGGTACAGATACATTAAAGCTATTAGCTTCCAAACTTATTTCGGTGGAACAGATCCGTTCGGATTTCTGATAGGAGATGAAAAGATGGGTATCACCAAAAATATCCGGTTGGCTACGGAGGCTGATGCTGCTGCCTTACTGGAGATTTATGCTCCATATATCAGGAACACGGCCATTTCCTTTGAGTATGAAGTGCCTTCCGTTGCCGATTTCCGCGAAAGAATCGTTAAGGTCCTGGATCAGTATCCTTGGCTGGTCTGTGAGATAGACCAAAGTATAGCGGGTTATGCCTATGCTAATCGGCATCGGGAACGGGCCGCTTATGGATGGGCCGTGGATGCATCGATTTATATCCGCCCCGAATATCACCGGAAAAAGGTTGGAAAAGCTCTTTATATTGCATTATTTGAATTATTAAAGTATCAGGGATATTACAATGTTTATGCGGGTATCACTGCAACCAATGAAAAGAGCTTGCGATTTCATGAAACCTTTCATTTCAAACCGATTGGGATGTATCATAAGGTGGGGTATAAATTCGGCCAATGGTATGATGTGGTCTGGATGGAAATGACCCTTGCCGAACATCCGGCAGTTCCGGAACAGCCGAAAAGGATTGATGATATCAAAGATATGCCGCTATTTGAAACGATTATTTCCAGAGCCTTGCAGGTGATACCGGATGAATCTCTATTGGAAGGTAGAAAAGGTCTTGCCGGTTAAAATGTAATAATTAGCAAATCATTTGATATCGACAGGAGGCGCTATTTGCCTTCCTGTACCTTCCCCATCAGAGGCTGGCTGAAAGTCCTGAACCCCCAAGCTGGGAGTACCCCCAGCCTCCCATTATCGGCCTGGTCGCGGGTCCCACTCGCTGGAATTGTCATTCCTCCGATTGGTTGGCTTTTTCTCGTAGTTTATATCGGAATGTTCTTCCAGCTAATTTTTAATTGTCTTTTAGATGAATATCTTTTGTTTACTGAAAGTTCAATTCTTCTCCTTCTGGCTGCGAAGGAGTTTTTTTATGATTCACGAATGTTACATATAATGTAAAAAAGGTTTAAAGGAGCCAGAAGATGGCAGCGGCGCGTTGGTTCAAATTGCAGACTGAAATCCATTTTGGATCCGGCGCTATCCGGATTCTTCCCTATAAAGGCCGACTTTGTGGAAAACGGGCCTTGTTGGTAACCGGGAAACAGGCTTTAAGTCAGAACGGCATCCTGGATGAGATCACTGACCTGCTCAAAGTCGGCGGAGTGAAATCGATTCATTTTGCTGAAGTGGAACCGGAACCATCTTTGGCAACGGTTGAGAAGGGATTGGCCGTTGCCCGAGCGGAAAGAGCCGATCTGGTTATCGGTTTGGGCGGCGGCAGTGTTATGGATGTTGCTAAAGTCATTGCCGGTTTATACCATAGCCAACATGACCTCAAGGAGTATTTTGACGGTTTGAAACTGGAAACTCCGGGGATTCCGTTGATTACTATTCCGACGGTGGCCGGGTCCGGTGCAGAGGTTACTGTCAGTGCGGATTTGATGGATACTGACCGCCGGATCAAACGGTCGATCAGCAGTCCCTACTTTGCCGCGCAAGTAGCTATCGTTGATCCCCGGTTCACGGTGTCGACTCCGCCGGACGTGACTGCCTATTCAGGATTTGATGCTTTGGTCCATGCCATTGAAGCATTGACTTCCAAAGGAGCAGGCCCGTTGACGGATATTTACGCTTACCGCGCCATCGAAAAGATCGGGAGTCATATATGTCAGGCGGTTCAGGACGGCAGTGATCTGGCTGCCAGGGAAGCCATGGCTGAAGGAAGCTTGATGGCCGGGGTGGCTCTGACCAACGCCCGTTTAGGGGCTGTGCACGGTTTGGCCAATGCTATCGGCGCTCGTGCCGGAAAGCCTCACGGATTGGTGTCTGCTGTTTTGTTGGTTCCAGTGCTTCGTTTTAATATGGCGGTAAGTTATGAAAGATATGCGCAAATGGCGAAAGCTTTGGGATGCCGGACTGATGGAATGGATCCGATCGATGCGGCAGCTTTGGGCATAAAGACCATTATGATTCTCCAGAAGAAGTTGGGCATTCCTGCGACAGTCAGATATTTTGGCCTGGATGAAAGCGAGTATCAACAGATTGCCACTGAGAGTATTCATACGGTTTCGATGAAAGCCAATCCTCGGGATGCTACGTTGGAGGATATCGTCAATATTTTGAAGGAACGGTTTTAGATGAAATATATTCTGCAGAGATTATGCTTCAAGATAGCTCTTTCAATAGGGATTATTGCTCTACTAACCAATATGGTTGAACCGGTTTATGCGATTCCGGCAGAAACCTTTCAGGTGCTTTCGGAAAAGACGACCTTAAGTCAGCGCATGGCGGAAGTAAGGGAACTTTACCGCCAGGCCGGGCTGGAGGAGTATTTTAAAGATGTCGCTTTTTTATGGTCTGAATCGGATAAAACCCGGGCTACATTACGTCCGGCGATAGTCCAGGTCAATGTGGAACAGGCCCGGCGGATGGGAATGGTGCTTTGGGAAATATTCCAACGGTATCCGGCGGATCCGGAAGTTTTAGTTATGGCCGGCCGTTACCACGAGGCGACGGGTCAAAAAGATACTGCCCGGCAGCTTTACCGCCGGGCGCTCCAGGTTGCGCCGGGTTATGAACCGGCTTATCTTGGGTTAGCTGACGGTTATCTGTCGGAAAGCAACCCGGAACAGGCCTTGAAATTATTGGAGGGGTTGGACTCTCCCGAGACTTGGTTGCGGAAAGGCATTGCCCATTTGGCCCAAGGACGTTATCCGTTGGCAGTGGGATACTTGATTCGGGCAGGTATCAAGCCGGGGCCTCTGGAAGAGGTCCGGGTGAAAGATTTAGCAAAAGCTTACCGGGCGGTCGGCAGTCTGGCACAGGTTAAACAATGGTTGGGCAAAGCGGTTCCTACCAGTGGAATTGGCCAGGTGTTGGTTCAGGATATCGCTATTTCCGTTGCGATTATGGAAAGAAGATATGACGAGGCTATGGTCCAAGTGCAGTCGGCGCAAACCATTGTTCCGGAATTTCACTATTGGAATTTCTACAGTGCCTGGTTGCAGCTTCTTAACGGGTCTGTGCCGGAAATCGGGCCAATGGATGTCCAACTGAGAAGCGTTATTGAGATCCGCCAGGGTCAATTATTGAATAAACAAGGGAAAACGGAAGAAGCTTCTCAGGTTTTCAACAATGCTTTGAAAGCCGATAAGCGGTCACTGATCGGATATTTGGAAGCCGGTACATGGCAATGGAAACGTCAAAATTATAACACTGCATTGAAACTTTTTTCGAAAGGTTTGGAGCTCAATCCGAGTTTCATACCGCTGTTGACGAAACGGGCAGAGATTTATGAGCATCTCAATCAAGGAGCGAAGGCTGCTGCGGATAGGGCGGCGATTCGTTTGGCCTGGGAGCAACAGCCTTCTTTTGCAGTCAGTCAGATTTGGAATGAATCCGGAACGGTTTATCTTAATCTCAGTCATGACGTAGGTAAGGTATTGGGACTGTGGTTTAGTGAGGATGGAAGTAATTGGTCGTTCACTCCGTGGGGGCGGATTACTCCCAGACGAAATGCCACCCATGTCTGGGTGGTTCCAGTTGGCCCCGGAATAAGCGGGAGCGCAGTCCGGGTTAAATTGGTTAAACCGGCAGGTTTAAGAGAGGTCCCGGCAGTATATGATGAGCACTTTGAGCTGCATTTGCCGGTAAAAGGCCAGGTGGTCGCGGAACAAATAGGGAACGGTACAGCCGGTGCCTCCTTTGTCTCGGAGCGTATCCAGGAGAAGCAACGTATTCCTCTGACACCCTTTGGAAGTAACCGTCAACGGTTACGGGTCTGGTATCAGGTGAGGGGAGAGGTCTGGCAGACCGAAATCTTTCAGCTCAATTTACCCGAAAAACCTAAGGTTGAAGAAGTGTTGAAACCCCAGCTGGATGTCGGTTTGTTGATGAAAACGCCGGTGATGCCTTCTGTTTTTGATTTTAGCTACCGTTCGAATGGCGAAGGATATCAATTAAAATGGCGTTCCGAAAGTGAATATAAGAGCCGGATTCGGATACTGACCGCTGACGGAAAATGGCGGGAATTTGCTGTTCAGAGCGATAAATCAGGAGTGTTTACGGCCAATGTTCCGGAAGAATCCCGGTTCTGTCAATTGATAATGGTGGACGAGGTTGGTCATACCGTCGTTTATACGGATCCGGTTTTCAATGAACTATTGATGACAAATAATCCAGTCCGGTTTCGGGTGAATGGTGGTCGTTCCGTCGCTTCATCCCGACAAGTGGTGATCTCACCCGAACACAGGGGTTTACTGTGGTCCATCAGCAATGATTTCCGCATTTGGTCCCAGTGGTTTGAGGGTGATACCGGCAGCATCTGGCGGATTGGCGCAGAGCCGGGACGGCAGGTGATCTTTATCCGGTATCAATTTTCGGAAGGAACCGGTGAAGCTTCGGGTATTCATTACTGTGCAGTTTTCGTCGACTATCGGCCGGAATGACGGATATACTAATGTTTAACGATATGTAATGTATTTCCAAGTTGTTTTTTGATATAATCAGATGCAAAATGACATGGATTGGAGATGATGCTAAACGATGGAATTGTGGTTTACGGAAAAACAAACTCCCAATCTTAGTTTATCTTGCAAGATTACGGAGACTTTGCATACGGAGCAAACGGAGTTTCAACATTTGGCAGTTGTGAATACGCTCCAATATGGAAAAATGCTGGTGTTGGACGGAATGGTGATGACCACTGAGGTGGACGAGTTTGTTTATCATGAGATGATTACTCACGTTGCTTTGAACACTCATCCCAATCCGAAAAAGGTATTGGTGGTCGGTGGCGGTGACGGCGGTTCCATTCGTGAAATTATTAAGCATCCAACAGTCGAAGAAGCTGTGCTCGCTGAGATCGATGGCAGGGTGGTTGAAGTTTGCCAGAAATATCTGCCGTCCATTGCCGGGGCTTTGACGGATCCGAGAGTAACTTTGGCTATTGGTGACGGGGTTGCCCATGTCCGCGAGCATAAAGGGGAGTATGATGTGATCTTGATCGATTCCACCGAACCGGTAGGCCCGGCGGTAGGGTTGTTCAGCCGCGAATTTTATCAGGATGTTTATGAAGCCCTTACTCCGGACGGCATTATGGTGGCTCAGAGCGAATCGCCCTTCGTCAATCAGGATGTCATTCAGATGATTCATAAAAATCTTGACGGAATTTTCCCCGTGAAGTATCTTTATTTAGCGAATATTCCGACCTATCCGTCAGGGCTTTGGAGTTTTACCATCGCCAGTAAGCAATATGATCCGTTAAAGGTAACTCCCGCTCAGATCCGGCCGATGGTTACGAAATATTACAATGCTGATATGCATTATGCAGCCTTTAAACTGCCGCAGTTTGTTGCCGATTTGGTGCGGTAATTTCCCTCTGTTTGGGAGAATTGAAAAATAAGAAGGGACGAATGGAATAGGATTCGTCCCTTTTTTCATTTCATTTTACCGCTTCCATAGCCCTGTGACTGCCTTTTGAAAGTTCCGCAATTGACGACTGGAGGTTAAGAGATAATGGAATGCATAGGCTGTAATTAAGTTAGTTGCAATAAAGCCCAGAGGCCCCAGGAGATTGCCGGGAAACTTTAGGGCACTTAGGATACATCCGGAAGCCGTTAAGGCACCTAAATAAACCAGTTGTCCGATAAGGAAGAGCCCGGGTTTTTTCTTGTAAGCAACTACACCTTCCAAGCGGGCCCGAAGGCTGACGGTTAAAGGGCACAGTAAAAAGGCGATAATCGTCGTATAAATCAACGGCAGATCCTCCGGTTGTAACCGTTGGACTTGGATAAAGTACCACTTGGTAATTGGAGGGTACAATAAAATTAAAATCAATGCACCTAACATCAAACCAACCATCACGGAAAAATATAACGTCTTTTTATCATGGCGGTTTTTGGGCGGAAAAGAAAGTGCAACGTTTTGAATGCGTCCCGCGCCGGAGGCCAATGCATTGACGATGCCGGCCGCCACATAATATATGGGCGCAATCCGTTCCGGGTCCGGAGAACGGACGATGAATGAGCCCAGAATGATCTGGGACAGCCAAATGAACCCGCCACCCAGGGAAAGGACCAGGTTGAAATGGATCAATTTGTGGAGCGGTTCAACTTGCGCATGGGGATCATCTGGCAAATTTTTCAAAAATGGATAAGCGAAATACCAAGAGAGAACTACTTCAATGATGGTCGGAATCGTCAGGCATACAGTCGCCCAGAAGGGTCCGACCTTTCCGAAAAAAACGAAGACCGGAGCCAACAGCATGGTGAGAATGATTCGGAGCATCGTTGCAAAACTGGCTTTACCGGTAGATTTATAGTTATATAAAATCACTTGATAAGGATTGCGAATGACGAATAGAAGATGTACCGGGATGCTGTACAACAGGATCCAACGGGCCGGTTCGGCAATGCTGGGCGGTAATCCGATGAGCGTTTCCAAAATAAAATAAGCGATCAGCGGAAGGCTGAGGAAAAACTGGAGTACTCCCAGACAGACGGTTAATAAAGTATTGACCTTGAAAAATTGGTTAAATCCTTGACGGGTTTTGCCGTAGACCATTCCGGTGGTCACCAGACCGTAAGTGAGTAAGGTGCCGAGGAAGAACATGGTGGAATGGGCCTGTGACATGGCCGCGTGGTTGATGGCACCGCCAGGCCCCCTTGAAGCGACCATGGCGATCAATGGATAGTTGAAACTGGCTGAAAAGCCTTGGAGGGCTAGAGGCAGAAAATAGGCAAACAATTGCCTATAAGTTACCGGTTGGTTCTCGGATTTGACAGTAGTAGTTGACATCCTTGTGCGCCTCGGTTCTAATCTCCGGGATAGCTGGAGATTTGTGATGTGATATTTCCCATCTTAACGGATTTGAATAGGGCTTTCAATATGGGAGAGAATGTTTAAGGAAACCGTAATAATTTATAGGATTAAATGGTTGATGGATTTGGGTTTTGTGTGAATTTATTTTTTATCTCTAAATTTGGGAGTTTATAAAATTTGCCGACAGGAGGCGCTGTTCGTCTTCTTGCACCTCCCGAATCAGGGGCGAGGCCGTTCGCCCCTGAATCCCCCGGTTGGGGGATACTCCCACCCCCCCATTATCCCGCGTCCATCCTAGGCCGCGGGTCCCATCCTTCTGGAAATACCATCCATAGTGGCTTCGCTTGCTTATGCTTCGATGCCGACGTCAAGGATACATCCATGTATCCATTTTGCGTTCCGGCTTCCTTGCCGGAAATATCATAGTTTTTCTGTAGCAAAAAAGGATGATGTACTCCTGTTATACCGCGGGTCTATCATTCCTGGTGAGTTTTAAAGGTTCCAGGGATGGAGCCTGGGACGCATCTTTTCAGATACAGATGCTTGTCGATTCATCGAACTCTTAAATAAATATATCTAAGGAAGTTCAATGAACGACCGAAAAACAGCGTTCGCCGGGAACCTTAGGTTCTGTGCGGCAGGATGGCTGCGAGGATAAGGCCTCAAGGATGGGGAAGGTCAAAAGAGGATATGCAAGCGGAAGCTGCCAAGAGTTTCAGTAGTATAGCTTCAATGAATTTCAATCTATTTCTTTGTTTCTAAAAAGGGAAAAAAATACTCGTGTGGAATTGTTTGATGAAACTTGTGAGGTGAACGTAATGATCCTATGCAATTTACATACCCATTGCCATTTCTGTGACGGCTCGGGAGAGCCGCGGGAGTATGTGGAGGCTGCGATTGAAAAGGGTTTCAAGGTATTGGGTTTTTCGAGTCATGCACCGATTCCTTTTGAAAGCGAGTGGAACATGGCAGAAAGCCGGATGGATGATTATCTTCGAACTGTGGCAGCCCTTAAGGAAGAATATCGAGGTAGGATAGATATTTATACCGGGTTGGAAATTGACTATTTCGAAGGCGATGGTCGCAAGGTGTTTATCGATTATCCGGTGGATTATATCATCGGTTCCGTTCATTTTTTTGCGGATATTTCCAACCGGCGTTATTATAGCATCGATGATACGGAAGCGGAGTTTCAAAAAACGTTACAGGTGCTGTTTAACGGCGATATAAAGAGGCTCGTATCTTCGTATTATCAACAGGTGGCGGAGATGATCAAGCGGCATCGTCCGCCGATCGTTGGCCATTTGGATGTAATTAAGAAAAATAACGGAAACGGGAAATATTTTTCAGAATCGGAAACTTGGTATCGTGAATGGATAGACGGGGTTCTGGATGTGATTCAAAGCCATGGCACTATTGTGGAGGTCAATACCGGCGGGATCAGCAGAGGATATATTCAGGAGCCGTATCCCAGTTTGTGGATTTTAAAACGCTGCCGGCAACGGGAGATTCCGGTCATGATCACGTCCGATGCCCATAACCCCAAACATCTAGATGCTTCCTTTGATCTGGCCCGGTCCTGTTTGAAAGAAGCAGGTTTTAACGAGCAATGTATTTTACAGGCAAACACCTGGAAAAGAGTGGCGTTATGAGAAAAAAACGTTCTTCGAGCGAACCGGAGAATAAGTTCTTGGAGACGGATTTATATCCTCCGGTACGTGATTTTTTTGTCCGTCAAGGCTATACGGTCCGTAGCGAAGTCAAAGATTGCGATGTTTCGGCTTTCAAGGACGGACAGTTGATAATCATCGAATTAAAGCGGAATCTCAGCCTTGAACTGCTGAGTCAGGCGGTGAAACGGCAAAAGCTGACTGACCTGGTTTATATGGCTGTACCCAAACCGCAACGGATGGCATGGAATCAAAAATGGCGGGATCTTTTTCATTTATTCCGCCGCTTAGAGCTAGGGTTGATCTTTGTGTCGATGCAAGGGGATATACCAAGGGTGGAGGTGGCTATTGATCCTCAGCCTTTTGACCGGTCCCGCAGTATGGTACAGAATCAACGAAAGCGGAATCAGGTTTTAAAAGAACTCCAGAGCCGGACGATAGATGGGAACCTCGGCGGCAGTCAACGAAAAAAGCTGGTCACAGCCTATCGGGAGAGTGCCATTGAAATTGCCTGTTGTTTGGAGATGTTCGGGCCGATGTCGCCGAAACAGCTCAGAGATTTAGGTACGGATCCTAAGAAGACCGCATCGATTTTACGGGATAATTTTTATGGGTGGTTCGACCATTTGGAAAGAGGGCTTTATGGATTAAGTCAAACCGGTAAAGAAAGTTTAAGGATTTACAATGATTTAGCCGAGTACTACCGTGAAAAATTGCAAAAATTAAGTGTCAACCGCTCTTTCGATACTTCCTCTTGAAACTCACCCCTTCTGATATTATGTAAACTAAATAACCGGCTTATGCTGGATTATCCGCCTGAATCCTTGAGGATGCGGTATGGTTTGTCGTTGGACCTATTTGAAAATCCTTGTTATAATGCATAAGTCCCCTGAAGGACCCGATATCCCAACCAGCTCCGCGAAAGCATTGGGCAAGATACCGAGACAGAAAGGGGAAAACAGATGAAACGATTTATGAAACTTATTGTGACCATGATTTTACTTGCTGTGACGGTACTCATTTCAACGGCACCGGCCATGGCTTGGACCTATCAGATTAAAAAAGGAGATTCATTATATAAAATCTCCAAGCGATTTGGGACTCAAGTGAATACTTTACAGAAAGCCAATCATTTGCAATCAACCCGGATTATTTCCGGTAAAAAACTCTGGATCCCGGATATCAAACCAATGCAGAATTCGCGGGGCAATAACGATCTTTACCTGTTGGCACGATTGATCAGCGGTGAAGCTCGCGGGGAGTCTTATCAGGGACAAGTAGCGGTCGGTGCGGTCATTATGAACCGGGTCGCATCGAGCAAGTTCCCGTCGACGGTCAGGGGAAACATCTTTAAGCGTGGGCAATTTGAATCCGTTTCCAACGGACAGATCTGGAAAACGGTGACTGCTTCAGCGCTGAAGGCAGCTCGGGCAGCTATGGCCGGGGTTGATCCTACCAACGGTGCCCTGTATTTCTACAATCCGGCAAAAATTAAATCGAAAACCAACTGGATTTGGAGCCGGAAGATAACCGGCAGGATTGGACGACACGTTTTTGCAATTTGATGCAAAGGGTGAATATCTTTTGAAAAGACATCCCCCGCTCGAATTGGGCGGGGGACGAATGATGATGGGGAGGTTTAACGATGATTAAAAGTCCGTTGCCAGGTTTTATGATTCGGTTTGCTGAACCGGAAGATACCGGTCTTATCCTGGAATTTATTAAAGAGCTGGCTACATATGAGAAACTCCTCCATGAGGTTACGGCGACGGAGGAAATCCTTCATGATTCACTGTTTCGGCGCAGGGCGGCTGAAGTGGTGATCGGAGAATATCAGGGGGAACCGGTGAGTTTTGCCCTCTTTTTTCATAACTTCTCGACTTTTTTAGGACGGCCCGGTATTTATCTTGAGGATCTGTATGTTAAAACGGCCTATCGTGGCCAGGGGATCGGTAAGTTAATGCTTGCTTTTTTGGCCAAGCTTACTATCGAACGTGATTGTGGCCGTTTGGAATGGTGGTGCCTGGATGCTAATGAACCGGCGATCCGCTTTTATCGGAAGATGGGAGCTCAGCCCATGGAGGATTGGACAGTGTACCGGGTGACCGGTAAAGCGCTGGTGGATTTGGCGGAGAATTTTAGTCAAAGTTCTTAAATTAAGAATTTGGCCCGTGAACTGTGCATTGTGCACTATGAATGATTATGTGAATATCCCACTCCATCCGGATGATACTAATATCAAGAATAATTTGGAAGGAGAATCGGGATGGATTATCAACGGGCCAAGGAGATTATGGAGTCTCATGGTGTCATTAGTGTCAGTTATGAAAATGCACCGGTTTGGCTGGAGCAGTTGCATGCTGACAGGGAGACTGCGGAAGTAATCAATCTCTTCAATGATGAACGCCTGGAAGTTCCTTTGGAAAACCTTATGGAAGATTGACGAAGTTTTTTCATAAGGCGAGGAATTTTCCAGGCTCTCTTTTTAACCCGATCCAGTCGAGAAAACGCGGAAGTTCCATCTCCCAGAAATCCCACGTATGGCCCAAGCCTTCCGCCTCGTGATAGGTGTAATGAAAAGGGTTGCCTTCCAGTTCGCTGAAGAAACGCTGGAGGATTTGGTTTAGATCCCGCCAGGGATCGAGCTGACCGCAGGCGTGATAAATGGCAGGAAGAGGGGCTTTTTTGGTTAATGCCTGCATGGCCAGATATTGCAGGTCATTTTCAGTATTTTTCAGATCGCCATCGCCAAAAGCTAATATACGGAGATGGGAACGGTGCGAGCTGTCCTTCGCAAAGGGGACATCGGCTTTATTTCCGGCTGAGAAGGCGCCGATAGCTGCATAGCGGTGGGGGCAGCTAAGACCAGCTTTTAAGCAGCCAAAACCGCCGTTGGAATATCCGGCAATATAATTATCCGAGCGTTCCGTCGATAACTGTGGAAATAAGTGACTTAGGATCAACGGAAGCTCTTCCGTCAGGTAGGTGAAAAAACGCCCACCATGAGCCATATCGGTAAAACAGGAATGCATGCCATTGGGAACGACTAAAGCGATACCATAATCCACCGCATAGCGCTCTGCGGCGCTCATCCGTAGCCAGGCTGTTTCATCGCCTGAACCTCCGTGTAAGAGCCAAAGTACCTTTAGGCGGCGGTCTTCAGTGTAAGGCTGCCGTTCTTGCGGCAGGATGATATTGACTGTGGTATCCATTGCCAATACGTCTGAGTGAATATGTGTTTCGATCCGGGCCAAGGGTGTTTCTCCTTTCATTTGGATCTTATCAACCGGTTTTGGACGGAAGCATGATCCATTCAATGAGTCGTTTAAGCTGGCGGTCCCAATGTTCCCACTGGTGATCCCCGGGACCTTCTTCATAGGTAAAGGGAAGGTTCAATTGGGCCAAGTGGCTCTTGAAGCGGAGATTATCTGGATAAAAATAGTCATCTGTGCCGCACCAGAGATAAAGTTCAGGACAGGAAGTACTGGCATTGGCTAGATCCTTGGCAACTGTAAAAAGATCATTCCGACTGCCTTTTATCTCGTTGGTATTTCCGAAGACATCCTGAGCAAGTTGGGGATCGAGCCGGCTTAAAGTATTCTGAATGTCGACAGCCCCTGAAAGAGATGCGGCTTTCCCGAAAACATCGGGAGCTCGTAAGCCGGCTTTAATAGCGCCATATCCGCCCATAGAGATTCCGGCAATAAAACGATCCCGGCGGGTGGGGGAGAGAGGAAACATCCGCTCGCAAATCCGGGGAAGTTCTTCCGTGATAAATGTAAAATATCGTTTGCCGCAAGCCATATCGGTATACCATCCAAGTTGGCCGGCTGGCATCACAACAGCTAAAGGTAATCTTTCGAGATATCGTTCGATGCTGGTACGCCGCATCCAGGCTGTATGGTCGTCGCCCATGCCATGCAGCAGATATAGAGTTGGATATGGGCCCGGAGTGTCAACGCGGCGGTCCTTTCCGGCAATGAACTCAGGAAGGAGTACCTCCATCGCTGTCGGCATCTCCAAAACTTCAGAGTGATAATGAACATGAAGCCAAGCCATTTTAGGGCCTCCCTATTCGAAGTGATGGAACATTCGGTTATTGTGTCTTTTGTTTGATGATCTCTTTGTACATCTCCGGCCGACGCCCTTTATGGATTCCCCAATACTCCCGGTATGCAGCGATCCGATCTAAATCAAATTCGGCAAGAAGAATGGTTTCCGAGGAGCGGTCCGCTTCGGCGATTTTTTCTCCAATTTCATTGGTGATAAACGATGAGCCATAAAAGGTGATTGTGGAGTTTCCAACGGTTTCCGTGCCAACCCGGTTGGAGGCGATGACAGGTGTGATATTGGCGGCAGCATGTCCTTGCATCACCAATTGCCAGTGGTTCTTGGAGTCCACGTCCGGTTCCTGGGGTTCGGAGCCGATAGCCGTCGGATAGAGGAGCAGTTCCGCACCGAGCAGCGACATGGAACGGGCCGCTTCGCTAAACCATTGATCCCAGCAAATCCCGACTCCTATCGTACCGTAACGGGTTTTCCAGACTTTAAACCCGGTATCTCCCGGTTGAAAGTAAAAGGTTTCTTCATATCCGGGGCCATAAGGGATGTGGGTTTTTCGATAAATGCCCAATATTTCGCCATCGGCGTCAATGACAGCTACTGAATTGTAGTTGCCGGTTGAATGATGTTCGTAAAAACTGATGGGGAGAACCACCTTCAATGTTTTGGCTAATTGGGCAAAATGACGAATGGCCTGATTTTCTTCGGGCGTAGTCGCATATTTAAAATAATCCGGATTTTTTTCCTGACAAAAATAGGGGGTCTCAAACAACTCCTGCAGTAAGATGATCTGAGCTCCGGAAGCAGCTGCTTCATATACCATCTTCTCCGCCCGGGCAATATTTTCAGCAATATTCCAGGTGCAACTCATTTGTGTAGCCGCAACCACCACATTCCGCATACTATCAACTCCGTTCGTTAAATAGTTTACAGGTGACAGTTAAAGATTGAAGCTTCTGGTGTTCGGTGTACCCTTATTTTCAGGATGCAGGATCCGGTACCTGCTGCGTGAGACAATGTACGTTGCCGCCGCCCCGGGCGATGATTAGGCCGTTGACGGGGACGATGGTACGTTCCGGAAATACCTTTTGCAATACGGCGATGGCATTTTTGTCCGTTTCTGAATGAACTCCGCCGAAAACCGGCAAGATGATCCCGTTGTTGACAAAGTAGAAATTTAAATAACTTAAAGTTAACCGAACATCTTGATAATAAGTAGCTTGAGGTTGCTCGATAGTGATGATGTCGAACTTCCGGCCTTTAGCATCGGTTTCCCTCTGTAAAATCTCCAGGTTTTCCTGGGAGATGGCATAATTCGGATCTTTCGGATCAGAACAGATTTGGGTGATGATGGTCCCCGGTTTGGCAAAGCAGGCTACGTTATCGATATGGCCATCCGTATCATCGCCGACCCAGCCCCGTTTTAACCAAATGATTTTGGAAACGTTCAGGTATTTTTGTAAGTATGTCTCAATCTCTTTTCGGGTTAAGCCGGGATTTCGGTTGGGATTTAAAAGGCATTCTTCCGTGGTGAGTAACGTACCCTCGCCGTCCACATGGAAGGAGCCGCCTTCCATCACCAATGGTGCATCGAATTGCCGTAAGTTCCAATGGCTAAGCAGTATGGATGCGACACGGTTATCGTCTTCGGATGGATATTTACCGCCCCAGCCGTTAAAGATCCAGTTAATTCCGGCCAATTCTCCCTGAGGGTTCACGATAAATGTGGGACCGTTATCCCGGGCCCAGGAATCATTATGCTTGACGGGGAGAATTTCAACATTGTGGTGGCAAAACGTCCGAGCTTCGTCTGCCAGATGGGGATTGACCAAGAGGGTAACCGGTTCGAACCGGGCGATGGTATTGACGATCTCGGCATAGGCCGGTAGTATTTCGCAAAAAGGTTCCGGCCATAGGGCTTCTTTAACCGGCCATTCCATGATGGTCCGCTGATGCCGGGCCCATTCGGGAGGCATCATAAATCCGGATTCAATCGGTAACATCAGAGCACCTCATTGATTTCGATATCTTTAGGAAAAATTTTCTGGATTATTAATTTCCATACTATTGTAAACATAAACAGATGAAGAAACAATAGCGAATTTACAAGGAAACAGCTGTGGTAAAGGCAGTGCATAAGCATGAGCTAAAATTGGAAATCCTAAGATAAAGTTGAAAATGGAATGGAGTGGTACATATGGACAAACTAGCGTTGGTACTGGTCATTATTGGCGCGTTAAATTGGCTGCTGGTTGGGGTGTTTAGGTTTGATCTGGTGGCTTCGTTGTTCGGGGGACAGGATGCATGGCTCAGCCGGGCAGTATATACGTTGGTCGGAATCGCCGGATTGTATGCGATCAGCTTTTTATTCCGGGAACGTGATGTCCGGGAAAAAGTCTGAGTATAGTAATAAACAATGTGATGTTTTACAAAGAGAATTCCCGGTTATCCGGGAAACTTTTTTTATAGAGGGTTGAAATACCGTTTTTCCATTATGGCGTTTTTCTTTGTCCGGTATAAAGAGCGACAATACCCCAGGTTAAACGTTGGCATTGGATGTTGGCAAAACCGATATCTTCAAGGAGCTTACAGATCTGCTCTGGTTGGGGAAAGGCCCGGATGGATTCATGCAGGTATTGATAGGGCTTTCGATAATTGGTGATGAGATGGCCCAAAAAGGGGACCCAACCGCTAAGATATCGTTCGTGAAGGCGTTTGACTACCGGATGTACCGGGACGGCCATTTCGAGAATGGCGATTTGGCCTCCGACTTTGAGTACCCGCCTCATTTCGCGAAGGGCCCGAAGGATATCTGTGACGTTACGGAGTCCGTAGGCGATGGTGATACAGTCGAAGGATTGGTCTGAAAAGGGCAGCTCCAGAGCGTTAGCAACGATCCATTGGATCTGCTTTTGAAATGGGTGGCCGGATAGGCGCTGTCTTGCGATGGAAAGCATGACTTCAGAAAAATCGACGCCAACCACCAGGCTGCCGGGGCCAGCCAGCTGGGCCAAATCCAGAGTCACAGCACCGGTACCGCAGCATAAATCCATAATTTTACAGTTTTTGGGAAGGGACAGGCTGTGGATCAATTGTTTTCGCCAATGATGGTGGATTCCCCAGCTCATCAAGGAGTTGGTGATGTCATAGCGGGGAGCGATGCTGTTGAAGAATTCATAAATCTGTTGTTCCTTCATCGATGAAATGGAGTTCATTCTGAACATAGAAGTCCTCCGGTGAAGTTTTTCTATTTTTATGCGAGAGTTGATGCAGTCATTCGGAAAATTCCAGATACCGCCAAATAGGGGAGATAGGGAAAACAGGGAACACATATACTATCGATGACAGGAGGCGGCTCAGATGCGAAAAAAAATCATTATCGTTGGGGCTGGAGTGGCGGCAGTTCATGCCATTAAAACCATTCGGGAACATAATCCGTCGATTGATATTACAGTATACGGGGAAGAACCTTTTTATCCTTATTACCGATTAAAACTAAGCAAAAACCTGATGGGAAACCTTGCGGAAGACGGATTGCTCATTCAAACGAAAGCATGGTATGAAACCCATCGGGTGAACTTTTATCCTGGCCGGAAAGTGGTGCGGATCGCCCCGGACCAGCAGACCCTATGGTTAGCGGATGGCTCCTGCGATATGTATGATAGTCTGCTGCTAGCCAACGGAGCGGCTAACAATCCGCCGCCGCTGGAAACGGGCCTGGCCGGCGATCTTTATACGTTGAGGACGTTAGCTGATGCCCGGCGGATCCAAAAGCGGGTACTGGAGAAATCCAGGATCGTCAATATTGGCGGTGGCGTTCAGGGGATCGAGACGGCCTGGGCGTTGTGTCAACACCAAAAGAAAGTATTGGTGGTAGAAATTGGGCCGCGACTCTTTCCCAATCAACTGGATGAGGCGGCTGCCGCCATTGTGAAAAAAAGTATGGAGGCCTTCGGTGTTCAAGTATTAACCGATACCCGGATCACAAAAGCCTGTGGCGAACAGGCATGTGAAGGCGTGGTTACGGCAGACGGCCAACGGATCGACTGTGACATGGTGATTTATGCAACGGGGATTCGATCTAATTTGGATATTTTGGAGGGCACCTCCATTAAAAGAGACCGCGGCGTGTTGGTGGATGATACGATGCAAACCAATATCCCTAATATCTATGCTGCCGGAGATGTGGCCGAATATATGGGACGGGTCGGCGGGTTGTGGAGTATAGCCATGGCCCAGGGGAAAGTGGCCGGCTCCAATATGGTACATTATCCGTTATTTTACCGCCCGGTGGTTCCGGTGACGGTTTTAAATGCTTTTCAGCTTGGGGTATTTTCCATGGGGACCATTGTGGAAAGCAATGATACCTTTTCGGTGATTGAGGAAGATATTCAGGCCAATCGATACAGCCGGATTTTTATCCGTGAAAACCGGATTGTCGGCGCAATTGTCATCGGCGATCTTAACCGCTCCAATCTGTTGAAACGCGCCATTGAAAAGGAAGTGGAAGTTAATGGCCGCGATTGGACTACAGTCTCCGTCGACGGTCTCCTTTCTCATCTCCGACGTCAGCTTGAACGCCAAAGTTGATTTGGTTTTAAAGCAGGGAGGGGCAGGAGGTGTGTAGAATACTTCCGGAAACGAAAAAAATAAGGTGTAACAATGAACGTTCAACGTTTTTTAAATCATATAACCTCCAGTCCCTATTATCAGGATCAGATCGTTTTCGTGAAGGAGTTGGGAAGCCGTGAACCGGTATACGGCCAAGCGGAGCCGCCCCTTTCAGAGACAGTTCGATCGTTGCTTGCAGCCCGGGGAATCACCCAACTTTATCGGCATCAGGCTGAGGCGGTGAATGCGGCTCGTCAAGGGGAACATACGGTGGTGGTTACCGGGACGGCTAGCGGGAAAACTCTCTGTTATCAACTGCCCGTTTTAGAAAGTTTTTTGGCAGATCCCCGTTCCCGGGCGTTGTTTTTATACCCTACCAAAGCATTAGCTCAAGATCAATTAAAAACCTGGAGCCGTTTGCTGGAAAATTACGAAGGCCCTCTTCCGGTCATGGGAACCTATGACGGGGACACTCCGGTAAATAGCCGTAAAAAACTGCGGGACAGCGGCAATTTTGTGCTGACCAATCCAGATATGCTGCATCAGGGGATATTGCCCAAACATCCATCCTGGTCAAGCTTTTTCGCGAATCTCAAATATGTGGTGATTGATGAGATCCATACCTATCGCGGGGTCTTTGGTTCCAATGTGGCCAATGTCATTCGACGATTGAAGCGAATTTGCCGTCACTATGGAAGCAACCCCGTATTTATCGGTACGTCTGCGACCATTAACAATCCGCGGCAACACGCAGAAGAGCTAACCGGTTGCACGATGCGGCTCATCGACTGCGACGGTGCGCCCCGAGGCCGCAAATATTTCGTCTTTTGGAATCCCCCTTATTTGGACGCCGGCAAAACGGAGCGGAAAAGTGCCAATACGGAAGCCGCCCTGTTGATGACGGAATTGATCAAAGAACGGATTCCCACCATTACCTTCGCCAAAGCGCGGGTGGTGACGGAGCTGATTTACCGTTATATCCAGGACCAATTGACCAAGGACAGCCCGTCATTGGCAAAACGGATCCGGGCCTACCGCGGAGGATACCTTCCGGAAGAACGTCGGGAGATCGAGCAACAGCTTTTTTCCGGAGAATTGTTGGGCGTGACCAGCACCAATGCTTTGGAACTTGGGATCGACATCGGGCAGTTGGAGGCTTGCCTGATCGTGGGGTATCCCGGAACCATTGCTTCCACCTGGCAACAGGCGGGCCGGGTGGGCCGGGCCGGCGAAGACTCGCTGGTAATCTTTATTCCGCACCAAAATCCCATCGATCAATATTTAATCAAAAATACCCATTATTTCTTTGAGCGAAACCCGGAAGCAGCGGTGGTGGACCCCAACAACCCCCATATCTTACTGGGTCACCTGCGCAGCGCGGCGTTTGAAGCGCCGGTGGGGGCCGGTGATTGTTACGATTTTGGCGAGTATGCCTCGGCCTTATTGGAGCTCCTCCGGGAAGCGGGCGAACTGAAGCCCATCGGTTCCAAATGGCACTGGCGGAGCCCCGGCTTTCCTGCGGCTGACGTCAGCCTCAGGAATATATCGGATAATGTTTTCACCATCGTGGATACCTCGATTGATCCGCCTAAGGTCATCGGCACCTTGGAGGAGCTCAGCGCTTATCAGCAGATTTATACGGAAGCCATCTATCTGCATGACGGGGAGACCTATTTTGTCAAAGAAATGAATGTGCCCCAAAAGATTTCCTATGTGGAAAAAGTCAATGTGGATTATTATACCCA
>JAKOTQ010000008.1 GCA_029776205.1 Bacillota bacterium | reverse complement strand
CCGGCGAAAGCAGCAGAAGTAATTGAGAAATTACCGGTTGAAACTTCTTTGGCAATTTTAAAGGAATTTCGGGCTTCGCAGGCAACGAAGATTATGGAGAATTTATCTGCTGATTATGTAGTTGCGTTAACAGAAAAACGTCTTAATCCATAATGGTAATCATCTATTGTAATTGTGGCGGGATTTCCCGCCTTTTTTGTTGTTGGTTTTTAATTTTCGGGCGATTTTACCCGGAAATTTTCTTATATTTTCATCAAATCAAAACAAATCTCTAATCTAACCAGTCGATCTTTCCGATAAAAGAAGAAGGAAGGAGGTGAATGTATGGCTGAACTGCTTTTAATTCCTGTCGGTACTGGAACGGCACAGCCCGCTGTTTCAGTGGAAGGGCCCGGGCAGACGGCAGACGGTTGTCAATTTAACCAACTGTTGAATCAAATGATGGATAAACCTGAGAAATTTCGGCAGATGAAATCGTCTTCATCATCCCAGTCGATGAAGAGTCCGTCCGGAAAAACGGCGGAAATGTCGGAGCAAGTAGGGTCAGATGCTGCGCCTGCCTCGGAAGGAGAGGCTCTTTCGTCTGAAGCAGACGGAAAATCGACAGCGAAATCCGGCCTTGATGAGATGCAGGAGAACTTAGCATCATGGTATCACGTGTATTTACCGGGATTACCTGCCGAATCGATGGGCAAGGAAACGTTGGCACTGGATGCTGTTGAGGAAACTATGAGTATCGAGGGACTCTCTGGGACTGGACAAGGAATAATTCTGGCAGACGGAGCGGGGATATCCTTGCTTGGCAATAACCTTAACGGCCTGGTGGGAAACCCTGTCCCCACAGACTTAAGGAAAACGGCAGTTGACAACGGTGTGGGTGAAATCCAAGTGGCTGAAACATTTTCAACGGCCCAATCTGAACAGATGCCTGAAATTGAACTGAATGCTGTCAAAGCATCGATGGCATCGATTGAAAAGCCGGCTTTCGGCGTTACTGTTCACCCATTGCAGGTGGTGAACTTCAGGAATCCTTTGGGTCAAGGGGTTTCATCGGTACCGATAACGGTAGAGCCCGATACAACCTTTAAACATCAACTGAGTGTGGCTCCCCTTCTGCAACAACAGCCGGAACATGAGGCAGAGGTAACCTCGGGACCGGAAAACATGGAGGATATCCATTTTTCGGATATTGCGGCGGCATCTGAATTGAAACTGGCTATAGAGGCTGAGACGGAGATTGCTTTTGCCGAAACAAGCGGCAAAGAGCCAGAAATGACGATGAATGCCGGTTTGGATACAGTTTTAGCTCATAAAACCCAGCAACAACCGGTTGCCGGTGGAGAAATACCGAATCAAACTGAAACATCTCCGGTTTCCAGAGAAAATGTTTTTGAGCAAATTGTGGAGAAGGCCAGGATTATGGCTGGTAACGGGCATAGCGAGATGGAACTGGACTTGAAACCGGATCATCTCGGGAAAATTCAATTACGGATTTCGTTGGAAAATAATTTGATTTCAGCCCGGTTTATCGCTGAATCGGAACAAGTGAAGGCGATTTTAGAAACCAATCTGGCCGATCTCAAGCGCCAACTTCAGGAAAATGGGGTAAATGTTCAACAACTCCTGGTTTCTACCGGAAATGAATCACGCGATCCGGCGCTAAATCAAAATGCTTTTTCCGATCACCAACAAAATCAGTCTCAATCCAACGGAAAATGGGCGATGATTTCCGATGAAGCGGAGTTTTCCGAAGATCCAGTACGGCAGGGAACGGAATCGGTGATTGATTTGATTGCTTAGGAAAGGAGGCGAAAGAGGATGCAAGTATCGAGTACCACTTCGACACAGAGCAATACATCGACGCAGCGCAAAACCGGTAGTACCCTTGGTAAAGATGATTTTTTAAGATTATTGGTTACGCAAATGCAAAACCAGGATCCCTTAAATCCTACCGAGGATACAGAGTTTATTGCTCAAATGGCCCAGTTTACCTCGTTGGAACAAATGCAAAATCTGGTGAAAATTACTCAGTTCCAACAAGCTTCGACGATGATCGATAAAAACGTCAAGGCTGAGGTCACGGAGGATGGCTACACCCAGCTGGTTTACGGACGCGTCACTTCGGCCCGGGAGATCAAAGGCGAAATGTATTTGACTTTGAATAGCGGGATTCAAATTAAGGCGGATGATATTTTAGCCGTATTGAGTGGCGACGGGTTGTGGCAAGAGGCTGTGAGTTATACTGGAGAGAAGGTTTACGTCCGGCAATATAATTCGGGAGGTTATACCGAATCCGTCAAATTAGTGACCATTAAAGAAGTGAAATATGAAAACGGACAAATCAACCTTTATACCACGGACGGAGAAAAATACGGTTTAGAAGATATTTGGAATGTAGCTGCGAGCTAGGGAGGAAATCATGAACAATCCTATTTTTATCAGGCCTCCCCAGATCGGTCCGGCAGCACCTCTTACGACCCAAAAACCGGTTCAAAATTCGAACGGGCCGGATTTTCAAAGTATATTTCAGCAAACCATCGCAGCTCAGAAAGAAGTCAAATTTTCCGCTCATGCTTTAAAACGGTTGGAGAGCCGTCAGATAAAGATGAGTCCGGAAGATATGGCGCGATTGAACGAAGCGGTGGATCGGGCTGAAGCCAAAGGAGCCCGGGAATCATTAATCTTAATGGACCAGTTGGCGTTAATCGTCAGCATTAAAAACCGGACCGTGATTACGGCGGTGGATGGCCAAAGCTTAAAAGAGAATGTATTTACCAATATTGACAGTGCAGTCATTGCACGATAGATGAAGCTGGACCTCTTGCATAAAGGTGCAAAGGAAGCTTCAAAACCACTGAACGATAGATGTGGTTAGAAAGAGGAGGTCGATTTAACAATGATGCGTTCCATGTTTGCCGGTGTATCCGGTCTGCGCAATCACCAGACCCGGATGGATGTCATCGGTAATAATATTGCTAATGTGAATACGATTGGTTTTAAAAGCAGTCGTGTAACTTTTCAGGATACATTAAATCAAATGTTGCGCGGTGCTTCGGCTCCTCAGGGTTCCAAGGGTGGTACTAACCCCTTGCAGGTTGGTTTGGGAATGAGTATCGCAACCATTGACGTGTTGCAGACTCAGGGGAATTTGCAAAATACCGGTAATATCAGCGATCTTGCAATTCAAGGAGACGGGTTCTTTGTATTGAGCGACGGTGCCCGCCAATATTATACCCGGGCAGGAAATTTTAACCTGGAAGCAGACGGACGGCTGGTTAATCCTGCCAATGGTTTGGTGGTTCAGGGATGGATGGCGGATCGGGATGGCAATATTATTGCCAATGGACCGGTTACCAATCTTCAGTTGCCTCTTGGCCAAACCATTGATCCTATCGCGACGACGTTGATTGAATTCGGTGGGAATCTGGATTCCAAAACCTTTGGAACTCTCAGTTATCCGGATCAAACGATTACGGATGGTGACGGAAAATCCTTCCGGCTTTCATTTACTTTGACCGCAACGTCAAATTATAACGAATTTGAATATGTGGTCAGTGTTGACAACGGTACGATCACCGGTGATACGGCGACTGGCCGGATCACCTTGGATTTGGACGGCACCGTGAAGTCGGTAACCGGAGGTCCTTTTATCGTGACGGCTGCAGGTTCAACCACTTCAGTGACGATTAATCCGCCGAATGTCGGAGACCTCAACGGAGGTGCATTTGTAACGAATACTACTCCTCTTACGAGTTTGCAGGGTACATTTAAAGCTCCCGATCCATTGGTGACATCCACCCGTATTTATGATTCGTTGGGTAATGCCCATAATCTTACGACAATTGTAACAAAAGTTTCGGTCAATAGTTGGGTTTGGGAAACAACCGATCCCCAAGGGAATGTAATCGGTAACGGTACATTGAACTTTGATACGACTGGCCGTCTGGTATCTGCGGCAGGGACCCCCATCACGTTTACGCCCACTGGAGCCGAAACGGTTGTGATTAATCCGGATTTCTCCAATGTTACTCAGTTTGCATCGTCGACGTCGGAGATTACGTCTCCTTCCCAAAACGGTTATCCCATGGGCGAACTGCAAAGTTACAATATTGATTCAACGGGACAAATTATCGGCGTCTTCTCCAACGGATTAACGAAAACATTAGCCCAAATAGCGGTTGCCAGCTTTACCAACCCAGCAGGGTTGACCCGTTCGGGAGATAGCCTCTTTTCGGAGTCCAATAACTCCGGTACTGCTCAAATCGGGGTAGCGGGTCAAGCCGGACGGGGCCAGATCACGACGGGTGCTCTTGAAATGTCCAATGTGGATTTGGCACAAGAATTTACCGATATGATCACAACGCAACGGGGTTACCAAGCAAATTCCCGAATCATTACAACCTCCGACGAAATGCTTCAGGAATTGGTTAATCTGAAACGGTAATATAAGTGAATAGCTCGTCCCTGTCTTAGGCAGGGACGAGCAAAAATAAGTCAGAGGGTGCTTTGACGGAAGAAAGGCAGTAGGTTTTGATGATATCGGTTAAACGTTTGAACGGAGAGGAGATCATGGTCAATCCGCATTTGATCGAAACCATTGAGGCGACTCCGGATACCGTTATCACGTTGATTAACGGTAAGCGTTTGGTGGTTCAGGATCTGATTGACGATGTGGTTGACCGAATCATTGAGTATCGAAAAATCGTAGGGAAAGGCAGTTTTACTGATCAAGACGGAATGCCTTGAGGTGAAATTATGGAAATAGCAACGATTATTGGTATAGTTGGGGGCTTTATCGTTATTACCGTCGGAATTGCTTTAGGCGGTACATTAAGAGGGTTTTTTGATCTTCCTTCAATTTTTATTACTTTTGGCGGTTCCATGATGGCCATGTTTATCAACTTTTCCTTTGAGGAAATTGCCAGGGCTTTTAAGGCTATGTTTCATATTCTGAAAAAGTCCGAACTGAATACGGAGACAGTTCTGACAGAGATCGTTGAATATGCCAAAAAAGCCCGTCGTGAAGGGTTGTTGGCCCTTGAAGATGAAGTTCAAAAATCCGGTGATGAATTCTTGAAAAAAGGAATTCAAATGATTGTGGATGGCACTGATCCGGAATTGGTGCGGAGTATTTTAGAAATCGAACTCTCCTTTACGGAAGAGCGGCATAAATCGAATAAAGCGTTTTTTGATGCCTGGGCGGCATTGGCTCCGGCTTTCGGTATGATTGGAACGGTTATCGGATTGGTTCAAATGTTGGCGAACCTCGATGATATGAACCAGATCGGGCCTTCAATGGCAGTTGCCTTGATCACTACCTTTTACGGCGCAGTGTGGGCCAACTTGATTTGTATTCCGATCGCCGGAAAAATGGCTCAAAAAACTTCAGATGAAATATTTATCAAGCAAATTATGATCGAAGGGATCCTGTCGATTCAAGCGGGCGAAAATCCACGCATCGTTGAAGAAAAACTCAACGCCTTCTTGTCTGCAACGCAACGGAAATCCATGAACGACAAACAGAATGCGGCTGTCAGGGAACAGGGGGGTGAAGAAAGCTGAAGCGAAATGGAAAAGAGAAACCTCAACCGGGAGCTCCGTTATGGATGGTTACATACGGGGACATGGTCACACTGGTTTTAACCTTCTTCGTGCTGTTATATGCGTTTTCGTCGATTGATGCCAAGAAATATATTCAAATCTCCAATTCACTTAGGGGAGCCCTTGGAGGCAATGTCGGCGTTTTGCAACATGGGATAACCGTGGATGATATTGGAGAGTTAACCACTCCCAGTCCGGCACAGCTTATGTTCCAGCGGCTTCAGAGTATTTTGAATAACAAAGGATTGGAAGGAAAAGTCGAGCTTTCGCAGACCAAGGAAGGTATCGTCATTAGTTTTAAAGAACGGCTGTTTTTTAAGATTGCTTCAGCCGATATTTTGGAAGAAGCCATCCCCATCCTTGATGAGGTCGGGGCAATATTGAAGGAAAATACTTTCCCGATTCGAATCGAGGGGCACTCGTGTGATTTGCCCATCAGCAATTATCGGTTTCCCTCCAACTGGGAGTTGTCTTCCATTCGGGCGGTGAATGTCACTAAGTATTTGATCGATCACATTAAAATACCGCCGGAACAGCTTTCCGTAGCAGCTTACGGCCCATATCGCCCGCTGGTGCCCAATACTTCGGAACAAAACCGGGAGAAAAACCGACGGGTGGATATTATTATTCAAACGAATTAAAATTCTCGGGGGGTTGTCCAATGGCCCAGGAAAACAATAACAATTCAATGATGAAAATCGTTTTAATCGGTTTTTTTGCGTTTTTAATCACCGTCGTGGTGGCGGGTACCGTTTTATTTTTGAGTTTGAATAAACATAACGGCCAGACGGAGAAGGTAGCCGGAAAGAAAGCCATGCTTGGCCCCTTGGTGTCGTTGGGGAATGATATCATTGTCAATCTCCAGCCCGATGAAAGAGGGTTGGAACGGTACCTGAAAGTTAATGTGACGTTGGAAGTAAACAATGAAAAAGCCCAGGCAGAGCTGACCGCCAGGATTCCACAGGTCCGGGACTTGATCATCAATATTTTGAGCAGAAATACCAAAAAGAAAATTGACGAAAAAGAAGGGAAAGAACAGATACGGAGCGAAATAATTAGAGCGATTAATTCCCATTTGGTCCAAGGAAAGGTGACCAACTTGTTCTTTCAAGACTTTGTAATCCAGTAGGAGGTGTCTTTGGGGTGGCCGAAGTTCTTTCACAATCGGAAATAGATTCGTTGATTGAAGCGCTTTCCTCTGGGACCATCAAAGTTGACGAAGTTATCAGTGACGAAAAAAAGAAAAAAGTTAAACCTTATGATTTTCGGCGGCCAAATAAATTCTCCAAAGACCAACTTCGGACCTTGGTTATGCTTCATGAGAACTTTGCCCGCTTGTTAACAACTTCACTCTCAGCGTATCTGCGGAGCATGGTCCGGGTCCAGGTAGCTTCGATTGATCAATTAACCTATGACGAATTTACCAAGTCATTGTCAAATCCAACTGTCATGAATGTCATTGCCCTTAAACCGTTGGAGGGCGACATTATTATCGAGTTCTCCCCGCAACTGGCCTTTGCAATTATCGATCGTTTGCTCGGGGGGACGGGTGCCACGATAGAGAAAGTGCGAGAATTGACTGATATTGAACTGACGGTGATTAAACGGGTTGTTCTTAAAATGTTTGGTAATATTCAGGAAGCATGGCAAGCTGTAGTTGATTTGCAACCTGTTTATCAGAGTACGGAGTTAAATCCGTTATTCACCCAAATTATACCGCCGTCAGATATGATTGTACTGGTTACGCTGGATGTCCGGATCGGTGAGACCTTCGGACTGATGAATATTTGTCTTCCTTATGTAGTTTTGGAACCGATTATCAATCGGTTAAATGCTCAATTTTGGTTTGCCCGAAGCGGCCAACATTCGAATGAACAAAGTATTTCTGCGATTCAGCACCGGCTGGAACAAGCCAAGGTGCGGGTTGTGGTGGAACTGGGTCATGCGAACATCACTGTCGGCGAACTGATGGAACTTTCTGTGGGTGATGTGATTCAGCTCGATCAACACGTTAACCAGTTTTTGCCAGTCAGAATAGGTAATCACGTTAAATTTATGGGAAGTCCCGGCATCTCCGGAAGCCGGATGGCTGTTCAAATCGGACGGCTGATTCAGGAAGGAGAAGAAGATAATGGATCGCCAGATTTTATCTCAGGAAGAGATTAATGCGCTGTTAAGGGATGCTGATAATTCGTCCCAGGTGGTTGATAATGCGCCCCAGTTATCTTCCGTTCAAAAGGATGCCTTGGGCGAAATAGGAAATATCAGTTATGGAACAGCCTCTACTGCGCTGTCCCAACTGTTGAATAAACGGGTGGATATTAATACCCCGACGGTTTTTTTAACAACCCAGCGGGAATTGAAAGAACAATATCCCAATCCATACGTTTTGGTTGAAGTAGATTATAAAATCGGGCTTCACGGCGGAAATATTTTAATTTTAAAAATGCGCGACGCTGCCGTTATTGCCGATTTGATGATGGGCGGAACCGGCGAAAATCCCAAGGAAACCCTGGATGACCTGGCGCTGAGCGCTGTTTCCGAGGCCATGAACCAGATGGCCGGCAATGCGGCCACATCGTTGTCTACATTGTTTTCGAAGCGGATTGAGATCGACACTCCCCGGCTGACTGTGGTTGATTTCGGAAGCGCCGGAGCGGGTATCCGGGGAATCAATGAAGATGATCATCTGGCGGCCGTGAAATTTAAATTGATTATCGAAGGTTTGGTTGACAGCGAAGTGATGTTGATTCTTCCGTACGAATTTGCTGCTGAGTTGGTGGATTCGTTGTTGAATCAAACTGTTGCGCCTTCGCCGCAGGAGACGAAAGCCGAAACCGTTGCTTCGAAGGCGCCTGTAGCCGACAGCAGTCCGTCGGGAGCCGCAGCGGCGGCTGCAGCCGCGGAACCGGTTTACCGGACGGAACCCAAGCCTCAAGTCACGGTACAGCCTGCTCAATTTGCGGCCATTGGTAACAACAAGGCGGTTAAGGAAAATGGGAATATTGGTTTGATATTGGACGTACCCCTGAAGGTTACTGTTGAATTGGGTAGTACTCGGATGAAGATTAAAGAGATCCTCGAATTAGGGGTAGGATCCATTATCGAATTGGATAAACTGGCCGGCGATCCAGTGGATATCTTCGTTAACGGAAAGTTGATTGCCAAGGGTGAAGTCGTTGTTATCGATGAAAACTTTGGTATTAAAGTGACTGATATTGTCAGTCAGATTGAGAGAGCCAATACGCTTCAATAATCCTAAAGGGGGAGTTTCAGGTGCGTAATCGAGTATTAGTTGTGGATGATGCGGCATTTATGCGAATGATGATCAAAGATATCCTGAGAAAAGGGGGATATGAAGTCGTAGGTGAGGCAGAAGATGGTGCTAAAGCCATAGAAAAATATAAAGAACTCCAACCGGATCTGGTGACCATGGATATTACTATGCCGGATATGGACGGAATCACTGCAGTTAAGGAAATTCGGAAAATCGATCCGAATGCTTTAATTATCATGTGCAGCGCTATGGGTCAACAGGCCATGGTTATTGATGCGATTCAAGCTGGAGCCCGCGACTTTGTGGTTAAGCCGTTCCAACCGGATCGGGTTTTGGAAGCGGTCCGAAAAGTTTTGTCATAAACGGAAGGGAGCGACATATTTGGGTAAATTTAACCGGTTTTTTACTGCCCTTGTCTTGATCGCCGGTTTTTCCTTCCTGCCAGTAGTTTTTGCCGCAGAAGCCAATGAACCTCCGAGTCCTGAATTTGGTGGACAGTGGGTGTGGGCTTTATTTTCATTGATGGTTGTTCTTTTCCTTGCCTATTGGGCGACCCGTTTTTTAGCGGGGAAGCTCAATGTGTCGCAGGCGAAATATATTAAGGTGGCAGAAAGCCTCACTTTGGGGCCTAATCGCCATATTTATCTATTATTAGTCAACAATCAGGTGCTTCTGGTGGGCTGTACCGAGCACGGGATTACATTGCTCAAAGAATATAATGATGAGACCTTTTATGAAATGCTCAATCTAACCCAAGGAAATGGCGTAATGCTTCCGGGCGAGAAATTCAAATCCATGTTGCAAAATTTCATCCAACCGGATGACGAAAATGCGACATTGACTCAGGATGACTTTTCCGATGTGAAGAAAAAGCTTACCGAAGGGTTAGAACGGATTCGGTCGTGGAGAAAGCGAAGGTAGCGGACAGATGCAAAAGAACATGAGCCAACAGCGAAAAATGATATATACCGGATTGCTGGTGCTGATGTTGCTTGGTGCTTTTTCCGGGATTAGCTGGGCTGCTCCGGCAATGCCGATCCCCCAGATTCAGATCGGTGTCGGTGAAGCTCAAGGTCCGGCTGAAGTTGCCCAAAGTTTGCAACTGCTGATCATTTTAACAGTGCTCTCTTTGGCTCCGGCTATCTTGATTATGACTACGTCATTTATTCGGATTGTAATTGTCCTTTCTTTTACCAGGACGGCTCTGGGGACGAATCAAATGCCGCCGAACCAGGTGATGATCGGTTTGGCGTTATTTTTGACCTTTTTTACCATGGCTCCTACCTGGGCGAAAGTCAATGATACGGCATTACAGCCTTTTTTAAAAGGCGAAATAGCCCAAGAGGCAGCTTTTAATCAAGCGATGGCACCGATTCGGGATTTTATGTTTAAACAGACCCGAACGAAAGATCTTCAGCTCTTTATTAAGGCTTCAAAGATAAAACGGCCTGCGAATAAAGATGAGATCCCGACACAGGTCGTTATTCCTGCATTTATTATCAGTGAGTTAAAAACTGCATTTCAAATTGGATTTATGATTTTCATTCCGTTTTTGATTATTGATATGATCGTCGCCAGTACGTTGATGTCCATGGGGATGATGATGTTGCCGCCGTCCCTGATTTCTCTTCCCTTTAAAATCTTACTCTTTGTGATGGTGGACGGCTGGCACTTAGTAGTCCGGTCATTGATTACCAGTTTTGTATAGGTTTTAGGCAAAATCCGGGAGACCGTATGCTTTATTAAAAGATAATGTGAGGTCGAAAGCGATGACGGATACCTTTATCATTTCAGTGGCCCGGGAGGCGTTGTGGGTAGCCTTAATGATTTCAGCGCCTATTCTCGGAATCGGGTTAATTATCGGCTTAGTGGTGAGCATTTTTCAGGCCACAACTCAAATCCATGAACAGACATTGACGTTCATCCCGAAACTTCTGGGCATTCTAATTGCACTGGTGATCTTTGGTCCTTGGATGCTGCATTCATTGACCTCCTTTGCATCGAAAATACTGGCGAATCTCAATCAATTTACCTTTATCAAATAGTTGTTTCCTCTTTGTTTCCCATAACGATAAATATCATTTATCATCATAATACATGGCTGGGAGTCATTGCTATTGAATATCGAAGCATTCATCGGTATGAATATCACCCAGTTTTTACTGGGCCTTGTGAGGGCTTCCGGGCTGATGGTCACAGCGCCGCTGTTTCAGAGCCGAAGCATTCCGGCACAGGCTAAAGCGCTTTTTGCTGGAGCTCTTGCTTTGACGGTAGCCCCGTATATTCAAAGCGATCTGGATTTGGAAGCATTCAGTTACTGGATGGCTATTGTCACGCTAATACAGGAAATGATCGTCGGATTGATTATGGGGCTAATGGTGAATTTGACGATGTATGCCTTGCAATTGGCCGGATATTTTTTTGATGTGCCCATGGGTTTTGGAATGATTAATGTCCTCGATCCTCAGTCAGGAACTGAAATGCCGTTATTGGGTCAATTTAATGCCATTTTGGGGGGATTAATCTTCCTCGCCATCGATGGTCATCATACGTTAATCTCTTCATTTATTAAAAGCTATGATGTGATCGGACCGGGGGCGTTTTTCTTCCATCGGGAGGCGGTGGGAGTTTTTCTCCGGGCTTTTTCAAATATGTTTTATCTTGGTTTTAAGATTGGAATACCGATAGTTGGAACCATTTTTCTGACGGATGTGGCCTTGGGAATGATTTCAAAGCTGATTCCGCAAATCAACGTTTTTGTCATGGGTTTTTCCATTAAAATTATCGTTGGCTTGATGACACTGGCCATGTTTATTCCGGCTTATGTTTATCTGATTGAGCAAAATTTTTCCAGCTCCGGAACGGCTTTTAAGCTATTGCGGATGATATTACGTCATTTGACCGGATAAATGGAGTAAGTGATGATGAGGGAATATGATGAGGCAATTGTTGGATCATTGGACAAATATCCGGCATCCTGAAGCAAGATTGGATTCCCCTCTGAAACTTGGGGCGGAATATCGTTTTGATCTCCAATTTTTTGCCCAAGATCCTGATAAAACCGAGGAAGCAACCCCTAAACGTAAAGCGGATGCGCGTAAGAAGGGACAAGTTGCTAAGAGTACCGAACTCAATTCGGTCATCGTTTTAATGGGGTTGTTTTTGATCTTGAATTTCGTGGGGGAATGGTTCTTTCAAGAACTTTTCAGTTATTTCCGGAAGATGTTATCACCGGGCCAAGTCAATATCGAACTGTCCGACACCAATCTGAGAATGATTCTTCTGACTCAGGTTATCTTTTTTGGAAAGATTTTTTTGCCGTTGGGCCTTAGTGCGATGGTTATCGGGTTTGCTGTAAATTATATTCAGATTGGGCCTTTGTTTACTTTAGAAACGTTAAAGCCAAAATTTAATCGTTTAAATCCTCTCAATGGTTTTCGGCGTCTGATGAGCGCTCAGGGTTTGGTGGAATTTGCCAAAGCGGCTTTGAAGTTGACAATCGTTGGCTATGTAACGTATGGAACGCTTCGGGAACAATCTGGAGCGTTGCTCCAGTTTTTGGACCAATCCCCATTAAGAGTAGCAACGGAGATCTGGCGCATTCTATATCGGGTTGCCACAAAAGTCTGCACGCTGCTGTTGATCATTGCTATCCTGGATTTTTATTATCAACGGTATCAACATCGTAAGAGCTTGAGGATGTCTAAAAGAGAAATTAAGGATGAAATGAAGCAGCAGGAAGGAAATCCGCAGATCAAAGGGAAAATTCGGCAGCGTCAGCGTCAAATTGCTATGCGGCGGATGATGCAGGAAGTGCCCAAGGCGGATGTGGTTATTACCAACCCGACCCATTATGCGGTGGCATTGCGTTATGATGCTCAGACCATGTCTGCCCCGATCGTGATAGCCAAAGGTGAAGACTTCATCGCTGCCAAGATCAAGGAAATTGCCAAAGAAAATGATATTGCTATCGTGGAAAATAAGCCCTTGGCTCAAGCCCTTTATCGAACCGTCGAGATCGGGGAGGCGATTCCGGCGGAGTTGTTTCAGGCAGTGGCTGAAGTGTTGGCCTTCGTTTACCGGTTGCGCCAGAACCGTCAGGTTCGATAACTTATGTTATTTATTATGTTATTATTGCCGATATTTTGGGTTTAATCTTCAGTTGATTGTGCCGATATACTAAGTGTATATTTTTTGTGTAAAGATAGATAGAGGATATGAAACGATAGGGAGATAGAATGGCTCAGTCAAACAATGTTACATTAAGCGGTCAATTATTAAAAAACGGTGAAATGGCAGTTGTCGGGATGATTGTCGTGGTATTGATCATGTTTATCGTCCCGTTGCCCACCTGGATGCTGGATATGCTCATCAGCATGAATATTTTTGTCGGATTTGCGATTCTTCTTTTGACGATGTATGTCCAGAAAAGTTTGGAATTCTCAGTTTTCCCTTCGTTATTGTTGATTACCACCTTGTTTCGATTGGGATTAAATGTTTCTTCTACCCGGTCGATTTTGCTCCATGCCAAAGCCGGTGCGGTGATCGATGCTTTCGGGAATGTGGTGGCAGGAAGCAATTATATTGTCGGTTTTGTAATGTTCCTTATCTTCACCATTATTCAATTTATGGTGATTACCAAAGGTTCGGAACGGGTTGCCGAAGTGGCTGCCCGGTTTACCTTGGATGCCATGCCCGGTAAGCAGATGAGCATAGACGCTGATCTGAATGCCGGATTGATTAATGAAGCTGAAGCTCGCGTCCGCCGTCGTGAAATTGAGCGTGAGGCGGATTTCTACGGAGCCATGGACGGTGCTAGTAAGTTCGTCAAAGGCGATGCCATTGCCGGAATTCTGATTACCGTCGTCAATCTGTTGGGCGGATTTGCCATCGGGGCTCTTCAAAAAGGAATGGAGCCGTTGCAATCATTGCAGACCTTCGCTTTATTAACCATCGGCGATGGACTGGTCAGCCAGGTGCCAGCATTGTTAATTTCGACGGCTACCGGTATTTTAGTAACCCGATCTGCTTCCGAAGATAATCTGGGTTCCGATTTGACCCGGCAATTGGTGGCGTATCCAAAAATTTTCATGATTGTTGCCGGGGTATTTGCTCTTTTAGGAATTATTCCGGGAATGCCGACGATTCCCTTTTTTATCCTTGGAGGTCTTATTGGGTTCTTCGGATATACCCTCAAGCAAATGACCATTGCCCAAAGTCAGGCTGTCGCTGAAGAGAAGGCTGCTGCTGCCGAAGAAGTTAAAAAACCGGAGAATGTGGCCTCGCTATTGCAGGTTGAAGCGATGGAACTGGAAATCGGCTATCGCTTAATTCCATTGGTTGATCCGGGTCAGGGTGGAGATTTGTTCGATCGGGTATCGATGATCCGGCGTCAGACTGCTTTGGAACTCGGAATGATATTACCTCCCATTCGGATCCGTGATAATATGCAGTTGGATCCAACCCACTATGTAATTAAAATCAAAGGGATCGAAGTGGCCAAAGGCGAAATTATTCCCAATTATTATTTGGCCATGGATCCGGGGATTGTTTCTCAAAAGATCGAAGGGATCCCCACCACAGAACCGGCTTTTGGACTTCCGGCGCTTTGGATTACCGATTCTCAGCGGGAAGCGGCGGAGCTTGCCGGATATACGGTGGTCGATCCGCCGTCGATTTTAGCAACTCATTTGACGGAAGTTATCAAATCCAGAGCCTATGAACTGCTGGGCCGTCAAGAAGTTCAGGCATTGATCAATAATATCAAAGAAGAATACAATGTGGTTGTCTCCGAATTGATACCGAATTTGATGACCATCGGTGAAATTCAGAAAGTTTTGGTGAATTTGCTTAAGGAAGGGATACCCATTCGAAATCTGGTGACCATCTTGGAGACGCTGGCCGATTATGCGCCGATGACCAAAGATATTGATATGTTGACGGAATTCGTTCGACAGTCTTTAGCCCGCCAAATTACCAAAATGGTCCAATCCGATGACGGCGTGGTCCGGGTGATTACTATTGATCCCCGATTGGAACAGGTGATCATGAGGGCTCAAGAAGAAGCGAAGGTATCACAGGGTTATTCTATCGATCCCAATTTGATTCAAGGAATATACAAAAAATTGGGCGATTTGGTACAGCAGGTCACAGCTTCCGGTTATCAGCCGGTTATTCTCTGTTCACCGGCGATTCGGTTGACGTTCCGGCGGATTACTGAGCGGCTTTCGACCAAATTGATGGTTTTATCTTATAATGAACTAGTAGCTGAAGCTGAAGTTCAAGCTATTGGAGTGGTGGATGGTGTTCAATGAGGGTTAAACGATATATAGCGGATTCCATTCAAGAGGCGATTGCCAGAGTCAAAAATGATCTGGGCCGAGATGCGATTATCTTGCATACCAAACCCTTTAAAGAAGGTGGTTTTTTAGGTTTGTTCGGCCGCCGTCGGGTGGAAGTTATCGCTGCGGTGGATGAAAAACCGAAACCATCGAAAAAAGATGTTGCCCAGTCGGCCGTAGAAAATAAAGAGCAAAATGTTCTTTCGAATACTGCGTTTCAACCCCTACCGTTACAGCGGGAGCCCGAAATCAAAGGCCGTATCATCAATGAACGGCCGGCGTTCCAGGAAACAGCAGCTTCTGGAGTTTCAATAGCTATGGCGCCTTCGGTCATCCCGGTCACTTCGACAACCCCAGCAACTCCGGTAACACCGGTAACTCCGGTAACTTCCGTAACTTCAACGGCTTCTGTTGAACCGGATCTGAGCTCGATCCGGGAAGAGATTGCCGAGATGAAAGAGTTAATTCGCCAGGTTGCTCAAAAACCTCAAGCGTCACCCGGTGTTTCGGTGTACCCGGCGGAATCGGCGAAATCAACGGAGTCGGAATCAGGGATTCGGGATTCATTGCGTCAATGGCTAATGGATGCCGGCTTGTCAAAAGAACTGGCGGAATATTTGGTTGCCGGTTTGCCGGAGACAGTGGATGCTTCGACTCCCCAATCCGTTATTCTTGACTATTGTCAACAACGGTTAATCTCTGATTTGATGTTCTCGGAGCCGTTAAAGTTGGATAACGGAAAACCCGTTATTGCGGCTTTGATTGGCGCTACGGGGGTTGGTAAAACTACAACGATTGCGAAGCTTGCTGCGCATATCAACTTGTTTCAAGGCAGAAAAGTTGGGCTGATTACGATAGATACCTACCGAATCGCAGCAGTAGAGCATTTAAAGACTTATGGTGATATTATGAATCTCCCGGTAGAAGTGGTTTATGCCCCTTCTGACCTGGATCAGGCGATTCAAAATTTATCAGGATGCGATGTGATTTTAATCGATACTGCCGGACGGAGTCCGCACAACCAAACGATGATGGAAGAGTTACACCGTTTTTTGACCAATGCTCAAATTTCTGAAATTTTATTGGTGCTCAGTGCGACGACTCAATGGAGAGATATGGTGGCTATCGAAGATAAATTTTCGAAGATTGCTTATACCCATTTGATCTTCACCAAACTGGATGAAACCAGTTGCCTGGGGCCCGTCGTCAGTTTGGCATGGAAGGTCAGACGTCCGATCTCTTATCTGACCGTCGGGCAGAATGTTCCAGACGATATCGAGGTTGCCCAACCACAAAAATTAGTCACAGAGTTATTTAAGGGGATAATGCATGGTTGATCAGGCTGAACGTTTACGGCAGCTCTTTAAAAATCAAAACCAAACTCAAGCCCAAACCCAAACCCAAATCCGATCGGCCAGGGTAGTTGTTATTACCAGCGGCAAAGGAGGCGTCGGAAAGACCAATCTTTCCGTTAATTTAAGCATTGCCTTACTAAAGCTGGGAAGCCGCGTAGTGCTGGTTGATGCCGATTTGGGAATGGCTAATGTGGATATGATGATGGGAATAGTTCCCAGATATCACTTGGGACAAGTGTTAACCGGCGAAAAACGCATCGATGATGTGATCACTCAAGGCCCGCTTGGTTTGAAAATTATTGCCGGCGGATCCGGTGATTATCAAATGGCCAATCTGAATGCGCAGAGCTTGGAATATTGTTTGGAACAATTGAATGATCTCGAAAAAAATTCGGATATTATGTTGATTGATACGGGGGCCGGTATTTCACAGAATGTTCTCAAATTTGTTTTAGCTGCCGGTGAAGTGATCGTTGTCACCACTCCGGAACCGACGGCTCTCACGGATGCATATGGCATTATTAAAGTGGTGGCCAGCACGAAGCCGTCTCTTCCAATCTGGGTTGTTGTGAATATGACCCGGGACCATCATGAAGGCAAGCAAGTAATGGACCGGCTGTCCACCGTATCCAAGCGATTTTTAGGTATTGATTTGCTCAACATTGGCTCTATTCCCTGGGATCCCGATGTTCCGAAGGCAGTCCGGGAACAACAGCCTTTCGTCATCAGCCATCCTCGGTCGGCGGCTGCGCAAAATGTATTTCAGATTGCCCGTAATTTGATGGATCGTACGACGAGCCGAGAGACATCGGGCGGATTTTTTGAGCGCCTCCTCAGAGGAAAATTTCGTTAAGGATGACAAAAATAGATATTTATCGGTAAGAAAGCGTATTTTTGTTTAAAATTATTTAAAAAACGGCAGGAATTGTTCTTGAAAAGTCTAATTATACCTTGGGAGGTGGGATTATGGATACATCCCAATATCTTAGCGTTTTTATGGATGAATGTCGGGAACATTTGCAGACATTGAACCAGTCCTTGCTAGAATTGGAGCATGATCCTGAAAATTCGTCCATTTTGGACCAAATATTTAGAGCCGCCCATACCTTAAAAGGCGCTTCGGCGACGATGGGCTTTAATAAAATGGCTAATTTAACCCACACCATGGAAGATGTACTCAGTAAATTACGGGCTAAAGAATTGACGATGACGCCGGAGATCGTCAATACCCTTTTTGAAGCGGTGGATCTCCTTGAAATATTAGCAAACAAGATCGGTGAGGGAAAAGAAGAGGATATCGAAATAACCGGTGTTGTTCAAGCGCTGCAGTTATTCAATGTTGGAAATGTTGCAGCCCAACCTCAGCAGGAACGGAGAAAAAATATCCAACTTCGTTATCTGGAAGCAGAGAAAGAAGAGATTTTGGCTGCGATCAATGATAATGTGCAGTTGTATCATTTTTCGGTCAAGATGGCCGAAAATTGCGTGCTCAAAGGGGTACGGGTTTTTATGGTCCTTCGGGAGATCGAACGGCTGGGAACCATTGTGAAGAGTATGCCGTCCCTAAAGGATCTTGAAGATGAAAAGTTTGATCTTGAGTTTATCGTTGCGGTTCTTATGTCCAACCCGCCGGAAGAATTGGCCAAATCTATTTCCAATATCACCGATATTGCGCAGGTGTCCTTTGAGAAGATCGATCCTCAGAATCTTCCCATGGAAAAACGGATGCAAAACCAGTCGGTGGAGGAACGGACCAAAGTTACCGGCCAAACAGTCCGGGTGGACATCCGTAAATTGGATGTTTTAATGAATTTAGTTGCAGAATTGGTGATCAACCGTTCCCGTCTCGAGGCCATTAGTTCCAATCTTCGTTCCAAGGATTTGGAGGAGGTTTTGGAACAGGTCGGCCGTTTGACGTTGGATTTGAGAGACAGCGTATTAAAAACCCGAATGGTTCCTATTGAAACGGTATTTTCCCGTTTTCCCCGTTTAGTTCGGGATTTATCCAAAGAATTGGGGAAGGAGATTGACCTGGTGATCGAAGGCGGTGAAACTGAGCTGGATCGAACGGTTATCGATGAGATCGGCGATCCTCTGGTTCATATCATTCGCAATTCGGTGGATCATGGTATTGAGTCTCCCGAGGAACGGGAGAATGCCGGTAAGCCGAGAACCGGAACGGTACGGCTAAATGCATATCAAGAAGGCAATAACGTGGTGATTGCCATTGAAGATGACGGCCGAGGGTTTAATGTGGAAAAGGTGAAGGAAAAGGCGCTTCGGATGGGCATCGTCACCAAAGAAGCCTTGGCTGAGATGAGAGAGGATCAGATCCTGGAGCTAACGCTCATGCCTGGTTTTTCGACAGCCAGTAAAGTAACAGATGTATCCGGCCGCGGTGTCGGTATGGATGTGGTCAAAACCAAGGTGGATTCTTTGGGCGGCATGATCCGGATTCATTCGGAATTTGGAAAAGGTTCGCTCCTAGAGATTCGTCTCCCGTTGACGTTGGCAATTATCCAGACGTTAATGGTTCAGTTGGGTAAAGAAATTTATGCTATTCCTTCAGGATATATTGAACAGATTATCAGCTTGCGGCAGGATGAAATCAAACAAGTCCGTTCTCAGCAGGTATGTATGCTTCGCGGGGAACTGATCCCGATTATCCGGTTGCAAGAAGTTCTTGATACTCCGGATGCCATCAATCACGAATTGGAAGAGTTGGACGTGGTGGTGTTGCGGATAGGCGATCGGCTGATTGGATGCGTGGTTGATGCCTTATTACGCCAACAGGACGTGGTGATTAAGTCTCTTGGCGGGTATCTGGGTTCTGTGAAAGGTATCGCCGGAGCGACGATTCTTGGTGACGGAAGAGTCGCATTGATCATAGATATCAGAGCGGTGGCTTAACACGAAAGGGGTGTTGAAGATGAAGGCTAAGGAGCAAGTCGTCGAAGAGACAAAACAGTTAATCATCTTCAAACTTGGAGAAGAAGAGTTTGGTGTGGATATTCTCCAGGTTAGGGAAATTGAAAAACTGGATCAAAATATTACGCGTGTGCCTAAAGCACCGGCATTTGTCGAAGGCGTGATCAATCTTCGCGGTGAGATCGTACCCATCGTTGATTTGCGAAAACGTTTCGGCTTATCCTTGAAACCTATCGGGAGCGATACCCGGGTAGTTATTGTGGAAATCAACGATAATCTCGTCGGCATGATGGTCGATGCCGTGGTTGAAGTGCTTAGGATCAATGTCTCAGCCATTGAAGATGCCCCTCAAATTACCAAAGGGGTCGACGCCTATTTCCTAAGCGGTGTAGCCAAAGTGGGTGACCGTTTAATCGTTTTATTAAATCTGGATCGGGCTTTGTCCGCTGAAGAGGCTAAAGAGCTCCGTGAAACAGATTTAGGAGAATAAAATGGTTACCATTGAAAATTTGAGTAATGTTCATCTGGATGTTTTGAAGGAAATTGGGAATATTGGTGCTGGTCATGCGGCAACGGCTTTATCGCAGCTGATGTCCGAAAGGATCGAGATGACTGTTCCCAATGTTTCGATTTTAACCTTGAGCAAAGTCAGTGATTTTCTGGGGGGACCCGAGAAAATCGTGGTCGGTATTTATATGAAGGTGTTTGGCGATGCTCCCGGGAAGATCATATTTTTGTTCAACTATGACGATGCACAGACATTGGTGAAAATAGTGAACTCTAAAACTCTGCCGGGAGACGTGGAAATCGAAGATTTAGATCAATCCGTCTTACAGGAAATTAGCAATATTATGACCGGCGCTTATTTAAACGCCATCTCTCGATTAACCGGATTGAACATGTTATCGTCGGTACCGGCCTATGCGTGTGATATGGCTGGGGCTATTATCAATTCAGCGTTGTTGGATTTTGGAATGGTCGGAGATTATGCGATGCTCATCGATACACAATTCAAAATGACACAGGAAAAGATGGACGGCCATTTTTTCCTCATTCCGGATCCAGGTTCCCTGCAAGTTATTTTGGAAGCCATTGGAGTTTGATAGATGTTTGTTGATGCAATACAAATTGGTATGGCTGAGCTGAAAGTTACTCAGGCACCAGAAAAGTTGGCTTCTTTAGGTTTGGGATCCTGTATCGCGGTTTGTGCCTATGACCAGGCGATTAAAGTCGGTGGGTTGGCCCATGTAATGCTTCCGGACAGTTCGATATTTAGAGAGAACTTTAATCCCGGGAAATTCGGGGATACTGCCGTACCGTTTTTAGTCAGAGAGATGGTAAAATTGGGAGCGATTCAGTCCAGGATTCAAGTGATTATCGTTGGCGGCGCTCATATGTTTGCGTTTAAATCAGAAGATTCGTTGTTAGACATTGGGGTACGAAATATTCAGTCGGTAGAGGAAGCCTGCGTGAAAATTGGGATACCGATCGTTGCCCGGAGTGTGGGCGGAAAATTCGGGCGCAGCGTTCTTTTCGATCTGAATACCGGTAAGGTTTATGTACGTACCATAAATCAGGGAACGATGGAATTATCAATGGGTTAAGCAGTTAACTCCAAGGATGGACAGTTGACCAGCGGACGGTTAATATTTTAGACAGGAGGATGGCAGCTATGTCCATCGAGAAAACGATGCAAAATGAAGAGATTTTGTGGAAAAATTATTTAACTCTAAAAACGCCAGCTGCCAGGGAAGCGATAATTTTACGCTATGCTCCATTGGTTAAATACGTCGCCGGCCGGGTTGCAATTGGGTTACCTTCAAATGTCGAGTTTGATGATTTGGTCAGTTATGGTGTCTTTGGATTGATGGACGCGATTGATAAATTTGATCCTTCTCGGGGAATTAAATTTGAGACTTATGCCATTGCCAGAATCCGAGGAGCGATCCTGGACGGATTGCGAAGTAATGACTGGGTTCCACGATCAGTTCGCCAAAAAGCCAGAGAATTGGAGAGGGTTTGCGCTGATCTCGAGAATAAATTGGGAAGATCTGCTACCTATCAGGAGATCAGTGAAGCCATGCATGTCAGCCTTTCCGAATTTTATGATTTGCTGTCGGAAGTCAGCTGTACGACATTGAGTTCTTTGGATGAACTGTGGCTAGTCAATTCCAATGAGGATGATTCGGTTCGGGTCTTGGATTTGATTCGAAACGATGAGAGTGAAGATCCGTTACACCATGTTGAGATTGAAGAAATTAAAGCGACGTTGACAGGAGCCATCGATTGCCTTCCGGAGCGGGAGCGAATGGTTATTGCCCTTTACTATTATGAAGGGCTTACATTAAAGGAAATTGGCGAAATTATGGAGATCTCAGAATCTCGGGTTTCCCAAATACATACCAAAGCTATTTTTCGGCTGCGGGGTCGTTTAAACAGGTGGCATAAATCGGCAGCGGAGGTATGAAAGACAAATGACAGAGCAAGTTGTGGATCGCGATGGATTGATTAAAGTAGAAACCTCTACTGATAAGATGGAGGCTTATTTGGTTATCGAACCCCCCGTTGGTAACGGGAAATGGCCTACTGTTGAGGAGGCTTTTCAGGCCTTAAAATCAGAAAACATCGTTTTCGGGATTGATGAAGAGGCTGTTAAAGAGGTGATCAAATCCCAAAAAACCGGACCTCATCTGGTAGCTTCCGGCCAACGGCCGGTGGCCGGGAAAGACGCGGAGTTTCGGTTTTTATTTTCCTTAACGCCAGGGGAACACTCCTTGACTGAGGATGAATTTGGCCGGGTCGATTATCGGGATCTTCAGACAGTTCAAAATGTTGTCGTTGGAGAAGTTTTGGCTGAAAAAATTCCGGCTACTCCCGGTGAACCTGGGGTTGATGTGTTTGGTAACTCCTTGGCCCCTGTTCCGGGTAAAGATAAAACCTTAAGGCTTGGCAAGAATGTGGTGATGACGAATGATGGTTTGAGAGCGGTCTCTACCATCAACGGCGAACCTTCGTTCAGTGCCGGGAAACTGAGCGTATTTCCCATTCACGAAGTGAAGGGAGATGTGGATTTCAACACTGGAAACATTAATTTCCGGGGCAGCGTAGTGGTTCGCGGAAATGTCACAGCAGGATTTAAGGTGGAAGCCGACGGAGATATCACTATTCGCGGAATGGTGGAGGCTGCCGATCTAACAGCCGGTGGCAGCATTACAATTTTCGGCGGTATATCCGGGATGGATAAAGCACAGATCAATTGTGTTGGAGATTTCAGTGCCAAGTATGTGGAGCATGCTTCTATCAATTGTGACAGTAATGTGCTGATAAAAGAAGCGATGATGTACTGCCAGGTGAATGCTGACGGTAAAATCAGCGTGGATAGTGGAAAAGGGTTGATAGTCGGCGGAATTCTTCGGGCCGGTGAGGAGATTTCGGCGAAGATTATCGGGTCCAAATTCGGAACAGTGACCGAAATGGAAGTCGGTATTCGGCCGAAAATGAAAATCGAATTTCAGGATTTGGAAGATCAAATCAAAGAATATAAAGTAAATCTGGAAAAAGCAGAGAAAGCTGTGGCTTTGCTCGAGAAAAGTCCATATTTACCCAAGGATCGTCAGGAAATGTATCAGAACCTGGTGAAAACCACATATGTGCTGAAAGGGCAAATTGCTGAGGCAGAAGCAAGGCGGAAAGAACTTCTCGAGGAAATGGTGGTTCTATCCAAAGAGAAAGCTCGAATCCGGGCGAGAGATACGATATATCCGGGTGTGCGGATTACCATTGGAAAAGCAACCACAATAATCAAAGATGAAATAAAATTTGTGACCCTGATGTACGGTGAGGGTGAAATTCAGACTCAGCCTTACCGTTAATCTGGAGCCATACAGTGCGGAAATAACAGAGGATAAAAGCGTTTTTGGAGGTTATCATGCTTAAACCCGTTGATCTGCAAACAATGGTTCCACGTTCGATGGATGTCCAAAAGGTTCAGGGCGTTCAGCATAACCGTCCGGCCACGGATCATTTTGAGTTTCATCGCCAATTGATCCAACAGTCCCAGATTCAACAGGAACAGGTTCAACGCAATGAATCATCTAGTAAAGGCCGAACCATTCGACGGGAAGATTCAGAAAAAGAAAAACGGCGCAATCTGAAATATAGCCGTTCACGGACTGGTGCCAAAGTGGAACCCGAAGCTGAAAATCAAGATGAGCTTCGTGATGAACAACGGGGAACCCATATCGATGTAAGATTTTAGTATATTTGTTATATAATGGAGGCATGACCGGTGCGTTTGGTGGAAGTTATTACGTTACTTGGATTTAATATCCTGATCGTTATGGTCATGCAACATTTTCATGGCCGCAACCTGGAACGTCGTTTGAAACGGGTCAGTCAGGAAATACGGGAATTGGAAGACTTGGTCGCAGCGATTATTGAAGAGTTTGAAGAGGTTGCCGGATTAGACGAAGCTTCCAATGAAGAGTTGGGAATGGCTAATCAGCCGATGCAGGTGCAAGAATCCAAGGCTACCTATCAACCGATGATTATCCAAGAGCCCGAGAACATTGACAGGCCGGTAGTTGTCAATGATCCGGCGATGGCCTTTCAGCCGGTTGACTCTCTGCAGGATGTGGCTGTTTCGGCTCAGGCGGAGGAGAATGGTCAATCCGTCGATGATAAGCGTCAACAGGTTTTAGCTTTACACAGTCAAGGGATGGAAGTAGCTGATATAGCCCGGAAGATGGGTATTGGTGTCGGAGAAGTCAAATTGATTTTGGGCTTATATCAAAGGAGTTAAGCCGTTTGATGGAACAGGACGGTTTTAAATGAAATGGAATGACCTGCGTTTAGATATTTACCGGCTTCGGGACGAGCACGGAGCGGTTGGTTTTATACAGATGTTTCTTCTTTTAGCTGTGATTTTGGCAGGATTTATTATCGCTAATTCCGATGTTTTTCGCCTTCGTCATATTCAAGTTTATCATAACCGGCAAGTTACCAAAGAAGAGATTATCCTTGCTTCAGGTATAGATCGCCGACAAACTGTTTTTCAAGTAAAACCGGAGGTTGTTGCGGCTCAGATAGAAAAAAATCCCATGATCAAGCGGGCCAACGTTGAAATTCAGCCGCCGGATACGGTTCGGATTCGAGTGGAAGAACGGGTACCTTTGGTTTGGGTCGCATATCAGAAACAATATGTCTGTATTGCAGAAGACGGAGTGGTTTTAGCCGGACCGGGACCGCGTGACGGTTTTCGACTTCCTTTGGTTACTGGTTGTGCAATGATCAATCCGGAACCGGGAAAGTCCGTGAGAGCCAAGAAGTTTGATGAAATATTGGCGATTATGGCGCTGATGGATCAACCGCTACGGGAAATCACCACAGAAATCGATCTTCGAAATTACCGCCTATATCTGCGGACGCCATCGTCAAGCCGGATACCGGCGGACTTGGGCAACATGGATAAACTAGAGGCGAAAATCGCTAATTTAAGAGCGATCGTCAGCCATGAAAAATTTCATGAGTTTAAGGGGATTAACCTGCGGGTACCGGATATACCAACGGTGATTTCCCGCTAGTGCCCATAAATGTTACTGAAATAAAAAATTTTTCCCGTTAGAAGGGGAATTTCATTCAGTGTGGAACTAATAGACATTTAGATCCTTGAATAATAGAAAACGAATGCATCGAAGATTCGGATATGCATCTACAGGAGGATTATTATATGCTTGAATTTGAGGTTGCCAATCAGCAATTTGCCAATATTAAAGTCGTTGGTGTCGGTGGCGGAGGCACCAATGCAATCAACCGAATGATTGAAGCCAAAATTCAAGGAGTCGAGTTTATCGCGATCAATACTGACGGACAAGCGTTAAATCGTTCCAATGCGGATATCCGGTTGCGGATCGGTGATGTGTTAACCAAAGGTCTCGGCGCCGGAGCCAATCCTGAAATCGGGCAACAAGCAGCGTTGGAAAGTAAAGATGAGTTAGCCGGTATTTTGCAGGGCGCGGATATGGTGTTCGTCACTGCCGGAATGGGCGGAGGAACCGGTACCGGTGCTGCTCCAGTCATTGCTCAGATTGCGAAGGACAGCGGCGCTCTTACCGTAGGAGTGGTTACCAAACCCTTTTCCTTTGAAGGCCGGGTTCGGATGATGCAGGCGGAACGGGGACTTTCTGTATTGAAGGATAGCGTAGATACCTTAATCACCATCCCCAATGAACGCTTGTTGCAGATCGTGGATAAGAATACACCGATGTTGGAAGCATTCCGAATTGCTGATGACGTTCTTCGCCAAGGTGTTCAGGGCATATCTGACTTGATTACCATCACTGGTTTAATCAACGTGGATTTTGCAGACGTGAAAACCATTATGTCCGAAGCAGGTTCGGCCCTGATGGGGATCGGGGTGGCCAAAGGAGAAGATCGGGCGGTGCTTGCTGCGAAAGCGGCAGTGGAAAGCCCGCTTTTGGAGGCTTCCATCGAAGGGTCGAAGGGCGTATTGTTGAATATTACCGGAAGCAGTAATCTGGGTTTGTATGAAGTGAATGAAGCAGCTCGGATTATCTCCGAAGCAGCGGATCCGGATGCCAACATTATCTTTGGTGCAGTGATCGATGAGACGCTAGGTGATGAAATTCGGGTAACGGTCATTGCTACTGGCTTTGAACAACGCCGGCCGAAACGAATCTCTCAAGATTTAGAGATTCGGCCGTTTATTACGGATGATCTGGAGATACCTACCTTTTTACGGAAAAAGTAAAAAATTAATATCGAAATAGGAAAATGAGTCAAAAAAGCGTTCAGGTGAATAATAGCCTGAGCGCTTTTGGCGTCTTTGGGATGTTTCGGCAAAAATCGAGAAAAACTGAGATATCCAAGGAGTTTGTCGGATTTTTTAAAGAGGAATCCTCCGTGATTTTTTGTAAAATATGGTTGAGGCGGTGAAACTGTTGGAGACAGTTACCATCTATTTGGATACTCCGCTTTTGGGCGGCCTATTTGGATGGATACAGGATACTGCCTTGTTGTGGATGGTTGGACAAATCACATCCTATTATCCCCCTTTCCGGCGCTATATTATCGGCGGCCTGGTGGGAGGATTGTTTCAGTTTATGGTTCTCATGTACCAGGTGTCATCAGGTCTGCTTTTTTCATGGGTTTTATCGCCTTTACTATATATGGTGGTCCTCCCCGGAATGATGCTCGGGATCGTCTTTTTTCCGGTCACGCTAAGAAAGATGACCCGGCTCGCCGGATATTTTTATTTGCTTTCATTTTTACTGGCTGGGATCCATTGGGGGGTTGACAGTCTCAATCAGCGTTTTTTCCAAGTGGATATCGGACTCGGTTGGCGTTTTTGGCTACATTTGATGTTCATTTTCATCTTGGGCGAACTAGGCTGGGGAGTCATCCATCAGAAAATTTGGGAACAGGTATGTCTTTATCCGGTAACGGTTCGGTGGGATGGCCATGAAGTCAAGCTAACAGCCTTGTTAGATACAGGTAATACCTTGATCGATCCGTTGACGCGACATCCTGTGGTGATCGTGGAGTTGGACCGATTACAGTCATTTTTACCGCCGGAGCTTATCCGTTTAACTCAAGGATTGACTGATGGGCAGTTCAGCGGTTATCAGGATGTACCGGAAGGATGGGAAAAACGTTTTCGTTTGTTGCCGTTTCATGCGGTCGGCCAAAGCGGAGGAATGATGGTTGGCTTTCGACCGGATGTTTTAGAGGTTTATCAAAAAAATCAAAGGGCAACGCACCGCAATGTAGTAGTGGCGTTGCATCAGTCCCGCCTTTCGCCGGAAGGACTATATCAGGGATTAATCCCTCCGGTCGTATTAAATGACGGGGGCTTTTAAAAAAGGAGGAGCTATGATGAGTCGGCAAATTCGAAGATGGTCACTGATGTTTAGGATGTATTTATTACGTATATTAATGAAGCTTGGGATAGCTCCAAAACTCATTGCTTACATCGGGAGTAGCGAAGCTTTGCCGCCGCCGTTGACCAATGATGAAGAGCTTTATCTGCTTGAACGGTTAGCCAATGGAGATCGGGCGGTTAAAACTATCCTAATTGAGCGAAATTTGCGATTGGTGGTTTATATCGCCCGAAAATTTGAAAATACAGGGGTCGGTATCGAAGATCTCGTTTCCATTGGAACCATCGGGCTAATCAAAGCTGTGAATACTTTTGATCCGACGAAACGAATTAAACTGGCCACATATGCTTCCCGGTGTATTGAAAATGAGATCCTAATGTATTTGCGTCGCAACAATAAAACCCGTTCGGAGGTTTCCTTTGATGAACCCCTCAATATCGACTGGGACGGGAATGAACTGTTGCTTTCTGATGTTTTGGGGACCGAAAATGATTCGATTTATAAGTATATTGAAGAAGAAGTCGATCGAAAGCTCTTGGGATATGCATTAGACCATCTTTCCGATCGGGAAAAGGTCATCGTGGAGTTGCGTTTTGGTCTGAAAGATGGTATTGAAAAGACTCAAAAGGAGGTTGCCGATTTTCTGGGGATATCCCAGTCCTATATCTCCCGGCTGGAAAAACGGATTATCCGCAAACTGAAAAAAGAGATCTGGCGATTGGAATAAAGTTTGATGGCCCCGCTCCGAAAGGAGGAGGGGCTTTATTTATGTCCAGGGTTAATCATTGATTATTGACATTTTCGACTGCAGATATACAAGTATATTTTTTGGCTCCCGTGGCAATAATCGATATTGACGGCGCCGAATGTTAATCGGGAGTGATAGGCTTAATGTTAGTCAATAAAGTTGAAATTTGCGGAGTCAATACTTCCAAATTGCCAGTACTTTCCGGCAGTAAAATGCGGGAATTGCTTGAAAGGATGCAAAATGGAGAACGGTCTGCCAGGGAGGAATTGATCAATGGCAATCTGCGTCTAGTATTAAGTGTTATCCAACGGTTTAACAATCGGGGCGAATATGTCGACGATTTGTTTCAAGTAGGATGCATTGGACTGATGAAAGCCATCGATAATTTTGATTTATCTCAAAATGTTAAATTTTCGACATATGCGGTACCGATGATTATCGGAGAAATCCGACGTTATTTGCGGGATAACAACCCGGTACGGGTCAGCCGTTCCCTGCGGGATATTGCGTATAAGGCATTGCAAGTACGGGATGCATTGGTGAGTAAAAATTCGAAAGAGCCGACAGTGGCGGAGATTGCAGCAGAACTCAATGTTCCCCGGGAAGAAGTGGTCTTTGCATTGGATGCCATTCAGGAACCGGTATCTTTATTTGAACCCATTTATCATGATGGCGGCGATCCTATCTATGTGATGGATCAAATCGGTGATGAAAAGCAATTGGATGGCCAATGGCTGGAAGGGCTGTCAATCAAAGAGGCCATGTCCAAACTGAATGAACGGGAAAGTCTAATTTTGAAAAAACGCTTCTTTGAAGGGCGGACTCAAATGGAAGTTGCCGATGAGATCGGTATTTCACAAGCCCAGGTTTCCCGGTTGGAGAAATCAGCCCTAAAGCATATGAGGCGGTATATTTCCGACAGTGAAGTCGAGTAAAGGTGACGGGGGAATGGGTGACGTGTTACGATACCGGATTTTGACGATAACGATATTAATCGCTGTTTTTCTGGGATTGGCCACAGCGAGCTCCGGGTTTGCCTGGATGAAGCCATCCAATTTGGAGGCTTATAATCAAAAGAATTTAATTCGGTTACATGTGATCGCCAATAGCGATGCGTTGGTAGATCAAAATCTAAAACTTCAAATCCGTAACCGTATTGTCGAGTTGACAGAGAAATTTTTGCTGGATGTGAAGGATCCGGTTCTAGCCGAGGGCATCATTCGGGCTAATTTAGATCAGATTGTAGCAGCAGCCCGAGATGAAATCGCCAAGCATCACCGGGATTTACCGGTACGGGCAGAATTTGGCCGCCATATGTTTCCAGAGCGGGAATATCCTTTTGGAACCTTGGGGGCTGGAGAGTATAAAAGTCTCCGGGTGATCGTGGGAGAGGGCAAAGGCCGGAACTGGTGGTGCATCCTTTATCCGCCATTGTGCCTTCTTTCTCCGGATGCCCCGGCTTTTAAAGGGGAGACAGTAACTCAAAAGCCTAAAGTCCAGTACCGGTTGGCCCTTTTGGAAGATTGGGTGAAAGCTAAAGGATTAACCATGGATGAATTTTGGAAAAATTGGGGACGATATTTTGGGCTGATTTAAACAGTTCACAGTTGTCTAACAGTTACATGGTTGACAGTGGACAGTGTCAAATAGTTATACAGTTGACAGTGTGACAGTTGACAGTTAATAAATCCAAAAGGAGTACCTATGACCATGAAACTGTGAATCATGGTCCCGAAAAAACTGTCAACTATAAACTGTAAACTGTCAACTCTCTTCGTGCCTCGCGCCTGATGACTAAATTGGGCACTGTGAACTGTGCACTGTGTACCCGAAATGCTAAGTTCGTAAATAGTTATAATAATGAGAAAGAGATCACACCGTCGGTGTGGTTTTTTCTTTTGGGAGGGAATTGGGTTTTAGGAAGCGAAAGAAAAAGGAAATGTAATCGAAGGGGATATTGATGATGTTTAATATCGGTATTTGTCAAATGAAGGTCTCAGATTCTAAATTGGAAAACTTAAAGCGGGCTGAGGAACTCATGAAAGAAGCCCGAAAGGGCGGGGCAGATTTTCTGGTGTTGCCGGAGATGTTCAATTGCCCTTATGATAACCTTTATTTCCCCGTTTTTGCAGAGGAAGGGGATACGGGGGAGACCGTCCGTTTTCTTGCGGAGATGGCCGTTTCTCTTCAATGTTATGTCATTGGAGGCTCCATTCCGGAACGGGATGGGGACCGAATCTACAATGCGTCCTTTATCTTTGACCGAAAGGGGCAACTTATCGGCAAACATCGGAAATTGCATCTCTTTGATATCGATGTTCCGGGCCGAATCACGTTTAAAGAGTCGGCTGTCTTTACACCCGGAAACGATTTTACTGTGATCGACAGCGAGTATGGCCGGTTTGGGGTCGGCATTTGTTATGATATTCGGTTCCCCGAATATTTTCGGCTGTTGGCTGATGCCGGAATACAGATGTTGTTTTTGCCAGCTGCTTTTAATATGGTCACCGGCCCGGCCCATTGGGAAACATTACTCAGGGCACGGGCCATTGATAATCAAATCTTTGTCATTGCTGTCAGTCCGGCCCGCAATCCCGCTGCCAGTTATACGGCTTATGGCCACTCGATGGCCGTCAGTCCCTGGGGAGATATACTGTGGCAGGCAGATGCGGAGGAAACCGTCAAGGTAGTCGGGATAGACCTTGGGCGTATCGCAGAAGTTCGCCAAAATATGCCTCTCTATCAGCATCGCCGGAGGGATTTGTACCGGATTGAAAGAGTGGAGTAGACAGGAGTTGGAAGACAATAGTCAGTGAGGAAGCCGGAATACAGAAAATAAGTTGCTAATAGTAACTAGTACTGAGATGAGAACGAGAAGTGTACCTTGAACTATCCATGGAATCCTAGACTTAGACTATCTCCTGTCTCCTGACTCCCGGCTCCTATCTATTGTGTACTGTGTACTGTACCATGGAATACTATCCCTGACTATTCTGAATATCTTTAGGTATAATCTGCTCCGGTTTCACGAAAATGACAAAGAGAATAGCGATGGCGACGCAGATGGCCGCAGTTGTGAAGAAGATAGGCGGTTTGGAGAGTTTTTCGGCAAAGCCGAAGAGGGGCGGGCCGACAGCCACCCCAAAAAAACGGACTGTTCCGTATAAACAGGTAATCAATCCCCGTTCGGTTTTAGGTGCGGTCGACGTAATCAGCGTGTTGAGGGCCGGTAATACGGCACCAGTGCCAAGTCCTAATATCGTAGCTGTCACTACAAACCATAAAGTTTTCTTACAAGGACAGAATAAGGCTAATCCGCAACCAACTAATATTAATCCGCCAACTACAGCGATTTTAAGGATTTTTGCCAATTGATTCTGCATCACCGTTCCGAGAACAAAAGCGACCACGGCCATGACCAGTACGGGAATGGCCAGTACCCATCCCCGCTGAAAAACCTCCATTTTAAACTCCTTCTCCAGAATATCCGAGAAGAAACTGAGCAGGCCGAAAAGGGAAAAAAGAACCATAAATCCGGCAAGAAAGGAAATGAGCAGGGCAACCCATTTTTCTTTAAAGATCTTGAGAAGATTCTTTAAATATTCGGGAAGAGGCTGTACATTTTCTTTGAGTTTGTCGGTGTTTTCTTTTACAAAGAAGAGAATCAAAAAGGCAATGGGAATGGCCAGTATTCCGTAAACGAAAAAAGGCATGTACCATGCAATGAGTGCAATGGCTGCACCTGCCAGCGGGCTGATGACTTTTCCCAATCCGTTGGAGGCTTCCAAAAAGCCGAGGATTTGGGAGCGTTCGTTGGATTGGATCAAATCGCTGGCCAATGCCATACTAAGTTGGTAAGTGCCTCCGGCTCCGATGCCTTGAATGATCCGGGCTGCGATGATCCAGGGAAAGGATTTTTCTTTGAACATGATTGCGAAAACCCCGGCCAGGATACCGCCAATACCATAGACCAGCAAGGCCGGGAACATGACTTTTTTTCGGCCGATCCGGTCTGAGATGACGCCGGCAAAAGGGATGACGATGCCGGCCGGAATGGAAAAGACGGTGATCAGTAACCCGACGCGTACGACATTGATGTGAAGTTCTTTTTGAATACTGGGTAATACCGGGATCAACATGGAGTTTCCCAAGACCATAATAAAGGGAACCAGGCAGAGCAGGAATATGGTTAGGTATAGTTTTTTGTCCATGACGAAAGCAACCTCTTCATTAGAATTGGTAAGAGTCCTTTCTAGTGTACCAAAAGGGCTGCTATTCTATTTAGACAACTTTTTAGAGCCTAAAATTAACGTAAGCGTTAAATTTTTGATGAGTGGATTGTATTTGTCCGGAAATAATGATTTAATAATTAAATGGTATATTGCTTGAACTTTTAAGGACAGAGCAGGTGGAAAAATGCTAAAACCGATGAACATTCGGAATGTGGCGATTATCGCCCATGTGGATCATGGCAAAACGACGTTAGTGGATTGTCTGCTGAAGCAATCCGGCACTTTTCGTGCAAATGAGCGGATTGTGGAGCGGGTGATGGATAATAATGATTTGGAACGAGAACGGGGTATTACTATTCTCTCCAAAAACACTTCCGTTTATTTTGAAGATGTAAAGATCAATATTGTGGATACACCGGGACATGCTGATTTCGGCGGTGAAGTAGAACGGGTCCTCAGGATGGTGGACGGAGCGCTGCTTTTGGTGGATGCCTTCGAAGGACCGATGGCCCAAACCAAATTTGTGCTGCGTAAAGCGTTGGAAGCCGGTTTAAAACTGATCGTGGTCATTAATAAAATCGATCGTCCCGATGCCCGGGTGGATGAAGTATTAAATGAAGTTTTTGATCTCTTTGTGGAATTGGAAGCCGATGATTGGCAGTTAGATTTTCCGGTAATTTATACTTCATCGCGGCTGGGAATTGCGGTTGAACAACCGGATGAACAGGGAAAAAATATGCTTCCACTCTTTAAAATGATTAAAGAGGCGATCCCGACGCCTTCCGGTGATCCGGAGAAGCCTCTTCAGATCCAGATTACGACGTTAGACTATGATGATTATGTAGGCCGGATCGGGATTGGACGAATATATAATGGAACGATTCGTGCCGGACAGATGGTCAGCATATGTAAACAGGACGGCAGTCAGGAACTGATTAAGATCGGAAAGATATGGACCTATGAAGGGCTGAAACGGGTGGAAGCTTCTGAAGTGGGAGCTGGCGATATTGTTGCTTTGGCAGGGATTGGTCAGGTGAATATTGGGGAAACTGTCAGCGACCCGGAAAATCCGCAGCCGATGCCATTGCTAACCATTGACGAGCCGACTCTGACAATGGAGTTTATGGTGAATAATAGTCCCTTTGCCGGACGGGAAGGGAAGTATATTACATCCCGGCATTTACGGGAGCGATTGTTCAAAGAGATGGAAACCAATGTCAGTCTGAAGGTGGAAGAGACCGATTCGCCCGATGTTTTTCGTGTGTCCGGCCGTGGCGAATTGCATTTGGCAATTTTAATTGAGTTGATGCGGAGAGAAGGTTTTGAGTTCCAGATCTCTAAACCCGAACCGATTTTAAAACAGGTTAACGGAGAGACCTATGAACCCTATGAGCGTCTGTTTATCACCGTTCCGGAAGAATGTTCGGGGAAAATCATTGAAAATCTTGGAATGCGTCGGGCGGATATGATCAATATGCAGCCGATGGGCGCCAATGTGAAATTGGAGTTTTTGATTCCTGCCCGCGGGTTGATCGGCTTTCGCTCCGATTTTCTGACCGATACCAAAGGCGAAGGCATTATGCATCATATTTTCGACCATTATGGCCCCTGGAAAGGGGAGATCACCGGCCGACGGCGCGGGGTGTTAATCGCTTTTGAAACCGGGGAAGCCACTACCTATGGGATTTATAATGTGGAAGATCGGGGCAGATTGTTTATATCTCCCGGTGAAAAAGTGTATACCGGAATGATCGTTGGGGAACACAGCCGGGAAAACGATTTGGATGTGAATGTTTGCAAGAAAAAACACTTGACGAATATGCGAGCCAGCGGTTCCGATGAGGCTATGCGATTGACGCCGCCGATCCGCTTCAGCCTGGAGCAGGCCATGGAATATATCGAGGATGATGAATTGGTTGAAGTGACTCCGCTATCGATCCGGCTTCGTAAGAAAGTGCTGGACAAAAGCGAACGGGAACGGCTGTTGAAAAAGGTGAATAGTAAATAAGAGTAAAAACCCGCCTGTGGCGGGTTTTTTAAATTGTCAATAATCTTCAATTGCTCAAAATGTCAGCTATAACTATGACGGTCGATGGTCAGACGTCCTTCAGTTCCATTTACTTTGATGGAATCGATGGCCTGAAGTTTCCAACTGCCGTCCTCTGTCTTTTTCCAATAGAGAATGGCGGCACTGTAGGGTACTCCTTTGGCCGTCAGTCCCCGGATGCCGGCAGCACCGGTGGTTCCGGCATCATGGAGGATGGTTCCGTTAACAATGCTTAAATTATATTTATGATCATGGCCGTGCAAGATTAACGGGTATTTTCCAATGATATCCTTCGCCAGTTGCCGGTTGTGAACAGCGACAATATCCGGCTGCTGTTCGAGTGAGGCCAAGTATTCATTGAGATCTGTCCGACGGGCATCCATCACTTCCGTGGGAGATACATCGGAGTTGAAACTATCCGCGGCAGGATCGCCGATCCCGGCGATGGTTAGCCCGGCAATGGTTTCAGTGGTTTTGTCGATAATCCGAACGTTTTTTATCTGTTTTAACCGCTCGATGATTAACGGCGAATCATGGTTTCCGGGAATGAAAACATAAGGAATCTTAAATTTTTCAATATTTGAAACAATGTCGGCTTCAAATGCTGTCCCGTAATCGGTTACGTCACCCGTATCAATGATCAGTTTGATGTTGAAATTGGCCACCAGTTCCTGAATGAATTCGAAAGCTGCCGGGTTGTTGTGAATATCCGATACGTGGAGAACCGCAAGATCAGGCTGAAGTTCTCCCATGTTTTGGATTTGGACGGCTTGTTTGTATAGCATAGGCAAACCTTCGGAGACTTTACGAAGACTGCTGCCAAGCACTTCAATATTGTCCAGGCTCATAGAGACCAAATTCATTGCCCAGGGAGCCGATTCCAATGCGCCTTGATACTGCGGGTGTTTAATCGCGTTTTGATCGTAGGTGGCTGCGGTTAATCCGATAAATAAGGTCATGACAAGGACAGAAGCAAAGAGCCCGCGGCCGAACCAGGGATCGGAAGGATAAATCCTTAATAGGCAAAGGAGTAGCGCAGTAGCGATAATGCCACAGAGGAAAACCGAACCGATAAAGGCGAAAAGTGCTTTTTTGACTTCTATCTGAAATAAATCTAGTAATTCTTCTTTAGAGGCCAGAGAAGTCAATTGTTGCTCCAGTTTATTAAAGTTAATTTCATTTAAGGTAATCACTAACTGCCAAGGAGTATGGTGGGATTTTAAAAACAGTTGACCAACGGGCGGTATTTCAAGGATGGTACCTCCCGCTACACTGATTTTGGACTGAATCGTAAAGGAAAATGAATCATAATCAAAGGATGTTTTCGCAAAAAACTCAATCGAAAACAGAGTGGTAATGATGATTAAGGTTAATATAACCGCATTTTTGATCCATGGATGATTCGTAACTTTAATCATTATATCTGCAGCTCCGTCTTTTTTCTTATTATAGCATATCGTGATAACCGGATATTTGGTGACTCTCATCCTGTATTGTCATATTTTTCAGGGTTGGCAATATATTTAGTGTAAAGGAACTCGGTTTGAAAAGGTCGGTTCAGGAACTGGTCTATGCCCGTGATGAAAAAACCTCCAGAGAGGTGATGAAGATGCCTGATTGCCCGGATAATGGAAATTTGAATCCCAATGAAGCCTTTCCCAATGATAACGGTGAAAACGAGAGGGTTACAACTCAGGCGGCTGACAGTGGTGTGGCGCCGGAGAATGGTGGAAATGAAACGGCAAATGGTAAAAATGCAATGAAAGTGCCTGAAGAAACGGCGGTTTCTGCTAGTATGGCAGACCTAGCGGTGGAAAGGTCTGTGCCGGAGAATAATACGATGATCTTCGGTTTTCAGGGAGAAGCGAAAAGCGACGAAGATAACCATCTGGGGAAAGGGTTGATCAAACCTACCTCCGTTCAGGTTGCGATCGACGGGTATCATTTTTCCTATGAGAAACCTACGCCGCGTTTGGCGAAAGCAGAATCCTTTATGAAAGAGACGATCGTCGAAAAACGGATGGCGGATTCGGAGTTTGATTTTTTGGGAATGTCATCAGCTATGAACCAACCGGTGACTGGTAAGCAGGAGCCGGAAAATATAATAGAAGGTACAGAAGGAACAAGTGAATCTCACCGGCTGTTTGAAGAGGGCCCAGTTGAAGGGAATACCAGGGCAGAAAATGAAATGATGTTGGACACCATTGAGGACGAGATGGTACAGGAGAAGGAAGAGGATTCGGTTGATCCTGTCTGCACTGAGACCGAGGAACCTACGTTGCAGGGAGAAGAGCAGTTAGGATTGGAAGGGGAATTTCCGGCCGAATCTTTACCGGAAGAACCACCGATATCGGGCGATGATACACTTGATTCTGAACCTGTATCAGAACCAAATCTGTCTGAAGATCTTTTTTCTGATACAGAACCGGTTTTAGGACCGGAACCGGTACAGACGGTTGAAACGACTTTTCTCGCTGGAAGGCAAACCTGGTTTGGTGTACCTTTGCCGAGCTTGTACCGGATTACGAATATGGGAATTGTTCTTATTGACTCGTCAAACAGGAGTCGTCAAATTCCCTGGGGAGTCGTTGCCGAAGTTCGGATGAAGCAGTCGATGCTTGCGAAAATACTGGGTATTGGCAATATTGAATTTCTGCTTGAAGAAGGGGGATCCTCGCCGGTGATCATTGAAGGTGTTATGAAACCTAAAGAGGTTCTTAAAAAAATTGAAGAATTGATGAATCGTGAGGTATAATAGGAACAACCGGCAAACAAGCCGGTTGTCTTGATATAAGATAATATAAGTAATAATTGAAACTGTCGAGGTAACTCATGGTCAAAAAACTGATGGTCAGTGCTTGTTTGCTGGGAGAACCTTGCCGCTATGACGGCGGTTCGAAGCCCGTTGCTGCGCTTTGCGATCTTAGAGAAAAAGCAGAGATCATTCCCTTTTGTCCGGAGTGTGCCGGAGGGCTGCCCATTCCCCGGCCGCCGGCGGAGATCCAAAATGGGACTGGAGAAGATGTTTGGAAGGGTCGGGCCCGGGTGGTTGATCGAAAGGGCATTGATCGAACCGATGCATTTTGTGAAGGCGCCCGGAAGAGCCTTGCTTTATATCAACAGCATCAACCGGATTGGGTGATTACCAAAGCCAATAGTCCATCCTGTGGTTTGGGGCAAATCTATGACGGCAGCTTTTCGGGTTCGCTGCGTTCCGGCAACGGGGTTGCTATGGCGTTGCTTCTGGAATCCGGTGCCCGGATAATGACTGAAAAGGAGTTTATGGAGAATCAAAACCAGATAATGGATGAAGAAAATTGAATATTTTATCTTGACCTTTGGAAGTTTAGGGTGTATAATCTATTTTGCACGTGACGCGGGAGTAGCTCAGTTGGTAGAGCGTCAGCCTTCCAAGCTGAATGTCGCGGGTTCGAGTCCCGTTTCCCGCTCCATATTTAACTATAAACTTTTAAGAGTAACTCTTAAAAGTTTTTTTATATCCTCCTTTAATCCAGTCTGTTGCTTGAAAAAGCAACAGACTTATTTTTTCTCCCGTTAAAGGATTTCAACCTTAAATGGAGAAATTTTCCAGAAAGGAGGAGATTCCAAGAATGGTTAAGCTTTACATCAAGTTTCTGCTGATAGGATGTTTAATCTTTGGGTTTCACGGATGTTTGGGCAAAGATCATATGCCAAAGCCGACGAGCGGGGATTTTCAGGGGAAAGTTATTGACAGTTTGACGGAGGTCGGTATTCCGGGGGTTAGGGTATTCATCGAAGGCTATGACCCGATTGAAACCGGGCGTAAGGGCGAGTTCGCCTTTGGGATGTTGCCGCCGGGAACCTATTCTATCGTGCTGGAACATCCTTGGTATCAACGGCAGGTAAGTATCAAAAAACATGTTGGAAAAGGCGAAACTTGGGAATTTAAACTTCAACCGCAACCGTTAAGAGGCGGATTGCTTTATCATAGTTATCGACAAGGTTCCGGAAACGATGTGTACTATTTAAATCTGGAGACCCGAAAGTATTATGCGGTGATGGCGACGGCTGCTTCAGAAGGGATGCCGGTGTTTTTACCTCCGAATCAGGTGTTATTTGAATCAGATGCTGGACGGAGCGACGGCCGGACCGATATTTATGTACTTACATTGGGAATGCCGGCAGAGGCGGCAGAGCGCTTTTTGCCCGGGATGGATAACAGTAGCCATCCATCGGTGGATCGACTGGGAAACCGGGTGGTTTTTCGCTCATATACCGGAAAAGTATGGGGTATCTATCTTTGTGATCGTCAAACGAAAGAGACGAAGCTGATTACCACAGGCGGAGATAGCCCGGTGATCAGTCCCGACGGCAGCCGAATCGCTTACATCAAAAACTATAAGCTGTATATCTTTGATTTGCAGAGTGGGACGGAGACGCTCCATCCGTTTCAGGGAAAAGTGAACCATCCTAGTTGGCATCCTGCAAGTAATGGGGCAGATTGGCGTCTGGCGGTGGAAGCTTGGACGGATACGGACAAACGCCACCGTATTTATTTGTTGACGTCGGAGCGGCCTCAGGAATTCATTGGATTGACCGTTGGGGAACCTTTAGCTGACACCCATACCCATCCATGTTGGTCAGATGACGGAAATTTGCTCTTTTTTTCAGCGGATATCGCCTTCTCGTCCAGGCAGGATATTTACGCCATTCGATGGGACGGAAGCCTGGATGTGCCGGATAATCCGGCTTGGATCCTGGTGACTCCGGGCAGCGGAGACAAAAAATATGCCAACTGGGCAGGGATTGCTTTCTAGTGAGGGGATCCCCATCCGTAGATAGCTAAGTAAATTAAAAGCATGAAGAGGGGTTGATGGATGAGGTAAATAGGGAGTGTATGTCTGCCAAGGATGGAAATCCATCGGATGAGACCTGGAGAAGGCTGTTCTTTTACAGGAAAGCGACGTTGATTGCCGGGGTAAAGCAGATCAGCGAAATAAATACCTAATAAAATCAGGCCAAACCATGGAAAGAGCGGGAAATAATCCAGGGAATAAAAGCCTCTGGGCACAAAACCCAGCCAGAATAGAAAATAGAATGGGAAGGACATCCGGTCCAGATAATAACCGATGATGACAATGATGAGGCCAAGCCAGAGATTGACTTTCTTATATCTTAACATGGGGTATGCCAAAATCGTTCCGGTACCGATCAGATGCAGCACGCCAAAAACGATGGCTCCGTCCGTCAACGCTATCTTTGTCACCAAAGTGATGAGACATCCCCATAAAAAAATCTTCAGGCCACGGCGAAGGGCGTGGTGAAAGGTTAATTTTCCGCTGTTAAAGGCGATCTTTAGTGAAAGGCCTACAATGGCCAGGAAAAGAAAAGCGGTAGCCTTTTGGAAATAACTCCAAAAACCGTAATCCAGACGGAGATTTTCGCCGCTGATCATTTCGAAGTCGACTAAAAAATGAAAAATTAACATCATGATTAATGCAATGCCGCGCCAGAAATCAATCTCCCAGAATCGCTGTTTTAAAGTGTGATTCGACAAGGGGTAATCCTCCTTTGGAATGATTTGCTATGAAAGACTTGACTTCCGGCCGTTAAGAATTATAATTAAAGTATAGCACCTGTATGACTGGCGGAAAAGTGGGTATAACCACGAGGGAGTACAGGGAAGTAAGAATTGTCGACCGCCTGGGCAGAATATGTCCAGGCGGTTTTTGTTTTCCTTTGATTGGTATTTGTGACAATGCATCAAAACCATTGGAGGAGGTAGATATTGATGGATCCATGGCGAGGATTTAAGGGGGATGGCTGGCGAAACCGGGTGGATGTGGCGGATTTTATCAGGGATAACTATCAGCCTTATTATGGGGACGAAAGTTTCTTGTCCGGTCCGTCCGAACGAACCCAACGGGTATGGAACCGATGTTTGGAATTGATGGAGAAAGAGAAGCAGGTCGGTGGGGTGTTGGCCATCGATACCAAACGGGTGGCCGGGATAACAGCCTGGAAACCCGGATTTATTGATCGGGAAAATGAAGTGATCGTGGGTTTGCAAACTGATGAGCCGTTGAAACGGATGGTGAATCCGTGGGGTGGCTGGCGAATGGTGGAGGCTGCCTGCAAAGCCAGAGGCGTTGAACCCGATCCGCAGATGGCCAAGATATTTACCAGTTTTCGCCGGACGCAAAATGAAGCTATTTTCCGCATTTATACTCCGGCCATGCGGCAGGCCCGGAGATTGGGCATTATTACCGGACTTCCCGATGCCTACGGACGGGGGCGGTTAATCGGCGATTATCGCCGGGTTGCGCTTTACGGTACTGAATTTTTGCGTCAGGAAAAAGAAAAAGATCTTTACGCTTTGGATAACGTGGATGATACCACCATTCACCTGCGGGAGGATATTGCCGATCAGATTCGGGCATTGGAGCGGATGGCCGAATTGGGTAAAGCATACGGGTGCGATATTACCCGGCCGGCCAGTAATGCCCGGGAAGCGGTTCAATGGCTGTATATGGCATATCTGTGTGCAGTGAAGGAGCAAAACGGTGCAGCCATGTCCTTCGGTCATAACAGTCCCTTTTTGGATATTTATATCCAAAGGGATTTGGATGAAGGAACCTTGACGGAGACCGAAGCTCAGGAGTTAATTGACCAACTGACGATTAAACTGCGTTTGGTCCGGCACTTACGTACGCCGGAATATGACGAGCTTTTTGCCGGCGATCCAACTTGGGTCACTGAATCCCTCGGCGGTATGGCCGATGACGGCCGGCCGCTGGTGACGAAGACCGATTATCGCTGGCTGCAAACCCTGCGAAATCTTGGGACTGCGCCTGAACCGAACCTGACGGTTCTCTGGAGCTCGCGCTTGCCCAAACCGTTCCGGGATTTTTGCGCCCGGACGGCCATCGAAACGTCGGCGATTCAGTTTGAAAATGACGATTTGATGCGTCCCATCTTCGGGGATGACTATGGGATCTCATGCTGCGTGTCAGCCACGCGCCTTGGCAAGGATATGCAGTTTTTTGGAGCCCGGGTTAATTTGGCCAAGGCGTTGCTGCTCGCCATCAACGGCGGCCGCGACGAGCTCACCGGCGAACAGGTGCTGGATGTTCCGGAACTTACCGGCGAATATTTGGAGTGGGATCAAGTATGGAGCAATTATGAACGGGTTCTTACATGGCTTTCGGTGTTGTACAGCCGGACGATGAACTGCATCCACTATATGCATGATAAGTACAATTATGAGCGGGTCCAGATGGCTTTGATTGATTCCAATCCTCATCGACATATGGCGTTTGGAGTGGCAGGGCTTTCGGTGGTGGCGGATTCCTTAAGCGCCATCCGCTTCGCTAAAGTGAAAGCCATCCGGAATGAACAGGGAATTGCCGAACGGTTTGAGATCGAAGGAGATTTCCCTTGTTATGGCAATGATGATGACCGGGTGGACGGATTGGCGGTCCGGGTGTTGCGCTATTTCTACAATTCCCTGTCGGAACAGCCCATTTATCGTAATGCGGTACCGACCCTCTCAGTATTAACGATTACCTCCAATGTGGTTTACGGAAAGAAAACCGGTGCAACGCCGGATGGCCGGGAGCGGGGGAAACCTTTCGCACCCGGCGCCAATCCGATGCATGGCAGGGAGCTTTCCGGAGTGATTGCTGCTATGCGTTCGGTAGCAAAGCTTCCCTATGAAGTTTGCCGGGACGGTATCTCTTATACCTTTTCCATCACACCGCGGGCATTGGGTGAAGATATGCCGCAGCGGATTCACAATCTGGTCAATCTGTTGAACGGGTATTTCGGTTCCGGCGGCCACCATATGAATGTTAATGTCTACAGTAGGGAAACCTTGATCGATGCCATGGAGCATCCGGAACTCTACCCCAACCTCACCATCCGGGTGTCCGGTTACGCTGTTCATTTCACCAAGCTCAGTAAAGAACAGCAGATGGAAGTGATTGAGCGGACGATATATGAGCGGATGTGAATAGGCTTAGTAACTTAACAGTTGACAGTGTACAGTGGATAGTTGTTTTTACGGGTGCACGGTTCACAATACACAGCATATAGAGATTAACTGTCGTTTCGGGCTCGGACCCTCTCCTTTAGGAGGAGGCCGGGGTGAGGTCTAATTCTCGTTCTTCGTTTCGTGCAGTTATAGGGTTCGAGATCCTAGGTTCTAGGTTCTGGGTGATGGAGGGAACGCGTTCGCGTTTCTTCCTAAACATAAAAGCTAGAACCTGGAACCTAAAGCATAGAACCTAGTATCCAGCACCTAGTACCCAGTACCCTTTATCCTTCTTAACTGTCAACTGTCTCAACTGTCTTAACTAGAAAAGCGGGGGTGTTCCGGTGGGGCGAATTCAACAGATTCAAAGTTTCAGTACCTTGGACGGCCCGGGAAGCCGATGTGTGATTTTTTTACAAGGTTGTCCGGTCGGGTGCATTTTCTGTCATAACCCGGATTCGTGGGATGGGCAAAAAGGAATGGAAATACCCATCGATGAGCTGCTGCGCCGGATCGATCGGTTTCGGCCCTTTCTGCCCAATCCGGGGTTGACCATCAGCGGAGGAGAGCCGTTAGCCCAGTTTGAATTCACGATGGAATTGATTCGCCAGGCGAAAACAGAAGGCTGGCATGTGGCGTTGGATACTTCGGGCTGGGGTTCCCCGCTGCATTTTGAGGAAGCCGTTCGTGGGGCTGATCTGGTGCTTTTCTCCATTAAACATCCATTGGAACCTACTCGGGTATCTCAGCTGACAGTCAACGAGTTGGAAGAAAAACTGGCAGTTTTATCCCGTGCGACAACGCCGGTATGGATTCGTTACGTGCTGATTCCCAGCTGGACCGACGGACCGGAAGCGGCTGAAGGGCTGAAAAAGGCCATATCCCGTATCCCAAGTGTGGAGAAGGTGGAGATACTGCCTTATAATAGCCTGGCTCAAGAAAAATGGAAAAAACTTGGCTGGGACAGCCCCTTATTTTACGATGATATCCGGACCGATGAGGCGAAGGTGGCAGAATTTGAAAGGTTGTTGGGGATGAGGAGTCAGTAGACAGTAGACAGGAGATAGTTTCGGGCCTTGGGTTCCATTGATAAGTACACAGTTCACAGTACTCAATACTTTTGTCTTTTAACTGCTGACTCCTCCTGATCTCATTTCCATAAATTTATCAGTATTGAGCTTCAGATTTTTCTTGCCAAATGTCCTGTGATGGTGTAGAATATTATTTGCTGAACGCGCGCCCGTAGCTCAGAGGATAGAGCACTGGCCTCCGGAGCCAGGTGCACAGGTTCGATTCCTGTCGGGCGCACCATTTATTTAAGAGTTAAACCGCGACGAAGGTCGCGGTTTTTTGTTGTCTGTAAGACATCTCTTTTTAACTCTATTAACGATGCTTTAAGTCAGACGCAGGAATAAATATCCATATGTGGAAATTGAGATATAGATCATGATCGGAAAGTTTTTATCTTAAAAAGGAGGTAAAAATGGCGACTATTTCTGAGGTTGCCCGGAATATTGGTTACTGTGGCCTGGTATGCAGTCTGTGTCATTTGAAGGACGCTTGTAAAGGATGTAAATCGGATCATAACGGTTGCAGCAGGCATTTATCGCAAAACGGTTGTTATCATTATAACTGTTGTGTAGAACGGGGAATTGAGGGCTGTTGGGAATGTAGTGGACAGGATATGTTTTCGGAATCGCACGATATCCGAATCCGGGCCTTTGTCCGTTACGCCCGGGAAGAGGGCGTGGAGAAGCTGGCCGAATATGTTCTGATCAGACATGCAACCCTCGAGGAAAAGTATAAAACCTACGAATGGCTCTGTCTGTCGGATACTGCCGGATTACATATGGGAGTTCCAGATTACCCGGAAAACCCGATTCCTGATTGGGATCAGTTTCATCGGGATTTCGAGGATTTTTATTATCAGCCGGAACATCGAAAGCGTGGCGGAGTCATGATTATTACCAACGATCAAGCCGAGATTGGCTGCCTTTGTTATGCCTGTTTTCATCTGATCCCAAATGCGGCAGAATTGGATATCTGGCTGAATCGGTTGGAGTATTGCGGAAAAGGTTATGGAACGGCCGCATTAAAGAAATTGGTGGAGTATTTACGATCCGAATTGGGAATTGAGAAGTTTCTGATCCGCCCTTCGGAGAAAAATATCCGGGCGATTCGGGCTTATCATAAAGTCGGCTTTATACGGGTGAAGGATAAAAAGGCAACTCTTCGGGCATATCTTTTGCCGGAGTTTTTGGATGATTATGGCGATGGGGATTATGGTTTTGAACATACTGCAGTTCTGGTGCTGGAGTGAAGCGGGCGGTGATTACCTCCCGTAATTTTTTTTATAAACGGCAGGAATATTTTGAAAAATGCAGAATAAAAATTAGTGGTATTTTATGCTTTACGGGCGAAGATGCAAATCCCGTTAAAGTGGTAGACCGGTAGAACGAATTGCGAGCTGCAATTCGGGTAGGAATGTGTAGAGCGGTATCATAACGGAAGGAAAGGAAGGATGGATCTCATGGGTATCACTTTATTTCGTTGGGCAGCGATTCTGCTTTTTGCTGCACTTTTAATTGGAATAGGTATTTATTCGATGCGCCGGACTAAGACCACTGCGGACTTTTTCTTGGGAGGAAGAGACGTGGGGCCTTGGATCTCGGCGTTTGCTTATGGTACGACCTATTTTTCGGCCGTCATTTTTATTGGGTATGCTGGTAAGTTGGGATGGGGGTTCGGTATCTCTACGCTATGGATCGCCATTGGCAATGCGGTGGTTGGCAGTTGGCTCGCTTGGAAAGTATTGGCCAAGCGGACCCGGGCGATGACGACCAAACTTGGGGCGATGACCATGCCGGAATTTTTGGAAGCCCGATATCAGTGTAAAGGGCTCAAAATTGTTTCTGCTGCCTTAATTTTTATTTTCCTCATTCCGTATTGCGGATCGGTTTTTACCGGTTTGGGTTTCTTGTTTGAAAATGTATTGAAAATCGATTATCAGCTCTCGTTGATCGTGATGATCATTTTAACCGGAATTTATTTGGTGTTGGGCGGTTATTTTGCCGTGGCGTTGACTGATTTTATTCAAGGCCTAATTATGTTGGCCGGAGTCTTTCTGATGGTCGGAAACGTCTTCAATCAACCGGAGGTTGGCGGTTTTGGCAATTTCCTATCCAATTTGGCGAAGGTTGATCCGTCCTTAAGCAAGATGATCCCCGATAACTGGCTGCCTTTGCTGGGGCTGGTGGTAATGACCTGTGTGGGCGTTTGGGGTATGCCGCAGATGGTGCAGAAATTTTACGCCATCAAAAATGAAAAAGTGATTCAAACCGCAATGATCGTCGCGACGATGTTTGCGCTGATTATTGCCGGAGCAGCTTATGGCGTCGGTTCCACCGTCCATCTGTTTTATAACGAAGTGCCTGCAGATGCTGCCGGAAACCCGGCCTATAATGTGTTGATTCCGCAGTTGTTGGAACGGACCATGCCGGAATATCTGTTGATTATCATTCTTTTGTTGGTGCTCTCAGCTTCCATGTCGACGCTGTCATCGTTGGTGTTGGTCTCCAGTTCCGCTTTGACCATTGATTTGATTCAAGGGGTCTTCTATCCGCAAATGGATAAAAAGCATTCCATCACGGTTATGCGTTTATTCTGCGGTTTGTTTATCATCTGTTCGATCCTGGTGGCCATTTTTAAATTGGATTTTATCATTAAGTTGATGAGCCTTTCCTGGGGAACCATCTCCGGTGCATTTTTAGCCCCGTATATTTACGGCTTGTTCTGGAAAGGGACGACCAAAGCCGGAGCCTGGGCCGGATTAGTTTCCGGAGTTATGGTTTCTGTGGTCGGAAGCCAATTGTTCCCTTCGGAGAGTGTCTCGCCGCTGGTAAGTTCAGTAGCTATGTTTATTCCTTTGGTCGTGGTACCGTTGGTGAGTCTGTTTACAAAGAAGTTCGATGCCGCTCATATTCAGACGGTATTTGGAGAATTTGAACCGGTCAAGACTCTGGCAGCGGCGACCAAAACCGAAGCATAAAAATACATCATGGAATGAAAGAAGGAACAAGTGATGATTTGGGAACCTCAGTGGGAATGTATGGACCGGAATGCCATCCGCCGTTTGCAACTGGAACGTTTACAGACAGTGGTGGAGCGGGTCTACCGGCAGGTGCCGTTTTACCGCCGCAAATTTGATGAAGCCGGTGTGAAGCCGGGGGATATCAAGCATTTGGAAGATTTGGCGAAACTGCCGTTTACGGTGAAAGATGATTTACGCGACAATTATCCCTTCGGCATGTTTGCCGT
>JAKOTQ010000005.1 GCA_029776205.1 Bacillota bacterium | reverse complement strand
ACGCTCCAAGTCCTCACAAACTGTTTTCCCGGCAATTCGCAGGATTCCAGGTACGTTCTCACCAAGTACCCAAGTCGGCTTAATTTCTCTGATAACCCGGAGCATTTCCGGCCACAGATAACGGTCATCTTCTTTACCTTTTTGCTTTCCAGCCACGGAAAATGGCTGGCATGGGAATCCTCCGGAAATAAGGTCGACTGTCCGTAATCCTGTTCGTTCGACAAATTTGTCGTATGTAAGCTCACGTATATCCCTCCATCTCGGCACATCAGGCCAATGCTTTTCTAATACCTTTGTGGGGTAATCAGCCCATTCAACTTGTCCAACCGTTGTAAACCCCGCCCACTCGGCTGCCAAATCTATGCCCCCTATACCCGAAAATAAGCTAAAGTGTGTAAGCATCTATTTCCCCCTCCCAGTATTCCCAGCGGCCCCGGCTGGCGCAAGCCGCTGGTTAAGCTGGTTTTCAATATTCAATTTCCAACTCACCAATACAACATCTATCTCAAACGCCCCGGACCTCCCGCCAACCGGTACCCAAGTTCATCGGCCCGTGGTCAATGGGTTCAGGTTTTCTCTTCTTCTAAACACTTCCTACAGCGGTTATGGTTCGTAAAATATGGCCAAAGATGATCTTTTTGGTCTCCGGACCGAAGTCTACTTCCGCAAATATCACAACGAAGCTCCATGCCAATTTCTGTCTCCCAAAACTCGATGCTTTTTGCTGTCAATCTATCCGGCGAAGTGATATGACCTACAACTTTGCCATTTTTATCATAAATTAATCCACCCATATTCATACCTCCCAGGCATGCGATTGTTTTTCCGCAATTTTTCTAGCAATTCTTCATACATGCCATTCATACACTTTCCTCCTTCAGCAGTTCGGGGTTATCCCAAACATTGCCTAATAGTTGGACATTCTCACTTTCTTCCATTGCCTCAATATCATTAGCACTTTTAACAACAATTGTTTGGTCATGTTCATAATATTCATATCCCTGAAAATATTCCCCACCAAAAAGTCTTACTACATCCCCAAAATATATCTCTTGTCCTTCGCCAACCATTCGAGGATAGCGTTCCTTAACTCCTGTTTTCGTGCATATTCGCCTGAACAGTTCTTCCACAAGCTGACGCGTTGTAAAGCGGTCCAGTAGGATGGAAGGGGGAATATCGACTTCGTCTTCTTCAACCTCGACTTCGATTTCAGATTCCACATACAAAGCCGGCCGAACGCCCCTGTGGCCGTTGAACGCGTAGGTGTGGTACATCGTGCCGTCCGTGTCGACCAACCGCACGGTGTCCGAATTGTCGGGGTCCGGAGTTATGAGCCACCACCAGTCATCCAGATCCAGAAGTCTTTGTTCGCTGTACTTCCTGAACATGGCTTCAGTTAGCAGGCCGATTTTGTCAGTTACACTTCCGTAAGTGTTATTGCCGTCGCTGTCGGTAAGGTCCCATTCTGCCGGAATGATGTTTTTCGACAGGATCGGGCCGCCGGCTTCGTCAAAACTATTCAGGAAGTCACGGTTCAGATCGGCGCGAAGGGTGCTTGTCCGCCAGTTGTTCGCTTTCCAGTCTTCAGGCAGGTTCGGCTTAAATGGCTGACAAGTGAATGGCCGGTCGGCGATACACTTGTCAGTTATCACCAGGGTTTTACCGTCTGCAAAATGTTCCAGAACTCTAACGGCCACTGGGCCGGCATTGAAAACAGTACCAGGTTTCAGGTGCTTAATTTTTACCTTTACGCTCATAACAAGGTTTACCTCCTTCATAATCTTCGATTACCACTTCGTTAAAATGTTTATCAGCGCATTTACTGCAATAATGCTTATCGTTTATTATGATGACATCAGGCTGCTTTTTTCCTTTTAGTCTCGAATATCTATCTCCAAGATTCCTGCCACAGTCACGGCATACAAACATTTCATTTGCAAAACAAGGAATTGAGCTGCCTATCATTGTTCAACCTCCTTCTTTTACTCCGGCCTTGTGACCGGATTTTGTGCCGGGATAGGCTCCCGGCGGGCCTGCTTTACTTAGTCATCCCACTTGACAAATACTTCGGCTTCTGTCTAGACATCAAGAAAAGAAAGGAATTCTTTCGGTATCGCCATTCCCTCTCGGTTCCGAATATTGTATTTCTCGATTTCTTCCTTGGTAATAAAATCGGATAGTGCTATCGGCTGGCCGTTTGCGTCGAAATACATTGTATTGTATCCTCCATATTCTGTTTTTG
>JAKOTQ010000115.1 GCA_029776205.1 Bacillota bacterium | reverse complement strand
TGGTTCTTGTCTTTGATCTGGATGATACCTTGTATGATGAATTAACGTTTGTCCGAAGCGGATTCCGTGCGGTATCGGCTTTCCTTGAGGCTGAATTGAACTTTCCGACTGAAACGAGTTTTCAGTGGATGATAGAGAGACTGGCGGCTGGCCGAGGGACCATCTTTGACGATCTATTGCGCACCCATGGGATTTATTCGAAACGATTGGTCCGAAAGTGCGTTTCCGTTTATCGGGGCCATAAGCCGGATATTCGCCTAAGCGAAGGGGCTGTCAAGTGTCTGGAGCGTTTTCGGGATTACCCCAAGTATACCGTGACCGATGGCAATAAAATCGTTCAGACGAATAAGATTAAAGCCCTAGGCCTGACGGATGTGATGAAAGGTTGTTTCGTCACCCATCGTTACGGCATTCGGCACGCCAAACCCTCGCCTTACTGTTTTATGAAAATCTGCGAACGAGAGAAGGTTCCGCCCCAAGAGATCGTTTATATCGGCGATAATCCGCGGAAGGACTTCGTGGGGATCAAACCCTTAGGCTTTAAAACCGTCCGGGTCCTGCAAGGCCAACACCGGGACCTTCGTATGCCAGCGGAGTATGAAGCGGAATATCAAATCCAGTCGTTGGATGAGTTGACGGAAGAGTTTTTAGAGAGTTTACAGTTGACAGTTTACAGTTGACAGTTATTTATTCTCTTCTTCAGCAGAAATATAAGGTTATTAGTTGACGTTGTTTTTAAAAGGAAATGGTAATATTAACTATATATCTGAGGTGATTCTTAGGAAAAAGCTGGAGAAGGGTTTTATTTATGAATAAAGAAAAAAGTATTATTTATCAAAAATCTTTTCAGTTTGCTGTGAAGATAATAAAGTTTTATCAAATACTTATCAGATAAAAATAGTGAGTTTATTTTATCAAAGCGAATTTTAAGATCGGGGAAAAGTATTGCTGCTAATGTAAGAGAAGCTTTAGAAGGGCAATCCAGGAGAGACTTTATTTCAAAAATTTCTATCGATCTTAAAGAAGCTGCTGAAACAGAATATTGGGTAGAACTTTTCCTTGAAGCCGATTTGGTAAAAAAGGAAGAAGTTGAAGAAATATTAATGGAAATCAGAGAGATTATAAAAATTCTAAATACAATTATCTGTTCTACTAAAAAGAATTTATCAATAAAAACACCCTGAAATTAACTGTCCACTGTCAACTGTCACAACTGATATGAGGTGTTACCATGAACCCAATCCACATCGGCCCATTTGCCATCGGGGAAAATGAATCTCCATTTATCATTGCCGAGATGTCCGGGAATCACAACCATTCCTTGGAGCGGGCTTTGGCCATTGTCGAGGCGGCGGCAAAAGCCGGAGCCCATGCGGTAAAGCTTCAAACTTATACTGCGGATACGATGACGCTGGACATCGATGAGGGAGAATTTTTTATCGATGATCCGAACAGTCTGTGGCAAGGGACGTCCTTATATAAATTGTATC
>JAKOTQ010000109.1 GCA_029776205.1 Bacillota bacterium | reverse complement strand
TATACACTAAAGGAAAGGAGTTTTTTCTTATTTTTAGCTTTTGTAAGTCTTTTTTTGTACTTTGGGGTGAATTTTAAGATTTCTGGCTGTCCACACCCCTCAAACATGCATTATTCCGTCTGATTTTGGGAGAAATTTATTTTTGACCCACTCTCTATTATTTACATATCTAGGTTCTGCGTACATCGCAATTAGCTCTTCAACGAATATTCTTTTTCCCGGAAAACAACCGGCTGAACCATCCTGAAGGAGCAGCCGCCTGAACCTCCATAAACAGTTCAACCGTCTCATTGGCGATAATTTTCAACGGGTTTTCCAAACAGATCCGCCGGTAACCGGCTTCTCCCACCAGAGCCCGCAATTTTTGGGCCGCCTCACTCAAAATCGGCCGGCGGCTGTTTATGCCATGGGCATCAGAACCTATCACATGCACTATCCCGCGGGTCACCAGATATTCGGCAGTAGCTGCCACCTCTTTGCCCAGCCGCCCGTTAAGGCTGGGCGCATTCAGTTGGATCAGGACACCCCGTCGGACCCATTCCTCCAACCGTTCCAAATTCCTGGCAACCGCCGGGTTCCGTTCCGGATGGGCCAATATGGGCGTGATTCCCCGGGCTTGTAACATGAAGAAAAAGTCTTCCGTATACGGAGGAATCTCCAAAGCCGGCAATTCGGTCAATAAATAAGAGCCTCCGTTGATACAATAAGGCCCAGGTCCGGTAATCCGGTTTAAGATATCCATATTTAACGCCACTTCTGCACCGGGATAAATGTTCAAGTGATAACCGGATTCCTCGGAAACTTTTCGCAACAGGGTACATCCGGCCACAATCTCTTCCCAATCGGGCAGCCAACCTCCCTCAACCACATGGGGAGTGACCGCCAACCCTTGCGTCCCGTGGGAAACAGCCAATTCCAGCATGGCTTTGGAAATTTCTAAATTTTCGGCACCGTCATCGATTCCAGGGATAATATGCGTATGTAAGTCGAACATGTAAACCTCCGGTTATCAGTGCGCCTAACACCTTTATTCGTGTTTGAACTGGTAAATCCTCCCCGGACCCGCAAGTTTCCACAAAATGACATCCATTTCCATTTTCCATAAAAAAAATACCAAAGAATTCTTTAAATGGCAAGTTAAAACCCATTAAAATTTGCAAATGGTCTTGACATTAAAAAGGAACCCCCTTATAATTATAAGAGTCAATTCGATATGCCCAGGTGGCGGAACTGGCAGACGCGTACGTTTGAGGGGCGTATGGGCAACCGTACCGGTTCAAGTCCGGTCCTGGGCACCAATCCATCAAACAAATAACAGCCGAAAGGCTGTTTTTTTTATTGTTTTTGCGGTCCTGCGAAAGCATCCGGTTTTCCTCATGTTTTCTTAATGTATATTTTTCAATATTTTATCATAAATTACCGAAATAAAATGTCGAGATATGCCGGTTTTTAAAGAACCGAGATGGTTTTTCCCGTTATATAAAATATATTCGGGAAAATTCTATTTTCATATAACGTTAAAAGCATTCCGTATCCATCATTGCTATTGAATCAACGACAAAATTCCTCAATATCCGCCACCATACCCGCCGAATGAAAAAGAGCCTCACGGCTCCTCAGTCCCTATCACCCAGTCTTACCACAATTCCCCCGGTTATCCGGGCAAATACATTATACAAAAGGGCGCCTATCGCTCCGAACAAGCCCATCATCAGGCCATATGCCAGACTACCTAAAACGATTCCCGTCAGAGCAGCTCCCACTTGCAGCGGCCCCTGTTTGCCAAGAACCACCGTCCCAACTTCGATGCCTAAATTTTTCAACGATGCTCCGGTCAGCAACAATAGGATGCTGGCAATCAGCCCCACCACAACCCCAACAACAAAATGAAACTTAAATACCGATCCAAGCCCTATCTGCTTAACCTCAAAACTCTTCATCCCAATCCCCCCTTCACAACATTGTATTAAGAGTAAAGGAAAACTATGCCATTGAAGAGGGTATTAGGTACTGGGTTCTAGGTTCTGGGTAATGGACGGAACGCAGAGCGTTCCTACCTAAACCCTGAGAACCCAATACCCCATTACTCAAATCCCATTTGCAACCACAATCATCTCCCCCGGTGCAGTCGTGACCCATTCCGCTCCGGTTTCGGTGACGATGACGGTGTCTTCGTTGCCGATGACACCGATGCCCGGAAGGGAGACTTTGGGTTCTAAAGCCAGAACCATGCCGACTTCGATGGTCTCATTCATCTTAGGTGCCAGATAAGGCGGCTCGTCCAACTCCAAACCGACACCATGGCCCACAAATTTCACTTTTTCCGGGTCAAGGCCCATAAACGATTCCCCATAGCCCAATTTTTCCGCCAATTGAACCGCCGCTTCATAAATTTCGCTCCAAACGGCTCCGGGGACCAGCCGTTCCGCAATGAACCGTTCAACCTGGACCATGGCTTCCAAGGCTTTCACCGCTTCCGGCCGGGGTTCTCCCCAGCAAAACATCCGGGTTTGATCCAGATGATACCCCCGATAAACAAAGGCATAATCCAAGATCACCGGCATTCCGGGAGTAATAGGCTGCCAGGAAGCGCCGTAAGGTACTGCCCGGTCCAAACCTTCGCCGCCGCAGATCCCGTCGAATTTGGTTCCGGCCAAAGCATTGCTTCCCACGGAGCAAACACCGTAGTTCATCTCAATGCCTTCCCGACGGCAGCGGACCAACCCGCCGTGGCCGTTCAGGCGCATAAAGTGTTCTATGGCCGCACTCAATTCCAATTCGGTCATGCCCGGACGGAAACTCTCCCGGACAATTCGGGGCAGCTCCGCCATTTTCCGTCCGGCCTCCCGGAAGATAGCCAATTCGGATTCGGACTTTACCATTCGGAGCCGCCGGATATCCCAGGAGATATCCACCGCCTCCGCCCCCTCAAAGAGTTTCAGCCAACGCACGACTGTGGCATAAGCGGTATTCTCCAGCGTAAACCCGACTTTTCGGGCTTTGCTCCAACCGCGTTCGGCCAGGATCCGTTGGAGATCCCGGGTGTTTTGAAATGTCTCCAGCGTTAAAAACGGTGCCTCAGTCCGAATCCGCTCCAGGGACTTCCTGGCGATCAACACTCCGTCCCCTTCGGCAGGGATGGCCATATAAAGAGGTTGTACCGATCCGCTGTAATAATACAGATCCGAGTTGAGATTGAACACGGCAAGCTCAATACCCTGCGTTTTTAAAAATTGCTGCAATTTAATAATTCTTTCACGATATTCCGCCATGGAAAGCTCCTTTCTTTATAGTAAAAACTTATTGAGCAGGAATTACATTTTGGCATGCAGAATATTCATCCGCTATTAAGAGGTGTGAAAGGTGCGTTATTACGTATTACATAACAAACGCCAATACGGACCCTTTGACGAAAACGAGATTCGGGAATTACTGTCAGCCGGCATTCTCACCTACAATGACCAGGTAGCCCCGGAAGGGACGCTTAAATTCCAAAGCCTGGCCAAGACCGATCTGATCTTCGTCAAACCCGCCGACCATGTCCTGCCATCCTCTTCGACGGCAAGCATCCAAAGCGAAAAAGTCCGTCAGGAAACGGCAGCCACCGGATACCCGGAAACGGTTTCACTGTCTCCCGCCACGCCAACGGAACCAACCGGTGCCGAAAACAGCCGCGGGTCATGGCGGCAAACCATCTTGGGACAGGCCATGGAAATCTTCGTCTCCCATATCGAGGACTGGCTGCTGATACTAACCGTAACGCTGGCAGTGCAAGGCCTCCTGTTTTCGTCGACTTTCAGCGTCGTCTTCCGCATGCTTTTTCCGGCACCGGGAGATCCTATCGGTGTATCTTTCACCGGCCAAGTGGTAGAAATGGTCGTTGTGGCCGTCATCTCCGTCTATACGTCGTCCATCGCCGTCCTGATAACCATTTTGGGAACCGCGTCCCATGACGGCCACCGATTCTTCGAATATAAACTCTTATTGGGCAAGTCCCACCGGAAGTTGCCGGTTTTCTGGACTATCGCCGTCGGCTTCGCCGTCATCTATGTGGCCGTCATCCTCTCAGCCGCCCTGTTACCCGACCGTATTGCGCTCCTTGGAAAATATGCTGCTAAAATTCTCTTTCTTCCGGTCAGCTACCGACTGTTTGCCATGCCTTTTGCCGTCATTTTGGAGAATGTCGGTTTGTCCGAAGCCTACCGCATCAGTTGTAAGCTGCTGAGAGGCCAGTTTAAACCGATCTTTTGTGCCGGTCTGCTGTATATCGCGCTCCACACGGCCATTCGGTTGTCCTTGCGCAAATTGCCTTTGGGCTTGGCTTTCACTCACCTGTTGCAGTTAATCGTCCTCATTTATGCCACCTGTTACTATCAACGTTTAAGCAGTACGGCATTGATCCATCGTCGAAAGGCAGCATAGCCAAGCCCTCAACGCTGCCGCCGCGCTTCGAAATAAACTTCCACTTCGGCGGCACTGCGGCTGTTAAAGACATCCGCCTTCTCCAGCCAACCTTTTCTGGCAATCATCAGGCCAAAGCGGGCCAGATCAAGATCCGCCGGAGTATGCGCATCGGGATTGACAGCGATCATGACCCCCAGTTCCTTGGCTTTCCTGCACCAACGCCAGTCCAAATCCAAACGGTTGGGATTGGCATTAAACTCCAAAATCACCCCACACCGGGCAGCCTGGGCGAGAACCGCATCCAGATCCAACGGATATTCAGGCCGTTGCAGGAGAATACGCCCCGTCGGATGACCCAGCATCGTCAAATAGGGATTTTCCATCGCCCGAAGAATTCGCGCCGTCATCTCCGCCTTGTCCATCTTAAACCGGGAATGAACCGAACCGATCACAAAGTCGCATTGGGCCAAAAGTTCGTCGTCATAGTCCAACCGCCCGTCCGCCAAAATATCCGCCTCGATACCCTTGAATATTTTAAATCCGGGATATTCGGCATTGAGCCGATCAATCTCCTCAAACTGCCGCATCAGCCGTTCCGGACTCAACCCATGGGCATAAAAGGCCGATTGGCTGTGATCCGCGATGCCCAGATAAGAATAGCCCAATGCCATGGCCTGCTCCGCCATTTCGCGTATTGAAGCCGTCCCGTCACTGGCATGGGTATGGACATGGAAGATCCCCGACAACTCCTCCGGTTCAATCAATTTCGGCAAACGGCCCTGAGCAGCCGCTTCGATCTCTCCCCGATCCTCCCGCAGTTCGAGAGGAATCCATGACAATCCCAGCTTTTGATAAATCTCTTCTTCCGTCTCGCAGTATTCGGGCGTATCTCCGCGAAAGAGGCCGTATTCATTGACTTTATATCCCAACGCTTTGGCTCGGTGGCGCAATGCGGTATTATGCTCCTTACTGCCGGTAAAATGCTGTAACGTATGAACAAACTCACAGGGCGCCACAACCCGCAGATCACAACCCAATCCACTCTCCAGAATCACCGAAACCTTCGTCGGTCCACTAGAAACCACATGTTGAATCCCGGTGTACCGGGAAAAACGCCGAATGAGACTTTCCGGATGTTCTGAAGATGCCACCAGATCAATATCCTTTACCGTCTCTTTAAACCGGCGCAAACTACCTGCGATTTCCACCTGGACAACGTCCGGTTCCTCCGTCAGCATCTGCAGTAAGGATATGGCTTGCTGCCAGGCATCCGCCAACAAGAACTCCCGGCTATGTTCCTTTATAAACTCGATCCCTGCTAAAATTTTAAGTTGGGTTTTTGCTCCAAATCCCGATAAAGCCACCAACCGGTTTTCTCTACAGGCAGCCTCCAATTGGTCCAATCCGGCGATCCCTAAGGTTTGATAAAGCACACTGACTTTCTTCGCGCCCAATCCCGGCACCCGGAGCATATCGATCAAACCTGGCGGAATATCCGCTTTAAGGTTCTCATAATATTGGACAGTCCCGGTTCGATACCATTCATCCACCTTTTGAACAAGCGCTTCTCCGAAACCGGGTAGTTCCCCTACTCGTCCTTCCCGAATAAGCGTCTCCAGATCATCCGTTAACGCATCCAACGTCCGGGCCGCCTGGTAATACGCTTTTATCTTAAAAGGATTTTCGCCCTTCAATTCCAAGAGCAATCCGATTTCATTCAAAATCTGCACCAATTCTTGTTTATCCATATTTATCACCGTCATTTATCTTCGGATCATACCGCCGGAATTCCTTCTAGTTTACCCCGGCATTATGGTTATTTACTTCTTCGCAATCTCCGTGTTCCTTGGAGCTTCTGGTTTTTGAATAAGATATTTAAACTTATTATTGGGAAATATTTTCGTATACTGTTAAGGAGTGTGCTTTGGACTTTTAAGGCAAGGCTTTCATAGAAAAATTAATCAGAAAAGAAGGGAAATAAAACTGGAGGAAGATTGGGGCAATAAAAAAACCCGGCCAAAGCCGGGTTTTTCATCTTACATATCCATACCGCCCATACCAGGCATCGGTGCTGCTTTTTCCTTTTCAGGAATTTCAGTAACCAGACACTCGGTGGTCAACAGCATAGCAGCGATACTGGCTGCATTTTGCAACGCACTGCGGGTCACTTTAGCCGGGTCTACGATACCGGAAGCAACCATATTCACATACTCGCCGGTTAAGGCATTGTAGCCCATGCCAAATTCCATTTCGCTGACTTTCTCGACGATAACGGAACCTTCAACGCCAGCATTGTTGGCAATCTGACGGAGAGGCTCGCTGAGGGCTTTCCGAACTAAGGAAATACCGGTAGCCACATCGCCGGATTCGGTTTCTCTCAGTTTATCGAGAACCGGAGCGATCTGGAGCAAGGTCACGCCACCGCCCGGAACGACACCCTCCTCAACTGCAGCGCGGGTTGCAGAGAGAGCATCTTCGATCCGATGTTTTTTCTCTTTCATCTCGGTCTCAGTGGCAGCACCTACTTGGATGACAGCTACGCCGCCAGCCAATTTGGCCAGACGCTCTTGAAGTTTCTCCCGATCATAATCGGAAGTGGTTTCTTCAATTTGCATCTTGATTTGATTGATCCGGTTTTTGATCTCTTGAGAATCGCCACGGCCATCCACGATGGTGGTTTCTTCTTTGGTGACTTTAACCTGACGGGCTTGACCCAACATTTCCACAGTAGCATTCTCCAAGGTCATACCGACTTCTTCGGAAATCACCTGGCCACCGGTGACAATAGCGATATCGCTGAGCATAGCCTTACGACGATCGCCGAAGCCCGGAGCTTTAACAGCAACCACATTCAGGACGCCACGGAGTTTATTCACAACCAACGTGGCCAGAGCTTCGCCTTCAACATCCTCTGCGATGATCAAAAGGGGCTTACCACGTTGAATAATCTTCTCCAGAATCGGGAGCAAATCTTTGATCATGGAGATCTTTTTGTCCGTTAACAAAATGTACGGATCGTCGAGAACGGCTTCCATCCGTTCGGAATCGGTGACCATGTACGGGGAGACATAACCCCGGTCAAATTGCATACCTTCGACGACTTCCAAGTTGGTTCCCATGGTTTGGGATTCCTCAACGGTAATCACGCCGTCTTTACCCACTTTTTCCATGGCTTCGGCGATCAACCGGCCGATTTCTTCGTCGGCAGCGGAGATAGCCGCAACATGAGTGATATCTTCTTTGCTGTCAACGGATTTGCTGACTTTCTTAATCTCTTCAACGACAGCTTTAACCGCTTTTTCAATACCCTTTTTGAGAATCATCGGGTTGGCACCGGCGGCCACATTCTTCAACCCTTCACGAACCATCGCTTGGGCGAGAATGGTAGCGGTGGTGGTACCGTCACCGGCGATATCGTTGGTTTTGGTCGCCACTTCTTTCGCCAGTTGGGCACCCATATTTTCAAACGGGTCAGAAAGTTCAATCTCTTTTGCAATGGTTACACCGTCATTGGTAATGGTCGGCGAACCATATTTCTTATCCAGAACCACATTCCGTCCCTTCGGACCCAGGGTCACTTTGACCGCTTCGGCCAAGGTGTTTACGCCGCGTTCCAAAGCATGACGGGCTTCTTCAGCAAACAAAATTTGTTTGGCTGCCATCAGTCAATCACCATCCTCATTCACATAATTACTCAGAAACGATAGCTAAAATATCGCTTTCCTTTAAAACCATAAACTCTTCCCCGTCCAGTTTGACTTCGGTACCGGCATACTTGGCGAACAATACTTTATCGCCGACTTTCACATCCAATGCCACCCGTTGCCCGTTGTCCAGGAGTTTCCCGTTTCCAACCGCTTTCACGATACCCATTTGCGGTTTCTCTTTAGCCGTATCCGGCAACACGATCCCGCTTTTGGTTTTCTCCTCGGACTCCAACACTTTGATAACGATTCTTTCACCTAAAGGCTTAATATTCATAAATTTCCCTCCTCTCAGTGAGTTAACTTGTTAGCACTCACTTAAGACGAGTGCTAATATCTCTACCCATGATTTTATCCAACTGGCATAGGTAACACAACAAAGGTAAATCTTCACATGGAACTATTTTCTTAATTTATGGCTAATTTATGCAAAATATCTAAAGAATTCTTCATCAGGCTTAATTTTTTGACTGTTAGCTGTACATACTATCACAAAAGAAAGCAGATATAAAAAGCTAGGAGTTAGGAGTCAGGAGACAGGAGTTAGGAGTCTGATGATCGGCCAGTTAGTTCCCCTCCTGATTTAAATGGTTTTATCGAATGACGAACGCCATGCTTCCAAACGCTATCTCCCCGATGCTAGCAACGATGGCCGAGCCCTTTGATTCCGATGATTTCACCTATGAAATCAAATGGGATGGTTATCGCTGCCTGGCATTTCTGGACGGAGCCACCCGATTGCAAAGCCGTAACCTTAAAGATATATCTCACATCTTCCCGGAGCTACTCCATCTGCACCAACGAACCTCCATTTCCGGATGCATACTGGACGGTGAGATCATCGCCATCCGGGACGGGAAACCCAATTTCTCCGCACTTCAAAAACGGGGACAGCTCCGCAAACCGGACCACATCAAGGAAGCCTCGGCCCGGATACCGGTGGTCTTTACTGTCTTTGATCTTCTCTATTTCAACCATCAGCCCCTTGTAAATCAGCCTATTGAAGTGAGACGGACCATATTGGCTGAAAATTTTGCCGATCAGGACGAATTGATCCTCACTAAGTATATTACCGGTGACGGCTTAAAATACTTCCAATCTGCCTGCCAATTAGAATTGGAAGGCGTAATTGCCAAAAAAAAAGCCAGTCTCTATTTACCGGGAAAGCGGAGTAAAGCCTGGCTGAAGTTTAAACGAAAACTGATCAAACCCTTTATTATCTGCGGGTACGTTATTAACCCGACCACCCGGGGGAGTCTTCGTTCTCTAATCCTAGGTTCCTATACGAATGATCGGTTAACACCTTTCGGAATGGTCGGAACCGGCTTTACCATGGAGGAGTTGAAAATCATCGAAGCTGAACTGGCTACCATTCAAAGCAATATTTGCCCTTTCACCGGCACTGCCGTCTCCCAGAAAAATGTCATCTGGACCAAACCGATTCTTGTTTGTGATGTGGAATATCTGGAACTCACAGACGATGGTAACCTCCGTCACCCTAGCTTCAAAGGTTTCCGCCCAGACCTGAGGCCGGAAGACTGTATATTCGAAGAATGAAAAAAGGGATCACAGTACACAGTTCACTGTGCACTATCTACTTTTCTTTTCCCTAATAATTTTTAGTGAGGCGCTATGGAAACAACCCTAACCATCAACAGTCATCATGTTCCCGTTAAAAATTTGGATAAAGTATTCTGGCCGGAGGATGGGTTTACCAAAGGGGATATTATGCGGTACTATGCCGATATTTGGCCGGTATTGGCACCCCATCTGACTAACCGGCCGGTTTCATTGGTTCGCTATCCTGAGGGAATCACCGGAAACTTTTTTTATCAAAAGGACGTACCTAAACCGCCGAAATGGCTTACAACCTGCCCGATCCCATCAGACGATCGGATCATCCGTTACGCC
>JAKOTQ010000105.1 GCA_029776205.1 Bacillota bacterium | reverse complement strand
GGAAAACGGGCTGCCGGTGCCGAAGGAGAGGTCCAAGGACATAATTTGTCCGTCCAGGAACAACAACTATGGGCCGCATGATCCGCTTGCCCAGGCAGAACGATACATCGCAGAACGCAAGGCCAGCATGGAGCGCACAAAGCGGGAGATACAGCGAATTGATCGGGCGCTGGAGACGATCCAGGATGATCCGTACTATGACATCATTCCGCTGAAATATTGGGACCTGCTGCAGCCGGCAGAGATTGCGGAGAGATTGAACTGTGATGAGAGGACATACCGGCGGCATAAAAACAGGCTGGTAAACAAGTTGAAGGTAGTGTTGTTTGGGGCTGATGCGCTATGATGAAATATATGCTTGAAAGAGCTGAACCAATAATAATAAAAACAGAATTAACAAAAAACAGAACCTGTCAAAGCTTTAGATGGAAGCAGGTTGCAATGAGTGATGATTTGGAGTTGCTTAAAAATTATTTAGGACCTTATTGCAGGATTATTGATAGAGATTGCAGGGTTATAGAAAAACATGAGAGACAATACTAAGCACATTGTAATTTGTCCGTTTCGTGTCCGAAAACTGTCCGGACATATGTATTTTTATGTGATATAATGAAATTACAATAGTATAAGTGTGCACAAAAACGGATAAGAAACCGAGGTTCTGCACCGCCTCGGTTTCTAAGCGCACAACAACTAAGGTGCGGAAAAACATTGTTAAGCATTATTAATATTATAATTGCAGGGCCTTTGGCCCTTTTTTGTTGCTTAAAAAAAGAGGGGAGGTGGCGAGAGTGGCCGCAGTAACGATCAATTTTTATAATCCAGTTGCTTTTAGAATCGAAAACTATCGTTATGTTTCCAACCCGGAAGAAATAATTGTTAATAGCCTTGCGTTGCTGCTTGGCGACTATGAAATAAACCGCAAACACGCCGCCTTGGTGATATTGAAAGCCTTATTGAGGGAGAAGTTTTTGAAAAGCCTGCTCAATGATTCGGAAATACATCCCTTTGACAGAAACGACCCGAGGGTTAAAAAGTGGACTAAAGAGGTCATTTCAGTAGGAAGATGCCAGAAGTGTGGATCAACTGAAAAATTGGAGGCCCATCACATAATCAGATGGGTTGATTACCCCGCCGGAAGAATTGACATTAATAACGGCATGTGCTTGTGTGAAGCCTGTCATATCGATGTTCATAGATACGATGACATTGGCTTCATGAGCAAAAGGAGGAGAAACTGATGAGGAAGGTAAAGTTATCTCCTTTGCAAGAGAAATTCTGCCTGGAATACGTGAAAACTGGCTTTGTCGGTCAGGCTTATATCAATGCAGGATACAAGGCTAAAAATAAGGTAATTGCCGAAGCGAACGGAAGAAGATTACTCGAAAAAGAATATATAAAAAATCGCATAGAAGAAATCCTGAACCAGATAAAAAGCGAGGAAATCGCAACGGCTGAGGAAGTTATGAAATACCTTACAAAAGGCATAAGGATGCAGCTTTACGAAGAAGTCGTTGTGGTTGAAAATACCGGCGATTACCAAAGCGAAGCGAAAATAATAAAAAAGCAGATTTCCATCAAGGATGCCAACAAATGCGCGGAACTGCTGGCCAAAAGATTTGGTTTGTTGAACGATAATATAAACATTACCGCCGAGATGATGGTAAAGATTGTGGATGATATCAATGATGACGGTTAGGCTATCAGAAATCATTGCGCCGTCCTTCTATGAACTACACAGAGAGCTTAAGGCGGAGCTCCACGATGAAGTTTGGTGCAAGGGTGGTCGTGGTTCAACGAAGTCAACCTTTATCAGTGCAGAAATTATACTTGGCTTAATTAAGGATCCGGACGCAAACGCGGTGGTATTTCGCCGTTATCAGAATGAACTAAGGGACTCTGTTTTTGGTCAGTTCGAATGGACCGCAGCTAGGATGGGCGTTGTACATCTGTTCAAGTTCCAGGTCAGCCCGATGCAGGCGGTATATATTCCGACCGGTCAGCGGATTATTTTCAGAGGGGCAGATAATCCAAGGAAATTGAAATCCATAAATTTGGGGCGTGGATATATAAAATATGCCTGGTTTGAAGAAGTGGACCAGTTTGCAAGCATGGATGAAATCCGCAATATTCTCCAGTCACTATTCCGGGGCGAGAATAAGAAGCGGGTTGTTTTCTTTTCATACAACCCGCCAAAGTCCGGGCGTAGCTGGGTTAACCAGGAGGCGAAGATACCGAAGCCTGGCCGGCGGGTGCATCACTCAACATACCTAGATGTACTGCCGGAATGGCTGGGTGAAAGGTTCCTTGCTGATGCAGAACATCTCAAAAAGACCAATGAAATGGCATACCGCCATGAATACCTGGGCGAAGAAGTCGGCACCGGGTTTGAGATATTTAATAACATTCAGCTGCGGATCATCTCACAGGATGAAATTGCAATATTTGATCGTATCAGGCAGGGGCTAGACTTCGGTTATGCAGCAGATCCGCTTTGCTTTGAGCGGATGCATTATGACCGGATGCGCAGACGGCTTTATTTGTTTGCCGAGATTAGCGGTCTTAATCTGTTTAACCGGCAGTTCTGGGAAAAGGCGCAGCAGTATAACGATGTTTGGACTATAGCAGATAGTGCCGA
>JAKOTQ010000104.1 GCA_029776205.1 Bacillota bacterium | reverse complement strand
TCCTCAGTTATCATTATGCTTATCCGATATAAGCAATATTACTTCGATCATTGATTTGTTTTTGCTCTTGTTGCCATTGGAGGTATTCGCTCATATCAAGATACTTTTTGCCGGCTACCCACTTGTCGTCAATCTCCATGAGCACGGCTCCGATCAGGCGGACTGCCGATTCCCGGTTCGGGAAAATCCGGATAACTCGTTCACGACGTCTAATCTCTTCATTTAGGCGCTCTAGAGCATTTGTAGTGCGCAGACGCCGGCGATATTTCTCCGGCAGTACAAGTACGGCGGTAGCATCATCAAAGCCCATTTCAAGTATTTGCATAGCCTTGGGCGCTTTCTTCTCGAATGCCTCCAGGGTTTGGTTTAGCAATAACCGGGCAGTGCCGGGATCCGGCGCTTCGAGAATGGCCCGCAGGTGCGGATAAAGCTCTTCTCTTACCGGTTTAGGCGTAGCGTCCAGGATATTACGCATAAAGTGGGTTTGACAGCGTTGCCAGGTAACGCCCTGTAATTGACAACAAACCGCTTTGACCAGGCCGCTATGATCATCTGATGTTACGAATTCGACACCACGCAGGTTACGGTTTTTAAGCCAGGAGAAAAACTGTTTCCAACTGGCTTCGGATTCACTATCGCCAATCATGAGACCTAAGACTTCCCGGTATCCTCCAGTGTTTATGCCGATGGCAATCATAACACTTCGGGAACGGACATGGCCATCTTCACGAATTTTCAGGACCAAAGCGTCCACCAAGACAAAATGATAGGATTTTTCGCTCAAGTCCCGGTTATTCCAGGCGTTCACAAGCGGGTCCAGCTTCTTGCACAACTCTGAGACAGTGGATTTGGAGAATTCCGTACCACACAATTCTTCTGTGATCTGGCTGACCTTACGGGTGGAGACCCCGTTGATTACCATTTCCATCAAGGCCAGTATCAAGGCTTGTTCGCTTCGCTGGTAGCGGGCAAACATCTCGGTGGAAAACTGACCGTTACGAAAGCGCGGAACATGTAAGGTTATGGTTCCCACCCGGGTGGTTAGTGTATGCGGACGGGTGCCGTTGCGGTATCCCTTCCTTTCGTCGGTACGTTCGTACGGTTCGGCTTGAAGCTGTTCGGTGGCTTGTGCTTGCAAAACTTGGTTCAATACCGATTCCAATAGCGCTGACACGCCGGCATCCTTGTTATTTCCTAAAAATAGACGGTGCAAAAGATCTTGATCTACGGTAATCTGGTATTGAGCCATTCAAATTCCTCCTCTTAGAATTTTGGTTTCTCCAACTTCTATTCTAACTGAGGAATTTGTTAATGGCTCTCCTATTTTTTCAGAAAACCATTTTTACACCATTATATGGACTCAACTCCAAAACCTGAATTTATTAACTACCTTATAAAATTTACGAAGTTCAACCTCGGTACGAAAAAGTTTAAAGCGGGATGGGAGCGCGTATGGGGAAGATCCTTTTCCGGGCCCGTCAGGACTGGCGAAAACTACGCAACCGGATTAATGACGTCAGCATTCTTAAGAAGCTCATTCTTTCCTATATCCTGGTTGTTCTTGTCCCCGTTTTACT
>JAKOTQ010000094.1 GCA_029776205.1 Bacillota bacterium | reverse complement strand
AGGGTGAAAGATAATGAACATGGAAACCAAGTTTTTCGGGGAAATTGAATTTTCGGAAGAAGACATTATTCATTTTAAACAGGGGTTGCCCGGTTTTAGGGAGGAAACGCAATTTTTGTACTTAACGCCTTCCGACTCCAAATTTTCCTGCCTGCAATCGGTGAAAACCCGTGAGGTTGCGTTCATTACGATTTCACCGTTTATTGTCTGCTCTGACTATGATTTCGAGCTGGATGACGACTTGGCTGCCGAGTTGGGACTTTCCACCCCCGAAGAAGCCATGGTTTTAGCGATAGTCACCGTACCACCGGGAGAGCCCAAGAAAGCCACGGTTAATCTGCAAGCGCCGGTTGTTTTAAACTTACATAAAAAAACAGGATGCCAAGTTATCATTAATGACTTGCGATATCCGCTTCGTTTACCGCTTTGGAAGGAAGAAAATGTTGAAACGACGGCCGGTGTAAAATAAAGGGAAGAAATTTTGTCTGGCATGAAGGATCTTTTTTTGGACTTGGAGAATAATACATACGTTCCGATCGCGGAAAATGTGGTTCAAGGGGGATTCTCATGCTGGTACTTACCAGAAAGAAGAATGAAAGCATTATTATTGGTGATGATATTAAAATCACCGTTGTTGAAGTAAAAGGTGACCAAATCAAACTTGGAATCACCGCCCCCAAACAGATATCGGTTCACCGTGAAGAGATTTACTTGGAAATTCAAAGAGAAAACCAGTTGGCTGCCCGTTCCAGGACGGGATTGGAGGAATTAAATGTCATCTTTGAGATGAAGGGAAAATAATTTTAAAAGCGTATAAAAAAGAGGAGCAATCCTCTTTTTTTGTGATAATTATTTAAATAATTTGACAAAGATGTCGATATTAGTATTGAAGTTGGTGACATTTAAACGATGGCGAGGTATTGGCGATGATGTTTCAAGTTAAAAATAACGACCCCAAACTGGGGCAGATAATAAACGAAACCGTCCATTCCATGGTTTCTTATCTGGAACGGGCGCTGCCGGAGCTTTCCGGACTGGCTTCCGAGTTTTACCAAGGGGCGGATGAAACGACGTGGGAAACCTTCGGCCATTTTTTGGACGGGATTGGTTGGATTATGAGCGTTCTTGAAGAGCTCTCCAATCCGGAACTAATCGAGAACCCCGAAGGAGTTTCTCATCGGTATAATGATATCAGCGGGAATATCCGGGAACTTCAGGAGGCATTGGAAAATTCCGATCTGATCGCCATCGCTGATATTCTCCGTTATGAGATGATTCCGGTATTGGAAACCTTGAAAGAGGAAATGGCAGACGCATCAAACTCCCGGGTGGTACCTGATGATCTTAACTGACAATATTAGATTCTTAGACCGCTTCTTTCCTGAAGTGAAGCGGGTATTGGAGGCTCAATCCTCTCGGATACCACAGTTAAACATAGCACGAATCGACCCTCCTCAAAGCAAATATCCTACCTTAACCGTTGAAAAAGAAGGCAAATCCCTGTTCATTCACAGTAAATATAACCCTTATGAGGAAGCGGAGCGACTGTTGGACGGGTATTCCATTGACAGTACGCGCCATGTGTTTTTCTATGGAATGGGTCTGGGCTATCATCTCGAAGTATTTACCCGACGGTTTCCAGATGTGAAGTACACGGTTTTTGAACCCTTTCCGGAAAT
>JAKOTQ010000086.1 GCA_029776205.1 Bacillota bacterium | reverse complement strand
CGAAAGCCTGGGCACAGACATCCTCTTTAACTGTGCCACCGGTCTCTTTGATCTGGAATACCTTGTCGAAAATCTTGATCGAATCATCGAGCATCTTCCGGTTCGAATCACCGATCAAGATAAAGATGCCGGAATGTACTCCCAAGCAGAACAGGTCACTTGGGAAGTTATCAGCCTGCTAGATGATTTCCTGATTTTCGGGGTCAATAAATACGAACGGTTCTTAGCCGCCAAACTGGTCCTTGAAAATTTGATGGCTAGCGGCATCGGCCTGGATCATCCGGATTATCCTACTTCCGATGATCCCAAAAACGACTTTAAAGCAATCGCTATTCAACTGAACAAAGGTTTGGAAAACCGGCTGAAAACAGTTTATGGAATGAAAAAGTCCGGTTCACGTTGGATCCCCCTGTCCCCGGAAGAACTGATTGCAGAATTTCGTTAAGAAACGGGAGACAAAAGATAGAAGTCAGAAATCGATTGAAAAGTGAAATTCCCGGTTTTCAGGCATCTTAATTTGGTTGCCCTTATGGGCTTTACATTTCGGGTTTCTCGTCATTCTCTGACTTCTGTCCCTGTCTCCCTATCTCCCAGATTTCCTCTTTTACCTATTTCCTAATCCACTGTGAACTGTACACTATGTATACTACCGTTTCCATCCCCCTGTCTACAGAATCTTCCAAAACCCCGTATACCCTGAACCTGTCCCCGAATATTTCTGCCATCAAATCCATATCCTATCTCAGCTATGGATAACCGTTTACGACTGATTAAAATCACCTCCTGGATCGGTATTGGAGGCAATATTATTCTGGCCTTTGTTAAAATAGTATTAGGGCTCATCTCCGGAAGCCTGGCAGTCATCGGCGACGGGATCGATAGCGCGACCGACATCTTAAGCTTCTTGATCATTCTCTTTGCCGCCCGGATTATTGCCAAAAAACCGGATCGGACGCATCCCTACGGTCATACCCGGGCAGAACCTATCGCCACTATGATCATCGCCTTCATTGTTCTCTATGCCGGCCTTGAACTCTTTAAAACGGCTTTTGCCAAACTGACCGCCGGAACTGTCTCCGAAATTCCATCCATCCTGGCCATCTATGCTACAATTCTTTCCATCAGTGGGAAAATATTTTTAGCTACATTTCAATGGAACATCGGACGCCGTACAGCCAGCCCCATGTTAATTGCCAATGCTCGAAATATGTTCAACGATATTCTCATCTCCTCCGGAGTACTGCTCGGCCTTATATTCACCTTCTGGTTCCGGTCAACGTTTATCGATCCCCTCATCGCCCTCGGTGTCAGTCTCTGGGTGGTCCGAACTGCTGTCAAAATCTTTCTGGAAAACTATACCGAGTTGATGGAAGGTATCGAAGACCTCTCCCTCTACCAACAAATCTTTTCAGCAGTCAAAGAGGTTCCCAATGCCTTCAATCCTCACCGAACCCGTATTCGCAAACTAGCGAATTTGTTTGCCATCGACATGGATATCGAAGTTCCACCTGATCTCTCCGTACGGGAAGGCCATTTCATAGCCACTCAGGTCGAAAGCGAAATCAAAGCGAAAATCCCGAGTGTCTATGATGTTTCCGTCCACATCGAACCCCTCGGTAATACGGAAGAGGACGAAAAATTCGGCCTGACTGAAAAGCACTTCTAAAATCCATCCCTATCCATAGCAGGAAACCCGTTGACGAACGCGAAAAGAACATCAAACATCCATTTCCGGAGGTAAACAAAGATGACTATGACTCCCAAAGAACTTGCTCAGATGATCGACCATACGCTCTTAAAGCCTGACGCAACCGAAGATCAAATCATCCAATTGTGTCAAGAGGCCATCACCCATGGTTTCTGGTCAGTTTGTGTCAATCCGTTCTGGATCCCCAGAGTCCGTCTGGAATTAGGCGGGACACCGGTCCATATTTGTACAGTGATCGGCTTCCCTCTCGGTGCCACTTCCACCCGTGCCAAAGTTGCCGAAGCGGAACAAGCGATCCTGGACGGTGCCCATGAAGTTGACATGGTTCTCAATGTCGGCGCCCTTAAGTCTCAACATGCCAAAGCCGTTCTCGAAGATATTCAAGCTGTAGTGCAGGCTGCCAAAGGCAACGCGCTAGTCAAAGTGATTTTGGAAACCGGCCTGTTAACAGATACCGAAAAAATAAAAGCCTGCGAACTCAGCGTCGAAGCTGGTGCAGACTTTGTTAAAACTTCCACAGGATTTGGACCCGGTGGCGCCACCGTCAGTGACATTGCCCTAATGCGTCAAACCGTTGGCCCCCACATGGGAGTCAAAGCCTCCGGAGGCGTCCGGGATTTCCAGACAGCTCTGGCTATGATGAATGCCGGTGCCACTCGAATCGGTACCAGTTCCGGCATTGCCATTCTTTCAGGAACCCAACCCGCATCAGAAACTTATTGAGGGATTAACGTTTTCCTTTATCATAGGGCTCTCCTGCCGCTCTAGGCGCCTGAGACGACTTGGAGAACATCACCAATACGATCAACGTGATCACATAAGGGAAAATTTTCAGCAAAATCCCTGGAATACGGGCAAACAACGGAACCGCTTGAGACACATTGGCGATAGTACTGGCGAACCCGAAGAAGAAGGTAGCCCCCAATACACCCCAAGGTTTCCATTGGCCAAAGATCAAAGCAGCTATCGCCAAAAAACCGAGGCCTGCCACTGTTCCGCTAAACTCCCCGGAATAGGTGACGAGTATGATCGCCCCACCCAAACCGGCAAAAGCACCGGAGATCATCACGGCAATATACCGAATCCGATACACATTGACACCGGCCGAATCTGCGGCTTGGGGATGTTCTCCGCAGGCCCTGAGCCGCAACCCAAAGGCCGTCTTATATAAAACGAACCACGAAAGGACCAAAATCGCCAAGACCAACCAAGTCGTGGCATAAGTCTGGGTGAATAATAATTTGCCTATCACTGGAATGTCGGAAAGCACCGGAATCGTTCGCCGTACCATACCATGGACAATATGAATATTACCGCTCCCAGTGATATTCCTCGCCAAATACACGGTAATCGCTCCGGCAATCATATTGATCGCCGTCCCGCTGATCACCTGATTGGCATGAAGATTAATACAGGCAAAAGCGTGCAACAGCGAAAACAGCGCTCCGGCAATGGCAGCGACCAACAGCCCGACCCATACTGCCGTTCCCGGCATAAATTTCTCCAAATTGACAATAGTAATGGCGCTGGAAAAAAGACCAACCACCATCAAGCCTTCCAATCCAATATTGACAACCCCGCTCCGCTCACTGAACAATCCGCCCAATGCCGTAATGAGCAACGGGATGGTGAAAGCAATCGCATACGGAAAAACCTGCACAATGATTTCCCACATTATTTTGCACCTCGCAAATACTTCTTCAACCGATCCCAGCAGCGCTCAATTAAAATACTGGTCGCCGCAAAATAGATGATGGTTGCAATGATGGAATCGGCAATCTCCGGCGGAATATTGGTCATCGCATTCATAAAGCCTTTGCCCGAGTGGAGCAGACCAAAGAAAACCGCTGCAAAAAATACTCCCCAAGGTGAATTCGCCCCGAGCAGTGAAACAGCAATCCCGTCAAACCCTTGACTGGGCATAACCCCGATCTGAATATTGGAGGCATATCCAATATAAAATGCGGCACCGCCAAGACCTGCCAAAGCTCCGGAGATCATCATCGAGATCACAATATTCCGATTGGATCGGATTCCGGCATATTCGGCAGCATGGCGGTTAAATCCCACTGCTTTCAGCTCGTATCCCAGCGTAGTTTTGTTTAAAATAAAGGCGATCACGATAACAGCCAACACGGCCAGAAAAAAACCTAAATTGATATATGAACCGCTAAACATCTTGGTCAGCCAAGCGACTTTCAAAGAAGCAGCTTCAGTAATCTTCCGGGATTCCGTCTCCAGATAAGGGCCTTTAAAATAACCTGGCACCACATAATAGACGGTCCAATAGGCGATCCAGTTCATCATGATGGACGAAACCACTTCATGAACATTGAACCGGGATTTGAGATATCCGGGAACAAATCCCCACAGCGCACCGGCTATCAAGGCACCCAAGACAGCGGTCGGAAGCAAAATCACCTTAGGCCAAGCAAAAGAAAGGCCAATCGCAGTGGCACATAATCCACCGGCCAACATCTGACCGGCAGCTCCAATATTGAACAATCCGGTTCGAAACGCAAAGGCTACCGCCAAACCGGTAAAAATTAAAGGCGTCGCGGTTGCCAGCGTATTCCCAACCCGTTCAATGCTCATGAGCCCGCCCCGGATTAAAAAGTAATAGCCTTGCAATGGGTTATTGCCAGTCAACATCATTAAAATAGCTCCGGCTAACAATCCCAAAACAACGGCAATCAGCGCTAACACATATTCCTTGTTCAACTCCATTTTCACCTGATATCGCCTCTCTTTACCCCGGCCATCATCAGCCCGATTTCATTTTCATCCGTCTCATCAGCCTGGACAATCCCGACCAATTCCCCGTTATTAATCACTGCAATCCGGTCCGAAACGCTTAAAATCTCATCCAATTCGAGTGAAACCAGTAAAACAGCTTTCCCTTTATCCCGTTGTTCCACCAACCGTCTATGAATATACTCAATTGCGCCCACATCCAAACCTCGGGTGGGTTGAACCGCAATTAATAATTCAGGATTTTGGGCCAGCTCCCGTCCGACAATGGCCTTTTGCTGATTACCTCCAGATAAGGACCGGGCCACTGAAATCGCTCCTTGTCCGGACCGAACATCAAATTCCTCGATGACGGTTTGGGCATAACGCCGGATTTCATTCCGATTAAGCAAACCTCTGCTGGAATAGGGAGGCTCATCATATACTTTCAAGGCAATATTGTCTTCCATGGAATAATCTAAAATTAAGCCATGTTTATGTCGATCTTCCGGTATATGCGCTATTCCGGCCTTAATACGGCTCCTGACGGAGGCCTCGGTAATATCCTTACCATTCAACATGATCTTTCCGGATTCCGCCCGCCGCATTCCGGTAATCGCCTCCACCAGTTCAACCTGACCGTTTCCATCGACACCGGCAACTCCGACAATTTCTCCGGCCCGGACTTCCAGTGAAAAATCTTTCAACCCCAAGACTTTTCGGTTATTGAGTACGGACAGGTTTTCCACAGCCAAAACTACCTTCCCGGGCTTTGCCGGAGCTTTCACAACCTGAAAATTAACCTCCCGTCCGACCATCATCTCGGCCATCCGGGCTTCACTGGTCTCCGCGACATCAACGGTACCGATCAGTCGTCCCCGCCGTATCACCGTGCACCGGTCAGCAATGGCTTTGATTTCTTTCAATTTATGAGTAATTAAAATGATGGACTTGCCTTCGGCAATCAGATTCCGCATGATCTTCATCAATTCCTGGATCTCCTGGGGAGTCAGTACCGATGTAGGTTCGTCGAAGATCAACACATCCGCGTTACGGTAGAGCATCTTCAATATCTCAACCCGTTGCTGCATCCCTACTGAAACATCTTCAATTTTGGCATCGGGGTCGACATTGAGTCCATATTTCTCCGAAAGTTCCCGGATCTTGGCCGAAGCGGCCTTTTTATCAACAACCAACCCGCGCTTAGGTTCAATGCCTAAGATAATATTTTCAGTAATGGTAAAATTATGAACCAACTTAAAGTGCTGATGCACCATACCGATACCCAGATCATTCGCAACATTAGGATTGGAAATCTCCACTTGTTTCCCACGGATGCGGATCTCACCTCCATCCGGTTGGTACAACCCGAAAAGAATGCTCATCAGAGTTGATTTACCGGCGCCGTTCTCTCCCAGCAAGGCATGGATTTCGCCCTGTTTCACCTGTAATGTGATATCATCGTTGGCAACGATCCCGGGAAATTCTTTCCGAATACGGAGCATTTCAACTACAAAACTCATCCTATCGTCCCCTTATTGCCAATTTAACGGAGTCTTTGCTATATATATTTGTCCAATAACGGCAAAATCCCTGCCGTCTTCATCCGATTTCCTCTTGCCAAAAAATAAGAGGGCAGCATCTGCTACCCTCTAAAAAAGTCATTAAAATCAATGAACTTTATTTTATTTAATGAGATTACCTCTTTGATCGGAAACTTTAATTTCACCAGATTGTAATTTTTCAAATACTTCGGCAGTCTTGGTTTGAACTTCTTCGCTTAAGTTCGGGTTTTCATCGGGAATACCGACGCCGTTATTAGATGCATCAAAGGTTAATGTTTGACCACCCGGGAATTTTCCGTCTTTTTCAGCCTGGACCATGTCAAAGGCAGCTTGAGCGATCTTTTTCATGGCAGAAGTGAGGATAACGGACTTATTCCCGTCATAAATCCCTTCACTATATTGATCAACATCAACACCAATTACCCAAACCTGTTGTCCGGCTTTCGCCCGGGATTTGGCTTCATTGATCGCCCCGACGCCAACACCGCCGGCAGCACAGAAAATCGCTTTAACCCCTTTATCATACATTTGAGCTGCCAATTGTTGCCCGGCAGCAACATTGTCGAAAGAACCTTGGTAAATAACATTCTCAGCCTTTAAGCTGATGTTGGTTCCCAGATTAGCATTAGCATATTGAATGCCTTGCTGGAATCCCCAGTTAAAGCGCTGCACCGGCGGGATCTCCATGCCCCCGATAAAGCCAACTTCACCCTCTTTAAGTTGCAAAGCAGTAGCAATACCTGCCATAAAGCCGGATTCATGTTCGGCAAAGAAAATTGAAACCGTATTCTCTTTCACAACCGCCTTACCATCTCCGGCATGCGGACTACCGTCAATCAATACAAATTTGGCATCTTTGTATTTATCCTGAGCTTGATAAATCGCGGTTTCAAACTTAAATCCGGGGCAAACAATGAATTTATAACCGGCATCATAGAGATTGCCGATTTCTTTCATATAATCGGCTTCCGTGGTTCCGCCCGGTTTTAAGTATTTGGTTTCCACTTTCAGTTCTTCTCCGGCCCGTTTAATCCCTTCCCAAGTCCCCTGATTGAAGGACTTGTCATCAATGGTTCCGGCATCGGTAACCATACCGACCTTTAGATTGGTACCGCCCTTAGTAAAACATCCGGAAACTGCAACTGCGAGTACTACCAAAACGATGATCAATCCCATGCCCTTTTTTAACACGTTAGAGAGCCCCCTTTTTTGATCTTATGGTTTTAAACTCCTGACACCATTTATCTTGTCCACCTCTATTGTATTGAATCACGAAACGACTTTCAATACAAATTTTGCCTTACGTTCTTGAATTTCGAAAGTCTACATCCAGTTTTTAAAATTATTTATGTTAATGATCGGGTTTAAGCAGGATTTTATGTAAAATTGTGGAATGTATATAAATGAAAATCTTATTTGAAAAGAAGGGATTTCGGGAATGATCACCACCGAAATTACCCGCGATCCGTTTACCGGATTGCCTAATTTATTTGAGTTACTGGAATCGGCTCCGTTACTCACCTACGGTTCTCCCGGCACGGTGATCGCTGCCGATATTGACCATTTAAACAATATTAATGAAAACTATGGTCGTCAATCCGGTGATCGGTGCATCAAAATACTGGCCGACTTATTACGAGCCATCGTCGTTTCATGCTCCGATTCCGTTCCGGCCACCGCTTTTCGGACCGGTGGAGACGAATTTATCCTGATTCTGCCCAATTTCGACAAAAATTCTGCCGAAAATCTGGCCAATGACTTACGAAAACAATTTCGTAGCCTTGCCATCAAACAAGGAGTATTGGGTACCGGACTCCATACGGTCACCATTCCGTATAATGAAAAAGGCATCTCTGCCCATCAGTTGATCAAAGCTGTCCGATTGGGGTTGGCTGATGGAAATACCCTCAATCCCCCGGCGCGTTTGCCCAAATGGGCAGATCAGCTCATCGACAATATGATCGACCGCGTCTGTGAAACCTTAAATTTATTGCACTATACGCGGTTTTTAGCCCTTCATGATGAAATTTCCGGATTGCCCAATCACCGAGCCGCTGAAATGTTCATCGCCGATGCCCTTCAAAATTACCATCTCAACAAAAAACCTTTCAGTCTTTTATTTATCGACGGCGACAACCTCAAGCAATATAATAATCTCGGTTATCAACAGGGAAACCAAATGATCCGCAATTTGGCAACGGTCATTTCGAATTCATTACACCACAACGACCTCATTGCCCGATGGTTATCCGGCGACGAGTTTATCGTCGTTCTTCCCAACACCGAATGCAGCCATGCCTTTCAAGTCGGGGAACGACTTCGTGCAGCCGTTGAAAAAGCGACCAGTGACTGGATATTCCCAGTAACCATCTCCATCGGCGTCGCCAACTGTCCTGAAAACGGTACAACCATCGAAACACTACTCGCCAAAGCGGAATCCGCCGTCACATTCGCTAAGCGCGCCGGTAAAAACCAAGTATCATAGCTTACCTTAGCTTAATGAAATTAAAAGAACTGCCCTCTATGGACAGTTCTTTTGCATTCGTATTACTTGTTCTCCAACGGTCGCATCAACGGGAAAAGGATAACATCCCGAATCGACGGTGAATCCGTTAACAGCATGATCAAACGGTCAATTCCGATTCCCATTCCACCCGTCGGCGGCATCCCATATTCCAAGGCAGTGAGGAAATCCTCATCCCAAACCATGGCTTCCTCGTTACCTTTAGCTTTTTCTCTGGCTTGATCCATAAAACGCTGCCGTTGATCCAAAGGATCATTTAATTCGGAAAACGCATTTCCCATTTCCCGGCCATAGATAAACAGCTCAAATCGATAGGCCAGTTCGGGATTGTCATCTTTCCGCTTAGCCAACGGGGATATCTCAATAGGATGATCCATCAAGAAGGTCGGTTGAATCAGTTTCGGCTCCACAAACTCGGAACTGATCTCATCCAAAACCATCCCTTTGGTCGCTTTGGGATCGATCTTCAATCCTAATTTTTCTGCCGCTGCTACCGCCTCTTCATCCGTCTTAATGCTGAACCAGTCTATCCCGGTATATTTCTTGATCGCCTCAACCATCGACAGCCTCGGCCAGGGCGGAGTTAAATCGATTTTGGTTCCCTGATATTCGATTTGTAAGGTACCACAGACCTCCATCGCAGTCTCACAAATGATCTTTTCGGCCAACTCCATCATGACTTCATAATCAGCATAGGATTGGTACAGTTCCATCATGGTGAATTCCGGATTGTGACGGGTGGAGATCCCTTCGTTACGAAAACAATGGCCAATTTCATAGACCCGGTCAAAACCGCCGACAATTAACCGCTTATGATAAAGCTCCAAAGCGATACGCATGGTCAGATCCAGATCCAATGCATTATGATGAGTTTCGAAAGGCCGGGCATGTCCACCTCCGGCAATCACACTCAGAATCGGCGTATCCACCTCGATAAAATTCAATTCATCCATGATCCGGCGGATGGTACGGATAATTTTTGTCCGCTTAAGAAATACCTCCATAACCTCCGGATTGGAGATTAAGTCCAGATACCTCTGGCGGTAACGCAAATCCGTATCCGTCAGTCCGTGCCATTTGTCCGGCAACGGCCGAAGCGCTTTCGACAACAGTTGATAGCTTTGTACCTGAACGGAAATCTCTCCGCGTTGCGTCTTAAAGACTTTACCGGTTACTCCGATAATGTCGCCCAAATCCAAATCAAGATAGTTTTCATAAGCGCTTTCGCCCAAAACATCAATTTTCGCAAACAACTGGAGCGTTCCGGTTTGGTCGGCGATATTGGTAAAGGACACTTTGCCTTGGCCACGCTTGGCTACCAGCCGGCCGGCAACCGTCACAATTTGGCCGTCCAATTCCTCAAATTTCTCCACGATCTCCCGTAACATATGGGTACGATCAAAACGCTGTCCATACGGGTTAATCCCCTGGCTCTTGAGCTTTTCAAGCTTAGCCAGTCGATTTTCGATTTGTTCATTTCTTTGAATTTCAGGTATCACAATCCATGCCCTCCAAAACCTAAATAACAATTACATATAAATAAAATGACATCAATACCCTAAGAAAAAGAGAGTGGAGGCGTCCACTCTTTATTTAATATCGATAATTTTATACTGAATGGTTCCCATGGGGACATTGACATTAACGACACTTCCGAGTTTTTGCCCCATCAAGCTCCGCCCAACCGGAGATTCATTTGAAATTTTGAATTTCATCGGATCCGCTTCGGCCGATCCGACAATGGTGTATTCCACCTCGGCTCCGCCATTGACCTCCACAAGTTTAACTGTGGAACCAAGAGTCACTACCCCTGCTTGAGCTTCACTCTCATCGATAATTCGAGCATTTCTCAGCATCTTTTCAATTGAGAGGATCCGGCCTTCAATAAATCCTTGCTCATTTTTGGCATCCTCGTACTCCGAATTTTCGCTGATATCGCCAAATTCCAGAGCCTGTTTGATCCGTTCCGCTACTTCACGGCGGCGAACAGTCTTCAAATACTCTAACTCTTTCTCAAGTTTGTTCAACCCGTCCAGTGTTAGCATCACTTCTTTTTCGTTTGCCATTTTCCCGCTCCTTCCAGGCCGAATTCTATGTTAATATATGTCCGCTTATTTTTGATTATTCGAAAATCGGCACTGTATATTTTGGAACACTAAAGAGTAAGCACCGGACATTTCCAGTGCTATATAAACAGTTACATTATAATCCAAAGCCTCTCCAGTGTCAAGCAAGCCGTGCCGAAAGAACCGGGACTCCCAGTTGATCCAAATATTCTTTCATCAAAAGAATTCGTTCAAACCGCAGCTCGGTCCCGACCCACTGTTCCGATGACCATCCTGCTATGGCCCGAATGAGAACTTCACCCAAAACCGGGCTGGCAGGTAAAGAAGCCAGCGGACCCCAAACCGTAAAAAAACCATCCCCCATCAACCGCTGAAAAAGATCCAAGCGTCCGGTAAACAACTCCCAATAGGAAGAAAACTCCGATCCCGACCAGGACCGGTAATGGTTCAATAGCCCGCATTGAATAATCATCGAAATTCGCTGTTCTTTATCCGGGGGTACCTGCTGAATTTTTGGAGAAATACCCGTTTCCGCCAACAAAACTGCAGCCGCATGATCTAGCCGTCCGGCATCCGGATGAATCAGCCGCAAAAACCTTATATGTTGAGCGATTAACCGGGCACAGACCAATCCAAGATTCCCTTCTTCCCAAATGATCCCTATCTCTGCTGTTTGCGGATTCACCTGACAATGACGCAAAATTCTCTTAAACTGCTGGACAAATAGCAACAACTCCAAAGACTTCCCGTCACTGAAACCGACCCCGGATGGAAACGTCATCTCCCCGCTAGAAAGACCGTCCACTCCGACCACATCCACTTCTTTGGCCGTCCATTCCCTTTCAAGCGCTTTCCATAACAGGCTGTATCCCGTCCGCTGACCCCGGGCCAAGGACCAGCCCCATCCTTCCACCGGAACATGGCCCAGATATCCTGAGAGTTTACCTGCAAAAGCAAAACCTTGCCTGTACCGCCACCCTTCGGGAATCCATTGCCAACGTTTCCAATAAGCAGCTGCCGGCAAGTACGACGATACCAAGCCGAAATTCCCCATAAAAGAACCCCCTCATCAAACCATATGATAAGGGGGGCTCCTCTTATACATTCACCACAGAACGTTCCAGATGGACGATACGGGGTTTAAATTCCAATGCATCCAACAATCGTTCATAATCGGATTCCTGAAGCTCTTCCGGGCGTTTCCCCGAAAAGGAAACGATTAAGGCTTCCATCACATTGGTTCCAAAGGACCGTCCGGCAATCTCCGGCGTGGTTGTAATCAACATCTTAGCCCGTCTGGCCCGTAATTCTTCAATATCCGCCGGAGTCACCGTATTGGTCAGAATAATTTTTCTACACAGATCTTCGGGTAAATATTTCTTAATATACAGAAAATCGCCGGCGATAATATCCGCCTCATGATAAAAACGGCTATGTTTTTCCGACGTTGACTCCTGTTTTGCCCCGGTAGGATATAACATTTCAAAGGGCAACCGGGTTATTACCGGCAGTAAACACCGGGCCAATCGGTTTAAACTCTCCAATTTGGTCAAAGGAATCGGCACTCCCAAGGCAAACATCAAGTCACCAAAGATCATGCTGCAGCCTGCCTCGGTAAACGCTTCAGCCATACCGAACCGATCTACGGCCGAAACCATCAGTACCTTTTTTCCATAGAGATCATACTGCATCTCTTGGGTTAAAAACCGAACAACCCGGCGTTCCAATGTATTCTTCAGCCCGCTACCGTCAACGATCGGCGTCTTACGGGCAGCTGCTGCAATCCGGGCCCCGTCTCTCATGGTATAACGCTTTTTCCCGGCAAACAGATAAAGATCGATGCCCCCCATTCCAAAGGCATCCACCTTTCCATCCCATAACTGAATCAAGTCAATTGCTTGACTGATGCTGCCATTGGTTCCGATCCGCTCCACAATCACCGGCTCACCCAAAAATTCAACCTCAGCACGATGATCCCGTTTGGAACTGCCAAGACTGATGCTGATTATCCGTTTCAATTATGATCACCAACCTTAGTAACGCACCTTCAAGGTCATAGCATAATCAGAAAGCGCCCGTTCCACTTCATCCAATGTGTTTAAAGAATTGACCAAATCCCTCATGGCAGCTGCTCCCGGAAGCCCTTTAAAATACCATGACAGGTGCTTACGCATTTCTTTAACTCCCCGGATTTCTCCGGCATAAGCGATCTGTGAGTGCAGATGTTTTTTGATAATGGCGAATTGCTCCTCGAGTGTCGGCGCTGAAAGGATTTCGCCGGTTTTCAAGAAATGGCCCACTTGCTCAAAGAGCCATGGCCTTCCCAGCGCAGCCCGGCCAATCATCACTCCGTCGCAACCTGTTTGCTGCATCAACCGTAGAGCTGCTTCCGGCGAATCCACATCGCCGTTACCGATCACCGGAATACTGACAGATTGCTTAACTCGGGCAATTTGCTCCCAATCGGCTTTTCCTTGATAAAATTGGTCTCGGGTCCGCCCATGAACGGTAATCGCAGCAGCGCCACACTCCATCGCGATTTTCGCTAATTCCGGAGCGACAAGATGCTCTGCATCCCAACCCAGCCTGCATTTGACCGTCACCGGTATCTGCACACTGCGAACCACTGCCTCAATAATCGCCCCGGCCAACGGAAGGTTTCGTAACAAAGCGGCTCCCTCGCCGTTTTTAACCACTTTTGGCACTGGACAGCCCATATTGATATCGATGATATCCGCCCCATAGTCCTGAACGATCCGGGCAGCCTCAGCCATAATCGCCGGATCCGAACCAAAAATCTGCATACTGATGGGATGTTCGTCCGGAGATACCTCGATTAATTGATAGGTTTTCTTCCCCTGATAATGGAGGGCAGTCGCACTGACCATTTCCCCGGTTAATAAACCCGGATGAAACTCTTTGATGATCTTACGAAATGGGGCATCGGTCACTCCGGCCATCGGCGCCGATACCACCGGGTTATCTAATTGAATATTCCTAATCTTCACCATCATTTGCATCCAAATACTGTTGATATTTACCGATCAATGCCGTATCAATCTCCACGGCAACTTGAATCCCCGTTTCCCTGTAATCAACCGACAGCACCTTCCCTTTTTGATGAAAAAGGTCTAAAGCTGTCGCCGCCTGATAAGGCAGGAAAAACCGGCACAGCCGAACCCGGGCATTCAGTAAGCCAACCAAATGATTTAACAATGGATCAATCCCTTCCCCGGTTCGGGCGGAAACCGGAAACGCAGACCATTCCGCAACCATCCGTTGGATTACCCGGGGAGATTCGATCAGATCGATTTTGTTGATCACCGGAATCACGGTTTTCTCGTCAATCTTCAATTCGGACAATACTTGCCGGACTGCATGATACTGCGGCCAAAGATCCGGGCTGCTGCCATCGATCACATGCAGCAAAAACGTAGCCCGAACCGTCTCCTCCAACGTAGCCCGAAACGCTGCCACCAAATGATGGGGTAAATCGCTCACGAACCCCACCGTATCTAAAAGAATTACTTCTTGTTGAGGTGTAATCGGGAACCTCCGGGCCACCGGATCCAGGGTATCAAACAGACGATTACGGGCGGAAACCGCACTATCGGTTAACCGATTGAAAAGCGTGGACTTCCCGGCATTGGTATATCCAACCAAAGCAATGGTGGGAATCTCCTGCTTTTCCCGTCGATGCCGCTGGATGCTCCGGTTTTTCACAACCTCATCCAATTCGTTCTGAAGATCGGCAATCCGCTTTCGGACCCGGCGCCGATCGATTTCTAATTTGGTTTCCCCGGGTCCCCGGGTACCGATTCCTCCGCCCAACCGGGAATATTGCCCGGCCTGCGTTGCACTCAGTCTCGGCAAAAGATACTTCAATTGAGCCAATTCAACCTGGAGTTTGCCTTCCTTGGTTTGAGCCCGCTGAGCAAAAATATCCAATATCAAATCATTACGGTCGATCACCCGCACCCCGGTGATCTCGGAAAGATTGCGTACTTGCACCGGTGTAAGCGTTTCCATAGCGATCACCAAATCCGCACCGGTAGCAGCAACCTCCTTAGCCAACTCCTCCGCTTTGCCGGATCCAATAAAATAAGCAGGATCAGGATGATCACGAAGTTGTACCACCCTTCCCACTTCGCAGGCACCGGCTGCCCGAACCAACTCTTCGAACTCCAACCACTTAAAATCGGAAAACCCGTCGCGAATCCCAATTAAAATTGCTTTTTCAAATGTTTCCTTATATTCCATCCGTTTTCGTCAATTCCGTTTACGTAAAGGATTTTTCGTTATCTATTTAAATAACTTCAATTCACCATATCATTGGTTACGAAACCCGTTCATTTAAATGATAAATGATTTTCAACCCTTCCAACGTTAAAAAGGGATCCACAGCATCAATCAGTGAAGTTCCATCGGCAACCCAGTCTGCCATTCCCCCGGTAGCGACCACCTTCGGATGACAATGCATCTCTTGCTTCATTCGGGCGATGATCCCCTCGACCAAACCGATATATCCGAAATACAAGCCGGACTGCATGCTATGGATCGTATTTTTCCCGATCACCCCTTTAGGTTTCACCAACTCGATCCGAGGAAGTTTCGCAGTCCGTTCGAACAATGCTTCACTGGAGATAGCCACTCCGGGCGCAATCGCCCCGCCCAGATAATCACCGTTTTCACCGATAGCACAAAATGTGGCTGCCGTCCCAAAATCGACAATAATTAAAGGGGCTCCATAACGTTTAATTCCGGCCACCGCATTAACCACCCGGTCAGCCCCCACTTCCCGCGGGTTTTCACATTTGATCGAAAGGCCGGTTTTAATGCCGGGCCCGATTAAAACCGGTTCTACCTTAAAGTATTTCTCAACCATTCGCTGGATTATACTGGTGACCGGAGGGACTACACTGGATATAATGGCCGCCCGAACACTTTGCGAATCCAATGAAGCGTCCCTAAAAACGCTCTTCAATAAGATCCCATATTCATCCGGGGTTTTCTGCCGGTCTGTTTGAAACCGCCAATCGGCAACCAATTGCTCTCCGACGAACAGTCCGGTTACAATTTGAGTGTTACCGATATCAAATGCCAATAACATCTTCGTCAGCCCTCTCTTTCCATCAACCTAAACAACGGCAATGAATCCTCCGAATCATTTTGCTGCAAAAAATAATTCTTCGTATAAAAACTACAGCTATAATAATCTTCCAACAACTCCACCGAACAATCAAAAGTTTTCAAACGCAATTTCAATATATTAACCAGATGAACGATAGCCGGCCTAGCAATGGCACTGTGCCCCAGATCGATCAGTTTCAATTGATGTGCCGCGGCAAACCGAATCGGTAATAACGATATTTCCCCCGAAATAATCGTATCACAACCCTCTTGCAGACAGGTTTCCCAAATCTTCTTATGATAAGGCAAAAAGCCGGGGCCGGCCCAAATACCTATCCTCTGGACAGGATAACGAAGCTCCCCGTAATACGGCAGCACATTCAAATCTAAAATACGCTGACATCGCTCCATCAAATCCCGAAAGGTTGTCTCCAAAACACCTATCACGATTCCATCAACCCATCGGACCTCACGAAGACCAATAGCCCGGGCAATAGTTAAATTAACGCCCTCCGGCGCATTATCCCAGGCATCATGTAACGGAATAACGATGATTTTCTTTTGATTCACAAGTTCAGCTGCTTCTCCCTGCCAAGGATGATAAGAAATGATCACTTCCATCCCTTTGCCAGCAGCACTGTATATATTCTGTTCGGTAGGATCGACACAAATCCCGATTTTTGTAATATCAACACCTTCCGCCAAATAACCTATATTTGATATAATATCTCCGGCATTCATCTCCGGAGCTAATTCCTGCAATACGCTGATTAAGGTTTGAACCTCCATCAAAGTCCACCTTCTCTAATAACTCCCGCAGTCGCTCTAATCTAATTAATTATAACATAGGGCCTCAGGTAGGACAACCAATGGGTTTTGCGGGGTCGTGTCAACTTGTTTTAGGTTTTATATCACTGTCTGCCCCTCTTTTTGGGCAAGGATCATATGGCAAATCCATTATCCCGTATGGATCTAAGTGTCTGTGTCAGCAGAGTTACTTTCCCGCTATTCAGCAGTGTTATGTTATGTATCAGCTCTCTTGAGGCATCCTTGTACACTTTTGTTGCTTTACTCAATACT
>JAKOTQ010000083.1 GCA_029776205.1 Bacillota bacterium | reverse complement strand
AAATGGACGGAGGTGGAATAAATGCCAACACAGAGAAAGCCGGACCCAGAAAAATATTGTCAGTATTGCAGAAAGAGATTAAAGAGAAAGATTTACAATGGGCGACTGGAGGATATGGGAGCGTTCAAACGCAGGAAGTATTGCAATCAATCTTGCATGGCAAAATCATTTGTCAAAGATGCGCCCTCAAAATCGGCATTGTTGAAGCGTGTGGCACCATTCCGTGGGAATTGTTGCGAAGTGTGTGGGGATACGAAACAACTACACTCGCATCACATAGACGGGAATCGTTTAAACGACTCACCAAAGAATATTCAGACCTTATGTGCCAGTTGTCATGCTATCCACCACCACCGTGCCCGTCGTGCTGGATTGACGGTAGCTGGGAGGATGGTATTCCACGGGTAGCAACGGGCGTTAAAAACAGGGTGGACAGACTTAAATGTTTGGGCAATGCAGTCGTGCCGCAACAAGTGTATCCGATATTGAAAGCTATTGCGGAGATTGAAACACGCTAAATGTGAAATAAAAGGGAGGCCATACCATGAACCGTTTTAAATGCCCTGCTTGCGGAGGGAATCAATATACAGCACGTAGTACAGCAGAATGGTGCATATACTGCGGCAATTGGAACTGGGGTAAACAGACATTGCGTTACACTGTAACAATTGGTAACGTTACGGTGTAACAAAAGTGGGTGGTAAACCTTGATCCAAAACATCCCCCGCAAAACCGTAAAAATCAAATACGACGGCTTCATCACGATCGCCGAAGGCCGCAGCCGGCACACAAAGACCTGGAAAAACCGGGAACTACTCTGGTCTGAGCTAGTAGAAAAGCTATCTCAAACCACCAGGACCCGGGAAACTTTTGCCGAGTATCAAAAAATGACCAAGGCCCAACGGGACCAAATCAAGGACGTGGGCGGTTTCGTTGGTGGCGCCTTGAAAAACGGCCGGCGGAAAACGGATCATATCAGTTGGCGATCGTTGCTCACGCTTGATGCGGATTATGTCAGGGGTGATTTTTGGGCGGCTGTCGAGGTCATGCTTGGTTGTGCGTGTGTAGTCTATTCGACCCATTCGCACAGCCCTTCTTCTCCCCGTTTGAGATTGGTCATCCCGCTCTCCCGGCCGGTTACT
>JAKOTQ010000073.1 GCA_029776205.1 Bacillota bacterium | reverse complement strand
CGACCATCCTGCAGTTTTATAGTGCGGTCAAAAGCGGCATAACGGAAAACGAGACCACTTTTCAAAGTGATCTCATATAAATCACAGATTATAAACTCTTTCTTACTATGCAGATATGCCATCAATTCGGGCGATACCTTTTTCATTTAACAGTCACCAACTTAATCGATTTTAGGCGATAAAAATTGTACCAGAAATGCTCCCAAGTCAAGGAATCATCAGCAAACGCCACACGCCAATAATATTCACATGAGGCAGTTATGACTGAACTGGCAGCAGGAGCGGACGAAAATTCTATCCATCCATCCTCTTCGAAGGTCACGAGTGTTTCGATGCCGTTTACATAAACCTTTAATGTTCCAGGTACAACATCGAGAATCGGCTCGTAAAATTGACCGCCCAAATCCCTTAAAAGTTGAAATCCGGTAGTAAATCCATCTCCGATTCCAATCAGAGAATTTTCGATTTTATAATCCTGGTCGTCTTTCCAAAGAAAAGTTCCAGCCTGTCCGCGCATTTTAGCAAAAAATCCAGCGACATAATCAATTTCCGCTGGGTTTAGGCAGGTGTAAGAGCAGTTTAATTCATACTCTGGATATGACCAGCGAGAGAGCGTTTTACGTCTCCCGCTGGCAGATTTTTGTATTTCAGTGTTCCATTTTTGGGTTTTAGTTGAGTTCCACGCCATGCTAGGAGGACTAATAAATACAGGATAACTCATTCAATTACACCCCCACAGGCTCAAATTCGCGGTAAGCCTTACGCATCCAATCGATCATCACATTGCCGCCACCATCGTCGAGCCAACGCTTAAAGGATTTGCTATCAATCGTCTGTATCGTTGGACTGAAAACAAAGTTCGACTGTGGTTCTTTCTTGTCCACCAAGCCTACTTTCTCGAAGTATCTTCGATTGAGCGGTATCACTGCCTCGCGATAGCGACCTTCGCCGATTTCGGCGATTGTTGGTCCGGTGGTGATACCACCTTCAGCAAGGGCCGGAATCCTTGCAAGCCCTTCGCTCAATGCCGTGGTCGCTGTAATTCCGGACATTGCCGGACCGGCATTAGCCCCCATCGTAGCCAACGACACCATAGCCGCCGCCGGCGCCCATGCGGCAGAAATAGATCCGGCGGTTGCAACTGAGGCAGCAGCTAACGTAGATTGCATGGTTTGTCCGAATACTTTCATCATAATTTGTGACGCCATCCACTTAGCGACCATTTGACCAAGCATAGCCAAAACAGCATTTTTAAGGCTTTGCCAAGCGTCACCGATGGATTTTGCGTTATTGATAACGTCAACGAAAAAGTTTTCGAGACCGCTATAAAGTCCGCCCATAACTTCTGCCATGCGGTCCATAGTAGACCTATGGGTTTCTTCCCAGTATTGATAGTATTGATCAATTAGAGCTTGACGGCCAGCCAAATCTTGCTCAAATAATGCCCGTTCGCTATTCAATAAATTCATATAAGCCGAAATATCTCCGGCGTCACGCGCCTTTTGAAGCATATCATTCCACATATTCTTCCGCTTTTCATATTCATCCTCAAGAATTTTCAAGCGACGCTGGGAATATACAGCTTCGACGCGCTCTAAATCGCGCTGATAATTTTCGTTATAATCTTTTGTTTCTTCGAGCGCTTTGATTTGTTCGGCTTTCCAAATTTCAAGTTGTTCAAGTTCCGTTTTCGTGGTTTGTACCCATTCTCTCTCGATAGAGTCGCTGACAGATTTAGCCTTATCCCTCAGTTGTTCAAGCTTGCGCTCTTCTTTTTTAGCTCTATCCTCAGCGAGTTTTTGGTGTTTAGCATTATAGGTCTCTTTTAACCGTTGCAAATCACGCTCATAGTTTTCATTAGCCGCTTTAGATTTTTCTAACGCGTCTAATTGTTCCTGATACCAAATTTCGAGCTGCTCTTCCTCTGTTTTGGTCATCTGGACCCATTCGCGCTCGATGGATTCGCTGAGTTGCTCTGCTTTTTTCTTGAGTTTTTCAAAGGCATCAATCTCTGCTTGAGATGGTCCGATATTTTCGCCGGCCGTCAATCCAGCAAACTCTTTTTTTAGATCATTGGCCGAGTCTCCAATTTTCTTAAACTCGTTGGCCATGGCTTTTCCGAATTCTTTTCCACCCTCGACGATTTTTTGGAAGCCTTCGTT
>JAKOTQ010000070.1 GCA_029776205.1 Bacillota bacterium | reverse complement strand
TGGAACCCCGGGTGACGGAGACCCATGCGTTTTGGATCATTCCGCCGCCGTCTACGTTGAATCTGGTGAAGGCTTACGGTCGGGACCCGGTGGAAGCCATGCTGGGGATCGCCAATGTCCTTACGGAAGTGCTGCCGTTTCTGGTGATGTGCGATAGCAGCGACATCGGGTCCGTGGTGGATCTGGCCAATCATGGGGCACCGTCCATCTTCGTCTATGACAAATACCCCGGCGGCCTGGGATTTGCTCACCGTTCTTTCGAGCGGGTGGAAGAGGTATTGCTCTCCGCCAGGGATCTGATTGCAGCGTGCTCCTGTGAATCCGGGTGTCCCTCCTGTGTCGGTTCGCCGTTACCTCCCAATCCGCAGGTGGATCCGGATACGGCGGGGAAAGGCCGGATTCCCGATAAGGAAGGGGCTTTGGTCATCCTCCATGATTTATTGGAGCTGGAACCTTACAGGCCGCGGCAATCGCTGTCGGGGGATGGGGGCATGATGCCCCCGGTGGAAACCATGGCGTTTCCGCCGGTGGTCCGGTTGCCGGAGAAAATTGAGCAACAACTCCGTCAGAAACTGGCGGGGCTGAAGAAAAAATAACATTACTCAATGGAGGTCAATATGGGAGAGATCCACTTGGCATTGATCGGCGGTTCGGGCTTTTACCGCCCCGGAATGCTTGCCGACACGGGAGATAAAATCATTGAAACGCCCTATGGCGAAGCGGCAGTGGTCATCGGGTTCTTGGAAGGCCGGAAGGTGGCGTTTTTGGCACGGCACGGCAAAGGCCATTCCTTATTGCCCCATCAGTTAAATTACCGGGCCAACCTTTGGGCTTTAAAGAGCTTGGGCGTCAAACGGGTCTTAGCGACCACGGCCGTCGGCAGTATGCAGCCGAAATTTCCGCCGGGGTCTTTGGTGATTGTTGATCAGTTTTTAGACTTTACCAAGCAACGGCCCCTCACCTTTTTCGAAGACGGGGACGTGCACCGGGCCCATATCGACGTAACCCATCCGTATTGCGCCGGATTACGGGATGAACTGGTAAAGGCTGCGGCCAAACATGGGATTCCCATTCATGCGGGAGGATGCTATGTCTGCTGTGAAGGTCCCCGCTATGAAACGATGGCGGAGATTAAAGCGTATCAAATATTGGGTGGCGATGTGGTGGGCATGACCGGCGTGCCGGAAGTGGTCTTAGCCCGGGAATTGGGCCTTTGTTATGCCAATATCAGTATCGTGACCAACTGGGCGGCGGGAATCAGCCCTCAGGCATTGACCCATGCGGAAGTGGTGGCCATTATGGATGAAAACCAGGAAAAATTACGGCGGTTGATCACGGAATGCCTGGCCAATGCCGCTCTGGAATGTACGGTGAATTGCTGTTATTTGGGCTGACGGGAGTTTTATAGAGGATATGCAGGAACATTTGCATTTAATATAACCGGGACGGAGATCCCGGTTTTTTTTGTTTCTACAGTCCAAATTTGTAAAAAATGAGCTTATCCTCTAAATTTCTTATCTTCTTTTACCGATAATTATAAATAATTTAGCCATCGGCTGCGAGGTGATGGTCATTTACTGCATGCAAGGCCGATTTGGTTCGACTTTTGAAGAAGTTGACCGTCAGGTCCAAAGGATCATGAGCCGGTTAACGGCCCGGGACCTGCAATATACGGCAGAATTTTTGTTTCGGTTAGATTTTGTCCTGCGGGAATTATTTAATAATGCCATCGAACACGGAAATCGAATGGAACCGTCCAAATGGGTTTGGTATACGTTGCGGATTGACGGAACGGATGTGGAATTATGCGTCGGAGACGAAGGTGAAGATTTTGATATCGAAGGGGAAATTCACCAGGAATATCAAAGCGATATTTTTCGGGTACGGAAACGGGGGTTGGCGACCATTGTCGCCATGGGATTTGAGATTACCCGCCGTGCCGGATGGACCTGCGTACGGCTGACGGGGGAATCGGATGAAACGGACGAAAAGCGAGGGATCCAAGATGAATATAAGCTATCGTGACAATGCTGTGGTATGTACGATTACAACCAATGTGATTGCGACGAACATCAAGCAATTGGTGGAAGAGATGAAGACGGCATTGGATGCGCTGAAGGATTACTCGGAATTGGTCATTGATCTGGCCCAGGCCGGAAGCATCGACTCCTTAGGCGTAACATTTTTAATTGGAACCTACAAAGAGGCCATAGCCCAAGGGAAAAAAGTGAAACTCACCGGCGTATCGTCGGCCATGTTCCAATTGTTTAAAATGATGAAACTGGATGAAATCTTCGAGATTATTACTGCCTAAACGGAGGACGGTTCAAATGATTCAAAATCAGGAATTTATCCAGGAATTTGTGGATGAAGCCAAATCTCATATTGAAAAAGTTGAAGCTGCATTACTGCAGCAAGATGCTTTGAACCGGGATCCGGAGCTGATCAATGATGTCTTCCGGGCAGTCCACAGCATTAAAGGGACGGCCGGATTTTTCGGGTTGAAAAAGATCGTCTCTTTGGCCCATGCCATGGAGAATGTTTTCGGAGAGATGCGGGGCGGACGTTTGACCGTTACCGATTCCATGGTGGAAGTGTTATTGGGGGCCAATGATTGCATCCGCGAGTTGGTGGAGGATGTTTTTGCCAGTGAAGACAAAGATGTTTCCCATTGGGAAAGCGAGTTAAATCGGCTGCTGGAAACGGGTGCTGATGAAAAACCGGGTGAAGTTTTGAACGAGCGGATGGTTTTGATCAGTGACCATCAGCAGCGTTTTTCTTTTGAAGGAACGATTTGTCAGTTGTTGAAGGAGGGCTTGAAACACGGCCATTCCGTCTATGAAGTGAAGTTGCGTTTCGTCCGGGATTTGCTGAACTACACCGAGGGTCCGGTTAAACTCTTCAATAAAATGGACGCTTTGGGAATGGTAGTCGAGTCATTTACCGACCATACGGCCATTAACTCTCTGGACGACGTCTTGGAAGCGGCGGAACAGGGAACCAAAGACGTGCATCTGGGGATCGTGGTCACGACCGTGCTGGAGCGGGAACTCTTCGCCGGTGCCTTGGGCCTTCCCCTTGAAAAAGTCAGCGTCCTACGGGTGGAGGCCGGCGGCGAGGCCGACAGCGGGGCTAAAGAAGAATCCAAAGAGGATCCCAAAGCGACGGTGGAAGAACAAACCGCCCGGCCCAAGGAAACTGTTCCGGCGACATCCGGTGCAGCCAGGTCATCCGAGAAGCCCGCGACGGGCCCGGCAACTCCAAAACCGGAGTCAGGGACGCCACATCTTAAACTGGACGACAGTATCCGGGTCCATGTCTCCATCCTCAATGATTTGCTGGATATGGCCGGTGAAATGGTGCTTGCCCGCAATCAGTTGTTGCGGACGTTGGATGCTTACCGGAAAACCATTCCGGGGTTGGCGCCCATTCTTCAAAATATCGACCGTTTGACCACCGGCGTGCAGGAGAAGATCATGCAAACCCGGATGCAACCGGTGGGGAATGTGTTTAATAAATTCCCCCGGATTATCCGGGATATTTCCAAGAGTTTAGGCAAAGAGATCGAATTGTCCATCGAGGGTGAAGACGTGGAGCTGGACAAATCGATTATTGAAGCGTTGACCGACCCTTTGACCCATTTGGTCCGCAATGCGGCGGATCACGGGATCGAAACGGCCGAAGACCGGCAACGGGCGGGAAAACCGCGGAACGGAAAGATCGGCCTCCGGGCGTTCCATGAGGGGGGTATGTCAATATTGACATTACCGACGACGGCAGAGGCATGGACGTGGAGAAGATCAAAAAGGTGGCTGCCGGCAAAGAGATCGTCAGCCCCCATGAACTGGAGCGCATGACCGAAGCGGAAATATTGAAGCTCATCTTCAGGCCGGGCTTTTCCACTGCCGACAAAGTCTCCGATCTGTCGGGCCGTGGCGTGGGTATGGATGTGGTGAAGACCAACATTGAAAAATTAGGCGGTTCCGTCGAAATCTTTACCACGAAAGGCCAGGGGACCACCATCCGGTTGATGTTGCCGTTGACGTTGGCGATCATTCAGTCCCTCATCGTTGAGGTGGAAGGGAACCGCTTCGCTTTGCCTCAGGTCAATTTGAAAGAGATCGTCCGCATCAAAGAGGGGGATCTGGCCTACCGCATCGAGTACCTGAACGAAGCGGAAGTGTTGCGGCTGCGGGGTAGGTTATTGCCTATTGTCCATTTGGCCGACGTATTGAATATTACCCGTACCTTCGTTCATCCGGTGACCGGAGAAAGACTGCCGGACCGGAGAAAATGGCTGGGTGACGCCAGACGTTATAAAAACGGTGCGCCGCCAGCCCCTACCGACGACCGACGGGGTGAATCCCTTAAAGTAACGCGGGTATTGGTTTTAAAGATCGGGAACCGCATGTTCGGATTGGTGGTGGACTCCATCATCGGCCGGGAGGAAACCCTGGTCAAACCGTTGCCGGTCTATCTGAAAGACTGTAACTGTTATTCCGGAGTCACCATTCTCGGAGACGGGAAAACCGCCATGATCCTCGATCCGGAAGGGATTATCCGCATGGCCGACCTCCAATTCCGGGAAGAGAACGAAGGGCTGGCGGCGGATATCTCCCGCGAGAGCCGAGGGGCGGAATATCAAAACCTGTTGCTCTTTAAATGTTCGGGGAATGAGACGTTGGCGTTGGATCTGGCCTTGGTGGCCCGCATCGAAGAGGTGGGGGCGGACCGGATCGAAACCGTGGGCGACAAGGAATTTATCACCTTTAATGATACATCGTTGCGGGTCATTCGGCCCGAAGACTATCTGCCTATTAGCCGCGGGAATACCAAACCTGCCAAGTATTATGTGATCATTCCGAAACTGGTGACGCATCCCATCGGGATTTTGATCGAAAAAATCCATGACAATATTCAAACCGAGATTCATTTGGATTCGGAAGGGATCATGGCCGAAGGCCTCATCGGTTCGGCCGTATATAACGACCGTATCATTTTATTGCTCAACATCTATGAACTGTTCCAAATGGCGGATCCGGTCCATTACGGGGTTGAACGGCTTCCGGAAGGCGGTTCCCAACGGATATTGCTGGTGGAAGACACGCCTTCGTTCCAACGGATCGGGATGAAATACCTGAAAGAAGCGGGCTATGAAGTGACGTTGGCCCAGAACGGGAAAGAAGCATTGGATTATTTGGCGTCAGCAACCTTCGACGCGGTCATCAGCGACATTCATATGCCGGTCATGGACGGCTTCGAACTGATTAAAAAGATCCGGGATAATGCCGCCACCCGCTCCCTGCCAGCGATTGCGCTGACGTCCATCTCCGATGAGCAGGGGAAAAGGGCGGTTATCGAAAGCGGATTTGACTATTATGAATGGAAACTTAACCGTGACAGCCTTTTGAATACATTGCAACAGGCTTTGCAACGCCGAAAGGGGGAAGCCTCATGATGAAAGTGTTAAGTTTCCGGCTTGCCGGGGAATTATTCGGTATCGAGATCAATTATGTGAAGGAGATCAACCGCAATGTGGAATATACGGCCGTTCCGCGGGCTCCGGACAAAATTGTCGGATTGTTCAATATGCGCGGCCAAATCGTGACGTTATTTAATTTGGCCAAGATCCTGGGATATCCTTGGGCCGGCGATCACGGGAAAGTAACGTGTATCATTCTCAAATCGCCGCCCAATAATCCGAATCAACAAGGGTTTTTAATCGATGCCACCGGGGACGTGCTGGATTTGGACGAGTCGTTGTGCGAACCGCCGCCCGCCAATATAGACGGACGGAACTTCCAATACATTCGCAAGGTGGCCCGTCTGGACCATGAGCTGTTGATGATCATCGAACCGGAATTGATTTTCAATTAAACTGTCGGAAGGTTGGAAAACGGAATAAATTCATACGAAGGGGAGTTGGCAGATGGTAAAGGATTTGAAGATTAGGCACAAGATGTTGCTGGCTTTTGCAATGGTGACCTTGATAACGGTCATCGTCGGCGTGGTGGGCATCGTCAACATCGTACAGTTAAACGATTCCGATAAGGAACTGTACGAGAAGATGGTGGTACCCATGCAGATCCTGGTGGATATGTCCAATCATTTTCAACGGGAACGGATCTATCTCCGCAATATGATCCTGGCGGATACCCCCAAGGAGATCGACGAGGCTTATCAGTTATTAAAAGCCGAACGGACGGAATTTGACGAGCATCTGAAAGATTTCGGATCCCGGGTGGTCGGCGGAAAGATGGAAAAAGTTTATGTGGAGTTTTCGGAGACGATCAAGGGGTTCCGGACCGAAGTGGATAAAATTATCGATTTAGCTCAGCAAAACAAGGATCCGGAAGCGATTGCGGCCATGGCGGTGGATACGCCGGCCGGCCAGGTAACCATTGTGGCCCAACAGAAAATGGAAGAGATGATCGACACCAACAATGAAGCAGCCAAAGAGGAATTGGACCATAACAATAAAAACGCCAGAACGGCGATTTGGGTCATGATAGTCGTCATCCTCGTCGGACTGGTATCGGCGGTGTGGATCGGCATCTTTATGAGCGAATTGATCAGCCGGCCGATCCTGGCCATCCGGGAATTGATGGCTAAGGCGGAAACCGGGGACTTAACCGTCCGTGGCACCGTGGAGAGCAAAGACGAACTGGGCCAATTGACACAGTCTTTCAATTCATTGCTGGAAAAGACGGCGACGGCCATGGCGAAGATTACCGAAGAGACGGAAGTGCTGAACCGTTCGTCTGTGGATATGCTGCGGGTGGCTGAATCGATGGCTGCCAACAGCGAAGAGACCAGTTCCAAGACGGCCATGATTAGCGCTGCGGTGGAGGAGATCTCCGCCGGCATGACCCAAACCGCAGGGAATCTGGAGTCGACCAGCGGCAATATTAATATGATCGCCTCCGCCATCGAAGAGATGAACGGAACTATCCGCAACCTGGCGTCTGCCTCGGAACAGACTTCAGTAGGCGTCAATCAGGCTGCCAGTTTGGTGAATGAGATTACCAACAATATCGAGAATGTGTCCGAGTCGGCCAAAGAAGTCACCCAGTCGGTGAATAACGTGGTGACGGCGGTTAAAGAGATCAATATTTCCTTGAACGAAGTCAGTAAGAGCTGCAGCAAATCGACACAGATCACTGCCGACGCCGGCGTGAAAGCGCGGGAGACAAACGAGATCATCGAGAAACTCAATGCTTCCTCCAAACAGATCGGGAAGATTATCGGAGTCATCAATGATATTGCCGATCAAACCAATATGTTGGCCCTCAATGCGGCCATTGAGGCGGCCGGTGCCGGAGAGGCCGGAAAAGGCTTTGCCGTGGTTGCCAACGAGGTGAAAGAGTTGGCGAAACAGACGGCGGAGGCCACCGACGAGATCGCCCAACAGATCGAAAATATGCAATTGAATATGGAAGAAGCGGTGAATGCCGTTTCCGGTATTACTCAGGTTATCGATGAGATTACCGGAATTACCAATACCATTGCAGCGGCAGTGACGGAGCAATCGGCGACTGTCGGGGAGATTTCCACTGCTTCCGTCCGGGCTGCTGAACGGGTAGCGCTCATCATGAATAAGATCAGCGAAATTTCCAATCATGCCCGGGATGTGTCCCGGAATATCGAGGAAAGTGCCAGAGGTGTTAAAGAAGTGGCCCGGTCTGCTGCGGAGTTGTCCAAGGCTTCCAGCGATGTGGCGATGAATTCGGAGCGGGCTTCGGTCAGCGTGAACGAGATCGCCCGAACCACCCAGGAAATCTCCAGAAATGCGGTAGAAATGTCCCGGAGCATTCATGAGATCAATGAAGCCACCAATGAAGTGGCTGCAGGGACCATCGCGACCAGCGATTCGGCTAAGAAATTGGCTGAGGTTGCCAACCGTCTGGATGGGCTGGTGAAACAGTTCAAAATCTAAAGATGTATTGATAACGACTTGGTAGAGGTGAAATGTGGATAAACTTAGAGCGCTAATTGTGGATGATTCCATCGTCTACCGTCGCATTTTAACAGCTGCTGTTGAAAGCACCGGTGTTGCGGTTGCGCTTCAAACAGCGTCCAATGGGATACTGGCTTTGGAACGTTTAGAACAGCAGGCTTTTGATGTGATTTTGCTGGACGTCAATATGCCGGAGTTGGACGGCATCCAGACCTTGCGAAAGATTCGAGCGGTTTATCCGGATTTGGCGGTCATCATGGTCAGCAGTACCGGCATGGAGAACGCGGAAGTGACCATGCAGGCGTTGGAAGCCGGCGCATTGGATTTTATCGTTAAGCCATTGGAAGAAGACTATGATCGAAATTTAAAGATCCTTTCCGACCATTTGAAGGTTTTGTTCGCCCAGATCCGGATCCGCAGTTATGAAAAGAGAGGGCCGACTCAGCCGGAAAAACCCCGTCCTGTCGTCGTGCCTAAATTGGAGATTCCTAAATCTCCGGCCAAATTGAACGGTGTGGACTTGGTCCTGATCGCTTCGTCGACCGGTGGCCCGGTGGCTGTGGAACAGATATTTTCCAAATTGGAACCCGGGTTTTCTAAACCGATACTGGTTGTACAGCATATGCCTCCGGATTTTACCAAAGTGTTTGCTCAAAACCTGGACAATAAATCAGTAGTTAAAGTGATTGAGGGACGACGCGGCGACGTGGTCCGGGCAGGACAAGCCATTGTGGCACCGGGCGGATATCATATGACTGTCCGCCCGGGAGAACATGCCCATCATCTGGTGGTAGAGTTGGATCAAACGCCATTAGTCCGCGGAGTTCGGCCTGCGGCTGATGTGTTATTTAAGTCTGTTGCCAACTGTTTTAAGGGAGGCCGGGTTTTGGCCGTTGTGTTAACGGGAATGGGCAGTGACGGTACAGACGGAGTAGCCGAGTTGAAACGGCGGTGTCAATGTTATTGTATTACGCAGAGCGAAGCATCCTGTGTGGTCTACGGGATGCCTCGGTCTGTCGTTGAGGCGGGATTGTCCGATGAAACGGTGGATATTACGATGATTGCCAGCCGTATACAGGAGATTGTGAAAAACGGGAGCTGATGGTATGGCATCTTCTTTATCTGAGATTGAATTTCGGCTCTTTAAAACATATATCAAGGATAAGTGCGGGATCGACATTCAAGATGATAAGGCTTATCTGATTGAGACTCGGTTATCCAAATTGTTGGTGGATTCGGGGATGGAATCCTTTGAAGCCTTGTACAATTTGATTATGAGCAATCGGGATCCGTATATCGCTGAAAAGGTGATTGATGCGATTACGACCAATGAAACCTTGTGGTTCCGCGACCAAACGCCGTGGAAGATTTTGGAGGACGTGATATTGCCCAGGTACATCGAGGAACTACGTTCCGGGCAAAGACGGAAAGTACGGATTTGGAGTGCGGCCTCCTCAACCGGACAGGAAGCTTATTCGACAGCGATCTGCATTCGAAATTACTTAGAAGAACGAAGCATCACCGATATCCGGCCGGAGCAATTTGAAATTTTGGCCACGGATATCTCCAAAACCGTTTTGGAAATTGCGCGGAGAGGCCGCTATGATGCTATCAGTATTGCCCGGGGATTGGACTCGAAGTATAAAGAACGGTATTTCCGAAAAGAGGGCATGGTATGGGTGTTGGAGGACGCTATCAAAAATGCGGTTCGGTTTGAACACTTTAATCTTCAGAACAGTTTTGTGTTTCTAGGTAAATTTGATATTATCTTCTGCCGATATGTGTTAATTTATTTTGCCGATACCTTGAAACAGGAGTTAGGAAAGAAATTTTATGACAGCATCGAATCTGACGGGATCATGTTTTTAGGTGCTTCCGAATTGCATCATTGTTTGGAACCTTACTTTGAGAGGGTCCATTATGCCAATGGAACCTATTATGTCCGGAGGAGGTAATTCCATGCGAATGTTGAGCATTGACGATTCGTCCGTGGTCCGTAAAATCATTCGAATGGCAGCTGAAGTTCTGGAGTTCGAATTGGTTGAAGCGGAAGACGGATTTGAGGGATTAGCCAAACTGGATGAATTGGGCGGTCAAGTGGATATCATTTTATTGGATTGGAATATGCCTGGAATGAACGGGCTTGAAGTGTTAAAAAGGCTGAAACAGAATGAGAAAACGAAAAGAATTCCGGTGATGATGGTGACCACTGAAAGTCAAAAAGAAAATATTGTGGAAGCAGTTAAGGCCGGAGCGGCCCATTATATGATTAAACCATTTGCAATGGAAGAATTGACGAAAAAGATCATGGAATGTCTGGGCAGGGGGACGATATGATGGAAAACAGCACCGGACCGGCTCAAAGGTTGGAATGGCCGGTAACTATGTTTGTTGAAGCGTTGAAGGATGCTGTAGCAACGATGGCCGGGATCACCATGGAGTCCGTGGATGAAAGCTTTTTAACCGGAGAGGCGACCATGGGCGGAATGATGGTGCTTCAAGGCGATCCCTCGGCTGTGTTGATGATCCTTGCCGACCAACCTTCCGTTGCGGCTATTGTCACCAATATGACCGGAATTGATAGTGGGGAGTTGACCATCGAAGATCTTCGGGATGGCCTTTCGGAGTTGGTAAATATGGTTGCCGGAACAGTCCGGGGACGGCTGACCGGTTCCGGGAACCGTTTCAAACTTTCGTCGCCGCTGGCGGTTACTGGAGAACATTTAGCAGTATATGCCAAACGTCATGTGGAGTGCAGTTTAAGTCGGTTCGTTGCCGGAGACATCTGGTTGGAATTGAAAATTTTCTATATATAAGGGGATGAGGGAAGATGAAAAGAATTTTGATTGTGGATGATTCGCCGATGATTCACAACTTACTCCGCAAAACATTAGAGCGGAACGGTTATGAAGTCTGTGCCGATGCCACCAATGGCCGGGAAGGGGTGGAACTGTTTGAAACACATCGGCCGGATCTGGTATTTATGGATATTACCATGCCGGTCATGGATGGGATCGAGGCGGTGAAAACTATTAAAGCCAAGTATCCTGAGGCGAAAATCATCATGTTGACAGCTATGGGCGATGATGAGATTATGACGCAGGCCTTGGAGGCCGGGGTGGAAGTTTTCCTGAAAAAACCCTTTGATGACTATAAGATCATCAGCGCCATCGCTAAAGTGATTTAGGGATTTACGGAAAAAGGAGTGAAATGATGGATTCGAGGCTGGTTACGCCGTATATTGAAAGCACCGTCCAGATCATTCGGCAAATGACCGGGATTGAAGTGACGGAAATCAGTGAACCGATGCCAGGATCCGGCGAAATCTTGGCGTATGGGGTGACGTCGGTGATCGCTTTTGCCGGAACCATTAAGGGGCGGCTTTTGATCGATTTTCAACCGGAATTGGCGGTTCATATCATTAAAAACCTCATGGGAGAAGAAAACCCGGTATTACGGGACAGGTTAATGTTGGGCTGTATCGCGGAGATGAACAATATCATTGCCGGAGATGCCAATACATTGTTGAACAATGAATATGGATTGGGTCTACGGTTGGCTCCGCCAATGGTGGTTACCGGAAAAAACATGATGCTTGCATCGTCCAAGGTGGATTCGGTGACTGTCTTGGGCCGGACCGATTATGGAGATTTTAAGCTGAACATCGCTTTTCAAGGAGGATTGCCATCATGAACGCACAATTAATCAATCCTTTTTTGGTGGCGGTGGAATCCATATTAAGCCAGTTTGGTGTGGCGGACATCCGGAAAGGCGCTGTGATGCTCAAAGAGGAGATGGTGATCGAACGGGATGTGACTGCCTTTGTGGGCGTCGTCGGCGATCTCCGGGGGAATATCGCGTATTGCTTTACGGCAGAAACGGCCCGAAAATTGGCTTCGGCGATGATGATGGGGATGCCCGTTCCCGAACTCGATGAGATGTCCCGAAGTGCCATTGCGGAGTTGGCTAATGTTATTACCGGAAATGCCGCTTCTCTCTTAGCTGAAGAACAGGTTAAGGTGGATATTACGCCGCCTTCCATGATCGTCGGGAAAGATATTTATTTGGTCTTGAGCAGCGTGCGAACGTTGATCGTGACGTTCGAGACACCAGTGGGTTCCATTGAAGTTCATATTTGTCTCGAGGTATAACTATGAAATCCAAAGTTTTGGTCGTTGATGATTCGCCGATTAACCGAAAAATTATTGCCAGTTCCCTGACTGCCAAACTTTCCGGGATTGAGATCGTGGAGGCAGCGGATGGATACGAAGCTTTGAACATTCTTGGTGAAGCCGAGATCAGCGTTGTCTTGCAGGATATTATGATGCCCGGAATGGATGGAATTGCCACTCTGGAGGCTATTAAAGCCCGGCCGGAGCTGAAAAATATTCCGGTGATTATGGTGACGGCCCTCAGTGAGATTGAATTGGTTGAAAAGGCGTTATCGTTGGGAGCTTTGGATTATCTGACCAAACCTTTGACAGCGGAGCAGATCAAAATAACTTTGCCGTTGAAGGTGAAAAATGCGCTGGAGTTTTATGAACAGAAAAAGCAATTGCTGCTTTTTCATCAGCATATGACCGATGAGATGCAGTTGGCGGAGTCCCTGCAAAAATCGATGATTGTTGAGCAGGGGGAATGGAATGGAATCAAGCTATGGGGCAGGTATATTCCTTGTGAGGATATTGGGGGAGATTTCTTCCATTGCCTGCCGGTGGGGCACCGGGTGTGGCTCATCATTGCCGATGTGTGGGGCCACGGGATCGCAGCAGCGATGATCTCCACCATGTTGACGGTAATGTTTAATGCTGCCGTTCAGCAATTGGAAACCCCCGGTGCAGTATTGGAGTCGATGAACCGGATGTTGCTGAATGTTTTTCAAAATTCCAGGTATAGTGTGGTATCGGCCTTTGTAGCTTGTGTGGACAGGAAAAAAGTTCATTATGCCAATGCGGGACATCCTTATCCTGTGATCTATCATCGGAAAGAGCAACATTTGTATCAGTTGGAAAGTCCCGGCTTATTATTGGGAGTTTCGGAACAGGCTGAGTATCCCACGTTGGAAATGGGTTTTGGCCTGGGAGACCGGTTGTTGATGTATACCGACGGAATCTTTGATAAAGGCGGCCCGGAAGGGTTTGCCGGTTGGCCATTGGTTTATGAATATTGTCGGGATCACGCTGGTGATTTTGATGAGGATCTCCCCGGGGCTTTGGATAGAATGATCGATTATTTCACCAAACGCCAAGGGCATGGTTTTATTGACGACGCTGCGGTGATGCTGATCTGCCGCAATGCTTAGTCTCGGGTTTTATGGGTGGAGGGAACATTATGGATGATGCGGTAATGGATTGTGCGGCTAGGACCAATAAAAAGGAACGGGAGACCCAAGGTAAGGGAGGGGCTGCCGATAATTTCAGCCTGCGGCCGGAACACGCTGAAATGTTGCTGAAAACCATACCCAACGGAGTTTTCACCATCGATACCAATAATATCGTAACCAGTTGGAATAAACGGGCGGAGCAGATCACCGGTTATACTGCTGCCGAAGTGGTCGGCAAACCGTGCCGTTTATTTGCTTTTGAGCCGTGTCGAAAGATCTGCAGTTTATTTTCGGATGAGATAACGAAGCCGATTATCGGCAAAATTGCCGTAATTGAAACCAAACAGGGAGAGCTCCGGCATATTTGCAAAAATGCCGATTTGATCCGGGATGAACAGGGACGGGTCATCGGCGGGATCGAATGTTTCGACGATATTACGGACCGGATTCGCATGGAAGCAGAATTAAAAGAAGCCAGGCAACAGGCTGAAACTGCCAACCGGCTGAAAAGCCGGTTTATCGCCAATATGTCCCATGAGATTCGGACGCCGCTGAATGGATTGAAAGGCTTCATTGAGTTGTTAGGCCAAAGTTCTTTAACTGAAGAGCAGCGCCATTATGTGGACGGAGCTTGCTCAGCGGCAGATGTTTTATTGTATTTGATCAACAACATCCTCGACTTTTCGAAGATCGAAGCCGGAAAGATGGTGATCGAACAGATCAGTTTCGAATTGCGCACCACCATTGAAAAGATCGTGGTCATGTTGTTGCCCAATGCGTTGGAGAAAGGGCTGGAACTCAATCTCCATATCCATTCGAATGTTCCGGAAAACGTGATCGGTGATCCGGCTCGGTTGGGACAGGTATTGTACAATTTGATCGGTAACGGAATTAAATTCACCGAAGTCGGTGAAGTCTTTGTCGATGTGACTAAAGTGGCTGAGGACGGAAAGAACCAAACGATTCGGTTTACGGTCCGAGATACGGGAATCGGTATCGCAGCTACGGATTTGCAGCGTTTATTTCAACCCTTTGAACAGGTGGATCCTTCAACCACCCGGAAATACGGCGGCACCGGCCTGGGCTTGGCCATCTCCCATGAGTTGGTGAAATTGATGAACGGGAAGATCGGCGTGGAAAGCCAACCGGGCGTCGGCACCGAGTTTTTCTTTGAAATTCCGTTACCGGTGGAAGCAATGGCTACGAAGGCATCTCCGAATGAGTTGCAACGGATCGGGGCAGTGGTGATTCATCCTCGAGAAGAGCAGCGGAACATTCTCCTCGACTACCTGGGTGAAGCGGGTCTTTCGGTGACTGGTCTGGAAAACGGGGAAAAGGCCATTGCCTGGTTGATCGCTCATGTGAAACCGAATACGGATTGGGTTGTGTTTATGGACTGGCAGATGACCGGGATGACAATGGAGCAGTTCGTGGCGACGCTGAAAGCTTTACCTATGATGAAACGGGTGAAACTGGTCTTAGTGACGCCGGTTGTTAAGGCAAAAGTGAAGGGGATTGACGGGTACCTTCTCAAACCGATCCGTCGGAATGATTTACAGAAGTTGCTGTTCTCAGTAACGAGTTCGGGGAGTTCTCAAAGTTCAGAAACGACTTTGGAGACGATGAAGCCTCTGACGGGTGTGGACTTGTCCTCCATGAAGGTGTTGCTGGTCGAAGACAATGAAGTGAACTGTAAGATATTGACGAAAATGCTCTTATCCAAGGGTATCTCCTGTGATATCGCCTTGAATGGCCGGGAGGCGGTTCGGGCCAGTCAAGATAAAGCCTACGATCTGATCTTCATGGACTGCCAGATGCCGGTGATGGACGGGTATGAAAGTACGGCGGAGATCCGGCGCCTGGAAGCCGGCCGCCGGCATACACCGATCGTGGCGATGACGGCTCATGCCATGGAAGGCGACAGGGAAAAGTGTCTGAAAGCCGGTATGGATGATTATTTGAGCAAACCCATTGATTTTGAAGCCATGTTTGCGTTGATAGAAGCTTATGCCTTAAAGAAGCAAACCAGTTCGGCAGAGAGTCAAGTGGCTGAAGCCAAGGAAGTCTTCAGAAAAGATTCGGGTTTTGATGAAGATATGGTGGAAGAGCTCTTCAGCGATTTTTTCCGTTTATTTCCGGATTGGATCCAACAGGTGGCGGTCGCTTTAGAGGAACAACAGACCGAAACGGTGCGAAATTTGGCCCATAAAATGAAAGGTTCTGCCGGGAACTTGCGTTTGAGTCAGCTCTCCCAATGGGGTGCTTTGATGGAAAAGGCGGCGTCAGCGGAAAATTTGACGGATTGTCATCGTTATTTTGTAGAAATCAAGGCATGGGCTGCGAATATTTTGGAAAATAAAAATCCGGGCTGAAAATAGCCCGGATCGAATGTTAACAGGGTTTGGCCTTATGGGGACAGCCGAAAAGCGGAAGAGTATGAAACACCTGAAAACAGTGGGGGCAATACCATTTTCCGTCGGCTTGCAAAAGCCGATGTCGGCTGCAACAGGGACAGATCATGCGACATCACCTCTATGTCTAGAATAGGTCAAAATGTAAATAAAGTCTATGATGTTTTGATGGCAAAAATGTGAAGATTTGGCTTATAAAGAATTTATGGAATGGATTGTCCCGAGAAATAATAGTTCTATGAAATGGTGGAAGGAGGGACAATCTTGGCTAACAAATCTCAAAACCAAACCAATCCGGCAAACGCGCGGCAAAACAACGACCAGGAGATCGCAAAAGAGCTAACAACGCCGGCACAGGATCAAGAGTTCGCAACGGATTACCAGAGCAATCAGTACTCAAAAAATGCGAACCAAAAAAAGCAACAGAATCCCCAACAAAAGTAATTTCACAAAATAGGGTTGGCAACAGCCCTATTTTTTTAATTTATTCTCCGGGTTGTGAATTTGCTAGGTGCACAGTTCACAGTAGACGGCAAGCACATAGTCGAGGTAAAGGTAGGAGACAGTAGACAGGATTCAGGAGTAAGCATTAGAAGTCAGCACTAGATCCTGGGTAGCAGATGCTAGGTTTAGGTCGAACACTGCAGGTTCCGTTCATAATCCAAAACCAGGGTCCAGAGTTTTGAAACCCTAAAACTTTGCGAAACACAGAACTTAAAATGCGAAACGGACATCTGGGAACTGTCAACTTGGGAACTAATAATCCAGAACCCAGTACCTAGGGCCTCGTACCAGGATTATACTATGCACTGTCAACTATAAACTAATGAATCTTAACTTTATCTCCCTATTATGGTATTATAATAAAGCGGATAGGCGTTGGTGCCTTTTTCGGTAAGATTTTTATGTTTCAATAGGAGTGTATTGGATGAGTGAAATGAACGTACGAACGCGGTTTGCCCCGAGTCCGACGGGGTATTTACATATTGGCGGGGCCCGGACAGCCATTTATGACTGGCTGTTGGCCAAGAAGCACGGGGGGCAATTTCTCCTTCGGATCGAGGATACGGATAGAAACCGCTTTGTTCCCGGTTCGTTGGAAGATATTCAGGAAAGCCTTCGCTGGTTAGGTTTGGAATGGGACGAAGGTCCGGAGGTTGGCGGTGCAGCCGGGCCCTATTTCCAATCGGAACGGCTGGAGATCTATCATCGCTATGCCCAGCAATTGATCGACGAAGGAAAAGCCTATTACTGTTATTGCACTCCCGAACGGTTGCAGGAAGTCCGGAAGGCCCAGGAAGCAGCTAAACAACAAGTGGGTTACGACCGGCATTGCCGGGACGGCGCAACGGAAGCCCAAGAGGGAATGAAACGAGTTATCCGTTTTAAAACGCCGCTCACCGGAAAAACCGTAGTGAAAGATGTGCTCCGGGGTGAACTGGAGTTTGAAAATAATCTCTTAGAAGATTTGGTTTTAATCAAGTCCGACGGTTTTCCCACGTATCATTTTGCTAATGTCGTCGATGATCATTTGATGAAGGTGACCCATGTTTTGCGGGGCGAAGAATGGCTTCCCAGTACGCCGACACACGCCTTATTGTATCAGGCTTTCGGTTGGGAGCCTCCCCAATTTGTCCATCTTTCTCTCTTCTTATCGCCCGATGGCAAAGGAAAACTGAGTAAACGGCATGGTGCCACCAGTGTGAAAGAGTATCGGGAACTGGGGTATCTTCCGGAAGCGTTGTTCAATTTCCTTTTATTGTTAGGTTGGAACCCTGGGAATGACCAAGAAATCATCTCCAAGGAAGAAGCCATCCAAATGTTCAGTTTGGATCGGGTCAATGCTTCTCCGGTCCGTTTCGCTACGGATAAACTGAACTGGTATAATGGCGTGTATATTCGCAGCTTGGAACCGAGAGACTTAGCCGGGCGGTGTCTGCCTTTCCTGCAAAAAGAAGGAATACTTCCGGATCCTTGTCCGGCGGACAAGTTCGAATACTTGGTGAAACTGATGCCTTTGGTTCAAGAACGGTTGAAATTGTTAACCGATGTGGTAGCCTGGACTGATTTTTTCCTTCAAGACGATATTCCGGCTCCGGCCAAAGAGATGTTAATTCCCAAGAAATTGGATGGAGAGACAGCCCTCCGAGTCTTGAAGGCATTGCTGGAGACCCTTGAAGCGGCCGCTTTCACCATTGGCGACTTGGAAGCCGCTTTACATCCGGTCCCGGAGAAACTTGGGTTGAAAATGGGGGATGTGTTTATGCCCCTGAGGGTTGCTGTATCCGGCAAAACGGCGACGCCCGGCATGTACGAGATGTTGGAAGCTCTAGGCAAAGAACGGGTGCTTAAACGGATCAAAGCAGCCATTGATGTCTTAGAATCCAGCTGACAGGATCATCATATACATTATTTTGAATGAAACGATTTAACCCATTTCGACTTGTTATTTTTAAATGAGTATGCTAAAATTTTCCCAAATTATCGCCGAAGGCTGTATCCTTATGGAACGGTACTTTAAAAAGGCGAGAGGGAAATTGAACATCATCCGCTTGGATCAGAGTGACCGAGACGGTAAATAGGTGGTTTATTAAGCCTTTCTGTCTCAGGAAGGCTTTTTTTGTTCTTTACCGTTGGAGCGCCGATCAAGCCGGACCAAATGAATCCAGTGATAAGGAGGAATGATTTGGATGGCGAAGAGCGTAACCACTTTTTTAAAAGCCAAAAAAGAAGGAACCAAGTTGGCATTATTGACTGCTTACGACTATGCATCTGCCAAATTGGTGGATTCCTGTGATGTGGACGGGATTTTAGTCGGAGATTCCCTAGGTATGGTTTGTTTGGGTTATCCCAACACGTTGGCGGTGACGATGGAGGATATGATTCATCATACCAAGGCCGTATCCCGCGGGGTGAAAAATGCGTTACTCATCGGCGATATGCCCTTTATGTCGTATCAGGCCTCTCTTTCCGATGCGGTGCGCAATGCCGGACGGTTGGTCCAGGAAGGCCAGGCTAATGCCGTCAAACTGGAAGGCGGGGCCCGAGTCCTTCGTCAAGTTCGGGCTATCGTCAAGGCCCAAATACCGGTGATGGGGCATTTGGGTTTAACGCCGCAGTCCATTCATGTTTTTGGCGGGTTTAAAGTCCAAGGGAGAAACAAGGATGGGGCTGCCCAATTGATCGATGATGCGCGCAGGCTGGAGGATGCGGGAGTCTTTGCCGTTGTTTTGGAGTGCATCCCGGAAGAGCTGGCCGCCCGGATTACGGAATCCGTTGCCGTGCCGACCATTGGCATCGGGGCAGGGGCCGGTTGCGACGGCCAAATCCTGGTGTACCATGATATGTTGGGACTTTACTCCGATGTCCGGCCGAAACATGTGAAAGTCTTTGCTGAAGCTGGACAACTGATCCAACAGGGTATCCGGGAATATGTGACTCAGGTACGAAACGCCGAGTTTCCCGGGAAAGAGCATTCGTTCTCCTGAGGAAACGGGATAAGCTTGACCTAAACCTTCAAACGAAAGGATGAAAAGGATGTTTGTAGCTGAGTTGATACGCGAAACACGGGAAATGACCGAATCATGGCGAAAACAGGGTTACTCCATTGGTTTTGTACCGACTATGGGCTATCTGCATGAAGGGCATATATCGTTAATCAAGAAAGCCCGGCAGGAAAATGATCGCGTCGTGGTGAGCGTTTTCGTAAACCCGACCCAGTTTGGTCCCAATGAAGATTTTGATAAATATCCGAGAAATTTTGAACGGGATCGGGAGATCTGTGAGAAGGCGGGAGTGGATCTGTTGTTTGCGCCCTCTGTTCACGAAATGTATCCTGCCAAAAACTTGGTTTTTGTGAATATTTCCGAGCTGGGTGATGGGTTGTGCGGTGCAAAACGCCCTGGCCATTTCCAGGGAGTGTGCACGGTGGTTACGAAGCTCTTCAATATAGTCCTGCCTGACAAGGCTTATTTCGGGGAGAAAGATGCCCAGCAATTGGCCATTATCCGCCGGATGACGAAGGATTTGAATTTTAACATTCAGATTGTCCCATGCCCTACTGTCAGGGATCAGGATGGGTTGGCCTTGAGTTCCCGGAATGCTTATTTGTCGGAGGTTGAGCGAAAGGCGGCATTGGTGATCCCGAGGAGTCTTCAAGCCGCCCGTCAGGCTATCCTTAGCGGAGAACGGGATGCTGCGCAGATTATTCAACTGATCCGGGAAATGATCACGGCAGAGCCCTTGGCTGCCATTGATTATATCGAGGTAGTGGACGGGGAGACTCTGAAACCGGTATCTCGCATCGATGGGCCGGTTTTAGTGGCTGTGGCGGTCTTCATCGGCAAGACGCGGTTGATCGATAATTTCTGGTATAAGGAAGGGTCGGCATGTTCCTAACGATGTTAAAATCGAAAATTCATCGGGCGGTGGTGACTGCTGCCAACCTTCATTATGTGGGCAGTATTACCATTGATGAAGAGCTGATGGAGGCCGCTGGCATCTTCGAGTATGAACAGGTCCACGTGGTGGATGTAGATAACGGAAACCGGTTTGAAACCTATGTGATTAAGGGGCCTCGCGGCAGCGGCGAGATTTGCTTGAACGGAGCAGCGGCCCGCATGGTCTGTGTCGGGGATCGGGTGATCATCATGGCTTATGGATTGCTGGAAAGGGAGGAGCTTGAGGATCACCGGCCGCGGATCGTGTTGGTGGATGAAGCGAACCGTATCATGGAAGTGCGCGGCTATGAAGAACACGGACAGGTCAGCTGATGAGTATGGAAGAAGCTTTAGTGATCTTTTTTGGGAAAACCGGAGCCGGAAAAAACTATATTGCTGAAATTTTCGCTGAAACCTATGATTATTATTTTTACGATGCGGATCAGGATCTCCCCGATGATATGCGGGCAGCTATTGCGGAGGGGCGTACCTTTACGGATGAGATGCGAAGCAGGTATGCGGAGATTATCAAGGATCGAATCGCCGCGTTATTGGAAATTTACCCGAGGGTGGCTGTAGCGCAAGGCCTTTTCAAAAATCGGCAACGCCATGAATTGCTGAACCGGTTTTCTTTTGCCCAGTTTGTGTGGGTTGATGCGGAAGACCAGCTCATCGAAGAACGGGTGAAACAACGGGGGAACGAAGTTACCTTGGAATATGCCCGGAAGATCAATCCCTTGTTTGAAACGCCGGATTTTGACTGTGAGCGGATACTCAATAACGGCAGCGGGGAAGAGATACGTCTTGAAATTGTGAGGCTTGGGACGAAACTGGAACGGTTTAATGAGAAACGGTAAATCGGCAAGAACGAAGGGAAAAAATTATTGACAACCTGGTAAAAAGCCCTGGATTTGCTATTATTTTTTTCTTGACTACTGTTTGGGTTAGACGGTATAATTTAATATGCGCGTTGGGGGATCGTCTAGAGGTAGGACAACAGGTTCTGGCCCTGTATGCGAGGGTTCGATTCCTTCTCCCCCAGCCACTTCTAAATGTCAGTTGACAGTGTACAGTGGTTAACAGTTGTTATTTATCAACAACTGTCAACTATCAACTGTAAACTGTAAACTATATAACATGGTCCTATCGTCTAGAGGCCCAGGACACCGCCCTCTCACGGCGGAGACACGGGTTCGAATCCCGTTAGGACTACCAGCTTATCCGTATCTGCGAAATAGAATTTAGATTTAATTTCCCAACCTTCGTTATCAACAGTTATCCGCACAATATAAGTATCTATTAATCGTTTACATTCAAGCAGGTTTGACCTATCGGTTAC
>JAKOTQ010000059.1 GCA_029776205.1 Bacillota bacterium | reverse complement strand
GTTCTTAATGAAATGGGTTGCTCGCCCTTTGCTACATCAAACTCCAAATTTTTAGGTATTTTAAAAGGTTTAATCTTTTTACACACTTCTTCTCCACGCTGTCCATAACCGGAAGGCAACACCATCATTTTATGAATTTTCCTTATGCTCATTCGCTTCCCCATCATCAGGACTCGTCTCATCTTTCCGCCATTGTTCAATATCGATTATCTTATAAAGCCCTTCATATTCCCTAAGAATATAAACCAGGTAATAATCTTTCTTGTTATAACTTTCATCACCAGGGTATTTAATGCCGATTTGCTCATAGACATAAACTTTGATATCACCGTTATCTTGATACTTAACATTAACAACATCATAATCAAGGTCAAACAATTCAGTCTTGGCATTTTTTGAAGCTAAATTTGAAACCAACTGTTTTTGGGATTCATACACTTTGCTACCTGGCAAAAGAAATTTTTCAATCAAAGAAAAATCATTATCATTAATTGCTGCAATCTTTAAATCAGTAAAAGTTCTTATTGCCTCTTCAATATAAAAACCATCTGCTTTCACAGAAGCTAAAGCTATTTCATCACCTATTGTTGATAAGTCAATCGTATTATCGTGAGTTTGAGCAATGTCTACAACCTTAGCAGATTTTAAATTACCCTCTCTCTGTCTAAAATTTTCATAGATCAAATAAGTTAATGAAATAAGTGAAAATATTACTATGGTGGAAATAACAAATTTCTTCATAGTAAACTACTCCCTGTTTTATCATTTTCTAGTTCTTTGTAATACATATTTAAAGCATCAATTAATTCATATTGAAATCGTTCATATACACTAACTTGAGTCATTGCATCGCAACCAGAGAAATATCTCATGACAAGTCCATTAATTTTATACTTTTCTGCCTTCATCATATACTCTTGTTCACTATTACCATCGATTATATTAATATTTGTATTTTCCCCTTTAATTTTGACCATATCTTCATAAGTAACAACTTTGCTTCTTTCCTTGTAAACTGCTTTTATTAATTCTTCATCATTCAAATCTAAACCAGCTTTTAAAAAAATATCTGCTGCTCCCACCGGTCCATGCTGAACAGCTGTAGACCATAAAACATTTTGGATAGCTATGGATCTATTCTCGATATGGAAGTTAAATTTCACTTTAAGTTCTCTAGCAGCTCGATCATAATATTTATGTTTTATAAAATTGTGTTGTAATCTTGCAAAAACGTCTTTATCTGTAAATGCTATTCTCTTCCATGCACGATCAAAGTTAGTGGCATATTTCCCTCCATCCAGTTCTTTAGCATTGATTAATTCTCTCCAATAAGAATCGTTTTGATTTTTAAGCCAACTTAAAAACTCATCAACAGTACCTCTTTTTGAAGCAAATTGATATACTCCATATGATTTTCCCCCAGGATCACCTGAATTATCTCCTATAGTTCCGGGTTCACCTTTAGACTCATATTTAGCAGACAAAATCCCTAAATCATTATCTATTGAGTTAGTTATAGTTCTAACCTTAATTAAATTCCTGACCTTCATCCCCTCAATCTCACTCTTCTTTATCCCTGCTTTCGTCACCAACTCCAGCGCCAGCCAAGTTTCCTGGTCCAATTCTCCGGTAGGCTTAAGTCCAATGGACTCCTGAAAACTCTTAATCGCCTTCGTCGTCAACGTCCCCTTTTTCCCATCCACACCGTGGATTCCATACTGTCCAAGGTCATATCCGGCATTCACCAGATTGGCCTGAACCCGGGCAATGACTTTATTGTCATGAACCCGGGAAACTAAAAAGTCCCGGTACTGAAGGCGTTCTTCTGAAGATAATCCCGAGATGCCTTCTTTAGAAAGATTCCGAAACTTATTGAAATCCCAACCATCATTCTTTTGCTTGAATTTAACCACTTCATTCGAAAACCCCATCTGCATTTTGATAAAGTTTTCTCTTAACAGTTTATCATTAGCCTTGCGTAAAAAGTCTTGATACTCCTGACTATGGCCGTTCGGATTATGCCCCAGTCTGCTACATTGTTTTTGCCAGTAGTCCAACTTTTCTCCCTGATGCTCAAATTTTCTGCTCTCGCTTAAAGACATGATATTCCCTCTTTTTTTGATTCATATTTCTTCGAGTTCCTGAATACAGGAATTCGTCATTAACCCCCAAGAGTTGGTTCTCCCATGGCAGGACGGTATCAAGGGCGAGCGCCAGGGAAGGTATCACCTGATCCCAGCGGGGAGAAAGATGGAATGAGAGTTTAAAATTCCGTCCATAGTGCATCTCATTCTCCACCTTGCTTCGTCCCGGGGAGACAGTTCTATATTTCCATTATTTACAATTATATTTATTTAAGGTACAATTTTCCATTATATGATATAAAAAAATTATCTCAGGGAGGTTATCTAAATGAAAAAAGTATTATTTATCTGCCTCGTTGCATTGAGTATTGCTTTTTCGTCAAACGTGTTTTCTGCTATACCGCAAGGGAAGTTTCCGATACAGATATTATCCTCAAGACAGAATCCCAATAATTTTGAACTAGAAATAATTAAACGAACTGAAACGCTATTTGAAAAATCTCCAAATTTCCGAGTAACGAATAAAGATGAAGATCGTCTTGTTTTACTAATTTTAATCGATGAGTACAAGGGGTCATATTATCGCCATTATTTTCTTTAAAACCTTTTTGAAATTCTTTTTCAGCAACAGCAACAAATTGCTCAATCTTAAGATTAAGATCTAATTCATTTCCTTGTTTATATTTTAATTCTTGAACCTTGCCCTCAGACAACTGCTTATTATCTTTTCGCAAGATTTGCCCTAATCCCTCAATCTCACTCTTCCTTATCCCTGCTTTCGTTACCAACTCCAGCGCCAGCCAGGTTTCCTGGTCCAGTTCTCCGGTGGGTTTAAGCCCGATGGACTCCTGAAAACTCTTAATCGCCTTCGTCGTCAACGTCCCACTCAAAAACCGCTTAATTTGGTGTCTATTTTTTCGGGGGAAGCCCAATATGAAGAGTATGAGAAAAGCAACTTTTTTCATAACTTTTTTTCCACTAGTCACATTCATTTGTTTATGGCTTCAATGAAGCCGCTCAGACCTTTCATCAAAAAACAGGAATTTTAAAAACAATGCTGTTTTCTATAGACCCACCTTTTTTATGGCCGTTATTCCTTACTTTTTTCAGACTATCAAAATGAATCTTTAGCAAAAGTTGGATCATCGCTGAATTTCCAAAAATATTGGCTCCCAATCTTCACCTTTTTCGGATAAGCTATATTCTCCTTCGCAGGTTCAATAGGGCCTAACATAATGATAATTTCCTGGTCATTCTTCTTCCCACTCTCCTGAGAAAAAAGATAAATTTGGTTATTTAAAATAAACCATTTACCCCTTTCATAAACGTATTTTTCGTTTTCAAAATAAACATATTGATATATTCGATTATTATAAAATGAATAACACTTATCATACCCTGCTGAAACAAATGGTTTATTATGCCAAAACCCAATTAATTCTTTTTCCCTTTGGGTTAAAAAATTTGATAAATGTTCATAATTACGTTCATATTTAAGTACCAAATCGATATTCTGATAATCAATCGGTGTTAAAGATCGACTCACATCATTCGAGATTGGCTTATACCAGGAAAACCTCTTAAAATGGTTGCTAAGATCCTCTGATTTAAAAATATAGCCGTATTGAGCTAAGATCGTGTTTCGGATAATACGTAACTGATGACGATCACATCCAACAAGCTGGTTTTCAGGAATGACACTTTTCAGGACTGTGATGTCTCCCTGGTTAACAATTTTATCGACTATATCCGATAATGCCCAAACCGGGGACAGAAAGAGCATCACGATTATTGTCAACGCTATTACTTTAAGAAAACCTCTCTTCAATATGCTCACCCTTTTCTGACTAAAGATCAGATTTAATTGCTTCTTTATTTGTGAATATAATACTCTATCTCATTTAACCTATTTTTTTGGTAAACCTGAGTGATATATCCTGAATTGAAATTCTTTGCTCCAGCTTGGGCTATAAAGACTCCACGCTCTTTATCATACCCATATTCAGAAGGACGAATGATCTGAAAATGTCCTCGCCCACCTGGATTTTTAAATGCTGTTATTGCTGGTTCTCCTTTATTTGCAGCCATTTGTGCTTCCTCTGCAGACACCTTTATCCATCCATAATCTTTTCCATAAGTTCTTAGCCAATCTACCGTATCATTTGCATTTAACTCTCTCGCCCCTTTAATATCAGGAAATCTTCTTGGAACTCCTGTTTTTTCATCAACCCAGTGTGGTATCTCTGCACCCATGGCACTCGTAACATCCCACATAAAAATGTTGCAATAGGTATCATGTCCTTTTATCTTGTAACGATTTTGTGTCTCAACTTGAAATTGATCAATTACTTGTTGATATAAAAGAGGATTACGTTGGCCAATTTTAGAAATCATTACAGGCTGCACTGGTATCCATCCATCAGAAGGGATTATTAATTTTGGTAATTGATAATTTTTAGATAGATCTTGTTGATGCTTGCTACCATCAACTTCAACATTTGCCTTCCCCTCAATCTCACTCTTCCTTATCCCCGCCGTCGTTACCAACTCCAGCGCCAGCCAAGTTTCCTAGTCCAGTTTTCCGGTAGGCTTAAGTCCAATGAACTCCTGAAAACTCTTAATCGCCTTCATCGTCAACGTCCCCTTTTTCCCATCCACACCGTGGATTCCATACTGTCCAAGGTCATATCCGGCGTTCACCAGATTGGCCTGAACCCGGGCAATGACCTTATTGTCATGAACCCGCGAAACTAAAAAGTTTCGATATTGAACCCGTTCTTCAGAAGACAGTGTAGCGACACCTTCTTTGGAAAGCTGCAAGAATTTGTTGAAATTCCATCCATCGTTCTGTTGTTTAAATTTGAATACTTCATTCGAAAACCATCTTTGCGTAGGTTCAGTTTGTGTATTTTGCGATCCTTATTTAAATAATACGCCCCCAGTCTCCAACGATGGTTAAATATTCACAATCTTCATCAGTAAGTTTTTCTCTTCTTGTCCCATCAATTTTAATCCGATACAATTTCCCCCTGCCTGGCACTTCCCAATCCGATAAATTAATGTAATAGAGCCAATCTTTATGGGTATTTAAAAAGCGTACCTTATCACCACAAATTTTAATTTTGTCAGTTCCACCCATAGTCATCTTATATAGTTGACCATCGTTTCCACTCAATCCTCCGGTATCAGGAAAAACACGTTATATAAATTCTCCTGTTTTATTCTCATTGGTCAACTAAACATTCATTACCGCAATAACAATTTCTCTTACTTTATCATCTTTCACTTTATACCATAAAGTATATCCCCCAAATCCTTCTCCACCAAAATGATATCTAATATCATTTACCCTTCCAGTATCATCATAGAAGATATAACCTATATTGTCGCTTTCATAACCCGTGTTATCATTTACAGAACCATATAGTATTTTTCTATTATCTTTAACTGCTCTTTTCGGATCATAGGGGAATTTTTTCAGGACAGTTTTATAATCATCATTAATCTTAGTTTTTCTTGGCCCCCAAAAGTTTGGCTGGCTAATCACAATACTGCTCACAGAGTAGTTTAAATCACCTGCTGGTTCAAAACGAATCGTGCCAAATTTATAAAAACAGTAAATGACATCAGCACCAAATGCATCCTCATATTCTGTTTTTACTCGATCCGGTTTTCCCAAAATTTTCTCGACTTTATTAAGTGGCATATCAATTTTTATCCCTAATACATGTGTATCTTCCGGAGTGAAAATGCCCGGTTCATTTTTATTTGAAAAAGATATAACTATAACCAGAACAAGGAATAAACAGATAATGACAAACATAAAAAAGCTCTTCTTTTTCATAAATTGCACCTCTATATACTTTCTTTCTTTAATGACAACAGACCGGTAGGATCAATTAGATCTTTCCTCCTCTGATAATTCTGGGGTACAACATATAAATAATTCGATGAATTGTTCGTATCCGTAAGACTGCCTTTTATAAGATTCCCGTCAATTTCACCTAGATATATTTCCAGGTGCAACATAGATGCACCAGTTTTAGTATTAGGAATTACCTTTCCAATAACATCTCCCCGTTTTATTTTACCTCCAATTTTACAATTGGAACGAATTTCTGCATACCTTGCAATTGTCCCATCACTGTTTATTACTTCAACAGCATCTGTCCCGGCATAAAATCCTTTACTAATCCTTATTACTTCTCCATCCGTCATTGCCAATACTTCGGTCCCCGGTTCTACTACCAAATCTATTCCAGCATGTTTTCTTCCGCCAGCTCTGTCAGCGCCAAAATTCCTGCCTCCGGTATTTGGATCTCTCAAAATCTTGCCCTTAACCGGAAATAACCAATGTTGTCTTTCATTCCAAAACTTTTTACTGAAATCGTATTCATGGTCTAACCAATTGTATATCTCCTTGTCATTCCTTTTTTCCTTTTCGATAGGTTGTAACTTCTTATCAAGCTCCTGCTTTCTTTTTTCCCCGATAAATTGTTCTCCCTGCTCTAAACCCAACTCCGTCACCAACTCCAGCCCCAGCCAAGTTTCCTGGTCCAGTTCTCCGGTAGGCTTAAGTCCAATGAACTCCTGAAAACTCTTAATCGCCTTCGTCGTCAACGTCCCCTTTTTCCCATCCACACCGTGGATTCCATACTGTCCAAGGTCATATCCGGCATTTAATAGATTGGCCTGAACCCGGGCAATGACTTTATTGTCATGAACACGGGAAACTAAAAAGTCCCGGTACTGAAGGCGTTCTTCTGAAGATAATCCCGAGATGCCTTCTTTAGAAAGATTCCGAAACTTATTGAAATCCCAACCATCATTCTTTTGCTTGAATTTAATCACTTCATTCGAAAACCCCATCTGCATTTTGATAAAGTTTTCTCTTAACAGTTTGTCATTGGCCTTGCGTAAAAAGTCTTGATACTCCTGACTATGGCCGTTCGGATTTTGCCCTAGTTTGTTACATTGTTTTTGCCAGTAGTCGAACTTTTCTCCCTGTTGATGGTCAAATTTCCTGTTCTCGCTTAAAGACATGATATTCCCTCTTTTTTGATTCATATTTCTTCGAGTTTCTGAATACAGGAATTAATCATTAACCCCCTCGAGGCACCGCACTTCGTTCCTCTTGTAATTTAGAACAGCATCAATAGTGAAGCGCCAGTGAAGGCATCGCCTGATCCCAGCGGGGAGAAAGATGGAATGAGAGTTTAAAATTCCGTCCATAGTGCATCTTATTCTCCACCTTGCTTCGTCCCAGGGAAACAGTTCTATATTTCCATTATTTACAATTATATTTATTTAAGGTACAATTTTCCATTATATGATATAAAAAATTATCTCAGGGAGGTTATCTTAATGAAAAAAATACTGTTTATCTGCCTCGTTGCATTGAGTATTGTTTTTTCGTCAAACGTGTTTTCTGCCATACCGCAAGGGAAGTTTCCGATACAGATATTATCCTCAAGACGGAATCCCAATAATTTTGAACTAGAAATAATTAAACGAACTGAAACGCTATTTGAAAAATCTCCAAATTTCCGAGTAACGAATAAAGATGAAGATCGTCTTGTTTTACTAATTTTAATCGATGAATACTTTCCAGCAACTTTTTCAAGTGATCCACTCGCCTTCGCCGAACGAGTTGAGGTCTTTACTCTTGTATGGTTAGCCAAACCTAAAAATAAGCTTCCATATTTTCTGTGGCATGATCTTGGCTGGCTCCATTATACAAGAACCCCTGAATATATTGTTAATCAGGCTGAAGTTCAGATAGATAAAATCAAAAATCGATATCCCAATATTTTTAACTAAAACTAATATCAAAGCTATCTAATATGCTATTCAATTTTATTACGCATATTTTGGGCAGTTAAATGACTGTTATCATAATCATAAGTATTACTCACTACATTCACAGATTGATGGTCAGCAAGTAGAGTTACGCTACCCCTTTCTCTTTCTTCATTCCCTTGCCCATCTTGGTTACCTCCTGGCCCATATCCTCTTCCAAATTTAAACTCCTTCAACATCTGCGGCATCCGTGCAGCTGACATCATTCCGCCCATGACAGCACTGGCATTAAAGCCTCCGCTGCCGCCGGACAAGAGACTGAGAGCCAAATTGGGACCGTGAATCGTCAGAAAGACATTGCCAGACAACAGTCCTTAATTTTTTAAATTTAAATCGATTTAAAGGTTTTTAAAATGAATTCAATATCTTCTTCCATTTTTTTTGCCTTATCAAAATCCTGGTAAGCCAAATTCTTCTCGTCCGTATCCTGACAGTCTGACTGATAAACATCGAGCAAAACTCCTATTGGATAATCCGTAGAGGTAAAATAATAAAAGTCGACTCCACGGGATGTCCCAATTTTTTGAAGATTGTCAATGAAACCGTCTTCTTCAATATATTTTTCAGAACATATATAAAACATAGGTAAACCTTTAGGATTACCTGAACTTTCATCAAAATTTTTACTTATATTGCTTTTCCCGATAAAGCAAACTTCAATGCAATTCTCATCATCGCTCGTATGGATAAGATAATAATCCCGCCATGATTCCGGAAACTCCAATGAAAATCCCAACATTTCATTTTTATAGACTAAAGCTTCTTTGCAACCAACTCCATTGCAAATAACCCCAGCAAACAATAAGTAAATAGCCCATAATTTGATTCTATTCATTTTACTCTTACCTCCTCGATGACTCAAGGCACTTGTTATCGAATGTTCGTATCCACTCCATCCGTTGATATACGAGGTATTTTTCCATTACTCAAACCACCAGTAGCACCAAATCCTTGAATATAACTATTATTTAAGTTATATTTTCGTGAAGCTATTGAATTATTCGAATTTCCTTCAATCGTATACACAATATTAGTTACAGAATCATACGCCACAACAATCCCTGTATGATTTTGTCCTTTATTATTTTTAAAAAATATGACATCTCCTGCTTTTGGAAAATAACCTGAACCCTGAATATGATATCTTCCCTTTTTTCTATACCAATCTAGTCCATATTGCACAGAAGCAAATTTGGGAACGTAGGTATTAAGAAGGCCAGCTTGCTCTGCACACCAAGAAACAAACATTGCACACCACGGCTGACCATCTAACCCATACCATTTCCCATAAGGGGTCATATTATCGCCATTATTTTCTTTAAAACCTTTTTGAAATTCTTTTTCAGCAACAGCAACAAATTGCTCAATCTTAAGATTAAGATCTAATTCATTTCCTTGATTATATTTTAATTCTTGAACGTTGCCCTCAGACAACTGCTTATTATCTTTTCGCAAGATTTGCCCTAATCTCTCAATCTCACTCTTCCTTATCCCCGCCGTCGTTACTAACTCCAGCGCCAGCCAGGTTTCCTGGTCCAATTCTCCGGTGGGTTTAAGCCCGATGGACTCCTGAAAACTCTTAATCGCCTTCGTCGTCAACGTCCCCTTTTTCCCATCCACACCGTGGATTCCATACTGTCCAAGGTCATATCCGGCATTTAATAGATTGGCCTGAACCCGGGCAATGACTTTATTGTCATGAACCCGGGAAACTAAAAAGTTTCGATATTGAACCCGTTCTTCTGAAGACAACGTAGCGATACCTTCCTTGGAAAGCCGTAAAAATTTGTTGAAATCCCAACCATCATTCTTTTGCTTGAATTTAATCACTTCATTTGAAAACCCCATCTGCATTTTGATAAAGTTTTCTCTTAACAGTTTATCATTGGCCTTGCGTAAAAAGTCTTGATACTCCTGACTATGGCCGTTCGGATTATGCCCTAGTTTGTTACATTGTTTTTGCCAGTAATCTAACTTTTCTCCCTGTTGATGGTCAAATTTTCTGCTCTCGCTTAAAGACATGATATTCCCTCTTTTTTTGATTCATATTTCTTCGAGTTCCTGAATACAGGAATTCGTCATTAACCCCCAATAGTTGGTTCTCCCATAAGGCAGGACGGTATCAAGGGCGAGCGCCAGGGAAGGTATCACCTGATCCCAGCGGGGAGAAAGATGGAATGAGAGTTTAAAATTCCGTCCATAGTGCATCTCATTCTCCACCTTGCTTCGTCCCGGGAAACAGTTCTATATTTCCATTATTTACAATTATATTTATTTAAGGTACAATTTTCTATTATATGATATAAAAAAATTATCTCAGGGAGGTTATTCAAATGAAAAAAATATTGTTTATCTGCCTCGTTGCATTGAGTATTGTTTTTTCATCAAACGTGTTTTCAGCCGTGCCGCAAGGGAAGTTTCCGATCCAAATCGTATCATCTCGAAGCAATCCTAATGAATATGAAAAAGAAATAATTCAACGAACTGAAATGCTTCTGGAAAAAACACAAAAATTCCGCATTACACAAAACGAAGAAGACCGGCTCGTTTTGCAAATTTTAATATCCGATTACATTCCATCAGTTGTTTCAACGGACCCATTTGCTTTCGCCCGACGTGTTGAAGCTTATACTCTTGTATGGCTAGCTAAACCGAAAAATAAACTTCCTTATTTTCTTTGGCACGACATCGGATGGCTCCATTATACAATAACCCCTGAATATATTGTTAGTCAGGCTGAATTTCAAGTGGATAAAATCAAAAACCGATACCCCTATATTTTTAACTAATATCAATAGTTTTTTATACTATTCTATCCAATTTTATTGCGCATATTTTGGGCTGATAGATGGCTATTATCATAAACATGATTATCATTCATCATACTTATGGGACGATTCACAGCAATTGAATTTGCATTTTTATTTCCACCCTCTTTATTTTCTCCTGGCCCATATCCTCTTCCAAATTTAAACTCCTTCAACATCTGCGGCATCCGTGCAGCTGACATCATTCCGCCCATGACAGCACTGGCATTAAAGCCTCCGCTGCCGCCGGACAAGAGACTGAGAGCCAAATTAGGACCGTGAATCGTCAGGAAAGCCATTGCCAAACTGGGCAGCAACAAATATAAGTTTTTTTGCAAAAAGCTGTTGTCAACTATTTTCCCGTCTTTAACAACTTCCGGCGACACCAGCTGTATGGATAACATGAACGGCATCACCAGACCGATGATAAAAACCGTAACCATCAGTTTAATGCCGATATTAACCATCGCATTCAGCACCTTTTGACTGATAAATGAAGTATATTGGTTGACGCCGAATGGAACCAGCACAATGGAGAGGGCGCCCAGGATATAAAACTCAACGTACAACAGAAATAAGTTGATTCCCACAGCAAAATAAGAAAGAGCGATGGCAAACAGGGTAATGATATTCATCAACAACACCGGATCGGAAGTTACAGTAGCTGTTGCCTGTCCCAAAACAACATTAACTGCATCTTTTATCAAATACAACCCATAGGTTCCGATCACGGCCGGATTGGTGATAACAGCTTCGGTCAATGGTTTTGATACTCCCGATCCGGCCACTTTCCCAAAAAACATAAACCCTTTCATCAAGGTATTTAGTAAGCTGTTATAATTGGTAATCAAATAAATAAAAAAGCCATATTTGATGATCTTCTTAATCAAAATCTTCAAATGATCTGCCTCATCCAAATGCATTAAAACCGATATCACCAAATCTATTCCGGCCAGCAAATACATTAACCGATGAGCATATACAGTTAAATGCTTCATCGCACTGACACAGGCATGTTGGATATAACTCATCATTGCCGTTAAGGTGAGAAAATCAGGAACGATCAAACTCTTAGGATCCATTGGATCAACCCCTTTCAGATAATGCAATAATCGAATATTCAAAATTGGGGAAATGCTCCATTACTTGATACATTATTCATGGGATTATCAAACTTAATCTCATTCTGCTTCGCATAAGCCCGTTTCGCCATCTTCTCTTGGACTTTCCATTGATAATAGAGGGTCTGGGCCCGGAAACTCATGGCCATCACCAATTCCATGCGGGCCATCTGAGTCATTTGCAACGCAGCCATATAATTAGCAACCTGCAATGCTCCCAGCATTCCTTTGGCGCCCATCGATTGGTCCATTAGCCCCTTTAAAACAACTTGATCGCCGTCAATATCTACGATAAAGCCTTGAGATTTCATGGCATCCAGCAAAGCATTGCTGGTTTTTTCGTCTAAAACCTTCAAATGGTTGGCATATTCGGAAGCTTTCATCCCATGAAAGGCTTCAAAGTCTTTGAATGTTTCATCCCATTCCTTTTGCAACGACGCATAACTGTATGTTAAACCTTTGACCGTATTCCGAACCATGATCAACCGGTTATATACGCTGATAACATAAGCTTTGGTTGCCTGGGATGTACTGTTGTTCATCTTTTCCAGATGTTTAAGGGTTTCTCTCAAGGTTTCCAGCTGTTTTTGATATTCTTTCAAAGCCAGCGTATTTTGAACATATTTCGCAGCATCAAATACAGTTCCATTTCTTAAAAGCTTTTTCTTGATTTTCCTGAGACTAAGCGCTTCCGCCTCAGGGGTAATAAAACCGACAATCAGCAGCCCTATGAGGCAAAATAACCCTAATTTAAAATTCCAATGATTTTTCTTCATTCAGGCCATCTCCCTCTCCGACCATCCTGTTTAAAATCGAGGAAATCCCTCCATGGCAGCTTTCTGCACCGGGTTATCCATTTGAATTCGATTCCTCTCCGCATAAACCCGTTGACTCATCTTTTCCTGCATCTCCCATTGATAATACATGGTTTGAGCCCGGTAACTGGCAGCCATGATCACTTGCATCCTGGCCAACTGCATCATTTGCAACGAATTAATTTTATTGCCGATTTGCATGGCTTCCAACATACCCTGTGCGCTATATGATTCGTTCATTAACGTTTCCAGAAGCTCCTTATCTTTATCAATCTCCCCGACAAGACTCTGCGCTTTCATAGCATCCAGCAAGGCATTACTGGTCTGCTCATCCAGTTTCTTTAAATGATTGGCATATTCCCCGTCCTGCATCTTACTTAAGTCATCTGTACTCTTATAGGTAGATTTCCATACTTCGTCAACCTTTGAATAATCAAAGGTTAAACCTTTAACACTATTCCGAAAGTTGGTTAATTTATCAAAGGCTCCAACTAAATTGGTTTTGACTTTGGCAAACACTTCCGTTTTCATCTTAACAAAATGTTTAAGCTGTTCTTTTAAGTTTTCTAACTGCTTTTTCATCACTGAAAGCTGCTGAATAATTTGTGCCAGATTCGAATAATCAATAACCGGAATTGCCGCTTCCGCTCGGGGTACCAGCGGAGGGACTAAAGAAGTAAATATAAACACTATACAAACTAACCAAATCACCGAAACCTTTTTCTTCATGTCATCAACCCCTTTCCAAACAATCCTTCAATTCCTGATACACGCCAGCTTCATGATGAAGGTTTTTATATTTCAGCCAATGTTCATTAAAGGACTCCAACCCGTTCTCCGCCAACAGCCGCTTCACCATGAGCTGATCCTCCTTGGAACTGGCCGCACAATAGGCCAATGCAACCGGTCCAAGAGCCAGCTCAAACAAACGAGAGCCATAAGTACTTTTATAATAATATTGCCGCTTCGCTGTTGCCATGGAGATGATCTCAATTTCCCGGCTGTTCAGGCCGAAAGTACGATAAGTCTCAGCCGTCCGTTCATCACCGGCATTCGAGTTTGGAAGATAAATCTTGGTATGGCAGGACTCGGCAATCACCGGTGCAATAGGACTGCTGGCCACATCCTGCAATGACTGGGTTGCAAAAACCACAGATACATTGGATTTTCGAAGTACTTTTAGCCATTCCCTAATCTTTGCCGCAAAAATAGGGTTATCCAAAAAAAGCCAGCATTCATCCAAAATCATCATTGTCGGTTTCCCGGTAAACCGCTGTTCCAATTTATGAAACAAATAGCTCAGAGTCGGTGGTACCGCAGCTGGTGTATTCATCAATTTTTCCATCTCAAAACATTGCCAGGAACCATAGTCAAGATTGTCAAAAGTCGCATCAAACAGCTTACCGAAGGCTCCATTGATCGTGATCGGCTCCAAAGCCTGCCTCAACCCATTATCTTGAATTAATAACGATAAACCAGTTATAGTCCGCTGTTCCTTTGGCGATGTTGCTAGCGAACCAAGTGCGGTCCAGACCAGTTTCTTAACATCCGGCGTAATTTCAACATTTTCTCCCCGCAGAATATCATAAATCCATTCTGCAGCCCAGGAACGTTCATTGTCATCATCGATATTAGCCAAAGGTTGAAATGACAAAGTATCCGCATCTTCATCAGCCAGATCATAAAAATCCCCGCCAACTCCGGCAGTCAACGCCCGGCAGGAGCCACCTTTATCAAAGAAATAAACTTGGGCATTGGGATAACGTCTAAATTGCACCGCCAGAGTTGCAAGCAGCACCGATTTACCGGCTCCCGTGGGACCGACAATCATCGTATGTCCGACATCCCCCACATGGAGGCTTAAGCGAAAAGGAGTTCCATCCGGTGTCTGTGTGTACATTAAAACCGGCCCATTTAAATGTCTGTTCCTTTGAGGGCCTGCCCAAATCGCCGAAAGGGGAAAGACGTGGGCTAAATTTAAAGAACTAAATAAGGGACGACGCACATTAGCCCGGCAATGCCCAGGCAAACTGCCAAGCCAAGCATCCACTGCGTTTAACGTTTCCGTTATCACCGTAAAACCCAAGCTATTAATCGTTTTTTCAATAGCTCGGACCTTCCTCTCAACCGCTGTCCCGTCCTCATCCCAAACCACCACTGCAGCAGTAAAATAGCCATAGCTGACCAGATCATCGCCTAATTCTTGAGCTGCCGCATCAGCGTCTAAACTTTTGTTGAGCGCATCACTATCAACCATTGCGCTTTCACTTTGAGATACAGTTTCCCGGATAAGCGTCATAACTCCCTTTCGTTTGGCAAACCATTGCTTCCGGTAACGGTTGACTTCCTGAAGAGCATCCATTTTGTCCAAAGGAAGGAACCGAGTCACCCAACGATATTCAAAATTCAAACGGTTGAGATTGTCTAAAATACCAGGAATACTGCTGCCCGGAAATCCCATCACCGAGACGACTCTCAAGTGATGTTTGCCAAGCCGGGGTTCCATCCCGCCAATTAAAGGCGTATCCGCTAAAATTGCATCCAGATACATTGGTATCTCAGGAACCCGTACCCGATGTCTCTTCGGAGACACACAGCTATGGAGATAGGTTAACGTTTCTTCATCATCTAATGGTTCTGCTTCGGCCATTAATTCTTTAAACAAGGTGAAAATACGATCAGCTTCAGTTAGAAAAGTCTTTAAATGTGCAGCATATGTCTCCTTTTCCCGCTCCTGATCCCGTTGAATGATCCATTTTTCAAAACGGTCCGAAGCTTCCTGGGGCGGTAAGTACAAGAGAGTAAAATAATAATTGTTCTCATAATGTTTGCCCGATGAAAAAAATCCCTTACGTTCTTCTTCGATCATTAAGGAAATCAGATCCGGAAATTTTGATTCCGGATATTCCTGGCTGACCACCCGCTGGGATTCGGCAAAGATAGCCCAACCGCCCGATAAGCGCTTCAGGACATTATTCATCTGAACCGTAATGCTGATCAACTCCGAACGGGTTGCACTGGCCAAGTCCGGACCACGAAAGCGAAAGGTTTTTTGAAAGGACCCATCCTTATTCAAAACAACGCCAGGAGCGATTAATGCTGCCCACGGCAAAAAGTCCGAAAGACGATCCGGCCGGTTTCGATATTCCCGTAAATTAAACATCCGGACTCCTCCTTCTTAAGTTGAATAATAAGACTTCTGGCGAATATGCCGCTTGAAACAATCAAAAAACTGCGGATCGCGTTTCGTGGCCACCACAGCCAAAATATGGATAATCAAACAAATCGGCAATGACAACCAAGACTGCATCCCCAAACCTAAGGCTGCAGCCAATGTTCCATTTAAAAGAGCAATCTGACGGGGGACGCCCCCCATCAGAATTTGCTCGGTTAATGAACGGTGAATCGGTATTTCAAAACCATCATTCCTGCTCATTGGGTTGCCTCCTCATGTAGTAAAACTTCAGCTTAGAATGGAAGCCCTCCGGAAAAACCAAAGAAACTCAGGAAAAAGCTGCTGGCGGTAAAAGCGATAGAAAGACCGAAGACAATTTGCAACCCTTTACGAAGCCCTCCGCCACCTTCACCAAAAGCCAATCCAAGACCGGTCATGACGATGGCTAATGTACCGATGACTTTAGCAACGGGGCCCGTAAAAGACTGTAGCAATTTTTCCATCGGACCTTCCCAAGGCATATCGGTACTTGCAGCCAGACATAAACTTGAAACTGATAACACCAAATAAGCAACAACCACCCAAACCATCAACATCTGAACCACCTTTTTCATGAAAACAACACCCTTTCTTGTTCAATTTATTACAAAGAAATTTGATTAAATATACTTTTAAATTGCTTTTAAAACATAATCATGATCTTTGATCCCTTCTACCTCAACCACCTCTTTAAGCCGGCGCCCATGTTGATGCCTTTCAATATAAACGATAACATTGACTGCTTCAGCAATCAGCTCTTTTTGGGGAGTAGGAATGGCTTCCTGAATCAATTGTTCCAAACGGGTTAACCCCCCGCGAGCGCTGTTTGCATGGACAGTAGCACAACCGCCGGGATGGCCGGTATTCCATGCTTTAAGCAGTGTCAACGCCTCAGGACCGCGAACTTCTCCGACCACAATCCGGTCCGGCCGAAGCCGCATAGTAGCTTTCAAAAGTTCATTCATTGATACGTGTTCCCGGGATCTTAGAAACACCGTATCTGGAGCAGTGCATTGAAGTTCCAGCGTATCTTCGATGATGACAATCCGATCTCCGACTTGAGCAATTTCATTTAAAATCGCATTAGCAAGGGTGGTCTTTCCGGAACCTGTACCTCCGACAATCAAAATATTTTTCCTATCCCAGACCGCTTTAATAATCGCTTCCCGCTGAATAGGCGTCATAATTTTTTGTTCCACATAGTGTTCCAGGGTAAATACCATCAAGGCTTTTTTACGAATGGTAAATGTAGGCGCACTCACCACCGGAGGTAAAAGTCCCTGAAAACGGTTGCCGCTTCCGGGAAATTCAGCACTTAAAATCGGATTTTCGGCATTACAAACGGCCCCCGTAGAACTGGCTACCAAGTAGATAACCCGTTCCGAATTAGCCGGTGAAATCTTTATACCGGTATAAGATCGCCCTTCACCCAATTTATCAACCCAAAGGCATCCATCCGGATTTAGCATCAACTCGACGACCCGATCATCATTCAACAATGCCGCCACTTCATTGCCAACCGCTGTCGTCAACATTTGCAATAACCGATCCTGACTGGTTTCAATCGACTTACCAATGGACACCGTTACTCCCCTTCCCTCCCTTCGAGAAAATCAGTGAATCGATAAATCATAAAGCATTATAGGGTTTTAGTATAAAATCCTTATGAACAAACACATTAAATCGGAAACCAGGCCTAATTTCGATAGTCGGTTGAACATTCAGATTTTTCTCAACCAGCTGGGTACCGAGATTGGCGATGTTTTCAGCCATGGCTTCGCCAAGGGCATCGTCATACCCCGACTGAGGCGTATTTGAATCCGTCGCATTTTTTACTCCGGCACTTAAAACACTGGTTAAAATGGCAGCTGAAAATAACTTCGAATAGTGATTGTTGACTTTATCTTTTAAACCCGAATAACCGCTACTATCCACACCGGACATATTTTCCAAATCCAATGAATATCCGTTGGGATAAATAACCCTTGTCCATACCACCATCACCCGTTTCTGCCCAAATTCCACTTTGCTGTCGTATATACCAATTAACCGGCTGCCTTGAGGAATCAATAAATACCGGCCGCTCACGGTATCATAGACATTCTCCCGAACCTGAGCCACAAGATATCCGGGTAAATCGCTGTTGATTCCGGTAATTAACACTGCCGGCACGATGGTCCCGGCTTTTATTTCATATCGGGACACTGGCGCTTGTAATGTAGAAGCGGCATAGAAGCTCATGCCATGATTTTTCTTCAAAAAATCTTCCTTCTGTATCTGGCCTTCTTTTGGAGCTTGTCCCTCCTCTGAGCTGACATAAGCCTGACTGGCTAAGATCTCTTTCAACAGTTCCGCTTCCTCATTTACCTCAGGTTTTTCTTTTGACGATGTCGTTCGTTGAACGCTTCCAAACCGTATTTGGCTGCGGCGTGCTTCCATCGCTTCTTTTTCTTCCTGCGTAAGTTGAGTTCTATCATTGACAGATAACATATTTGGAAGCAAATCCGATTCCCGCGCCAAAAACGATCCACTCTCAATGACATCAGGGTAAATATGGTCATTTTCATAAGGAGGTAAGGGAAGATTACGGTTACTGTCCTGATAGGTACTGGGTAAGTTATTCAGCATATCCGGCGTTTGGGTGTACATCGGCCCGGTATTTTGCTCCGGCTTTAGACTTTCACCCACCACTTCCTGATTTGCTGGTTGCTGTGGGGTAAAAGCATACATAATGCCAAACATGATCAATGCTCCGAATGATAAAACCATCGTCATGACAGTCCGCCGGTTAAATGCAGTACCTGTCGGCGGTTTAGGCCTGATCAGGCTGGAATTTGAGGACATTCCAAATGAATTGTTCCCATTGGAACCGTTGCTGGTTACAACATCGTTATCTTCATATCGATCATCCACAGCTATATCCTCCTATCGGCTCACTTTTTTGATGTAGATCACCTGTTTGGGGCCACAACGTAATTCAGCTTCGTTAAAAAGCCTGTCAACAATATAGTAATTATTTTTTACCCGATAATTGACCAACACCAATTCTTTACCCTCTTTGATGAACAACGCTGGAGCTTCGCTGGATCTCATCTCGACTGGCATCTGAATATATGTTTTTAAGCCATCATCAAAAACCATCTTGGGTTTCCAGGAATAACGTTTAGACTTAGCCGTGATGATATAACCAAAATTCAAACTTTCCAAAGTTCCGTTGCCTAATACAATGCTTTCTTCTTCACGTTTTTTCTCTTCCGCTTTTTGCCGTAATAACGCGATCTTTTCTTCTTGAGGATAAACCCAGGAAATCACCGGAGTATACCACGTGGTGGCGATTAACTCCAAATGATATGTATGTTTGTCCGTATTGATAACAAAGTTTGTCATTAATCCAGCTTTCAGCGGTTTGACATAAACATGCCATTGTTTGGCAGCTCCGGAACCGGAAATCTCCTTATCAACCACCCAGCGGACAGTATCTCCGCCACCAATGTAAATCAGCTCTTCGCCTGGTTGTAACTGAATATCAACCAAACGTTCTTCCTGACAATAGACACGGAACAATTGATTGGGAATATAGGTATAAACTACGGCCCCATTTTTGGATATCGCATCCCTGACATTTTGAGTGTTATCCTCAACTAGTTCCTTAACAGCTTTCCGCTCCAATGGATCTGGAGCGATCGTTTCTTCGGCCCAAACATACTGAGCACAGAGACTTAAGAGCAAAATCCATAAAATCAACAACCCTTTTTTCAATTGATTCTCCTCCTTTAGATCTCCCTACAATTCTTTCGACCACGAAAAATCCTTGACATACAATCCCAAGGGATTCACTAAAACTTCCTTTTCCGTTTTCGGAGTTGACAAACTGATAGTAAAAAGACCGGTCATCCTGGAACTTTCCTTTATAGCTCCCTCTTTGGAAAACACTTCTTCCCGCCAACGAATTTGATAGGTATTTTCAGACATCTTCACAATCACATTAACCTCAACCTGAACCGTTTCAATCCCCACCTTGCCCAGGGGGTTTTCCTGTTTGACAATTTCGTTCATTTTAGCGGCTGCTGACGGAAGCAAAAAAGCATACACTGAAAGCCAGTTTTGCTTAGCCACAACCGGATCAAGCGGAATACTCCTGGCCTTTTGCACAAATTGCCCTAAAAAATACTTAATTTCTTTCTCTTGTGGTATATAATTACTTTGCTTAGCCGGTCCAACAGCCTGGGCCAATCCCTCCCGATCCACTTGAACCACATATGGCACCACCGTACTTTTCGAACTTTGATAAATTAAGCCAAATGCTAAAATAATGGAAAGACCGATTGAACCAAGAGCACATAACCGCCAATTAAATGCTTGAACCCGAGCTGTCCCAATTCGATCATCCCATTCCGCTTTAGCCTTCATATACGGTGTCACCGGTTCTTCAAGCGGCTTGTAACTTGGTGTTGGTTCATTCAACTCCTTGACACTCATCCAATCATCCCTCCTATTGCTGCCAAGGCATAATTTATTTCACCTCGTATTACAAAATATCTCGAATGTCCAACCCAAAATAATGAGCAATGGCTTTCATCACTTTGACGCTTCCGGTCTTTTCACCCCGTTCGATCATGCCAAAATAACACGCACCCAAATTCACGTCATACTTGGCAGAAATCTCTTTGGCAGCCTCAGACTGCTTCATGGTATGGGGAACCCCATCCGGGCCCAAAACCACTCGTTTCAAACGGGCCTGTCGTAACTTTAAACGAATCCTTTGTTTTGGTGCCACTATATCAACCCTTTGCAATGAAAATGATAACTATCATTTGAGTTAAAAATAACAATTTTTTACATTTTTGATGAGTCCACTCTTTTTTGCTCCTCCAAAACAAAAAGTACCATAAACTATGGTACTTTTTACAATATTTGGATAATTCGATTTCAAGCCCTTTGCAATTAAAGGTAGTTATCTCTCTTTAACAAAATTGAATATGACGTCTAATTTTTTTGAGTAGCTCTTTTGTAGAAAACACTTCAAATTTGATTAAAATTTGTTTCACCTGTTTTTTAATGGTTGCATTGGATTTAAACAGTTTTTCGCTAATTTCACGTTGATTCAGCCCCAAGCTAAGCAGGTCAAATACATCCCGCTCCGCTTGAGTCAATCGGCTCTTTAGCAATTCTATTTGAAGTTCCCGAAATTTGCTGATAATGACTTCCATGGGGCATTTCTCACCCTTCAGCCAATTTTCAATCTTCTTTAATTCTATGGCAATATCTTTCTTAAAAAGGTAGCCATCCGCACCTGCAAAAATACTCTCAACGATACACTCTTCCCTGTCGTCGTCAGATACAACAATAAGTTTAACTGTCGGATGTATCTCCCGAATATCATAAATAATTTGTATCCCTGAGTTTGGAGAATCTGATTCCGCCTTGTCCAAATGAATATCCATCAAAATCAAATCGATGGTTTTATCTTTTAAACCGGTAAGAATTTGCTGGCTGGATGTAGCCAACGATTCGACAGTCATCACCGGATAATGATTGATCTCCTGAATCAACCAGTTTAAATATTTGATATCCTTATCCACAAGCATTACTCTTGCTGCTTGCATTTTTGCCCTCCAATGTTTATGAAATAAATATATCAAAACATTTTTTATCTTAATTCAATTGTAAAATTTTGTCAATATTACTATTACCATTTTTTATATTAATTTATAAATTTTTCCATTTAGTGACCGGGTATAGCGCTCAACAAAAAGGCGCCTACATCTGTATATAAATAAAATTCCGGATTTGTTGGAAAAATTTTACCAATTTCGCAACACCTCCCACCCGTTTTATGTTATAATATTTCATGTTTTGAATACTCAATGGGATGTATGGGAATTGAAGAAGCAAACTCAAAATCTGGAAAACTTAATCGCTGCAAGTCGCAAAAAACTTCAGGACCTCTGGAACGAGCGGGGTTATACCGATGCTGATGTTCTTCAGGCTAGCATCGAATTGGATCATTTGTTAAATCGTTACCAAAAGCAAACGACGCAGTCATCCCGCCCCCTTCATAAGTAATTCATCATGTCAAGCTGTTCAATTGTCATGTCTATAGTGCTTCGATGAACGATGAACTTCAATTTGACAGCCTCAAAGGGATCAACATCAACTGATAACTTTTGTCTTGAAGTCATCCTGTCGTCATTACCTGTAACCAACACCTGCTTCGGCTCTTCATAACCTTTTACCTACAACTCCGTACCTAATATCGAAACCGCTGCCCCTCAATGATAATTTGAAAGATAGCAGCTGTTCCGTTATTTTTCACCTTCACCTCTACCAAGGCCGGTTGTTGCGAGTCCCGTAACAACTTTTCTACTTGAAGCCTGCGGTTCTCCGGCAAGTAATATTGGTTGATGGAAAAATCCAACTGGCCATAACGATAACGTCCACGAATCACAGCCTCATTCGGTTTCAAGGTCTGAGGAAGACTGTCCGCCACTGCCGCCGGCTGCCATATTCCGGTTTCATCCGGCGCTAATATCACATAATAATCACGGCCTGGTTTAAATTCCGTATTCCCCGGAAGATTTTCCGGAACGGCAATCCGATAACGAAGATCCATATAATAGCCACGAAAGATATGATAGGGATCATAGGGCAGGGTCTCCAAAATGATGGTTCTCCCCTGCATAATGATACTCCAGCGCGGTATCACGATGATCAACAAGATGAGCAATTGCAATAAGACAGCACTTGCAAATCCTATGGTTTTACGTCCCATCCTTCAACACCCCTCCCCGTTTCTTCTCAAATAAAATCCCGCCATATATCAAACCAATACCTGCCAGAATAAACGAAACCGATTTCCAAAGCAAACCGGTATCATATTCGAAGAACCGGCTGACCACAACGATAATCAGCAGGGCCAATCCCAGCCAGAAATAGCGCCGGTCTAACGATGATACCCCTTTCCAGAAAAAATACCCTCCAAATAAAATGACTAAAATATTCATCGTCACAATCCCGGCAATCACTGCCCAACTCCCTTGGAAAAGCCCAACCACTGCGCAAACAATCCCGCCTAAACACACCACAAGATAGTCGGATTTTTCTTCCTTCGCTGAATTTCGATAATATCCGCTCGTCACCAGCCCCATTGCTCCAATGCATAATAAGGCCCAAACCGTCATACCCTCCCATGACGGCCAATGGATACTATCGGCGATCATTCCCTCAATCACCTTCTGAAAGGTTAAAATATATCCGAGCACACTTAAGATAAAGGCGCTCGAAATTTTACAGTCATCTCCGAAATCTATATTCCCCCGCTTAGCCATCATATCTCCGTACCCCCATAACCCGGCCGCGATGGCAGAAACTCCAGATACCAGCCAAAAGGCAGTAAGCTGTACATCAGGAGTTGAGAGATAAAGAACCGTACCGATCACCCAAGCCAGCACCAATCCGAAATGGGTCCCACGGGATCGATAGCGGTAAGCATATGGCAACACCGCCGCCGGCAATAACATCAGATAAAAGAAAGTTCCAAAAGACGGCTCCCTCACCGATGCAACAAACCAGCCAAAGGACGCACCTATAGCCATTAAGAGGTGAGGAACGCTTTGAACCGCATACCCCATTCCAAGCGCCCCAAGGGACCAAAGCAAAAGGCCGTGATGATATTCGCCGGGAAGATGAAAAATTTGCCCAATAAGCGCGATATCTGCTCCAAATATCAGAGTGCCAAGGATAATTAAAGCATGCCCCAAATAAGGGGAAGAGTTTTTCACCTTCCACAAACGATACCCCGCACCATGAGACCCTACCATCGCTAACGTAATCAGGATCCACTTGCAGTGTTTCGGGATGAGATCCCAATTGGCCGCCACAAAAGAGATAATCCCCAAAGCAATTAACGCCGCCCCGAACATAAACAGAGTCTTCAAAAGAGTGATCTGAGACTCCTCCGGTAACTGATCCAATTGATACATACCCTCTAGCTGTGCTGCCTGATCCGGTGTAATGATTCCGGCTTCGACCCAACCGGATAACTCTCCGGCCAACATGCGGCGAAAGTTTCGCTTCGAACGGCTGATACCATAAAGTCCTGCGATAATCAGAATGAACACCAATAAAAGAGACATCATATTTTCCTCCGTTTCATAAAACACATCAATTATTGTTCCCTATTTCTCCTATATACCTCCTACAATTTCCAGATTTCTATCAACGTTTTCTATGACTGTAGATCGTTTCCTTTATTTCGACCATCTTCTGTTGCCTCTGGAATGATCAGTTCCCAATGGTAAGAAGTACAACTGTACAATTTTAAAATAAGTACTATAATGTCACCATAGGTGTAATGTGACATAATCTTTTATCATTTGGCAGGGAGGTTATTATGGTTCAATATCGCCCATGGTTCCCTATCATTGCCTTGATCAGCCTCGCTTTAATCATAGCTCCTCAGGTTACTTTGGCAAATGACAACGGTCAACCGGTAACCGTTCAATCCATTCAAACCGTCGCGAAAGACTCCAACGGTCAATCGGTAATTCTCAAATCGAATGAACGTTACTATATAAGAAAATCCAACGCTACCGGAGATACCGTTTTCCAACGGCAAATATTACCCAATGAACTGATTGTCAAATATAAAGACGTTTCCGATTTGGAGCAAACGCATTTAAATGCTCTCATTCAAGCTGTAAACCGTCTTAACGCACAAGTTCAACCCCTCAATCAATCCTTGGGTTTAGCTCTGGTTAAGCTGTCCGATGGTCAAAATTACTTTGTTGCCATGGAGACCCTTCGTAACCATCCGGCAATCGAGTATGCTGAACCCAATTATCAGGTCAATACGGAAGCCGCCCCCGACGATCCGTATTATGCGATGCAATGGAGCCTGGCATCGATTGCCGTTGAACGCGCGTGGGAAACCGTTCCCCTCGCCAAACGTTCGGCAGTAACCATTGCCATTCTCGATACTAGTATCACCAAAGATCACGAAGATTTACAAGAAAACATCGTCCCAGGATATGACTTTGTCAATAACGACAATGACCCCGAAGACAATTTGGGCCATGGCACCCATGTTGCCGGTATTGCCGCAGGCATCGCCAATAACGGAAAAGGGATCGCCGGCGTAGCCTCCGGCAGCAAGATTATGCCGGTGAAAGTCCTCGACGATGAGGGTAACGGTAGTTATGCAACGATTATTAACGGTATCCAATATGCTGCCGACCATGGGGCAGACGTCATCAATCTCAGCCTTGGCAGTACCGGAACCAGCAGTGCCATGCAAGACGCTGTAAACTATGCGATCAGCCGCGGAGCCAATGTGGTCGCCGCTGCAGGCAACAGCGGCGGACCGGTGATGTTTCCAGCCAACTGTGACGGGGTCATCGCTGTTGGTGCCATTGACAACACCGGCAACCGGGCAGACTACTCAAACTATGGACCAGAACTGGACGTAGTAGCTCCGGGTTCCAACATTACCAGCACTTTCATGAGCAGCTCTTCAAGTTATGCATCCATGACCGGAACCTCCATGGCCTCTCCGGCAGTCGCCGGTGTTGTCGCCCTGGTACGGGCTGCCAATCCTTCTCTTTCTCCGCCGGCAGTTATTGATATCATCCACCAATCCGCTCAAGATCTCGGCAGTCCAGGATTTGATGATGATTACGGGTACGGCCTGGTCAATGCTTCAAAAGCAGTTCAAATTGCCGCTGGAAGCACTGGGGGCACAGATTCTTCTGTAAACACCAACGATTCGGCGGTCATCTCGTCGATATTGACCTCCCGACCAACGACGAATTTGGCATTGCATAAGAAGGTTACCTCATCTAGCGCCAAAAGTTCCGACTACCAAGCATCTAGCGCAGTCGATGGCAACCCGGCCACTTGCTGGATTACAGTTGAGAAAACCGATCCCCAATGGCTCACCGTCGATTTGGGGAAATTATCGATGCTGTCCAAGTTTGTACTCCGGTGGAATGAAGCTTATGCCAAATCTTGGCAAATTTTTGTTTCCAAGGACGGCATCAACTGGACCAAAATTTACAGTACCACTTCAGGCACAGGAGAAGTCACTACTCTTACCGGCACAACGAAAGCACGGTATGTCAAGCTGGTTTTAACCAGCCGTGGTACATCTTACGGCTATTCCCTCCGGGAATTTGAAATTTATGGACAATAATTAAAAATAGCCTCCTAAGGGAGGCTATTTTTTTAGTTTATTACTATTCTTCCGGATACCCATCTCATGGATGAACCTTTCATTCATCATCACCATATCGCCCTAACATCCCGCGCAAAACTACGTTAGCCATTACCTTCAACCGCTACTCTTCGCTGTAATTCGGGATAGATCTTAAATTTTCCACTGTCATTGGAGAATATACCATACCGCGCATGTAACAAAGCCTTTCCTAAAACACTATACATCCAAAAAATACCCTGGTGAAATGGGATTTTTTCTCGCTAATACCGGCAAAACTATACTGTCTTACCATCCCTTGAAGGAGGTTTTGCATTGGAAACATCCCCCCATGCGACGTTATCAAAACCAGAGCCGGAAAGAGCTCTACCCGATTTTTCCCCGGTATTTCAGTCCGGCAATGCCTTTTCCGAATTTCTGCTCAGAATGCGCAGAAAAGAGTGGGATTCCTGGGAAGCATTTCTCCTACACCATCAAGGGATCGAATTAACACTCAGCCACGGTTTTGAGGACCTGTTGGTCATCAGCCATCTTCAGGAACACTGGCGCAAAAACGGTTTCGTTCTCTATCCCCATCAAATCGAAACCGTCAAAAAGGTCATCTCCGAAATGCGCGGCCGGGCAATACTTGCTGATGAAGTCGGTTTGGGAAAAACCATTGAAGCCGCCATGATTTTGAAAGAATACATGCTGCGCGGCCTGGTGAAACGGTTTTTAATATTAACCCCGGCTGCTCTTTGCCGTCAGTGGGAAGCAGAATTGCGGGAGAAGTTCGAAATACACACCCTAATCGCCAATCGAGAGTGGGAATGGGCCAATTACGACCAGATCATCGCCTCGCTGGATACAGCAAAAAAGGAATGCCATCGCAATGAAATTCTCAAAAACTATTATGATATGGTAATCGTCGATGAAGCCCATAAACTAAAAAGCGACAAAACCCAGAACTTTCAGTTCGTCAACAGCATTCAAAAGAAATATTTCCTGCTTCTGTCAGCCACTCCGCTTCAAAATGACTTGAAAGAGCTCTTCAATATGATCTCCTTGCTGCGACCGGGACAACTTGGCAGTTATCGCAATTTTAAAAAAAATTATATTGCGGATAAACGCAAACCCAAAAATGCCGGTGAATTGAAAAGCCTACTCAGCGGGGTAATGATCCGCAATAAACACGGAGCTCATATCGGGTTCACCAAACGAAATGTTCAAAATATCCCGATCGTCCTCTCACCTATGGAACGGGAGATGTACGATCGAACCACCGATTTTATCCGGCGGTGCCTCAAAAACGGTCCGGCCGGTATGAGTGCTCTTCCCTTACTCACCCTCCAACGGGAGATTTGCTCAAGCACCTTTGCTGCAGTGCTTACCCTCTACAAGCTGGCTCATAAGATTTTAATGGATGAAGCCCAACAACAAGAAGCCGTCAGCCTGTTGAAATTAGCACAGCAGATTAAAAACAACGCCAAAATGGCAGTCGTCGAAGAACTGATTCGCAAAACTCCGGAAAAAGTGATCATTTTTACCGAATTTCTGGCCACGCAAAGTTACATCCGGACCCGTTTGGAACAGGCCGGTTTCCTGACCCTCGCCTTTGACGGAAGTTTGTCTGCATCCAAGAAAGAGTTTACGAAATATCAGTTTAAAGAGTTCCCCCAATACCGGGTCCTGGTCTGTACCGAATCCGGCGGCGAAGGAATTAACCTGCAATTTTGTAATACCATGATCAACTACGACCTGCCCTGGAATCCAATGCGCCTGGAACAGCGGATCGGCCGGATCCACCGGCTGGGACAAACCCGGGATGTTTACGTTTACAATCTTTCCATTAAAGATACTGTTGAAGAGCACCTGCTTCGTCTCCTGGATGAGAAGGTCAAAATGTTTCACACTGTCATCGGTGAAAGCGAACGGGTCATCGGCAAACTTTGCCGGGGCAAAAGTCTGGAGGCCCGCATTATGGAGCTGGTATTTCAGGCGGATTCCCATGAATCACTGAGCCGAGGGTTTGAACGCCTCGGGCAAGAGATCGAAGCCATGATCAACGAAGATACCCCCGACTGGGAAGAGCTGCTCTGAGCAGAAAACAACTTTTAACGTAAACAGAAACGGAAAACAACGAAGACAGAAAAGGAATGGTGACCATGTCCGATCCAACGGTTTTCAATTTCATCATTAATTCCCTGAAAGTAGCCGGTGCACCGCACACGGTCATCCAGAATGAACTGATTATGGCCGAATGCCAAGTCAATGTCCCGCGAACCTTTTTTACCCCCGCCCGCGTAGAAACCCAAAGTTTACAGATCGTCTGCGACCCTGCCCTTCTCGAGAAATATCCCGGTTCCGAACTGGTTACCCGGGGCAGCTACCGTTTACAATGGTTTGTGGAGGGCATTCAAAAACGGGGATTAATCTTTCGAGGCGCCTATCTCTATGAATTAGACTATCGCCGGGTTGAACGGGAGATCAATCTCCGTCTGCCGCCAGAACGCCCTCTTTTCTTTTACAAACAACCCCTTTTAAAGTACCAGCCTCATCTGTTGGTTAACTTCAAGGTCATCCTGGAAACCGATGAAAAATTTGAGGAGTTATACAGTCTCAGCATTAATTTGATCGACGGTACCATCTCATCCAATTTAATGGCGGAATTAGCGACTAAAAAGATCTCCCCCCAATTACCCAAAAAGCATCTGGAAAAGAAAAAAATCCCTTACAGTGAGGGATTTCAAGCACTTTACAACCACCTGACCTGGCTGCTTAAAAATCACGATCCCCAATGGATCGAAGCCGCCAAGGACCGGTGGAAAGAAGAGGTATCATACCTTGAGGAATATTTCAAGGAAGATGAAGCCGAAAATTCATCGAAAGATGGATTCTACCGTCGGATGGCTGAAATTTACCGGAAATTCCGGCCGGTCATCCGAATCGACATCGTCAATGTTGCCCTCCTCTATTTACCGTTCATCACCTACACACTCGAGGCCTGGGGCTCTTCCAAAGAACTGCCGCCGATCCATTACGATCCGGTGAAACAACGAATCCAGTGGGCCATTTAAAACAGGCACGAATACAGTTTACAGTTAACATTTAAACAATTAGGTGCTAACCTTTTCCCTTTACACTTAACTGTAAACTATCTACTTTAAACTGTATAACTGTTAGACAACTGTCCACTGTCCCAACTGTCAACTGTGAACTCATCAAATTCCTATCCCATATCCCCAAAATGATAGAGAATAGAAGTAGCTGCGACCAGGCCCGCGGTTTCGGTTCGCAGGATCCTGGGGCCTAATGTGATCGGGATCGCGCCATATTCCCGGGCTTCATTGATTTCTTGGATAGAAAAGCCGCCTTCCGGTCCGATAATAACGTTAACCTCTGTCGGCAGAACTTTCTCAGCCTCCAATACGGACTTGAGAGAACGTTCCGTCTCCCCTTCCCATGGGATCAACGTCAACCCGGGCCGCAGATTGCGGATGGCTAACTCCCAATCTTTCACCATCTCCAGCTCCGGGATAATCGTCCGCCCCGACTGTTCTGCAGCAGATTTAATGATTTTGCTCCAACGTTCCCACTTTTTGGTCCGAGCCTCCGCATCCAGCCGGATAGTACTTCGCTCGGTGATAACCGGCTGAAACCGGGATACACCAAGTTCCGTATTTTTTTGAATAATCCATTCAAATTTATCGGCTTTCGGCAATCCCTGTATCAAATTGATTTTTACCCGAGGTTCGGCAGGCCTGTTCATGGCAGTCACGATCTCCGCAATAACCATCGACGGCTTAATTTCGATGACCCGGGCCAAAAACTCTTCCCCTTTGCCGTTTAACACCGTAATTTCATCGCCGACTTTTTTTCGGAGCACATTTAACAAATGATGGTGGTCGCTTCCTTCAAGAAAAACTTTATCTCCCCGAATATGGTCCGCAGGAATAAAAAAACGTGTCATCGAAATCCATCCCTTTCTCTGTTGATTCTACCTTCGCCCAAATTATTCTGGAATGTTTAACGCAGCCACCACTGCCCGCCACTCTTGATCGGTTTCGATCCGAACAATTTCCATGTTATGCTTGGATAAAAGTTCTTTCACTTCCTCCAGCCGGCGATCAATGATCCCGGAAGCAACAAAATGTCCGCCCGGTTTCAACACCCGATGCAAATCCGGAATCAATTTCACAATAATATCGGCGATAATATTCGCCACCACCAAATCATATTGGCCCGACGTATGAGCCTTTAACAAATCGCCTTCAAAAAACGTAACCCGGTCAGAAACCTGGTTCAGCTCCGCATTCTCCCGCGCAACCTTTACAGCCACCGGATCAATATCCGAGGCTACAACCTGCCTGGCGCCCAGCTTAGCACCGATAATCGCCAAAATGCCGGAACCGGTTCCCAGATCCAGCATGTCCAAGGGACGATTGATCTCTTCCTGCAACAGCTGCACACACATCCGAGTGGTCGGATGGGTTCCGGTTCCAAAGGCCATCCCCGGATCCAAAGCGATCATCACTTCATCCTCAGTTGGTAAATACTGTTCCCAACTGGGCTTTATCACTACCCGGCCGATTTTCTCCGGTTTATAATAAGCCTTCCAGGCATGGGCCCAATCATCCTCATGAATCTGTCGCAACTTAAATTCCGGCACTTCACCGTAAAGCTCACGGAATGCTTCTTTTAATTGGTTCAATTTATCACCCAGCCGATCATCGACCGGAAAATAAGCCCGAACCGCTGGAGGTTGTTTGATCTGTTGCATCAATTCATCGCTAAAAATCTCATCCACTTCAAACTCACGGACTTCAAGAATGGCTGGATCATCAAAAACAACGCCTCCGGCACCAGCTTCCTGCAAAAGATCAGCCACAACATCAAAATTCTCCGGATCTATTTCCACGGTTAATTCGCACCATACTAAGTCTGACATGTTTCCTCCAGTGTTTCCATTTTTCTGATAATGATTGTAGTGCACAGTGCACAATATATAGGAGTCAGGAATCAGGAGACAGAAGATAGTTTCGCGCCTTAGGTCTCAAGACATAGTGTATAGGACATTCTTAAGACATGAGGAAGATTATTGACATTATAATCCTGGTACGGGACCCAAGATCATGAAATCATGAGGAAGAACATGAGTTCCTGACTCCTGACTACTGCTTCCTAACACAAAACCCCAGCAGCCAATGCCTGTACCTAGAATCCAGTACCAGCATTTATACCCAGAATTCAATACTTCTGTCTTCTATATTCTGTATTCTGTCTTCTTTCTACCGACTCCTATCTCCTCACTCTAGCTCCCGCTCTTCATCCGCTCATAATACTTCCTCGGCGATAAGCCGTAATATTTGGTAAATGCCCGGACAAAACAAGAGTAATCGGAAAAACCGCACCGGGCACTGGCTTCCATGAAAGGATACCCTTTAAGAATAAGGGCATGGATTTTCCGAAGCCGTTTTTGCAATATATAATGGTGAATAGCGAACCCGGTTTGTTCTTTAAAGCGATGCATCAGAGTATACTTGCTGAAACCAAAACGCTCTGCCAACCCATCGATCAACAGGTCTTCTGCCAAATGCTCTTCGATATAATCCACCACCCGGCTGATGTCCCCATCCTGTTCAAAGACTCCATTCATTCCGGCAGAAAAGAAACGGTTTACCAGGACCAACAAGAGCATCAAATAGGCATTACACGTTATTTTACTACCAAACTCCGAACCGGCATGAGCTTCTTCCAGGTTATTCAGACATTGTTTAAACCGCTCCAAACTTTCCCCTTCAGGCCGCAGCACAAACCGTTTTAATTCTGACGCTTGTTCAAAACAGGTCCGTAAATTATTTCCGGGAAGACTCATCTTGAGTAAGTAGTCCGGTTTAACCCCGATTTCGTAATATTCAGCTTTGACGGAATCCGTGTCATTTTTGGCAATATCATTCTCCGTCAACAACAAAATATCCCAAGGCTGCAACGGATAGGTCCGGCCTTCTACCCGAAAAACAATATTGCCGGTTATGGGAACAATGACCCGGCAGTAATCCCGAAGCAATGTCCCCAACGGCGGTGTCGATTCATCGTCCGGATGATGAAAAAAGAAAAAATCTTCCAGTGTAGATCTGTGCTGCTCTCCGCGATGATGGATAGCCACAACGCATCACCCCTGGAAAGGTTTGGTCATTATGATTATAGAGGAATTTAATCAGAGGTTCAATCGTGTTTTTTGTGGACCTTAAACAAGTTTGACACATAAATCATATTTTCATCAAAAAAATAAACAGGAATCCATTCCCAAAAAGAGAATATTAGCTTATCATACTAACTTTTTATCTCAAATTTTCAGAAAGGATGATCCGATTGAAGGTTTTAGTTACCGGTGGTGCCGGTTATATTGGAAGTACCGTTTGTTCTGCATTGCTTGACCATGGCCACGAACCTGTCATTCTCGACTCCCTGGTCACCGGTAGACCGGAATTTGTGAAAGATCGGATTTTTTACCATGGCGATATTGCGGACAAGCAATTGCTTCAAAGGATCTTTAACGACCATCCTGAAATTCAACATACCATTCACTTTGCAGCTTTAATCCAAGTGCCCGAATCCGTTCAGAAGCCTTATGATTATTACTACGAAAACGTGGCCAAATCGCTGATTTTATTTAAGAATCTCCATGAACTCGGCCGACCCAATGTGATTTTCAGCTCATCGGCTTCCATCTACGATGATGTGCCCGGATTTATGGTCAGGGAAGACTCTCCCCTCAATCCCCGCAGCCCTTATGCCCGAACTAAATATATGATGGAAATGGTCCTGAAAGATTTCTGCCAGGCCTATTCCATGAAAGGGATAGCCCTGCGATATTTCAACCCCATCGGGGCTGATCCTAAAATGCGTTCCGGGATTCATGCCCGATTCCCTTCCCATGTCTTAGGAAAACTGGTGGAAGTCGCCCTTGGTAAAGAACCGGTATTTAAGATCACCGGAACTAAATGGGATACCCGGGACGGGTCCGGTATTCGGGATTATATCCATGTTTGGGATCTGGCTATGGCCCATCTTAAAGCGCTGGAACGTTTCGAGATCGTCTTCGCCAAGTCGAAGCATACCGAGCCTTATATAGCTATCAATTTAGGCAGCGGCCACGGCGTCACCGTCAAAGAACTGGTCGCCGCTTTTGAAAAAGTATACGGCCAATCCATCAATAAAGTTGAAGCTCCGCCTCGAGAAGGAGACGTTGCCGGCGCTTATGCCAATGCGGATAAAGCTGCAGAGCTGCTCCATTGGAAAACCGAGCTCTCCATCGAAGACGGCATTCGTGATGCGCTGCAATGGGGAAAAATCCGGGAGACCATTCTAAAATTCGACGATTGATTCATCAGCGTTCCCGCATGATAAATCAAAACGAAAGAGGCCGTTTCCGGCCTCTTTTTTTCGCTTTATCGGAATGCGCCTTTCACTTTTTCCATAAATCCTTTGTCTTCCGTCCCGACTTTCTCGCCGAAAGACGCCGCCAGCTTCTTGAAGAGCTCCCGTTGTTCGGCGGTGAGTTTGGTCGGAACCGTCAGTTTCACCCGGACATAATGATCTCCGCGGCCGTGCCCTTTCAAATAAGGGATGCCCCGACCTTTCATCCGGAACGAAGTCCCGTGCTGCGTCCCTTCGGGAATCTTCAGTTCCACTTTCCCGTCGAGAGTGTCCACCATCACTGTCGTCCCCAGCACAGCCTGGGTGATGCTGAGTTTAATCTCGCTGTGCACGTCATTGCCTTGGCGTTCGAAGTGAGGATGTTTCTTTACATAAATATAAATATATAAATCCCCGGGCGAACCTCCCCGCAAACCGGCCTCTCCTTCACCGGCTACCCGCAAACGGGAACCGCTTTCCACACCGGCCGGAATCTTCACCTCGATCTTCCGGGCTTTTCTCACCCGGCCGGAACCCCGACACTCGGGACAAGGCGTATCAATGGTCTTTCCTTCCCCATGACACCGTTCACACGTCCGAACGGAGACAAACCGTCCGAAAGCCGTGGTTTGTGTGATCTGGACCTGGCCGGTACCGTTACAATTGGGGCAGGTTTTGATGGACGTTCCGGGTTTAGCCCCATTCCCGTGACAGGTGGGACACGTCTCGGACCGAGGCACTTCGATGGTGGTCTCTTTGCCGAAAGCCGCTTCTACAAAACTGATCTCCAAATCATACCGGAGATCGTTACCCCGCTGAGGACCATTTCGACGTTCGGATGTCCGGGCTCCGCCAAAAAACATATCAAAACTATCCCCCAAACCGTCAAAGCCCATATCCCCCAAGCCGCCAAAACCGCCAGCTCCAAAGTTTGGATCGGACGCTGCATGGCCATATTGGTCATACGCAGCCCTCTTCTGGGGAT
>JAKOTQ010000047.1 GCA_029776205.1 Bacillota bacterium | reverse complement strand
GATGCAATACGTGAATCGGATGAAATTATTGCTGAGTGCAGCGAAGCGTTACAGAAGGAACTTATGGAGCAAAAGAAGCATTTTGAGATTGCTTTAAAGATTATGAAAAAATGGAATGGAGAAGGCGATTGTAAATACTGTAAAAATCCATCTGCATATTTAGCAATCTGCCAGAACTACGAAACGAGGATATTAATTAGCGTTAGCGGTAGTTACTTACAAATTTTCGACGAAGATTATCCCGGTTTCTGTGACAATTATAAAATCAATTTCTGCCCTATGTGCGGCAGAAAATTAAGTTAAGGAGAACGGATTAACTTGATTGAGAAGATATATAGAAACAAATACATGGCAACATGTGACAATTGCGGAACAGGGCAAGAATGTGACAACTGGGCTGATGCAATGGAATTTATGTTAGAAGAAGGCTGGAAGAAGAAGTTAGCAGATGGTGAATGGAAGCATTATTGCCCAGAGTGCCAGCAGGAGGGGAAGCGGTGCGATACAAACCAATAGCATATAAACCAAACCTCTGCCCGAGATGTGCAAGTTACTTCAGTTGCAGAGAATCTTGCATCAAAAATGGCGAAATAACCGCGATCACTAAAAGAAAGTAGGTCAAAACCTGCCAATACTTCACAGAAAGGGGTAAAGCCAATGAATAAAACATATCGCTATATGTTACCTAACGGGAAAAAATTTAAACCAGCAGCAATAAAACTTGTTAAAGACACAATCAAAGCAACTAAAAGCAAAGATCCTACCGTTATTTCCCTCGCACTAGGCGATAAAGCGGAATCATACACAAGAATCGTGCATGGAAAGATTGAAAAAGATATTGACCGAGGATATTGGTTATTAGAGAGTAAGGGTATCAAAAAGTACCAGGATATTGTTGATATTTTAAAAGTCATCGGATAAACCAAAAGCAATTTAAAAGGAGGTAGAATCATGAATCACATCGTTATCATCGGAAGGTTAACCAAGGATCCTGAATTACGGTATACTCCGAATGGTGTAGCAGCTGGAAGCTTTACCGTTGCAGTGGACAGGCCGTTTAACGGTGCTAAGGGAGAGCGGGAGGCGGATTTCATCCCCATTGTTGTCTGGCGGAAACTGGCGGAGAACTGCGCCAATCACCTGCGAAAAGGCCGATTGGTTGCGGTGGAAGGTCGGTTGCAGATTCGGTCATATGATACGCAAGACGGACAAAAACGCCGTGTTGCGGAGATTGTGGCAAGCAACGTGCAATTTCTCGACCGGGGCAAAGATGAGGAACAAGCACCACAAGCACAACCGCAGAACGACGACTTTAGCGAGATTAATCTTGACGATATACCGTTTTAGGGAGTGTATAGGTTCGCATAAATCTAATTAAATGCACCCAATTTTAATCGAAAAGGAGATAAAAACATTAGTAAGCAATATATCTTATACGTACTCAGATGGCTATTATTTGCAATTCCTGGAGCCATCGTCCTACATCTTTTCAATCAAATGCTACCTCAATTTTGGGCTATGATCGTGAGTCAAACTTTATTGGGCTGTCTTGTTTATTGGATTGATAAATGGATATTTAGGAGGCGTGAATAGATGAAAACTGATTTTGGATGGGACCTACCACCTGGAGTGAGTGCCAATGACATTCCTGGTAATAGAGCAGAAGATATCAAGCTGGACACAGAATATGATGAGCTTACATGCATTGTATATGATCAAATCGAGGAATTGCTTGAAAGCCTTCAGGACTTCGCTAGAAATAAGTATGAATATCTACAAAAAGAACATGTGCAAGAAATTTTACGGAATGTAGTTAATGATTTAGCAAAATAAAATACGGCTTTCGCCGTATCACTCAGATCAGAAATATCCGCAGTTAAATACCTTTTGTCCAGAATTAAAGATGTTGAACAAGAATACAGTGTTTATCTGGAAATTCTGGAACGTCAACGCTTGCGTAACAGTATCAACTTATATGTTGGGAATCGGAGGCGATGACAATATGACGAAGGTGCGTTTATGGCCCCGATGTTCGGATTGCGGTGAGGAATGGGGAGTTGAGGTTTATCTCAAACAGGAATACTGTCCGGAATGTGGAGGCGACGGCGAGATCATCGATATTGAGTCACCAAAGATTATCTTGGCGGATATGCAGTAAAAAGGAGATGGTTGGTAATGATGATGGAAATAAACGAACTGGAATTTTTGGCTGAAGCACTTGGTGATGAAGCCGAAGTGCAACAACCGCAAGGGTTCAGGATTGATTCGATTGATAAACTGGACTGGGCGGTCCGGAAATGGCTCAGGATTGACCATCAAATGCAGCAGAAAATTGATTGTGCCAAACGGCAGATTGAACGGCTTGAATCATATATCCGGGATGTTGAGGAAAAGGCCAATCGTGATAAAGCTGGCCTAGAAGCTATGATGGAACCGTTCGTCAGGCAACAGCTTGAAGGATCGAAATCTAAAACCTTTTCTGCGCCAAGCGGTAAGGTACAGATTAGAGAACAGCAACCGGAGATCACTAAAGATGATCAACAGCTATTAAGCTATTTAAAATCGTCCGGGTATACTGATTACATTCAAACGAAAGAATCGCCAAAATGGGGCGAATTCAAAGCGACCCTTCGAGAAGTTATATCCGAGGATGGTATCGTGACTTATGTTACCCCGGATGGTGAGATTGTACCGGGTGTAATCGGGCGCACCCGGCCAGGGAAATTATTAGTAAAAGGAGGCTGATGAAATGGCATTAGAACTTCGTAAAGC
>JAKOTQ010000010.1 GCA_029776205.1 Bacillota bacterium | reverse complement strand
GGGTTCGGGGTATCCCCGACGCACATTGTTTCTCGACCATAGGGAGAGAAACTTGTAAGTGCGCCTACCGGATAATCTACCATGTTACGCGCCAGCTTCGATGCCTGCTGCTTGCCTCTTTATTGGCGGCTTTGCCGCCTTCCATTTTCTGCCCGTATGGTCGGAATTTTAGGCATTGCCTTCTTCCTACGTATCCAGCTTAAACGGCCTTCCCTTTCATCATGCATATTGTAATTCGCGCTCCGAAATTGTCAAGGCAACCAGCGGCTACGCTACGCTCCGGCCTTGACAATTTCTCCGCTGCTCATTTTGCGGCAATTAGGAAAGGGAAGCTCCAAGAGTGGCCGTTTATTTTTTTGCCATATCTCCATCGGATCTACATACCGGCCATTAACCCAATACTCAAGATGCAAATGAGGGCCGATTGATAAACCACTGTTTCCGGAGAGAGCTATTATTTCTTCGGCTTATGTTTTGCTATATTATGCATTTTCATACAAATATTATATCAAACCATGCTATATTTTCCATGATTTCCGATGAAAATATTGATTATTTAACCCACCATCGATATTATTATATTGTCAATTTTTTATTTGAATTTTGGAGGTGATTGTTGAGAAGAAACAGCGAAGCGAAAAATAATATAAGGAGTTGAAAATATGGTTTAAGGAGATGGTCAATATTTGAACGTCAAAGAATTCAACCAACCACCGCAAAATTATAAACCCATCGAGGATGTAGTAAATCCATATGACAGGGCAAAAGAAGAGTGGGACAATCGGATTGGCTCAGCGCGGGTGCAAGCATATAATTGGCGACTATTTGCGTTATTTGCAATCATAGGGTGGATTATCACTACTATAGGTCTAATATATCAAAGTTCTAAATCAATAGTGACGCCCTATGTGGTTGAAGTGAATTCAGATGGTACGGTTAAGGCAATCGGACCTGCAAAAGAAGCAAATTACGTCCCATCCGAAGCACAAATAAAATATTTTATATCTCAAATTGTCTTAAAGGCCCGAAGCATACCTTTGGATCCGGTTGTCGCAAAGCAAAATTGGCTTAACGTCTACGCTTTCTTACGACAAGGGGCTGCACAAAAAATGAACGCCCTACTGCAACAAGATAACCCGATGATGAAGATAGGAAAGCAAACAATACAAGTAGAAGTAAATGTCATAGTGCAAATGACAAAAGATACATACCAAGTCAGATGGAAAGAATCTGTTTTTGGAGCAGAGGGAGCTTTGCAAGAACAGTATTTAATGACTGGACTTTTTACAATTGACTTCACGCCGCCAAAAACGGAAAAAGATTTACTGATAAACCCATTAGGGTTATATATTAAAGATTTTTCATGGTCAAAAGAACTATAAGGAGGCAAAGAAAAAATGAAAAAACCTTTAAAGATGATAGCCCTGGTTATTGGTATTATTAGCATTGCCATTACCGCAGGATTGGCCCAGGACACCCCTCTTCAAGAACCATCAAAAGCAACGGTTGTCAACGTCAGCCCTCAACCATACATGGTTGAAGGACCGAAGGAACCAAAACCTGTCAACGTAACTATCGAAGAACCTAGAAAAGAAAAAGAAGAAGAACCGGAAGAAAACAAAGAAGAAAAAAAAGTGGTCCAAAATACAGTCAAAGAAAACACACAAGATGTAACGGAAGCAATCACCACTCAAGCTGCTATTACATACACATATGTCGAAAACCAGATTTATAAAGTCTACTGTACGGTTCAACATATAACTGATGTACAATTACAACCAGGAGAAGAAGTTTTGTACATTGGTGGTGGCGACACCGCCCGGTGGATTATAGATCAAGAGAGATCCGGGGCCGGCGAGAATGAACGAAACCATATCTATATAAAGGCTTTAAAACCCGAATTAAAAACCAACCTCGTAATCAACACAGATCGTCATGTATATCATTTACAATTACAATCAGGTAATTGGTACACCCCGATAATAAAATGGGTCTACCCACAAGACGAAAGGGCTGCATTCCTCCGCAAGCAGCAAGAGGAAAAGAAAATTGAAGAGGAAACAACAGGAACTTTTACTGTTGAAGCAATTAACTTTAAGTACAGAATTAAAGGTCGTAACTACAGCTGGAAACCAAAGATGGTCTTTGACGATGGTCAAAAAACCTACATCCAAATGCCCGAAACTATGTCCAGCAGTGAAGCCCCCGCCCTCTTTATCAAAAATGGGAAAGAACTGCACCTGGTCAATTACCGGGTTAAGAACAACTATTACATTGTTGACCGGATATTTGCACAGGCAGAGTTACGCTGCGGCAAAGATAAAGTGATTATAATCAACGAACAACTATATAAGGGAGGGTTGCAATAATGGAGGAAAATAGGTTTGAGGATCTTCCTCTCAAAACAGATCCAGCACCGGTTGTAGGCCCATTACGGGCCGAAGCGCCGTCGGGAACAACCTTCAATAAGCGGACCGTAATGATTACGGCTGCAATTGTCGGTAGTCTGTTCGCGTTTGGAATCTTGATGGCATTTTCTCCTAAACAAAAAAAAGCAGTAACAACTGCTCAAACACAGGAACAACCAACCTATCAGGTAACACCGGAGCAAATTACCGAAATGCCAAGCACTTACAATCAGAAGAACACCGGTAACTACCCACAGCTTGGACCGCCAACACCAGTATTGCCTGGATCCGGATATAATCAGTACGGCGATTACAGCGGATACGGATATCCCGGATCCGGCCCCACATATGTTGTGCCGGAACCTCGGTTTGTGAATGAGGAAGACCAGCCGTATGATAATAGTGCATATGAACAACAGAACGAAATACGTAAAAGCCCGATCCGCTTCAATGTTGCTAAGGCATCTGAACAACCGGTGGCCACACAAAACAGTACAAACTACGATCCATATCTGGACGCAATGGCACTAAACAACCAAATAGGAATGATGGAGCAACAAAAACATCCCCAGGACGAAAAACGGGAGTTTATGGCTGCTAATCATAACACCGGCTTTTATGCAAAGTCTTCAATTCAAGCACCTATCTCCAAATACGAGATCAAAGCCGGAACCATTATTCCGGCGGTACTGATCACTGGGGTAAACAGCGATCTTCCCGGATACATCACAGCACAAGTCCGGGAAAATGTATATGATACCGTTACCGGCAAGCATTTACTTATCCCACAAGGGACCCGGATAATCGGCGTATACGATAGTAAAATACAATATGGCCAAAATCGGGTAATGACAGTCTGGACACGTCTAATTTACCCCAACGGGAAGTCACTCGATTTGGAAAACATGACCGGTATCGACCAGGGCGGTTATGCCGGATTCAAAGACAAAGTTAACAACCACTGGGGTAAACTAATCTCCGGAGCGTTAGTAACAAGCGTCTTATCCGCTGGCGCAAAAGTAGCTACCGGGGACCCGGATGATGATTCCTACGAACACTTAGCTGCTCAGGGCGCGGCTGAAAACATCGCGAATGTCGGCGCAAAAGCGACCGAAAAGAATCTGAACATCCAGCCAACTATCGAGATAAGACCGGGCTACAGGTTCAATCTATTTGTACAGAAAGATTTTGTCCTAGCGCCATATAAACCATGAAACCGACAAAATTCCTGATACTTCCCAGTCTGTGCATTATCACGATCATAATTCTTGGCATGTGGGTATCTACCCAGTGGGTGGCCGCATTGCTGGGGTATCCTCCCCAGCTCGGCCAACCCTGGACTGTATGGGGTAATACGCCGATTTACCCACCACTTTTCATAATCTGGTGGCTAAAATATGGCGTATACGCCCAAAAACAATTTGACTTAGCCTCAACAGCAACATACATCGGGGTACTCCTTGGAGTTGTTGCAGCTGTGGCCATGGCCCTGCACCGGGCCAGGCAGAAAAAAAATCCCACCTACCATGGATCTGCAAGGTGGGCAGAATTAAGGGACATTAAAGAATCGGGACTTTTAAACAACAAGGGTGTTGTACTTGGCCTTACTCAAGACGGACAATATCTCAGGCACGATGGGCCTGAGCACGTTTTAGTAATGGCTCCAACACGTTCCGGGAAAGGTGTCGGTATCATCATCCCTACCCTGCTGACGTGGCCTCATAGTGTTTTGGTCACGGACATAAAAGGGGAAAACTGGGGAATAACAGCGGGATTTCGGCAAAAATGTTTGGGCAACCGCGTACTAAAGTTTGACCCAACATGCAGTGATGGAAGTTCCGTCCGGTTCAACCCGCTGGATGAAATCAGGTTAAGGACCGTTAACGAGGTCCGGGACGTGCAAAATATTGCCGACATGTTGGTGGACCCGCAAGGGACCGGCCAGCTGGACCACTGGTCCAAAACCGGCCACGCCTTATTGGTCGGCGTGGCTCTTCATCTTAAATACGAAAAGCCTAATGCGACACTAACAGATATTGCATCGCTGCTGTCGGATCCGTCGCGTAGCTTCGAGGAAACACTTGTGGAAATGATGTCGGCTATCCATGACACTACCGGATTATTCAAGGAAATATATGGCGTTGATTCGGAAACTCACCCGGTGGTGGCGCAAGCAGCCCGGGAACTCCTGAACAAATCGGAAAACGAACGCTCCGGCGTATTGTCAACGGCCATGAGTTTCTTGGGCCTCTACCGGGACCCAGTAGTATCTTATAACACAGCAGTAAGCGAATTTTCGATCAACGATTTAATGAACAATGATGATCCAGTATCCCTGTATTTAGTAGTCCCCCCCAGTGACATCAACCGAGTGCGGCCATTGATCAGGATGATTTTGAACCAGGTGGTAAGACGACTAACTGAAAAAATGACATTTAAGGACGGAAAACCTGTTAAGAGCTATAAGCAAAGGTTACTACTACTTTTGGACGAATTCCCTGCCTTGGGGCGGTTAGACGCCTTTGAAGCGGCCCTAGCTTATATTGCAGGGTATGGCCTCAAATCACTTTTAATTATACAGAGCCTCAATCAACTAAAAAAAACATACACCCAGAACAATAGCATTGTTGACAACTGCCATGTCCGGATCGTATACACACCGAACGATGCAGAAACGCCAGAGTTTATTTCAAAAATGCTTGGAACAAAAACTGAGGTTATAGAAACACGCAACTACCAAGGTGACAGGCTCATGCCCTGGCTACCAAAGGTCAGTACCAACATTCAGCATGTAGCCAGGCCCTTGCTAACAGCTGGCGAGGTCCTGCAACTGCCGGAAGATGAAGAGATTATCTTCGTGGCCGGTCACCCTCCTATTAGGGCTAAAAAACTCCGGTACTACCAGGACCGGAACTTCACAAAACGATTGATTGATGCACCGGAGACCAGTGATAGAATCCGGGAGGTGAGAATAAAAACAGAAATAAAAGTGCAGGAAGAAACACCTGACAAAATAGTCATAGGCACCGGAAGGGACCTAGAATTTTACGACGATGACCACCACGATTATGTTCACGAACATGATCAAAGCGATCCGTTCCATGGCCATGACCATGAAACGGACGAAGAGAAAAAAGATGTTGAACTTGAAATTTCCTCTTCCCCGGAACAGCAGGGCGACGGCTATCCATTCGATGATTTTGGAGATTCAGATTTAATGTAAAAGGAGTGGTTTAAGTGCAAGAAAAAGAAAGGCTTGAAAAATTATTGGCCAAAAAAGAAGCTCTCGAAAAAAAGATTCGAGAGCAAAAGGCAAAAATCAGCAAAAAAGAACGGAAGAAACGCACAAGGCAACTGATCCAAATCGGCGGCTTAGCTGAAATTGCCGAACTGACAAACACAGACCGCGGAATCATCCTCGGCGGACTCCTTGAGATCTCCGAAACAATCAAAAGTAATCCAGAAAAAGCGGCAGCTTGGAAGAACAAAGGTGATAAAGTTTTAAAAGAACGGGAAGCTGCCAGGAAAAAGAAGGAGGGAAAAGACAATTAACGCGGGACGCAAAAAGGATGCCAGCCAAGAAAGACTGCTTGAGATGCTATCTTCAGCCCTAGGGCCGCATATCGCCGAGCTATTAGATGATGATAACGTGGTCGAACTAATGCTGAATCCGGACGGCGTCCTTTGGGTTGACCGGCTAGGGACCGGCCGGTCTAACACAGGAATTGTAGTCAGTCCGGCCAACGCCGAACGAGTAATCTACATAGTGGCAAGCTCAACCGGCGCTGTCTGCAGCGCCGAAAACCCCATTATCAGCGCGGAATTTCCCCTCAGCGGCCATCGGTTCCAAGGGTTACTCCCGCCGGTTGTGACTGCTCCGGTGTTTACAATCCGGAAAAAAGCGATCATGATCTTCAGCTTGAACGACTATGTAACACAAGGAATTATGACCATAGCGCAAAAGGAAGCAATTGTTACATCGGTCCACAAAAAAAAGAACATCTTGATTGTAGGCGGTACAGGCAGCGGGAAAACAACCCTGGCCAATGCCGTCCTAGATGAAATCGCCAAAACAAACGAAAGAATAGTTATTATTGAGGACACGTTGGAACTACAATGCAGCGCCCCGGACACTGTTTTTCTCCGATCCCATGAACATGTGTCCATGAATGATCTTCTGCGGGCAACAATGCGCCTGCGACCAGACCGGATTGTAGTCGGTGAGGTGCGGGGACCAGAGGCACTAACTCTCCTCAAAGCATGGAACACCGGCCACCCTGGCGGATGTGCCACAGTCCACGCCAATAGCGCCCGAGGGGGGCTCACCAGGTTAGAGCAACTAATTCAAGAGGCCATACCCACCCCCCAGCGTGAGCTAATAGCCGAGGCGGTCAACACCATCATATACATGGAGCGCTACCAGGGAGGGCGACGTATCAAGGAAGTAGCGGAAGTGGAGGGATTAGCGGAAGAAAAATATGTATTGAGGCAGTTATAACACAAATAACGGATTAAAAAGGAGTGTTTTATAGGATGAAAAGTTCAACGGTTTTAAAGAAGGTTTTGTGTATTTGTCTGACTGTTATTTGCCTGCAAATAATCATGGCTACAGCTACCATGGCGGCTTCTTCGGGTATGCCCTGGGAAACGCCGTTGCAGAAAATCCTTGATTCGATTTCAGGACCAGTGGCAAAAGTTATCGGCGTAATTGCTATTGTGGCAGCCGGTCTTGGCCTGGCCTTTGGCGAGGCAGGCGGTGGTATGAAAAAGATGCTCCAAATCGTTTTTGGTCTGTCAATCGCATTTAGTGCAACGTCGTTTTTCCTGAACTTCTTAGGATTTTCCAGTGGCCTTCCGTTCTGAGGTGAGGTGATTTAAATGGACGAGATCAAGGGATATGAAATTCCGATTCATCGGTCCCTTACAGAGCAAATTTTGCTGGGGGGTGTCCCCCGGCAAATTGCTCTGTTAAATGGTACATTAGGTGCTGCTATGGTAATTGGTTTACATTCTTGGATTGGGATACCGATATGTCTGTTTATACACGTTATAGCAGTTGCAGCAACAAAAAAGGACCCACAATTTTTTGACTGCTTCAAAAGACACATAAATCAAAAATCATACTATTCAACCTGAAAAGAAGGTGAAATATAGATATGTTGAATCTCCGAGAGTACCGGAACAAACCGGATCGCCTCTCAGATTATCTACCCTGGGCGGCTCTAATAGCCCCAGGTGTAGTTCTCAACAAAGACGGCTCCTTCCAGAAAACATTCCGTTTCAGGGGCCCGGACCTGGACAGCGCCACTAAAGCGGAACTTGTATCCACAACCGCTAGAATTAACAACGTGCTTAAACGACTCACCAGCGGTTGGGCAATCTACGCAGAGGCACAAAGGGTAAAAAGTCAAGAGTACCCTTCATCAGTTTTTCCAGATCCAGTAACTGCAATGATTGACGATGAACGCAAAAAATTCTTTCGCGGCGGCAATCATTACGAGAGCAATTTTTATTTCACCATTATATATTTACCGCCACCAGAAAGTACCGATAAGCTGGAAAAGTATATTATCAGGCGGGATATAGAAAAAGAACGGGAATCATATGCCGCACACCTAAAAACATTTACAACAGAAGTAGACCGGATATTTAACATGTTTGCGGAGCAGATGGCCGAAGCCGCTCCGCTAACAGACGAAGAAACAATAACATATTTGCACTCCTGTATTTCATCAAAAAGACATGTAGTGAAAGTTCCTGAGATCCCAATGTACCTTGACGCTATCCTGGCTGATACGCCGCTCATTGGCGGTATGGAACCACGTCTGGGCAACTATCATTTACGGACAGTATCAATTCTTGGATTTCCAGGAACCAGTATTCCAGGGATTCTGGATAATCTTAATAGGCTTAATTTTGAATATCGATGGGTGACACGTTTTATACCTTTAGACAAAGACGATGCAATTGCGGAAATAAAAAAATACCGCAAGCAATGGTTTGCAAAACGTAAAGGCATCATGAGCATGATCCGGGAAACAATCAGCCAAAGCGAAAGTGCAATGGTTGATAATGACGCGATCAATAAATCAATTGACGCGGACCAGGCCATGCAGGTTTTAAGTGACGATCTTGTCAGTTATGGTTACTATACATCCACCATAACCATACTTGATCAGGATGCTGCCCGAGCCGAAAAAAAGGTCCGGGCTATTGAGAAAACCATTAACAGCTTAGGATTTACTACAATCTATGAAACCCTAAACGCTGTAGACGCATGGTTTGGTAGCATACCAGGTATGTGCCGTTCCAACGTCCGGCGGCCACTTTTTAGTTCGCTTAACTTAGCCCATGCCTTACCATTATCGGCGGTATGGGCTGGACCAAAACAAAATGATCATCTTGGCGGTCCGGTGCTTATGCACACGCAGACCCCGGATTCTACACCGTTTAGGTTGGACCTCCATGTTGGAGATGTTGGCCATACAATGATTATCGGGCCGACCGGTGCAGGTAAATCTGTACTGCTGGCGACTATAGCGGCTCAATTCCGGCGCTATAAGGATGCCCAGGTCTATTTCTTCGATAAAGGCGGATCATGCAGGGCCCTGACTGCCGGTGTCGGCGGCGATTTTTACGACCTGGCCGATGAACAGGCAGGCGCACTTTCGTTCCAGCCACTGGCCCACATAGACGAAGAAAATGAACGGGCCTGGGCAGCGGAATGGATCTACGAATTTCTTCGGTCAGAAAATGTAGAAATCACCCCTGAAGTGAAAAACACTGTTTGGATTGCGCTTTCATCGTTGGCAACATCTCCAAAGAAACAACGCACAATCACCGGTTTATCCATATTGATTCAAGATCAAAAACTACGTATTGCGCTGGAACCAGCTACAATTAAAGGTGCATTTGGCAGACTGTTCGATTCCAGCTTTGACAATCTGGAATACGGCAACTGGCAATGTTTCGAGATGGAAAAGCTCATGAACACTCCAGCGGCCATCGGTCCTACTCTATCCTATCTGTTTCATAGACTAGAACAACGTTTCACCGGCGCGCCCACGGCCCTAATCCTTGACGAGTGCTGGTTATTTTTAGATAATCCAATCTTCGCGGCGAAGATTCGCGAATGGTTGAAAGTATTGAGAAAAGCAAACGTATCCGTTATATTTGCTACCCAATCCATGCAAGATGTACAAAAAAGCCCAATTGCCCCGGCTATCATTGAATCGTGTATGACAAAGATTTTCTTGGCTAATCCAAACGCTTTTGACGCACAAACAGCCGCAGCATACCGGGAATTTGGACTTAATGAACGTGAGATCGAAATTATCTCCCAGGCTACGCCAAAGAAACATTATTATTACAAATCAATCTATGGATCCAGGCTATTCGAACTTGCCCTTGGTCCAATTGCGCTGGCCTACTGCGCTGCAAGTTCAAAAGAGGATCAGTTCAAAGTTAAAGAAATACTAGCGACAAAAGGAAAAGAGCATTTTAACGAAGAATGGTTAAAATATAAAAAAATAATAGAAGATACGAAAAAGGAGATGAGAGAAAATGAAAAAGAATAAACTTGTTTTGCTGTCAGTTTTTGTACTCATAATAACCGCGATCCCTGTTAATGCAATTACGGTTTTTGACCCCTCAAATTACAGGCAAAATGTAAAACAAGTCGCCGAAGCAATCACTCAGACAAAAAAAGCAATAGAAACAGTAGAAAACCAACTTAAAAACCTAACTAAAATAAGTGACCAGCTGTCCTATAGAAACATTAAACAAATCCAGAACCAGCTTGTTAATCTTATTACGAACATAGAACGGGCTAAAGCCCTGACATACCAGTATGAACAACTACAGCAGCAATGGGATATGATGTATCCCAACTATAAGCAATATAATGGAAAATCGGCCCAAGAAATGGCCGAGGAAGCACAAAAAATAATGGACCAAACAAGCCTGGCCATGGCCGATGCGGCTCGCATACAGGCGCTAATTTCAAGCGGAATGACAACAGATCATCAGGTCCTACAATCCCTGCTAGATGCAACACGGACGGCCCCCGGTGCGCTGGCGGCAGCGCAGGCAGGAAATCAGATTGCCGCTTTGCAGATAGAACAGCTAATGAAAATTCAGGCACTAATGGTTGCGAATTCGAGGGCCCAAACCATGTATATGATGGAATATGAGCAGAAGAAAAAGATGGAAGAGGAGGAAATGAAAAAGCTAAAAGTGAAGGTTCCAGCTAAACCAAAGGGTGTTGAAATCAAAGACTTTGAATAACCGCTAGGTTAAATAATATTTAGAAAAAGGAGCTGTACTTTGATGAAAAGGTTTAAATTGATCGTATTTTTTTTAGTAACCATAATTACTCTTATTACTGTTATCGGATGTTTCCGACATCCATCGAACAAAATTAAAGTTCCAGCTAAACCGCCCAAAGGTGTTGAAATCAAAGGATTTGAATAAAAGATAAGCCCCCAAAGGAGGTTGATATATCAAATGAATTCAGTACCCTTAGATCATAACGTTCTAAATGGCCTTTTTGAATATTTCCAAAAAATATTTATCGGGGGAACAGGAGTTTTAAAAAGTCCGGCCCTCTCCCTGTTCGGAATAGTCTTGGTGATTGATCTCCTGCTTGCAATACTCCTCAACTTAGGTGAAATAGATAACATCAAACTATTGGTTAAAAAAACTCTGAAATACGGGTTTATTTACGGAGCAATCTTTTATTTCCCAAAAATACTTTCATACATTCTCGACGGATTTAAATGGGTAGGAAATGCAGCGGGTACCGGTTCATTGACATCTCAAGCATTAGCTAACCCTTCTATAATGACATATCATGGCTTACAATTTGTTGAGGTGATATTTGCTAGAATAGGAAATATGTTTGCCTTTATGTCAAATCCTATGATAGCTATACCGTATTTGATATTAGGGCTATTAATATTTTTCTCTTTATGCTTTATTGGTATACAAATATTTCTCACATATCTTGAATTCTATATTGTAGCAGTCCTTTCTTTAATATTGATACCGTTCGGTGCAAATAAATACACTTCATTCATAGCTCAAAAGGCCGGAAATGCTGTTTTTTCTCTTGGCGTAAAAATAATGGTATTAGCATTTATATCAGCTGCAATGACTCCACTTCTAGAAAACTGGGCATTACCTCAGAATTTCGATATTAACCATGTTTTATATTTATCTGCTGCAAGCCTGACACTAGCATATTTATCTTGGCACGCCCCAAATGTTGTATCTACCCTCATGTCAGGTATGCCTTCCTTTAATGCATCTAGCGTGGTAAGTCCGGTAATAAGCACCGCAAATTCAGCAGTAGTCACCGCCGCTACTATGGGAGCAGGAGCTCCGGCGGCCGCGATGGCCGCCGGAGGGTCAAGTGCTGGTTCGGCAGTTAAGGCAGCAACAAAAACAACATCATGAACAAAAAAACGATAGTTATAACGACGGTTATATTGGCCGTGTGGATTTGACGCGTTTGTGGACTCTGTGGACAGCTCCTGCGGACCTGCCCACAGGGGTCCACAACGCTTGGACAGCTCCTGCGGACCTGCCCACAAATCCACAGGTACGACTACTGCTATTTTTACAACCCACCCGGATGGGAGGGACCGGGGGGCGCGGCTCCCCCTTGTATAGGGGCGAGCCGCATCCTTACGGTAG
>JAKOTQ010000006.1 GCA_029776205.1 Bacillota bacterium | reverse complement strand
GTAACATTTAAACGTATCAACTTGGTGTGCGACAATGAAATGAGCAATATTGGCGGATATGATTTTATATTTTGCAGAAATTGTTTGATTTATTTTGATGATGAATCCAGACGGAATGTTGTCAATCGTTTATATGAAGCGTTAAATCCCGGGGGATTTATTTTCTTAGGGCATTCGGAATCCATCGGAAGGATCTCTACTGCTTTTAAGGTGCAAAGAATCGGAGACACCATTGTTTATTCAAAACCGAAATGAAGGAGGAAAAATCAAGTAAAGTTACTGTTTGATGGTTATGGTTGCAAACAGACAATTTTATAATGGACGTTCAAATGCCTGGAACGGATGATTTATTTTCGTGCTAATGTTCGGAAATGTACGTGCTCATTGTTCCTGAAAATGTGTTTCTTGCTATTAAAATTCTTCTTTAGGACTAAGGAGTTCATATGGAAAACAGAGGATTTTATCTTGATGATATTGATTTAGTGAAGATGTTTATCGATGAGTGGACCGAATGCCTGGAGGGATTGGAGAAGGAAATACTGAAGCTTGAAGTCCATACAGATGACAGCGAACTGGTAAATGATATCTTTCGAAGGGTTCATAATATCAAAGGCGGTTCTTCCTTTGTGGGATTATCCGGGATAACCAGGCTTAGCCATGAGATTGAGTTTACCTTGGATGCCATCCGTAAGAAGAAAGCATTCGTTAATTCAGAACTTATCGATAGTTTATTGCAATCCCTCGATTATTTGAATGGTTTCATTGGTTATATTCACGATAAAGTGAAAGAACATGATTTTACTGAAGACGGAAGAATTTTTGTAGAGTTTGGAAGTGAGCAGGAAGAAACGGCGGTTTTGGAAGGTTTAAGACAAGCATTAGAACAGTGCAAAGAAAGTGCTAAAGAAGATGAGAAACCGGTTGAAAAAGGAGAGCAAGTTGAGAGTGAGCTGGAGTTTAAAAGCAATCTGACAGAGGGGATAAAGGAACAATTTTTCCCTGAAAATCTTGAACATATCGAACGGATAGAGAATCACCTGCTGATCCATTTGGACAATCATGGTAATGATCGGGAGGTTATTCACGATTTTTTCAGAACTGTCCATAGCATCAAAGGCGGAATAGGGATATACCTGGCAACGATTCCGTCTCAAAATCCAGAACACCTAGCTTTGAAAGAAATTTCTGAAGTCGTGCATCATTTTGAAAGTTTGCTTACTTTGGTCCGGGATAAGGAAATAACTTTTGATAAAGAACTGATCAATTTAAGTTATGAGGTGATGGATTACTTAAAAATATCTTTGAGTATGCTGGAATCTGAAGAGGGTCATACGCTTTCGGCAACAGAAATTCTTGAAAAAGTCGATAAATATGTTATTTATCTTCAATCCGTCACAGATCATCTCACTGATAGTTCAAAACAACCGGCTAGACCTGAGTCGGAGAAAATGCCTAACTTGCCGCCAAAAAGCAATATCATGCAAAGCATTCGGGTCAGCCAAGAGAAGCTGGACAAAATGATGAATATGATTTCAGAGTTACATATCGCGAAAAATGCATTTATGCATATTTCATCCAGATTAAATTTGGAGTATGATCTCCCCGAAATGTCAAAAGAAGTCAAGGAAGTCGGGAGTTATATAAACAGGATCTCGGACGAGCTTCAAAATGCCATTATGTCCATCCGGATGGTGGAAATCAAGAGTGTATTCCAGAAAATGCCAAGGGTGGTGCGGGATATCGCCCAAAGCAGCGGCAAGAAAATGGAACTGTATATGGAGGGTGAGACGACCGAGATTGATAAAACCATTATCGAGCAAGTCAGCGATCCGTTGGTGCATTTGATTCGTAATGCTGCGGACCATGGTATCGAGGCTCCGGAGGAGCGTCTCAGGAAAGGAAAGCCTGAGACAGGAAGGATTGTTTTAAGGGCTTACAATAAGAACAAACATGTGTATATCGAAGTTGAGGATGACGGTAAGGGAATCGATGTCGAGAAGTTAAAGAAAAAAGCTGTTGAAAAAGGCTTTTTCAATGAAACTCAAATCGAAAAAATGAGTCAAAATCAATTGATAAACCTTATATTTCTCCCCGGGTTTAGTACTGCAAATAAGGTTACGGAAGTATCGGGCCGGGGCGTTGGCATGGATATAGTCAAAAGCAATATCGAAAAGATTAATGGAAATATCACCATTGAAAGCGCAGTTGATAAAGGTACGAAAATGATGATTCAACTGCCGTTAACCCTTGCGGTTTCACGGGGCTTGGCTGTGGAGTCTTCCGGTGAAACGTATATCTTTCCTTTGGAGTATATTGTTGAAACCGTCAAGATTCATCGGGATAATATTCATTCAGTTAACGGGAAATGTTTTACCTATTTAAGAGGAGAAGTTATTGGGGTTGAGTGGCTGTCCAAAATTTTCCTAACCGGAGAAAGGGATACTGAAAAGGAAGAACTCAATGCTGTACTGATAGTTAATGGGGCGGAAAAATTTGGAGTAATTGTCGATAAGCTTAAAAATGAGCAAGAGTTTGTGGTCAAAACATTGGAAGGACATTTGGCATCCATACCGGGAATATCCGGTTCAACATTGTTAGGCAACGGAAAAGTTGTGCTTATTGTTAATCCGGCTGATATTATCCAACTTGCTTAGAGATGCACTAAATCTTATGAAAGATCGGAGATGTTCAAAAGATGGGTAAAAAATTACTGATAGTAGATGATTCTCCTGCGATTCGTGTTCTGATCGAAAGAGCAGCTTTGGCTGGCGGTTATGAGGTATGTGCACAAGCGAAAAACGGAGAAGAAGCAGTCAAACTTTACAGTTCGACGTTGCCGGATGTGATTACAATGGATATCACTATGCCGATCAAAGACGGCTTGGCTGCTTCCAAAGAAATACTCGCTCTGAATCCGGAAGTCAAAATATTGATGCTCAGTGCCATGGGGGATGAGGAAATCGTCAATCAAGCAAAGGAAGTCGGAATTACCCATTTTATGAAAAAGCCGTTCAAAGGTGAAGAAATTATCAAGATATTAGACAATATGTAGACCGTATGATGTGTGAAAGTATGAAATATTCCAAGTATTTTGATTTATTGGATGATGTTCGGTATATTATTCGGACAGGTTATGATGGAGTCCCATTGCTCTGCTTGATGTTAATACGATGAACTTTAGAATATCAGGAGGTTCATTTTTATGCCTGAGCAAGCGAAAAAGTATGCGGTGTTTAACAACAAAGGGGGAGTCGGAAAAAGTACTATCGCGGTCCATATTGCTTATGGCCTTGCCCTGAAAGGGGAAAAAGTATTGCTCATCGATATGGATGAACAAAATGATGCCAGTCTGTTTTTGGGATTCACGTCGGAGGATTTTGCCAAGAGTTTTTATGATCTTTTGACGGGACAAAGCATCTGTCTTTCGGAATGTATCATTTCTGCCAGAGACAATTTGGATTTATTGTCTGCAACCCATATCGACCGTATCAATGAGAAATTATACAAAGAGAACGATATAAGATGTTTTTTCAGTCATAAGCTTCAGGCCATAGAACCGTTGGGTTACAATTATGTCATTATCGACTGTGGGCCTCAGCGAAGCAAGATCAACGATGCGGTTTTGCATTTTGTGGACGGGATCATTGTGCCAGTACAGGCAGAAGCTGCTTCTGTTAAAGCCATTGGTAATATTTACGAATACCTTTCGGATTTGGGTCTGGATGATAGTATGATTGCTATGGTTGTCCCAAATATGTTTGACCAGCGGACAACCGATGGCAAAGAAAATCTGGAATTTATCACAGAATTTTTTGAGGATACCAATATTGTAACACCACCGATACTACGGAGAATAAAAATTACCGAATGCGGGAAGTTGGGGCAAACCGTTTATGAATATGATGAGGACGCTGCAATGCATTTTGAACATCTTGTGGAAAGGCTGGTAAGCATCAATGGCAGGACGAAGTAGCAAAAAGAAGCAAGATAATTTTGAAAAGATAAAAAAAGAAATGACCGCCAAGAAAACGAAGGCGAAGAAGAAACTATCCAGTCCTGAAGAAGCCGAAGTCGGCATTGACAATTCTCAAGTTCTACCCATACCAGTCGAAGAAATTCCTATACAGGTTCAAGAACAATTGATTGAAGCTGTCATTTGCGGTGAAGCTAATGGCGATTCTATTCCTGAATTTGAGAGAAGTAATGTTCGCCAAGTTCAGCAGGATGAACCGGAGAAAGCAATGATGGATGATACAACCAGGCTTAAACTTGTTGTCTTTCGGGTGAATGAAGAAGAATTTGCATTGAGAATCGCCAACATTAAAGAGATCATTCGGATTCCTTCGATTACTAAAGTACCGAATGTACCCGATTACATTATCGGTTTATGCAGTCTGAGAGGTAGTTTACTGCCTATTGTGAATTGCCGGAGATTATTTGGTATGCCCGATCAGGAGTTTAACGAGAGTAGTCGGATCATCGTCGCCGATATTCATGGAAAGAATGTGGGATTGGTATCTGACAAGGTTTTGGAAGTCATCAACGTTGAAGAAGCAGCCGTTAAAGAACCTCCGGCCAGTATTAAGGGAGTGGATGGGGGCGTTTTAAGCGGTATGTTAATCCTTGATGATGGGAAAAGAGTAGTTATGTTGCTTGATGCCGAGAAGATGATTCGTGTTGAAACTTTGGATGAGGTTGCCCATCATCAAAAGGAGATTGAAAGGGATTATGGAACGAATGCTGATGAAGAAGAGCAAATCGTTGTTTTTCATGTCGGTTTAGGTGAGTATGCATTCAATATTCAACATGTCAAAGAAATCATCAGGCTGCCAAAGATTATGAAAGTACCGAATACTGCAAGCTATATTGAAGGGGTGTTTTCTCTTAGAAATCAGCTCTTGGCAGTGATCCATCTGGGAAAACTTCTTGGCATGGATTATCAGCCGTTGGATGAGCATAGCCGTGTCATTATTGTAAATACCGGTAGTTTTTCATATGGTGTCATCGTTGATAAAGTATCCCATGTTGCTTACGTGCCAAAAAGATTGTTCAAAGAAAACAGTCGGAGCGATATGAATAGAGCGGATTATATCAAAGGAATATATAATCTGAACGATGGCCAACGGCTGGTCATGATGTTAGATCCTTTCAAACTCATCAGTTTGGAGGAGATGAAACGGATTGTGGATGGTGAGAAGGGAAAGACAGCATCCGATGATACGTCACTATCCATGGGCGAAACCGAAAACAGTCTTGAGTATGTTGTTTTTAAACTGGGCGGGGAAGAATATGGAATCGAAATCCATCATGTCCAGGAAATCAACAATATTGGCAAGATCAATCATTTTCCCGGTGCGCCTCAGTTTATTGCCGGCCTGGTTGAATTGCGGGGAGATTATCTACCGGTATTAGATCTTCGAAAAATGTTTGCCGTTGCCGAAACCGATACGAATCATGCTTCCAAGTTTATGGTGGTGGAGTATCAAAAAAATAAAATCGGCATCCTGATCGATTCAATATCTGGGGTTCAACGGTTTAGAGCGGCATCTATGGAAACTGCTCCGGAGGCTTTAAAAGGCCATGATAAAGATGGTTATATTGAGAAAATCGCCAAACTGGACAATGGACAACGGATGGTGATGATATTAAATCTTGAGACATTGCTGAGTTTTATGTAAGGTCAATAGATAGAAAAAAGTTCCGTCAGAGCAAGGTTCTGACGGAATTTTATTAGCATGAATTAAATTATATTGATTATGAAAGAGAACTTTTTGCTTAATGAAGGATATAATCGCTGATCCTATCATATATACTTATATACTTGGAATGATTTTGATTATTCAGTTGGAATGTGCGAGTTTTGGTGTTTTTAGTTGATTGAGGTAAGGATGCTTTTAGACCAATAAAATCCCTTCATTTTTCAAATACTCAAGCTCTTCCTGCTCCTGGGGTTGAGGATAGATGATGACATTGTTGTCCACCAGGCATTCGAAGAAGTTATAAAACATCGGATGGATAGCATATTCCTTCACGTTATTGTTGGCTTCCAGGATCCCCTTAATCTGATATTCAAAGGCCGTTTCCCAGATTTCCTTGCCCCGAACGCGGTTTTTATGTTTGACCACTCCGACGGCGCCGGTTCCCAGGATCAATGACTGGATATCATATTTGGTCAGTTGGTCCTGTTTCCATAAGCTGTTACTTTCTTTAATATACTTGTCAAAATCCGAATGGAAGAAATAACATTTGGCATTGGTGAATGATTTCTGGATGACTTTGGTGATGTTCGGATAAATCTGTTGATAGGCATCGAGGGAACCTTTCGCCAAAATATCCAAACGGGCATGAACCCCATTGACAATGCTGGAACTGGAGATGCGGAGGGGAGTTTCGCCGTTGATTTTGGCCGCATAAGAAAGCACGATATTCATCAGTTGAATAATCTGGCGCGGTTTCTTTTGGGTGTGCCGAATGATGTAGGCAAGCGTATCCATTTCAAATCCGTTTTTGGTTACCACCGTCTCCGGCAAAAGTTCATACAGAAATTTTTTGGCAAATTCGAATTCATATAAGCGATCATAAATGCAATGGTTTAACTTTTCGCGAAGCATTGAATTAAGGCACATATGATAATATCTTTTAGCCAGCAAACAGACTAAATCTTTAAACGACCACAAAATAAAGAGGTTTTTTGTCTCGATCTTGTCTTTGTTTAGGGGAATCAAATATGAATAAATTTCAGAAGGAAATGCCACTTTGACATGCAAACCGCTTTTTGGGGAATTGACATAAGTGTCATAGGTAGCTTTAATTAAGGCGGTAGTAACAGCTTGGGAGATGTTGTCGTTAATATTGTAATGCTCAATGGAGTCGATAAAGATGACACAGCGATTGTTTTTAGATACATAATGATAAAGTGCTTTTCTGGCTTCTTCAAAATCCTTGGTTTTTAAATTCTTCACAATTTTCGTAATCAGGCTGGCAGCAGCTGCTTCTTTATAATCGTCTTCTAAAGAAGATAAGGCTTCTTCAATAACATTCACGATTTTTTCCATCGGATTTTTGGCAAACTTAAGTTCTCCATGGTTGCTTTTTTTAATCATGGAGTTTCGTTTGAGATATTTATAAATGCAGTCGTAATTTTTGTCATGTTCCCCATCCTGGAAGTGTTTGAAAACAACCCCGGCCATGGCGGATACTTCAAAAATCCAGCGCCATTTTTCAGCTAGATCATTAATCATGGATAAATCGAACTGGGCAATTTTATCTCCCAAGTGCCGGATAATTTCCCCAAAGGCTTCTTCGCTGTTGACCCGCCAGGCGTATGTATAATTTTTGATTTTTCCCAACCGGATCTCATGTTGGAACATACGCATAATCGCTGTTTTACCAGTTCCGCGCCGGCCGAAGAGAAACAGGGATTGCTCATTTTTAAATGCTTCATAGGTGTTGGTATGTAAAAATAAATCTACCGGCTTTTCGTCTTTTTCCCATTCGACAGCCGCATCTTCATCTCCTAAAAAACTACATATCGGATCGATGTTTTGGTCTTGTAATTTCGGTAATGAAAATTCCCAGATCGGTTCTTTCATTTTGGATTCTCCTTTTGTAGTTTCAGAGATAGAATACTGTCGGGCTCGACTGCTTAATCACTATACTTGAGAAGGCCGGGTAAAGCACCTCCTTTAAATAATAGTTCTAACAAATACCATAATTTCCTTCTTTTGGAAAAATGGTTTTGTCGACAAAATTCGAGGCTGTAAAGGTTTTAATACATGGCGGGGTATATAGGGTAGGGATATTATTAAAAGAATGAAATCGAAGAAGGCATATATAAAATTATAAAGAATAAAGAAAACAGAAATGGAAAAAGATACCTCGGGAGGTGTATTGTGGATAGGCGGTGTTAGGCTGTATAAATTGACGAACAATTTCATCCGTATTATAATGATTGTGACATTTGTAACAAATTGATGAATATCTTCGAAAACCGTTATCGGTTTTCCATGATACGATATGGGATTATTCATCCTATAAGCTTCTTAGGGTTCGTGCCAATATATTGGATAAAGGCCATCGAACGAAAGGAATGGTGAGTAAAAAGATGAGAATAGTTATCATTGGCGGAGGCTATGCCGGTATACTAACTGCAAAGAAACTGGCGAAGAAATTTCCAAAAAATACCGGCATTACGGTAACGGTTATTGATAAAAATCCATTTCATACCATGTTGACAGAATTACATGAAGTTGCGGCCGGAAGGGTTGAGGAGGACAGTATCCGAATCAGCTTTAATAAAGTGTTTGCCGGACGCAATATTCAATTTATTCAGGATTTTGTCGAAGCTGTTGATTATGATCAAAAAACGGTTCTCGGAAAAAACGGATCCTATCAATATGATTATTTGGTTATGGCAGCAGGTTCCCGCCCGACATATTTTTGTATTCCTGGTGCTGAAGAACATTCCTTTTCGTTATGGTCCTATGAAGATGCTGTCAAACTCAAAGAACATATTCTTGCCCGTTTTCGGCAGGCTGCCAAAGAAGTCAGTCCTCTTGAAAGACGCCGCTTGCTTACTTTCCATGTTGTTGGAGCCGGTTTGACAGGTGTAGAAATGGCGGGCGAACTTGCAGAGTATGTTCCCATATTGTGTGAACAGTTTGAAATTGACCCGGGGGAGGTATCTATCTATAATGTTGATCTACTTCCCCGGGTTGTTCCGATTTTACCGGAAAACTTGTCAGCCAAGATCCAACGCCGTCTGGAAAAGATGGGCGTCAAAATGCTGCTCAGAACCAGAGTGACAGCTATCGGTGAGGATTATATTGACCTGTCTTCGGGAGATACGGTCTGTCGGCAGCCGACCGGTACGGTGATATGGGTTGGCGGGATCGAATCGGCTCATGTCAGCGGGAAAGAGGCTCCGGCTTGCGAACGCCGCAGCAGGCTGCAAACGGATGAATACCTTCGTGCCATTAATAATGAGCATTTATATGTAGCCGGGGACAATATTTACTATGTTCCTGAGGGTGAAACGGAACCAGTCCCGCAAATGGTGGAGAATTGTGAGCTGAGTGCCGCTACGATAGCCCACAACATCTATGTATCCATCACTGGAAAGGGAAAGCTCAAAGAGTACAGACCTAAATTTCACGGGGTTATGGTCAGTCTTGGAGGCAGATATGGCGTCGCCCGGGTGGGGTTACCCGGTTTCATGATCAATCTGCCGTCCTTCTTTGCAATGTTTACAAAGCATTTTATCAATATCATATATTTCCTCCAAGTTCTTGGCTGGAATAAGATATTCAGTTATCTTAAGCATGAATTTTTCACTATTCGGAATAAACGGAGTTTTGTCGGAGGGCACCTGAGCAATCGGACTCCTAGTTTTTTATTGGTTCCATTGCGTCTATGGTTGGGTGCGGTATGGGCGTTTGAAGGCATTATGAAAATTGTTGAAGGGTGGTTTTGGTCTCCGAAGCTCCAAGGATTTTTTGGTGCTGCCAATGCTTGGTTCAATGCGATTTTAGGCATCACACCCGATGGGGGATCTTCGGCGACCAGTGCTGCTACTACGACGGCTGATGCAGTGACTGCGGCAACTGGAGCCGTAGCCGATGCGATGAGTGCTGCTACAGGACCGGCAACTGAGGCTGCAGCGACTGTCGGAACAGTCATTATGAACTGGGACATCTTCGGCCTTTTCAAACTGATATTTGTCAGTGGAAAAGATCTTGCCCATTCGACCCTTGCCGACTTTGCGTTTAAGATTGATATTCCTTTGCTAAATTGGTTTTTAAATACTTGGATCCTGCCTCATGATTGGGTTCAGGTGGCGATGCAGATCTTTATCGTGACGGCAGAGATCCTTATTGGTCTTGCGCTGATCGGGGGATTATTTACCACGCCGGCTAGTGCTTTTTCACTCGTATTAATGTCCATGTTCGTGACTACGACTGGCCTGTATCTCTCGAGTTTCTGGATGATCTTTGCTGGAATCGCTATGTTATGGGGCGCCGGCAGCATTTTCGGTCTCGACTATTACACGACGCCGCTTTTGAAAAAATGCTGGAAGCGGATGGAGTGGGTAAGGCGGTTGTATATTTATCATGATTAATAAAGTAACGATGGTTTCGATAAATGAACCTGCTCTCTCCCAGGAAAAGCTCGGGTATGATGAAGCGGTTCGCTTAACGGAATCGGAGATCAAAAGACTCCTGAAAAGCGCTCCGCCCATTATTCGTCCGCAGACTTCCCATCTTGCGCAGGCAGCCGGGAAAGGGATACGCGCACGGGCATTACTTGCTTGTGCAATGGATGACGACCATCGGGTCATTCGTAATGCTGTCAATGCCGCTGTTGCCGTTGAATTGCTACATCTGGCAACACTGGTTCATGACGACATCATCGATGATGCAGATATTCGGCGGGGGATCACTGCCTTACATGTTAAATTTGGTTCAAAGCTTGCAGTACTTTGCGGGGATTATCTCATGTGCCTTGCTCTTGATATGGCTTCGATGATGAAGGTCACTGAAATTGATCGCGAGAAGGTCGGGAACGTATTACCTTCATATTTTAAAGAGATATGCTTGGGCGAGATCGGAGAATTAAGTCATACCGGAAATCTTGATCTGACCGAAAAGGAATATTTTGAGATCATTTCCGGGAAAACCGCAGCTCTCTTTCAAGCGACCTTTCATGCGGGATACCTGCTCGCCGATGAACCATTGGAATTCAAGGACATTTATATAGAAATTGGAAATCTAATTGGAATCATCTTTCAATTGTCCGATGATTGCCTCGATTTCGTTTCTTCCCGAAAGACGGTGAAAAAGCCGGTACTCATTGACTGTAGCCGCGGAGTGATGACTTTGCCGCTGATTTATGCGTTGAAAAACGATCAAACGCTGCGAAAGAAACTGGAACAGGGTATAGCGGGTCAGGAGTTAAAGGATGCGGTGATCGCTGCCGGAGGCATTGAGTATACTCAAGCGAAAATCGAGGAATACCGTTCACGAACGAAACAACTTATTGCCATGCTGCGTTCCGAAACTAAACGAAATATGCTGGAACAGTTGTTGGACAAAGCTTCCGCTCTTTAAAACTTTTCAGAAAGGAAACATTAAAAATGGCTTACGCTCCGGTCCATAGCAAAACGGCACGGTCCCTTTCGCTTGTGGATATCCTTAAAAGATTTCTTAGATATGTGGAGATCAAGACCAAGATCACCAGCGTATTTTCCTTTCTGTTGGCATTGGCTTACTTGTATGTGTCTGACTATGGGATCGATCCGTTGAAAACAGTCGTATTTTTCTTAGGTATGTTTTGCTTTGATCTGACGGCTACAGCTGTGAATAATTATTATGATACCAAGAAAAACCATCAGACTTTACAGTTTTCACGGCGGACAGCCATGGCCATATTGCTGACGTTATTTGTGGTTAGCGTGTTGCTAGGATTGTGGCTCGTTTATCTTTCGGATCCGGTCGTGTTACTGTTGGGAGTATTGTGTTTCTTCTTTGGCATCATCTATTCCTACGGGCCTGTGCCCATTTCCCATGGACCTTATGGTGAAATATGTTCAGGCTTCTTTTACGGCGTACTCATCCCGGCAATCTTGCTGTATATTAACATTCCTGAAAGTCAGCTGTTTTCATATACGTTAGATGGCTGGAAAGTTTCGATGGTGTTGGATATTCAAACGGTCATTGGTCTTGGTATGCTATCGGTGGTTCCTTTTTGCTTAACTGCCAATATTATGCTTGCGAATAATATTTGTGATTTGGAACAGGATGTAAAGGTAAACCGGTATACGCTCCCGTTTTATCTGGGAAAAAATGCACTATGGCTTTTTGCTGCTTTGTATTATATCGCCTATTTGTCAGTCATCGCCATGGTGGTCGCGGGCTTTATTCCG
>JAKOTQ010000123.1 GCA_029776205.1 Bacillota bacterium | reverse complement strand
TGTTGACGCTGGATATGGTGAAGGGAAGCCGCACCTCGCCGGTCAGGAAGCTGAAAATGCTGCGGGTTTTCAATGATCCTTTCAGCGTCAGCCGGGGCGGGTCATCGGTGGCGTCCAGGCTTTCAATTTCAAGCTTATAAATCCATTGTCCGTCGGCATATTTGTTCAGATCGGAATCCAGCCCCATGCTTTCATGCAAATATTCGTACAGTGTTTCCTCCGCCAGTGTGCTGTCCATCCGTGAATGTCCATCCCTGCGGTATTCGTCCAGCATGGCGTATTCCACAGAGTCGTTTACCCCGCGCTGGATCACGTATTCCACTTGCTGGTAAAGGCTTTCCATGCGGAAATATTCAATCAGGATGGCGGCAAGGGTGAGGATGAAAAAGATGAGGATGAGGATAAACACAAAAGCGTCGCCCTTACGGTTGTTCATAATGCGTCTGAAATGGCCCACAGGTTTTCCCTCCCTTCCGGCATCTTCATTCCGGCAGCTTCCAGTATTTTTCCGACATGCCGGTGATACTCACCTTCATGGGGATATTGATTTGGACAGGCGGTGCGAAGGACGGCTTGAAAAGGGTAAAAACATAGCTGTCTGTCATCGTCACCGTAAAGGTATCCCGCAGTTGGATTTTTTGGCTTCCGTCGCAGTATTGGACATCCTCAATGGTCATTTCCGGCGATAGGCCAGTCTGCTCCTTCAGCCGGTAAAAAACGTCGTATGCGTTGTCCGATACCTGTCCCTCCAGCTCAACCACCCGGACAACACGACGGCACATATGGTTCAGATTCAAATAAGCGGTGAAGATGCTCAAAAAGGACATCACCGTGGCCATGAGCGTAATCACCACCAGCGTCTTGATAATCAATTCGTAATAGACGCTGCCCCTCCGATTAAAAAGCAGCTTTTTGAAAGGCAGAGGGGGAGAATTTCTCCCCCATATGCCCCGGTGCTTCCTGTTCATCTGCTTGCACCTCCCCGTGAGTGGATATATCCGGCACGGCTGCCATCAGCTTAGCAAGCCGGTAATCTTTGTGACGATGTTGTTCCAGATAGTGGTGATTGAATCCTGATACAGCGTCATAAATACTGCACCCACAACTACAACGATCAGGACGACGATAAGCCAGCCGGTCATCTGGTCGCCGGAGTTGCTTGCAAGAATACTTTTTGCTTTCAGTCTCATCCTCTGCATTTTGTTTTTCAAAGCAGTCATCATAACAAATACCTCCATGTGATTTTTTAGATTTTTGGTTCAAAGTGAAAAGGAGAGAATGACTCTCCCCCTTGTTGCCGCAGCCTTTTCGGCTGCAAGTATTGTTAGCTCAAAAGGCTGGTAATTTTGGTGACAATGCTGTTCCAGATGCTGGTGATGGAACCCTGGTACAGTGTCATGAACACAGCGCCTACCACTACGACAACCAGCACGACAATGAGCCAGCCGGTCATCTGATCGCCGGACTTGCTGTTAAGAAGCCCCCTAGCGCTTGAAAGAGCATTTGCGATTCTTTTCTTCATGGAATTTTCCCTCCTTTCCCCGGTAATTTGGATTGCGGTTGTTCTGTTTTGCATGGGTAATACCTCCTGAAAAATGTATTTGAAAAAGGGTTGCCCCGTTTTCACATTAAAAAAGGCCCCCCATGGACCTGATCAGGTGGGAGCCGATGACGTAGAGCAGGGTGGCCAGGGTTACGGCCACCAAAGGGATGGATGCGATTTTAACCTTGCGGGGCAGCTTATTGAGTTTTTTCTTTAAGACTTCCTTTGCCTTGATGTCCATATCCCGGGCAAGATACGCCAGAGCTTCGCCCTGATGCTCGCCCCGATATAATCCGATAAGGGCATTGACTAAAAAGGACACATCCGTAAGGCCGATGCGTTCATTGAAATTCCGAAGGGCGGTTTCAATATCCTTGGCCTTCATCTCCATGACCAAGGAAAAAAGCGGTCGATGCGTTCACGCCGGATTTGGAATTTTTCTTTCTGGTTAGGCTTTTCTTCTGTAAGAATGGAAAAGATGACATCCACATTCAGCCTGCCGTCCTGACTGAGCTTTTTCATCCTCTGCGCCTGTGCCAAAGAAGGGGTGCAGTCCTCCGACTGCATGGTGTTATATAGGTCTTGTTGTTCTTTTTCGGCCAGATAGGAGATTTCTACCGCAGGGTTAAAAGCAATTTGCTTTTCGTCCACCATTTCAAGGATGGGTGGTATCAGTTCAGTAAGGCGAATGTAACGCTGAATTTGATTTCTGCTTTCACCAACTTGCTCACCTAAAATCTCGACGGAATACTTCCCCCTTAAATCCTGCCCAACTTGGGTAGAATTTTCTTTACTCGGTCTGCCTGCCTGCCGTTTCATGGCTTCCAGCTTCATCTTATATGCAAAGGCTTTTTCGCTCGGCAAAATGCTTTCCCGTTGCAGGTTGCTGTCAACCATGATAATCGTGGCCTCATCATCGTCCAATTCACGGACAATGCAGGGCATGGTTTCTTTGCCTGCAAGCTCGCTTGCTTTTTTGCGGCGGTGTCCGGCTATCATTTCATAACCGCCGTCCGGTTTGGGGCGAACTAAGCCGGGAACTAAAACGCCATACTGTTTTACGCTTTCGGCCATTTCCAACATGGCTTCATCCGCTTTCACCTTAAAAGGATGATAGGGAAAATCACTGATTTCCGACAGGGGAATATCCAGCACCTTTTCCCGCTGACTATCAGCGCGGCTTTCCTCCGTGGAAAACAGTTCATCTACTGAGGTCAGTTTGATGCTGTCTCTTGCGCTGCTTTTCGCCAATTTCCAGCACCTCCTTTGTAAAGGCTTGATAGGCTTTGGCGGCTATTCCGTGCGGGTCGAATGCATATATGCTTTTTCCCTGCGCGCTTGTTTCAGCCGCCCGGATGGACAGGGGGATTTCCGTTTGAAAAACTCGCACCTTGTCGCCGTAGTCTCGCCGCAGGACAAAGGAAATATCCTTTGCAAAATTGGTGCGGTTATCCACCATTGTCAGCAAAACGCCGTCAATAGTCAGCCTGGGATTGATTTGCCTTCTCACACGGGCAATGGTCTGCAAAAGCTGCGTCATTCCTTTGGCGGGCAGATAATGGGCCTGGACGGGAATAATCACGCTGTCCGCGGCGGCAAGGGCATTGATGGTCATCATGCCAAGAGAGGGCATACAGTCGATCAGCACATAATCATATTTGTCTTTGACCGTGTTGATATATGTGCGCAGTATCGTTTCCCGGCTCATGGTGTTGACCAGCGATACCTCAATGGCGGACAGCTCAATGTTGCCCGGCATCAGGTCAACGCCTTCCGGATGGTGAAGGATACCCTCATCAGGCTCATATGGCTCCTCCATCATGATTTTGGTCAGGACGGTAGCCAGCGAAACAGGCAGATTGTCCGGCTCCTGATAGCCCAATGAATCCGTCAGGTTTCCCTGTGCATCCGCATCCACCAGCAGTACCTTATTACCTTGCTTAGCAAGACCGATACCAAGATTGACCGCCGTCGTTGTTTTCCCTGTGCCGCCTTTCTGATTGGCAAGGGCGATTACTTTTGACACTTAAATTTCCTCCTTTCATACAAAAAGCCGCTTGCTTTTTATGTTATAAGCAAACGGCTTCCTAACTTATTTTGTATATAATTTGTATATAAAAAGAGAACACCGGATAAAATCGACATTCTCTCATCATTACCCAGTCTTAAATTTGCTTCACACTGCGTAATATGACATGCTGAGCGAACAAAAATAATGCTGCCTAAAGCTGATACTCCCTTGGCGGAAACATTATTGTCGAGTAATTTACATATTTATCTGCTTCAAGCTTACAGCAAAATACCTGGAATTGTACTACCACCTAGAGCGTCTTATAACTAAGCACTATATTCTATTCCTGGTCGATTCAACATACAACTTATATACGTTCTTTTTGAATTACCTTGATAATCAATTCTTTCCTTGCTTGAAGAGAAAAACACTTGCTTTCTTGCCCTCGTTACACCGACATAAAAAACACTCAACTCTTCTAGGAATTTCTCTTCTACCTGGGCTTCCCTCGGTAAAACGGACACCAAATTAAGCACTTAATCTAAGTTTTTCAAAGTTTTCCGGGGACATATACCCAATTGAAGAATGAGAACGTTTACGGTTGTAATCAATCTCGATGTATTCGAATATTTCCCGTTTGGCTTGTGCCTTAGTCAGAAAAATACGATCATTAATGCATTCAATCTTTAGTGTGCTGAAAAAACTCTCGGCTGGAGAGTTATCCCAACAGTTGCCTTTGCGGCTCATTGAACAAACAAAATGATTACATTGCAAAAGTCTTCGGTAAGAATTACAGGCATATTGCGTGCCACGGTCAGAATGATGGATAAGACCTTTTTGTGGTCGCCGGTTACGAATCGCCATCTGTAAAGCATCGATAGCTATAGAAGAACTTAATGAATTGGACATTGTCCAGCCAACAATTTTTCTCGAGTATAAATCCATGACGATAGCCAAGTACAGCCAGCCTTCCATGGTCCTTATGTATGTAATATCAGCAACCCAGACTTGATTGGGAGCATTCACTTGAAAATTACGGTCCAAAAGGTTTGGAGCAATTGGATAATTGTGTTTTGAGTCTGTCGTGATTTTATAACACCGTTTTTCCCTGGCTTTTAACCCCATCTGACGCATGAGAGTTTCAACTTTGCTTTTGCCACATTTAATTCCTTGTTTTTGCAACTCATTATGGATACGGGGACTGCCATATCTTCCTTTGTACTGGTAATAGAGCTTCTTGATCGTTAAAGCTAACTCTCGATTGCGTTTACTTCGGGAACTTTCACCTCGGGTTAACCAATCATAATACCCACTACGCGAGACTTTCAAAAAACGGCACATCTTCTCAATGCTGTAGTTTACAGCAAGCTCGCGTATAATTTGATATTTTACTTCTGAGGTTGTGAGAAGATGGCCACCGCTTTTTTTAAGATATCACGCTCCATCTTTACCGTAGACAATTCTTCTTCGAGCTTGCGAATCTTTTCTTCTAACTCGTTCCCTGGTTGACGATTCCCTTGGCCAGGGAAGCTTCGATCGCCAGATTCCCGGCGTTCACGTTTCCATCGCCAAAGCATGTTTTCGGAGATCCCCAGGTCATGAGCGATCTCTCTTACCGGTTTACCGGAGGTCTCTGATAAAAGTACCGCCTGTTCCTTGAATTCCTTAGAGTACACTCTCCTTTTTTCCCCCATTTACACTCAGCTCCTTTGAATCATTTTGCCTCTTAACTGAGTGTCCGGCAAACCGAGGGAGCCTCACATTTACTCCAAAATCAGTAGAACCATCATCTACAATAATTATTTCAAATTTTTCATATGATTGATTTAAAACTGACTTTATAGCCCTGGTAACATGTCTTCCTTTATTATACAATGGTATTACAACGCTAAAGTTCAAAATGTTCACCAACTCCGCTTTTATTTTCCTTCACATTTTTTGGTAATTCGATCCAACTTCCTAATAATAAGTCATCTTTTTCATCATCAAAAGGAACAAAACCTGAACCGTCATAAAATGTAATTTCTCCAAAATATAATTTATCCTTAACTATAAACCAATCAATCCTTACATGTACCATATTTGCAGCTAATATTTCCGATAATTTTATCATTTCGTCAAATTTATTAGGCTTTTTATATACAATATCAGACTTAGGAGGATTCTGTGATATTGTTGTTTTATTCCAATTCAAATCATAAAAATCTTGCCTATGATCACCATAACGATCAATATGAACTTCAATCAATTTCGCTTTCCCATTAAAACATAGAATTTTATAATCATCAGGAATATCTTTTGAATCAGAAATAAACTCCTCACAAATAATTTTTGGTTTAATATCCTTATATGGCCATTCCCGATGAAGCCAAAAATATTCCCTCTTCAGCCATTTGTTAACTTCGTTTCTTAATTTTTTGTAATCTATCTTCGACTTGTCTCTACAAATAAACACATCACCGGATGTATGATTTGGTTTTAATACAAATTCATCAGGTAAATTATCAAAGTCTATTTCTTCAAAGCTATCATAAACACCCAAAAGAGGAATTAAATACTCTTCCCCTATTATTTCTTTTATATATTTTCTAACCTCATACTTATCTACCATTTGTGTATATTCAGGTTTGCGGTCATATAATTTAAGCCATTGAAGCTTTTGATTGAAAGTTTCAGGATTATTTAAATCAAGTTTTCTACCCATCGTTAATCTATATTTAATTTTTAAATATAAATCATCTGGTAGCAACCTAAATATCCTAGAATTTAAAAAGAAAAGTAATATAAGTTTGGGATTTTTTATAGCTTTCTTAATTCTTTTTAACATAATATCTCTTCCCTCTGTTCTGTTTTCAAATCATTATATATAACCCTATTTACAATACTCCCTACAGCCAACAACAAACTAAAATGCTTGTTATAATAATATACTAAAACCATTGATAATATTATATAAGATATAATTATAGAAATAAAAGTATAGCAAATCATTTTCTCCTTAGTACAAATAGATGCTTTAAACAATGATCTTAATACAATAAAATGAGTAAGATAATAAAATAAAAAGCCAAAAATTCCTGTTCCAACTGATCAAGTCCAGATTAGTGTGTAAATTCCTCAGTTATCAATAAGCTTATCTGATATACGCAATATTGCTTTGATCATTGATTTGTTTTTGCTCTTCTTGCCACTGAAGGTATTCACTCATATCCAGATACTTTTTGCCGGCTATCCACTTGTCGTCAATTTCCATAAGTAAGGCTCCAATTAGGCGAATTGCCGATTCC
>JAKOTQ010000121.1 GCA_029776205.1 Bacillota bacterium | reverse complement strand
AGCCACCCGTTCCGGCGGAAGATCCACCTTGATTCCCAACGCCTCCAGCACATCAGCGCTTCCACACCGGCTGGACATTGCCCGGTTTCCATGTTTGGCCACAGGAATTCCGGCTGCTGCCAGAATAAAGGCTACGGTTGTTGAAATATTAAATGTATTGGAACCATCCCCACCGGTACCACAGGTATCCATGATGAGCGGCGCCCGAAAGCGGACTTTCAGGGACTTTTCCCGCATCACCCGGGCTCCTCCCACAATCTCATCAACCGTCTCCCCTTTGAGGCGAAGCGCTGTTAAAAATCCGCCCAACTGGGTCGGGGTCACCTCGCCTTCCATCACCCGCTCCATCACATCCATCATTTCATTCTCCGTCAAGTTCTCTCCTTGGACTAACTTTGCTAAGCTCTCCTTAATCACTCAACTCAACTCCTCTCTTCTCTTCATTTTTTCGTTCGCAGAAAGTTGGCTAAAATATGCCGTCCGGCGTCCGTAAATACGGACTCCGGATGAAACTGAACGCCATACGTTGGAAATTCCCGGTGCTTAACACCCATAATCAATGCCGGTTCATCGTCCAATACCGCCGTAACCTGAAGCTCCTTCGGCAAACTTGCCTCGTCGACCACCAGCGAATGATAGCGTACCACGGCTAAAGGGTTTTCGACTCCGGCAAACAGCCCGGTCCCGTCATGGCGAATGGTACCCATTTTCCCATGGGCCGGCGCAGGAGCCCGGACCACCTTCCCTCCGAAAACTTCCGCAATACATTGATGGCCGAGGCATACGCCCAACACCGGAATTTTCCCGCTGAAATAGCGAATCGCCGTTTTCGAAATCCCGCTCGCCTCCGGCGTGCACGGCCCGGGGGAAACCACCAGGTAATCCGGATGATGAGCGGTGAGCGTTTCCAGATCCACCTGGTCATTGCGGAAAACCAGCAACTCCAGATCTTCGGCAAGCTCCTGCCGGAGCTCGCCGAAATATTGCAAAAGATTATAGGTGAACGAATCATAATTATCGATGATAATAAGTTTCATAGTGTCACCTGCCGTAACGCGGTTAACAGGGCTTTCGCCTTATTCACCGTCTCCTGATATTCGGTTTCCGGAACGGATTCCGCCACGATCCCCGCACCGACCTGCAAAACCGCTTTCCCGTCTTTAAACAGCACGGTCCGGATGGTAATACAGGTATCCATATTTCCGTGAAAGCCAAAATAGCCGACGGCACCGCCGTAAAATTCCCGTCTCACCGGTTCCAGTTCGTCGATGATCTCCATGGCTCTGACTTTGGGAGCCCCACTTAAAGTCCCGGCAGGAAACACTGCCCGAAACAGATCAATCGTCGAATACTCCGGTAGCAACTTGCCGACGACAGTCGAGACGATATGCATCACATGGGAATAATGTTCGACAGCCATCAATTCCTGGACCTGGACGCTACCGAACCGGCATACTTTCCCAAGATCATTACGGCCCAGATCCACCAACATCATGTGTTCGGACCGTTCTTTCGGATCATTGAGCATTTCCGAAGCCAACGCCTGATCCTGCTGTTTGGTACGTCCCCGCGGCCGGGTTCCGGCAATGGGCTTCAGCGTCACCTGATCCCCTTCACACCGGACCAAGATTTCCGGAGAGGACCCGACCAGTTGAAAACCGCCGAAATCTAAATAGAACAAATACGGAGACGGATTAAGCCTTCGTAGCACCCGGTAGAATGAAAAGGGATCTCCGCCAAACTCAGCCTCGATACGTTGAGACAACACCACTTGAAACGCATCGCCGGCCGCCAGGTATTCCTTGATCCGCAATACTTTCTGTTGAAAATCCCCGGCGGTCATGCCGAAAGCATATTCAGGCTCCCGGGCACCGGTTTCCGCAGCTTTCACCGGAGCCAAATCCAAAGGCTTTTGCAAGCGTTCCAGGACGCTTTTAATGCCATCTTCCGCCTTCCACCGCCCTTCCCCGTCCTCCGTATCCGCAAGGACGATCACCGCAATGCTCTGGGTTACATGGTCAAATCGTATCAGAAATTTGGGGATGATTAAAAAAACTTCGGGCAGCCCCAGCACTGCCGGTTTATCTTCCGGCAATTGCTCAATGCGGCGGACATAATCATAGCCCACATATCCGACAGCTCCTCCGTAAAATGCGCCCAACTCCGGAACGGGAGCCACATTTAACTCTGCCAACAATTGACGGAGGCATTCCAACGGATCGGCCGCCTCCACCACCCGTTTGCCCCGGCCGTTCTCGACAGTCACTTTGCGTCCGTCTGCGCTTATTTGGGCAAGAGGTTCCCAGCCGATATAAGAATACCGACCCAAGGCGCCCCGTTCCACGCTTTCCAACAAGAAACGACCTTTTCCCGACGCGCACTTGGCAAAAACGGTAACCGGGGTCTCGGTATCCGCCGAAATTTCAGCGATAATCGGCACATAACGATAGCCTTCACTCCTTCCGCCCAATGGCGCTTTCTCTGCAAACTCAGCTCCACTCATACTCATCTCAGCTCCTCCTTTTGAATAAAATAAAAAGACCATGATCACAAAGAATCTGGTCTTTTAAAATCAACCAAATTACTCTGCTCATCTCCAACTCAACTCATCTATTCTGTTCTCAACTCAACTCAGCTCGGAAACGCCTGGCGTTCCAATGGTCTACTCTATATACTTGTTCGATATGTTTTCTATATTTTATTCCTGAACGTCGTCTTTGCCGCTACGCACTTTGCCCAACTTGGTATAGATATCGGCCTTGCCCCGGATTTTCATAGCCGAAGTATGTTCCGTAAATTGAAACAACATAACTTCGCCCCGATCCAGCTTTTCCGTATGGTGAAAACGGGTATCCTTGCCCCGGGTTAAACCGATAATGGTGACACCGTCCTCAAGAGCCCGGACCGCAACGTATTCTCCACTGATTTGCTCTACATGTTCGTTTTGATCCATGGATTACCTCTTCCTCAATTTTTGTTTATTAATTATAACCATTATTCCCCAGTGTGTCAAGGCGTTTCAAACAAGGTGCGGTAACTGTGAAGCTCCCCAAAAATGACCAATTTGTCCCCAACCGCCAAAGTCTCCAGCCCTTTCGGGAATGCCACGGTTTGTTCTCCCCGTTCAATCGCCAAAACCAACAGATTTTTCTTCCGCAAATCCAATTCCGCCAGGGAACGTTCTCGAAAAGCCGAGTTTTCGTCGATTTGCCGGAAGATAATCCCCCACTGGGAGTCCAAATTCAAAATCCGGCCGCTTGAATCCGTTTCACCTTGTCTTGCCAAGCCATACCACCATCCGTGCAGCCCGATCATCATCACGGCCACGTATCCGAACAACGCCTCCCGTCTGACCAACCACAGAAAAAGGATGAAAAACAACGTCATCCACCAGGTCCGGTGAAGCACCGGATACCACCCGTCCCCATGACCCCCTTCGTCGCTGTTCCGGGGTTGACGGTTTAAGAAAATACGGTTCCAGGAAATATTTAAAGCCCGAGCGAAAGTCGACCCGGTTTGAATCTCCCGAAAAATCATGCCGAGCACCGCAGCAATATTGACAACCAGCAAAACCCCCAATTTTACGGCGATTGACATCCGTTTCACCTCTGCCCACTTCTTGCTCTTCCTTAAATATGTATGCGAGAGTCCCGGGGGAAATGCCGAACATCGGGGCAACTCCTGCAAAGTCCTAGATAAACAAATAACGGGCCTTAGGCCCGTTTATCTTTTTATGGAAATAAAATGGCTCCCCGAGTTGGATTCGAACCAACAACCACCCGGTTAACAGCCGGGTGCTCTACCGTTGAGCTATCGAGGAGTGTGAGCAAGGATTCAGTTGACGTTATTTATAATAACATAGGTCCAATAAATTCGTCAAGGGCATTTTATAACTTTTTTGAAGAATATTTTGCCTGTTAAATCAGATTTTTCTAGTCGGGCCGGTATGAAAATACAATGTCACCAGAGGGTCCTCCTCATCTGCGATTAAGTGATGATCTTCCCCCGGTTCAATGATGACGATATCCCCGACAGTGATCGGATACTTCATGCCATTGACCTCGACTTCTCCTTTGCCTTGGAGAATGACAAAGGCCTCGCAATCCTCATGAACATGATAGTCCCGGCCATCAGGCCCATCATTGGTATGGCTCCGCTGCCCCGGTTTGGAGAAGGACAGGCCACCCCGGTAAATAAACTCGCCGGGCATCAAATCCTTTAAGAAATGCCCTTCCCGATGATCGGCCAACGCAGACAAACGACTTTTCCGCATTATTCATACCCTTCATTTCCGCAATTTTTTATGTCCATTATACCATAGCACTGCTCCGGAATGAAACCTCATTCATGGGTTTTATATTGTTCCACAATCTCCCGGAGCATTTCATCCCTGAAAACCCCGGTCCGGACCAACCGTTCCAGCTCTCGGCCCTGATCGTATAGGATTTTCTTTTTATCTAAGAAAAGAGATAAGCATTCATCCATTTTGGTCGGCAAAACCTTCTCTACCGTTTCCCAAAGAGACATTGCAGGTGGCAAAGTGTCAAAAACTTTTTTCCGTTTTGCATAACGACTGTTGGGGTTTTTATCCAATTCATAATTAGTATAACCATTGCCTTTTTTCAAGTATTTCATGTGAAAATAAAGATAGCCTACAAATCGCCGATGCCCTTGTGGAGAACGTTCAAATCTTCGATCAAATGTAAAAAACATATTTTCAGTAACCCTGAAAAATCCAATATCTCCTCTTCCGGATATTGGGTCAAATGGATAAATACCTATTTTCCCTTCCCTGTCCCGATAAAGATTAAGGCCGGAAAAGCATAATATTTCCTTGAGTTGATATTTCTGTTCAATAATATTAGCTTTAACTTGAGCTAAATGAGGTTCAAAGGCAATATGGTCATCATCCAGTTTTGTAACCACTTGAAAGCGGGTCTGTGCCAATGCGAAATTATAATAATTGACGATGCTGTTAGGAGAATTCGGTGGAGTTTTAGCATGTTCCATGCTGCCAACCGGATAAACCCGATCAAGATAGTGAAATATTCGCAACTTCTCTGGAAACTCACGATAAAGCTTTAAAAGTATCTCTTCGGTACGATCAGTACATTGATTGTAGACCGCGACGATTTCGTCAAAATATTGAATATGCGTACGAATGGTGGCTTCAAGAAAGTCCTCGCCGTTTCGAATCCGCATAAATGCGCTTATACCCGGCAAACGCTGTTCTACCCGGAGATCTTCAGGTTTGAATATATACCCTTGTACGGGAGTAATCGGAACATCCACGTTAAAAACCTCCATTTGAATATCCATCTGCATGCTTCATGATTTAACTACCATCCTGCCTATGGCCCATTTGAATTTCCATTCCATGCGTTTTCCGAAACTTTTCAGGGAAAAATCGGTGGGCCGGTAATTTTTCCAAGGCGTCAGCTGCAAATATTGATAATAATCCTGTGTATAAGGGATTGCACAGGCAAAATGCCAAGGTTTAACGGGCCCGGTAAAATGGACAATATAAGGATCCCTAATCGCTTGAAGAATTTCGGGAGAAAGCAGTTTTTTCCGGTTAAACTTACAATATTGGTGGAACATGGTGGTCGTCACGTTCCATTTGGGATGGAGAGCAAGCCATTTCCCGTATAAAACCGCATTTAATGCATCCTGATCATGAAAAGGGAGTACCTCATGGGAATGAATAAAATTAATGACTTTCTCGCCAATTTGATCTTCTTTCCATTTCGAGACATTAATTAGTAATAATCCGGAATTAAAATATTGTTCGTTCGCTGGTATTCCCAAATGAGAAACAAGATCAGGTTTGTCAACGATCAGTTTATCCACTACTGCGCCGACATAATAATCATGGATATCGGTCTCCCAGAGTTCCCCGATATCATGCCTGATGATCATATCCGTATCAAAATATATGACTTTTTGAACGGTTGAATCTAAATATGTCGAAATAGCCAATCGATAATAGGCTGCCTGAGACAGATGACCACTTACATAAAAATCGTCAAAAACGCCATCGTCAACGCGGTGAGGGACAAACTCCCCCCCATAATCTGTCACGCACTTCTCAAGTAAAGCAAGATTTTGAGAAGAAATCCCGCCGTCTATAAAATGAACCACGATTTTATTCGGAGAGGTTTTATTGACCAGAATGGAGGTCATCGTAACAGCCGCATGTTGAAGATAGTTTTCGTCGCTGGCAAGGACAATATGAATTGACTTCATTGATTTTCTCTTTCTTTACCTTTTGAAAAATAACATACTTTTAATCCGTACCAAAGTCGCTTCCATGCAATACCCAGCCGATAGGCATAGGTATTAAACTTCTTGTACCATGGTTTTTTATTCCTCTTCGCCATTTTATAATCTATCGTCGACGGACCCTGTTCCTCATAATTGGGAAAAGGTACTACTGTGAAAAGTCGGATATCATATTTCCACCATTTGGTAAATTCATGATCGTACGGTACCGTCATCGGTAACAAGCCGTCTACATATTTCCGGGCAGCATACCGGTTAATTAAATACGAACCGGATTTGGGCTGATGGGCTAAAGCCAATACCATCCGGTAGTCCTTATAAAGGACTTTCCGGGTAACGGATAAAAATTTATCGTTGTAGCCGTCCATTTTAACGACATCCCAGTCCTGATGATTCCGGATTAATTCTTCCAAAACCATCATAAAATCGTCGCAAAATTCCATATCATCTTCTAATATTAGCCCAAATTCCTTGCCGCTTTCCAAAAAAGATTGCAATGCCCTATAATGGCTCAAATAGCAGCCGACTTCGGTAGGAACCACGTATTTCCCGTGGCATCGTTCGTATTCGGCCGCATTGATCATCTCTTTCGTCAATACCAGCTCCTTGCCGTCCACGGCCGATACTTTACGGAAAGGCAGGTTAATGCGGTTTAGCCTTTCCTGCATTCTTGTCAACCGTTCCGGTGAACGATCCAGATTAATCAAAATACAATCTAAACTTTCAAAATTCATGGTTGTCCTCCCACGACACACAGCGAAATTACCAATCTCGGCTTTATTTTTCTCAAAATTCTATTTTTCTGGATTCATATATTTATCATTCGAACCCGTCTCCGAAATAACGACTCAACTTTGGTTATTCTATCCATATTAATTTTTCTCCTGCATTAAATGCCCATACATTCGTAGGAACCGGTTATACGACCAACAAAACCTATCCAAAACGGATAGGTTTTTCGCGATATAGATAATTCATCGAACAGTAAATTAACCATCTAGTTTTGATTTAAAATCCCGAATGGTTCTTTGATATAATTCATAAACCTGTTGATATATAATTTCGGGAGCCATCTTCTCTACTCTCGCCCTGGCAGCTTCTCCCATTTTAATCAATTCTGCTTCTTCCATACTCATTACTTTGTCAATACAACTCTTTAAACTCTCCGGAGAATCTACCACACTTAAAAACCCATTGACCCCGTCCGTAATCAATTGTTCAAAGCTCGCTCTTTCTGTCCCAATGACGACTTTTCCCAAAGACATTGCTTCGATGCAAGTATTGGGCAAGTTATCAACCCGCGACGGCAGCACACATGCAATGGAATGCCGGATAATCGCAAACAGTTGTGGTTTTTGGATAAAGGGAATATGAATTACCCTATTTGCATGGGCTCCGGCTTTATTAAGAATATAGTCCGCCATATTGACACCGTTGGTACAACGGGATCGTGACGCTCTTCCAATCAGCACAAAATATAAATCGGGATATTTAGACAGCACATCCTCTATAGAATCTGCAATTGTCAACAATCCTTTGAGTGCATTCAGTGTTCCAAAATACAGTAAATACTTCTTTCCCGCCAACTTCGACTGATATATCGAATCATCGATCTCCCCTAGATTAGGAGATACGGGGCTTTCAATCACTTCAACCGGCCGACCGATTTTATCTTGAAACACCTCTGCCAGTAACCGGCTTGGCCCAAAAACAAGGTCTGCTTTTTCTGCAGCCTTTAGTTCGAGATAGTCCATTAACTTAAGATCATTAACGGCCTTGTCAAAATCAAATTCCCGTCTTCCGGCCAAGCGCCATAAAGGAGCGTAACTGGAAATCCGAACAACAGCGGGAATATCAGAAATACGATAATAAGCTGTTCCTTGTAAACTGGCATATTGGATGATATCAATCGTATCTTTCTTACATATTTCCGCAACACGCCTGTTTAATATATAGCTCTGGTATTTCCAAAACAAATATTTGTACAGAACGCCTGAGCCAAAGGTTATTAACTTCAAAACTGCTTTAACAAATTCAGAAAGTTTGACTCTTTCAACACGAATGTTCTTTTTATACATAAAAGATTCATTGCGTTTTGAAAGAACCGTTACAATCACCTGATGATCTCTGCTCGCAAAAATATCCGTGATTTTCTCCAAATAACTGCCTAACCCGCCATATCTTTTTTCAGTAACAAATTCCGTCGTCACATAAATAATTTTCATTTTATGACCTCTTCAGACTTTGGTAAGGTTAAATAACTTCCCAACAGATAATCATATTCCTCAGGATCAAATGGCTCATACCCGCTACCAGGAAAGAAAGTTAATTCACTAAAATATACCCGATCGTTGATCACAAATAAATCAACACGTACAAAAGGAAACCCTTCGGCCAGTTTCCGGCTGATCGCGACCATCTCGTCAAATTGTTCCGGTTTTTTTAAAATCACGTCGCTGTTTGGGTAATATCGACGAAACGGCATTTTGTTCCATTCCATATCATAGAAATCGACCTTTAATCCGGAATCACTGAAACGCTCTAAGCATACAAAGAGTAATTTGGGTTCTCCGTCAAAACATAAAAATTTATAGTCAACCGGAGGGTTCCCGTCTTCTCCCTGTAAATACTTTTCACAAATTATCCTGGGTTTTAGGTTTTGATAGACCCACTCGCCGACACCGTAATAATAATTTCGATGCATCCACCCTTCCAACATTAAAAAACTTTCTTCCCAATCAATTTGATGCTTGTTCTTGCAAATAATATTCCATCCGCTGCCATGGGTCGTTTTTAACACAAATGCTTGAGGCAGTTCATCGATATTAATCTGGCGGACATCATCATATACTGCAATAAGTTCATTTAAAATATTGCCCAGATTCTTCTCTCTTACGTAATCCCTGACCAATAATTTATCGGCACACCTTGCTGCCTTTTCATCACGCCAGTAAAGTTTGAGCCATTGTAATTTCTCATTATAAGTCTGGGGCGACTCTAAATTTGGCTTCCTACCGAATCTTTTGATAAATTGCTTTTCAATTTGCTTCTGAATATTGTAAAAACGACGATAATAGCTCGTTTCTAAATACTTACTCAATATGATGACACTACGATGAAACTTATATCGAATCCCATTACCCACGTTTTGTTCCTCCTGACATAGTTCATATTTCACTATAATATCCGTTAAACCCCTTCTTTATATTCCCTGTATCACTTTTCCGCCGGTCGCCATAATATCCTGCTAATTCTTGTTTTTTCTATAATACCATAATACTTCTATCCTATCAACAGTAACCAATTATTTTTTAAATTCTATATATATAATTAATGATCATATCAATATTCTATTTTTTCATTCACCCTTTACCGAGGGCCAATAACCCTCCGTGCCTAAAGCATAAAAAAAGCCACTTCGGTATCATGAAGTGGCTTAAAAATTAATTCCTGGCAACGCCTTACTCTCCCAGCCGGTCGCCCGACAAGTACCATCAGCGCAGAGGGGCTTAACTGCCGTGTTCGGAATGGGAACGGGTGGTTCCCCCTCGCTATCATCACCAGGAAACTTGATTCAATTTTCAGGATTACACCCTGAAAACTGCATAGGAATTTTCGTTTGTTCTTACCCGAGAACCTCTCATTCATGCTAACGCGTGCGGGACATTAACATGAAATTCAGGCTTCTGTGAAGACTCTTTTTAGGTCAAGCCCTCGACTGATTAGTACCGGTCAGCTGAGTACATTACTGCACTTACACTCCCGGCCTATCAACCTCGTGTTCTCACAAGGAGTCTTACCAGGTTAACCCTGTGGGAGATCTTATCTTGAGGTCGGTTTCGCGCTTAGATGCTTTCAGCGCTTATCCGTTCCGCACATAGCTATCCAGCCATGCCACTGGCGTGACAACTGGGACACTAGCGGTGCGTCCATCCCGGTCCTCTCGTACTAAGGACAGATCCT
>JAKOTQ010000112.1 GCA_029776205.1 Bacillota bacterium | reverse complement strand
TCATTGACCTGGGCTTCCACGCCCATCACCCTGCCGTTGGCAGGGGGATACAGCAGTGCGACGCGGCCTTCGACCACGTAACCGCCTTCCACAACTTTGGCGGCGGAATAAAGGTTCGTCAGGTCGCCATGGTCGGCAGACCTCTCGTTTTTGAAGTTTATCCTGAACTGGCTGTCGTCGCCTTCGTATATGCCGCTCCTCTTGTTGTCCTCGTCGAGGAAAAACTCGACGCTGTCTTTCTCATAAACATTGACGGAAGCATCGGAAAGGTTTTCATCCTTTACTTCGACCAGGAAGTAGACAGCCCTGTCATCCCACAAAACCCTCATGGTCGCCGTCGTACTCGTTGTGCCCATGGGCATCTTCGTGAATTTGACCGGCTCGGCGATATTCCAGATATCTTCTATCTCTCCATCTATGCTGTCCGGTGAGCCGAAGTACGCAACTATCCTTCCATTGGCATCCAAACCATTCTCATCTACCGGGATCCTTTCAGTCATCTCATCCTCACCGGTTTCCCCACCAGGACCGGGGTCCTGCTCAAGGGCCTGCGTCCCTTCGCCAGCCGGGCTTTTGGAAACCGGCCGGTCAACCGCTTTCCTGACCACAACCGCCAGGCATATTGCGAGCAGACATAATATCAGGACCAGGACAATCAGCTTTTTGGGATTTCTCATACCGACACTGCCTCCTTCCGGTATATACAGGGCGGATTCCATCAGACTGGATCAGGCATGCAGAACACGAAACAATAATAACTGTCCGGGAAAAAATCTAAATTCTCCCTGCAAAGCGATTTTACTTCAATAATGGGCATTTTTCAATACTCGATGCACACTGCTGACCGCTGTGCCCGGCACCCTGCATCTATTCCTTTCCGATCAGGCGCCTTTTGGCCGAGGTCAGCTTCGACATATACCCGCCGGTATATATCAGCCCGAATACCATCGCGACAAATACGAATCCGAAAGACGCACCTTTCAGGAAACCGACCCGGAATGTCGACGTCAGTTCGATACGGTTCAGCACGACATTGAAAACCAATGCGATTATCCCGATAGCAAAAAGTGTGCGCAAATCTTTGGTAATCCTCTCTTTTTCGGCATTGCTGTAATCAGCGACTTTCAGGACAGTCTCCTTCAATTCTTCATCCATTTTTTCACTTCTCCTTTCTCCATCCAGCAGTTCCCGGAGGTCAACATCGAAGTAATCTGCCATCTCTACCAGGATATCGAGATCAGGCATATTGCTTCCGGTTTCCCACCGCGAAACGGTCCTCCGGGATACATTGAACCGTTCGGCAAGTTGCTCCTGGGTGAGGTTTTTTTCGTTTCTGAGTTTTTTGATGAACGCACCCGTTTTGATCTGATCCAAAAACTCCGCGACCTCCTTTCTGGAAAAAGGATACGGTTTCAATGCCGTTTTTTCCAGGACACAGAGCGGGCATTTACCATCCGGAAGCAAATGAGACACTCCATGTCTACCCTGGACATCATGTCGGCGCTGAACCGATCGCTCCCATGCCGGGCAATCGGTTCCGTATATTTCCACATGCTGCTGCCAGGAAAAAGGAGCGATACCCTTTCAACATCAATTATTAAGTGATTTGTCCCAAAAAGTCAAACGTTTGCTGTTGAATAAATCATCAGTATATGTAATTATTATAGAGTGGGACATGCACTTAACCGTTCGAATCATCAAGGGAATTGGAGGAGATCTGACATGAAGTGCGCAGTATGCGGATACAGATACAAGGAGCCCGATGAATCATCCAACGGAACCAAGCTCATCAGTGACGGAGAAGAACCATTCATCAAGCTGATAAACACTTTCCACCGCAAGGATAACGAAGGCAACCTGGATGAGGCCTATTTGTTCGGATGTCCCAGGTGCAAGACAGTGAGGATGGAACTCTGGTAAAAGCGTCCGGGTTTACGGATGCAGATGCGATCCGATTGCATGTACGGTCCGCCTGTTTACTTGTACAGTATGCCTGCACAATTGGATCGGCATTCATCCCGGCCCAGAAAATGGACAGGAACGTCCAGACGCGTATAACATAGAAATATTTCCATGTTTCTTTTCGTCAACGTACTTGACATTACGCATCAAAGGACTTAAAATAGAGTTGCTCTCAGTTGAGAGCAATTCCATGTACGGTCGCTTAGCTCAGCTGGTTAGAGTACCACGTTGACATCGTGGGGGTCACTGGTTCGATTCCAGTAGCGACCACCAAAAAACCACCTGCTGAAGATCCTTCGGCAGGTGGTTTTCTTATTTGTCCATATTCTTCAGGCCTCTTTGGGTTCGGGCAGACGTACGACTTTAAGTATTACCAGTGCGATAAGGACAGTG
>JAKOTQ010000096.1 GCA_029776205.1 Bacillota bacterium | reverse complement strand
TGGGTTTCCGGTGGTAAGAGCCCAATTGCTTGAGACGGATTTGCAGGTAGTAAACATCGGAGCCGGTCATGCCCCGTTTTAGGTGGCGATGGTCCCGGAAGGGATCGCCGACGATAAAGACGCGGGTTCCCGGTTTCAGCCAGCGATAGACTTCTTCCAGGTGATGATTGTACATCCGGATGCAGCCGTTACTGGCCCGGGTTCCGATGGTCCATGGCTGGTTGGTGCCGTGAATCCCGTAGCTTCCGAAAGGGACTGATAATCCCAGCCAATGGGTTTTCCCCTTAGCCCAATACCCTTTGTGTACGATCTGCCAGGAACCTGCCGGAGAGGGGGTCTCTTTGGTGCCGATGGCTACCGGGAATGTTTTGAAAGGAACCCGATCGCATAAAACCGTCAGCGTGAGGGCGTCCAGATCCACCAGGACATCGATGGAACCGGATGGCTGGGTATTGGAGAAGCCGATTTCCGTTTCTGCCGGGACTGCACCGATCTTTTCCCAGGTTGGTTCATCTAATATTCCGCTGGGAGGGAGGCGGTGCTTTTTTTGAAAGTCTATCACTGCATTTTCCATGGTTTGATCAAAGCGGCCGTTCGGAATTGCCGGGTACAGCGATAAGGAGGCCCAATATCGTTGAAGTTGATAGAGGATAGGGTGATACGCTGGCTCCACAGTGCGTCGGAGGATGGGTTCGGACGGGCATTGGCACCATTTAGGATGATTGTCGGAAGCCGCAGGGCTTGCTGAAAGAAGTATGATGATACTGATGGTAATGAAAAAACGGCGCATGGGATACCTCAAATGGGTTTTTGATGGGTCGCAGCAGATGAAAAATAAGTTAAGAAAAGGGCCTGCCAAGATTTATGCATGGATTTCCCGGTATAATATAAAAATGTTTATGTTTTTATGATTATATGCGCCAAGCGAAAAAAATAGCATTAACAGCGAAGGACTATATGATGCAACAAGGCCGGGAATCTCGCTATGATTATGTGGATCTTTTGAAAGGGATCGGAATTTTGTTGGTGGTTTGGGGCCATTCGGTGGCGCCCCGTTCCGTCTATCTCTATTCCTTTCATATGCCGCTTTTTTTCTTTTTGTCAGGATATCTTCATAAGGATAAACCTTTTAAGCAGTTTGTAGTGAGAAAATTTAATACGTTGTATGTTCCTTATGTGGTATTTACGTTAGGTTCCTGGCTCTTTTACTTGGTGCGCCTTTTGCTCCATCATCAACAGGAAAGATTGGCGGACCATTTTTGGAAGTTGACGTCGGTGATTACCGGAACGGCTGACAATGGAGGGAATAACCCCATCTGGTTTTTAACCTGCCTTTTGGTGGTCAGTATCTTATTTTTGATTTTGCGTCAGTTATTCCGGAGTCCGGCAGGGTTAGGCTTGGCGGTGGTGATTTCTTCGGGAATTGGATATGGGTTGAGCCTTGCCAATATTCGTCTGTACTTTAATACGAATATCGCTTTTTCGGGATTGGTCTTTTATTATTGGGGGTTTATAGCGAGACAACATGCTTTATTGGAAAAGCTGAACCATTGGCCGAGGTGGACATGGGCCGGATTGGCTCTGGTTGCCGAAATATTTCATATTTTTACCGCTTTTCTAAATCCCCGGATTTCGGATATTGAATGGGTGAATATGGCCGGGAATACGATGGGGAATTATTTTTTGTTTTATCTTTCGGCAGGGCTTGGGATATTTGCTTTTCTCTCGCTTGGCTACTTTATTCAAGAAATCTCTTTTCTCAACTATTTGGGGAAAAATTCCTTGATCATATTGGCGGTGCATAAACCGGTCTTACTGCTATTGAACGAATATTTCCTGTGGTTTTTGGATACCGGTTCGCCCTATTATGGACTGTTTCTCAGCGTCTTAGACGTGGCGCTCATAGTCCCTGTGATCTCTTTAGTGAATTCCAAATTCCCATGGATGATTGGAAAGAGGCCTTTTATCCCGGAACCCGGGACTTCCCGGCAGTGAATGATAAAAGTGCCTGCAATGGGCAGGCACTTTCCAAGGAGATTATTTTTATGGGCTAAGGTATTTTAAATGAAATGTGGAACAATGTTGTACATTTATATAATATTATTTTTCAAAGGGATTGAACTGGGGTTTAAGAACGAAAACCTGTACTAACGGATAGTATGTTATTTCGGTATGAAGCTCATTTCCCGAAGAGGGAATTGAGCTTATTCTTTAGTTTGCGCCCGCTTTCCTGGAGGGTGTTCGGCAATTGGGGTAAAGTGTCTTTATTTAACCCCAGTTTGCGGTTTAAACTTTTGAGCACAGCCCTGGTTATGTTCTCTTTTAGGTGGATTTTTAGCTGGGAAGTTGGGCCCTGGACCTCGAATTGAAATTTGAGGTTTTGGTGATTGTCGTTCAGCAATTGAATGAAGGTATTGGCCGAGATTCCCATGATGCTCCGGGTGATGACATTCTTTTTGGCGGAGACGACTTTCAGCCCGGTGATATTGACCTGCTGGGTACTGGTTATATAATTATTGCGGCAATGGATGTTTCCTTCAATCGAAGCATTACCATCAATGACAGTTAATTGGGACTGGGGATAAAGGTATCCATAATCCGGTAAGTGGATTTCGGTAAAGCGGTTATTGGCGGAAAACTCGAGGGTCTCTCCAAAAAAGATACCTTTTCCGCTACATTCGAAACGGCCTGGGTGGGGAGTGTCCATGGTTCCTTTGATGTGAAATTGGGCTGGATTTTTCCCGGGATTAGGCAATTGAAAGTCGGTGATCCGGATCTGAATATCTTTTAAGGTAAATGCCGGTTGTTTGGCGGCGATCCGGGGACTAGTGAAGCTCAATGTTCCGTCGATAATGCTCAATTTCTTAAGATCAATGGACAAAGGCTTACTGCTTTGGCTGGCGGCAGCGGCCGGTTGGGAAGCTTGACGCAGACGCTGAGTATAGTATTCAAAGTTGGTAGCCCCATAAAGTTTTTGAACCCAGTGCACATGAGGGCGGACCAGAGTGATACTGTTGATGAGCAGCTGCTTTTGGAATAATGGTAAAAGTTTAAGCCGGATTTTGATATGGTCGGCTGCGATCATTGATCCGGTACCGAAATTTTTCGGTTGTTTGAGAGATACTTTATTTAAGATAAGCGATCCCTGCCACAAAGACAAATGGATCGAATCGATGGATAGGTTTTGATCAAATAAAGTACCGATTTGCTGCCGGAAGAGGGAGGTTACGATAGGATCGAGATACAGGTTCAGTAGTAAGCAGGCTGTAAAAATAATAATTAGAAGGGAAAGAGCGACTTTTAAAAGGGGATTGGACGGAAGTGACGGGTATTGGACTCGCATGGTGGGCCCTCCTGCCAGATAAGGTAGTAGGTGGATACTACTATCGTAGCAAAATTTGAGTAAAATATAAAGAGCGCCAAAGGCGCTCTTTCCGAAAATAAACCGGTTCAAAACATATCTTTCCGCCGCAGTAAATAGGCACCGAGCAGCGATAAAAGCAACGATAAGGCAATGGGTATGGCAAAAGCAAACCGTGCATTTTGAAAGGGGAGAGGGACATTCATCCCGTAAAAGCTGGCAACCATCGTCGGCAATGCCAGGACAATAGTGACGGACGTGAGAAACTTCATCACAATATTTAGGTTGTTGGAGATGACGGATGCAAAGGCATCCATCATGCCGCTCAAAATATTACTGTAGGTTTCCGCCATTTCGATGGCTTGTTTGTTTTCAGTAATGACATCTTCCAGTAAGTCTTCGTCTTCCGGGTACATTTTTAAGATTTGAGATGTTAGTTGCATATCCGGATCGAATTTAATCAGATGGGATTTCAAAAGCTTTTCCATAACGATTTCATTAGCCCGCAGCGAAGTAATGAAGTAGACCAAACTTTTTTCTAAGTTTAGAAGTTTGATCAATTCTTCGTTTTGCATGGATTTGTGTAGTCGGTTCTCGATTTCACTGGAGCGTTTATCGATCTGTTTCAAATAACGCAGATAATACGAGGCTGTAACGAACAGAATCTGTAATACGAAACGAGTCCGTTTATAGGTGAAGAAAGATTTGGTTTTACTGACTTCGAAATCTTTCAATATCAGGTTATCTTTAAGACTGACGGTAACTACTGCATTTTCGGTAACGATGATGCCTAAAGGAATGGTATCATAAATTAACGTACCTTTGGAACTTTCAAAGGTAGGAACATTGATAAGGATGAGTAATTGGGATTCATCAACTTCGATACGGGAACGTTCTTCTTCGTCGAGTGCTGCTTTAAGCAGATCGAGATGAATGCCGGTGGTTTGGCTGATTTGCTGGAGTTCAGTCTCGTCGGGGTTGATTGCGTTGATCCAGATACCTTTTTCAGCGAGGTTTTCAATGGTAACGAGTTTATCGTCGATGGTTTGGAATACTTTGATCATGGCCGTTCCTCCCTTCGTCGTATAGGGTTCAAAAAGTATCTTGCCCTATCGACATCCGGTTCACTCGGTCAGGGGAACAAACCATGGAGCCAAGAGAGGTTACATGGTTTAGACTAAACAGAGTAACGGCATGGAGCGATATAGAGCAAGATACTGTCTTAATCGAGAATTACTTCCGTCTGTGTCCATAAACCGTCACCTGCCTTATCTTTTGAATAAGATTCCTTTAATAATATACTCTTTTAAATTCGTAAGGTCAATCTATTTTGTGTATCCAGAAACTATTTCCGGATTTTTAAGTAATTCATGGGAAAAGTGAATTATTGCGAACCTCCCCTTGACTTTGGCGCTAGCTTAGTGATATAATCAACATTGCCTCAAATGGTCGCGTGGCTCAGTTGGTTAGAGCGCTGCGTTCACATCGCAGAGGTCACTGGTTCGAGTCCAGTCGCGACCACCATATTTTTTATGCGGAGCCGTGGTGTAGTCGGTCTAACATGCCAGCCTGTCACGCTGGAGATCGCGGGTTCGAGTCCCGTCGGCTCCGCCATTATTTTATCTACTGAATGGGAAGAACCTTGTAAGGTTCTTTTTTTATTTTTCCGATAATTTATTTGCTGAGTGGTTGATGATTCCTGTGGAAATCAGGGCCGGATTTGAAAAATATTAAATAATGCTGTATAATTATACAAACAGTAAATCAACAGCTTGACAAATAATAAAAAGTAGGTGCTGAAATGATTACTTTCCGAAAGGCTAAAATGGCTGATGTGGAAGAATTACATGCATTAATTAATGATTTTGCTGAAAAAGGCGTTATGTTGGCCCGTTCCCGTAATACGCTTTATGAAACGATTCGTGAATTTATGGTGGTTGAAGACGAGGGAAAAGTGGTAGGAGCCGGCGCTTTGCATATTATCTGGGAAGATCTGGCGGAGATTCGGGCTTTGGCCATTCGCAACGAATATCAGCGAAAAGGAATTGGCAAAAAATTAATCGATGAATTGATAAAAGAAGCGATTGAGCTTGGAATTCATAAGGTTTTCGCCCTTACGTATCAGGTGGATTTCTTCAGAGGTTGCGGTTTTCAGGAAGTCTCTAAGGACGAAATGCCCCATAAAGTATGGAAAGAATGCATCAATTGCCCTAAATTCCCTAACTGTGATGAAGTGGCGGTTATTCGCAGGATTGGGTAAGGGGTTGATGGTACGGTTTACAGTTTATAGTTGACAGTTTACAAGGCCCGTTAAAAGTTACAGGTTTCAGATTCATCTCTCTCGCAGGGGTTGAGAAACAGAAGTTTCGAGTGTCGACGGTGGAGAGTTTTCTTATTCCTGCTCTTTTCTTTTTATCTTTTCTTAATCCTTAATAAACTGTCTCCACTGTCAACTATTCTTATCCCTTTTTCGGCTCAAATCCCTGGCATGGTAGGCCGGAGGATTTCTCCACTTCGTAGGAGGGGCGGTTTTTGGTTTTGATCTGAAAAAACCGGCATCCGTTGGGAAATTGGGGATCCCAGGTGATGTAGAAATGGATGCAATGGAAGCAGTTGATTTTCGGTGAATTCATGACGGATTATTCCTTTGATTTGGCGTGGTGGCAAAGTTTATGGTAAAGGTGCTGCCTTGACCCGGTTGGCTTCGGACGGTAATCGTGCCGCCTAAAGCTTCAACTAGTTCTTTCACGATGGTTAATCCCAACCCGAAGCCGCCGCTTTCCCGGTTGCGGGATTGATCGGTCCGGTAAAAACGTTCGAAGATGTAAGGTAAGTCTACTTCGGAGATGCCGATTCCGGTATCGGTGACTTCGATGTGGACCTTTTCGGTGGTGTGTGACAGGGTGATGGTGACGTGGCCTCCTGGTGCTGTGTACTTATGAGCATTCGAAAGTAAATTATCCATGATTTTACTGAGACTTTTCCGGTCGCTAACGAGTTGAACCGGGCCAGTGGATTTAAATAGAAGGTGTAATCCTTTCTCCGCAAACAGCGGAGTTTTTTTGTTGATGAGAATCTGGAGAAACTCTTCCAAGGCAATGGGTTCATATTTAAAGTGATGGATGGCTTGATCGGCCAGGGCAATCTCTTGGAGGTCTTCGACCAGACCGCTAAGGCGTTTAACTTCGTCAAGGAGCGATTCCAGATTGGCGGTCGAGACGGGGATGACGTCATCGATCATCCCTTCCAGATGGCTTTGGATGGTCGCTAGCGGCGTACGCAGATCGTGGGCGACATTGGCGGTCATCTGTTGACGCAGAGCCTGAACGTACTTTAAACTGTCGGCTAATGTATTGAGGCTTTCGCCTAATTGTCCAAGCTCGTCCCGGGGCAGATCGCGGACGCGGGTGTCCAGATTTCCATTGGTCATGGCTTTGGCAGTCAGATTCATGGCCCGGATCGGGTTCGAGAATCGCCGGGCGAAGAGAATAGCCACGATAAATGAGATCGAACCGGTGACTAAAATGGAGAGCACGATCGAATGATTAATGGTGTGCCGGAAAAGAACGTTTTGCTGTGTCAAAACATTTTCTATCGGGCTTTTCCCGAAATAGGCCGTACCAATGGTTTTTTCTCCAATGATGATCGGGCGCGGTTTGAGAAGATCCGGACGTTGGTTGCTGCGGATTCTCCCCATTCGGGTGTAAAAAACGACATTGCCATCGGTGTCTGTGATATAGAAGAGCCGTTCCAGATAAAAATCCCTGCCCATACCCAATAACGTGGGTTGTTGGGGCCAACCTCCGTTGTCCAGGTAGATCTGGGCCAGGATATTGATGACCTGATTTTCCCGGGCGGTATCGACTCGGGTAAGGTATTTTTGAAATTGGCGATTTAACGAATAGTTGATGAACAATCCGGAAATCAGAATGCTTCCGAATGAGATCAGAACGATGATTAATGTTATTTTTCGGGTAATGGGTGATTTCAATCCCGTTCTCCTCCAAATTTATATCCGATACCAAATACGGTAAGAATGAACCGGGGTTCTTCCGGATTAGGTTCGATTTTTTGGCGTAAATTTTTCACATGGCTGTCGATGGTCCGATCATAGCCGCTATATTGATAGCCTTGCACTTTCTCAACTAATTGGCTGCGTGAAAATACTTGGCCGGGGTTGCGGCATAGACAGAGCAAGATTTTATACTCGGTTGGCGTCAGGTTGACGGCTTCTCCGTTTCGAAAAACCTCGTGTTTGACGTCGTCGATGATGAGTTGCTGACCGTTGAAGGAGAGGATGGGTGTTTCGGCTGTTTTCGGTTTGATACGGCGAAGATGGGCAAAGACTCTGGCCACGAGTTCCCGCGGGCTGAATGGTTTAACGAGATAATCATCGGCGCCGATATTTAAACCGAAAATTCGCTCATCTTCTGAGCTTTTGGCTGAAAGAATGATTATGGGTACATCCGATGATTGGCGAATTTGAGTTAGAAGCTCCTCTCCCGACAGGTGAGGCAACATCAAATCCAGGATGATCAGGTCCGGAACATGGGTTTTAACTGCTTCCAAACCGGTAATGCCGTCGGAGGCAGTCAATACCTCAAAGCCTTCTTTTTGGAGGTAGGCTTTGACGATTTGTTGAATCTTCAACTCATCTTCAATGATTAAAATTTTGGCCATTGTTTGCTCCATGGATTAGCAATTAAGGTTAGGATCCCGGTTATAGGAGTCAGGAAACAGGAGATAATCCCGGGTCTTGATTCCCGTCAAAGTACAAGTTCACATTATAGGTACGATGCATAAGGCGTGAGGTGTGAGTTTAGTTTACAGTTCAGTATTCTGTTTAGGTACATAGTGCAAAGTTCAGAGTGCATAGTTCACATTTCAGTAATTTTACCCTTTTCACTTTTCCCTTTCTGTACACTGTCAACTAATTAAATTTTCTGACTTCTGTATTCTGTCTTCTTTCTGCCCCACTCTTGACTCCTGTCTTCTATCTTCGAAATACACGATACTAATTCGTTGATGCGACGGGGATTCCTTTTTTGGCCGTCTTGACAGATTAATCTCCACACAATCTCCACAATTTCTTCATTAGTGTTTCACAGTTAGGCGGTATGATGGAACAAACCTGAAAACCAAATCGTATGAAGGAGAGTGATTGCATGAAGAAAACATTGATGATGACTTTGGTCACCGCTTTGATGGTCACCATGGTATCCTTTGCAGCATTTGCTAAAGGCCCTAATCCGGGTAAACCGATTCCTGGCAAAGGACATCCGATGTTTGCCGAACTGAAACTGACGGAAGAGCAACAGGATAAAATTCGGGTTATTCGTCAGCAGTTTGAGAAAGATACGATTGATATCCGGCATAATCTCCAAACGAAACAACGGGAATTGGCTAAATTGTGGTCAACCAAACCGTTGAATCAAGCAGCTATTGATGCCAAGACGAAAGAAGTCAACGCCCTTCGCATCCAGATGATAACCAAACAGGATGCGATGAAAGAGAAGATCAAAGCAGTATTAACTCCCGAACAACAGAAGGCTTTTTATGAGAAGATGAAAGAACGTAAAAACCGCCGTCCCGGCCCTGGCCCCCGTCCTAACGGCCAATGCCGGTGTGGCGGCATGGAGAAGGATAAGAAGTAAGTATCTTCAAAATGAAAATTAAGACTCCGGTGAAATGGCCGGAGTCTTTTTGATGTTACAAACGAAAGAATTTCCACATTGTTTGTGGAATTTCTTTCGTTTAATATAAAAATTGAAAGCTTGTTTATTCATCGAGATTTTGGGGAACTTTTTGCAAAAGCGAGAGAAAATATAACATCAAGGAGTGTTGTCTATGGAATATGTTGAAGCCTTGGTTAACCGGGGCGATGAACTGTTTGAAGCGGCGGAGGCGGCGATTGAGCATTCCCGGGACGAAAGCGCAGTAAAGTTTCGGGAAGGTGTCGCTCAATTGCTGAAGGCCTTTCTGTATTTGCATGATCAAGAGGTTGACGGCAGTATGGAGCAGTTGTTTGCTTCTTGTAAGCAGCTAGAGCCTTCGCTAGAGGCAATCGAGGAAGAAGTGGAACTATTGCTGGATGATCCTGAGTCCGTGGATGCTGAAGATTTGATCGATGCGGCCAATGAAATTTGGGATTATGTGATTGATTTGATCTCTGAATAATCTAAGAAACAGTAAAATATTTCCATGTAAAATAAAGGAATTTTTAGGTTATCACCGAATTCTACCTGAAAATGGAAAAAGGTAGGAGTAGGTGAGATGAGAACGGGATGGATTGTTTTAGGGTGCTTGCTGTTGATGGCCAATCCCTGTCAAGCGGCAACGGTGATGTTGATGGAGAAAGCAGTTCTCGAGGTCAAAGAGAAGGAGGAGGAAGCCTTTCGCCAAACGCTAAGGATGGACTCCTATGTGAAGTGGCCTTGGATGGAATTGAATATCTCCAATAAACTGACCTTTCCGGAGCAATCCGATCAGTACCATAATTCCAAATTTCAGTTGGAATTTACCCGCTTTATGCCAGGATTGGGAATCGATCTGGATTATCAGTACAATCCCAGGTATGCCATAACTGAAGTCGGGATGGATTATCGATGGAAACCGTTGAAAGGGTTGAAAGTGCAAGTGGATGTGGATGCCGGTTCCAAGTCCGGCCAGGTTGAGAGCAGCAAGCCCTATCGTAATCATTGGAATTATCAGCAATTATATCTTACGTACACCTGGAAGGATTGGAATTATAAGTGGCGGTTGAACCGGACGGACAAGGAGTATCCGGAGCGGAAGTATTATACTTCTCTGAAATATGATTTGATGCAGGAGATATCGAAGGAGCTTAATTCCAAACTTAAAGCCGGTGTCACGTATCATGAAGCGACGGCCGATTACCCTTACGATACCAGTCTGACCCGGGATTCCTGGAAAAAAGAGTGGACCCTTTGGCTAAACTATAAGCAAGGGCGGAATCAACGATGGAAAGGGGAATATCGGGTGCTTTCCAGTGAACGGGGGTTCGATCCAGAACAGGATAACCGATATTTTAACCTTGAGTATCAGCAGTGGAATAAAAAATGGCGGTTGGTGACCCGATGGGGTTACTCGGAGGTGCGTTACTTTACGGATACTGTTATCTGGGATCCGGATGACGAGGGAAACGAAGACGAAGTGGATGTGAAAAGCCGTAACGAGAAGAGGATAACAGTGGAGTTATCCCGTTATTTTACGAATAAGCTGACTCTGGGATGCCAATTCTTTGCATTGGAAAAAGATTATCTTTGGGGGCCCTCAAAACATCGCCAGGGGTGTGTGGCGTCGGCTGCCTGGAAGTTGAATAACGATAAAATTCAGATTAGGCTGGTGGCATCCCCTTGGGGGAACCTACAGACCGATAAAAGCATTTATCAATTAAAGTTAGAATATAACCCAAAGGATGTGATCGATTGATTACCATGGGAGCCCTGGTGCCCCATCCTCCGATTATGGTGGATGGTATTGGCGGGCATGAAGATTTTCAACAGATTGAGAAAACCCGGTGGGCTATGCAGTCTATTGCCAAAAAGATTGAGGAGAGCCAGCCGGAAACGGTGGTTATTTTTACCCCTCATGGCACAGTTTATCGGGATGCGGTGATAGTCTACGGAGACCGAAATTTTAGCGGCGATTTGAGCCGCTTTGGACTTACGCGTACCTGGCATTGGGAGAATGATCTTCCGTTGGCTGAAGCCATCGAGGAGTTGGGGCGGAATGTTGGACTACCGGTATATATGATACCTCTGACTGAAGCTTCCCGCGGACGGGAGAAAGGATTGGACCATGGTGTTCTGGCGCCTCTTTCTTTCTTCCGGACTGATTGGTTTGAAAATGTGAAATTGGTCGTTATTCCTTTGAGTTATTTGTCTTTGGAGGAACTTTATCAATTTGGAGCTGTGGTTGCCAAAGCGGCAGAACAGTTAAACCGAAGGGTAGCTGTGATCGCTAGCGGCGATCTTTCTCACTGCTTGAAACCGGGAGCTCCGGCTGGATATCGTCCGGAAGGGGCGGAATTTGACCGGCGGTTGGTGGAGTTGATATCAGCCAATGAAGTGGTGCCCTTTTTTGAACTGAATCCCCATTGGCTGGAGAAAGCTGCCGAATGCGGTTTCCGGAGCGTCATTATGTTGTTGGGGACTATGGATGGATTGGATTTTCAAGGGGAAGTTTATAGTTATGAAGGGCCTTTTGGCGTCGGCTATGCGGTAGCCTCTTTTACTATTCGTGGAAAACGAGAAAGTCTCCAACAAACGATATTTGATGCCCGGAAGGCCAGAGTGGCCAAGCGGCGTTCTGAGGAATCAGCCCTGGTTCGTTATGCCCGAAAGGTGGTGGAGGCCTACGTTTCCGGGGAAAAACTGCCTGAACCGGAAGGCCTTGAAGAGTTTCGCGGGCAGAAAGCGGGTGTCTTTGTATCCCTCAAAGAAAACGGCCAATTGCGGGGATGCATTGGAACTACTGAACCGACGCAGGATGATATCATTGAGGAAGTGACTCATAATGCGATTGCTGCAGCGACCCGGGATCCCCGGTTTGATCCTGTCGAAGAGTTTGAATTGGACAATTTGGTGTATAGTGTCGATGTTTTAAAACCGGCGGAACCCGTCATCGATATGAGAGAGTTGGATCCGAAACGGTATGGAGTGATCGTCAGCCGTGGTTCCCGGAAGGGATTGCTTCTTCCCGATTTGGAAGGAGTGGATACTGCTGAAGAGCAGGTTGCTATCGCCCGCCGGAAAGCCGGCATTAGCCCGGATGAACCGGTGGAGTTGCAACGGTTTGAAGTGGTCAGGTATTTTTAGATTACGAATGATCAGTTCCTATCATGGGATATAGATACAAAGGCAGTGAAATCCATGAAAGAAGCCCAGTTTTACCGGATCACGCCGGAAGGGAAAGCGGTATGTGAATTGTGCCCTCAGGCTTGCCAATTGGCCGAGGGAAAGATGGGATTTTGTAAAGCCCGTCAGTATCGGGACGGGCGGCTTTTTTCCCGGAATTACGGGTTGATATCCGGCCTGGCGCTAGACCCCATCGAGAAAAAACCGTTATATCATTATTATCCCGGGAAGCCGATTTTGTCTGTAGGAACTATCGGGTGTAATCTGGCATGCGCTTTTTGTCAAAACTGGCATATTTCCAGGGAAGAGGCTCCGGCCAGGGCTGTATCTATCGAGGAGTTGGTGGGTTTGGCAGAGGAAACCCATCGGGAGCACGGTAACATTGGTCTCGCGTATACTTATTCGGAGCCGACGGTGTGGTTTGAGTTTTTAGTTGAGGTGATGCCTGCTATACGGGCGGCAGGTCTGAAAAACGTTTTGGTCACCAATGCGTTTCTCAATCCGAAACCTTGGGAGATGCTACTGCAATGGGCCGATGCGGCCAACATTGATTTAAAGGGGTTTACGGACGAATATTATCAGCGGTTGTGCCGTGGGAAACTCTCTCCGGTTCTGGACAATATCCGGACAGCGGCTGAGCGAATCCACCTGGAATTAACAACACTGATCATTCCCGGGGAAAATGACATTCCTGAAATGATCGAAGCGTTATCAGCCTGGGTGGCCCGGATCGACCCGGAGATTCCGCTGCATTTATCCAGATACTATCCAAATGAACGCTTTACGCTTCCGCCTACTCCTTTGGCAGTTATGGAGCGGGCCTATACTATTGCCAGCGGTTACCTGAAATATGTTTACCTTGGGAATATGGGAAAGGAAAATACCACCTGTTGTCCGGATTGCGGGAAGGTCTGGGTGGAGCGGGAAGGATATCGGATCCGGCTTTTAGTGAGAGGAAATCATTGCCCCGGATGTAACAGAAAAATAAAGATACCCATGGAGGATTCGCCGCTTGCGGAGCGAAATAAAGACACAAAATCATGACTCTGTTGGTGGGATATTATTATTCGTTCACAATATTGAAGGATTTATTTTGATAGAGAAGCATCCGGAGGCGTCACGATGAAACTCACATTAGCACAGTTAAATCCGGTGGTCGGAGATATCCGGGGCAATCTGGAACAAATTGCCCAAACCCTTGAACAGTATGGACGGGAAACGGATCTGATCATTTTTTCCGAACTTTTTCTGGTGGGATATCCGCCGAAAGATCTGGTGGAACGGGACTGGTTTATTGCCCGGGTTGAGACAGCTCTCCGGGAGCTTTGCCAAATGTCGAAGCAATATCCTGGGACAGGGGTTTTGGTGGGAGCGCCTTTGCCAAATGACGCAGCTGTAGGCAAAGGGCTGATCAATGCGGCTGTTTTGATCGCGGATGGCAAGATCCTTTTTAAGCAAGCGAAGACGTTATTACCGACCTATGATGTTTTTGATGAAGCCCGACATTTTGATGTGGCTGCCAAGACTGCCGTCATTCCTTTTAAAGATGAAATTTTGGGGATCACCATCTGCGAGGATGCCTGGAATGACGAACGGTTTTGGCCGGAGCGCCGTTTATATGCGGTGGATCCCGTGGCCCGGATGGTCGAATTGGGGGCCACATTGCTCATTAATATCTCGGCCTCTCCCTTTGAAATCGGCAAAGGGGAACTACGTTATGAACTGATTCGCACCCATGCCCGTAAACATGGCGTTCCTATGGTTTTTGTCAATCAAGTGGGCGGTAATGACGAGTTGGTTTTTGACGGCGGCAGTATGGCTTTTGATGCCGACGGTTCTCCCCTTCTGTTGGCGCCTTTCTTTCGGGAATTTGTCATGACGTTTGACAGTAAGGCCCAACCGACGGATTGTCTTTATCGGCCTCTGCCCAAAGTTGAAGCGGTATACCAGGCTTTGGTTTTGGGACTGCGCGATTATTTGAAAAAATGCGGATTTAAAGGGGCGGTTTTGGGACTTTCCGGCGGGATTGATTCGGCCTTGGTATGTTGTTTGGCTGTAGAGGCGTTGGGGAAGGAGAATGTATTCGGGGTAACGATGCCTTCGCCTTACTCTTCAAGCGGAAGTGTGGATGACTCCAGGAAGCTCGCTGAAAATCTGGGGATCCGCTTTGACGTGATTCCGATTTCCGATATTTTTGAATCCTATATGGCGACATTATCATCTCATTTTCAAGGGAAAGCTGCGGATGTAACGGAAGAGAATATTCAGGCCCGGATCCGGGGCAATATTGTGATGGCTTTCTCCAATAAGTTAGGGTATCTCGCGTTGTCGACCGGGAATAAAAGTGAGATGGCGGTGGGATATTGTACCTTGTATGGCGATATGAGCGGCGGTTTGAGCGTTATCTCCGATGTTCCCAAAACCTTGGTCTATGAATTGTGCGAATACATCAACCGGGAACGGGAAATCATCCCCCGGTCCATCATTGAAAAGGCCCCTTCTGCTGAGCTGCGGCCCAATCAACGGGATCAGGACACGTTGCCGCCCTATCCGGTTTTAGATCAAATCTTACAATATTATATCGAGGAAGGATGGTCTGCAGCCCGGATTATTCAGGCCGGGTTTGATGAAGAGACCGTCAAGTGGGTAATCCGCACGGTAGACCGAAATGAATTTAAACGGCGCCAGGCGGCTCCGGGGTTGAAGGTTACGTCCAAAGCCTTTGGCAACGGCCGGCGGATGCCTATTGCCAAGCGGACAGAGCTGTGATGTAGGGCATGATGCGCTGTCCAAAAGTAAACCAGTTAAACTGTAAGTGATACTGCGTTTCGTGCCTAATTCACCGTGTACTGTGAACCGTGCACGTGTACTATCTGATTTTCGCATCCTTTAATACCGTTTATAAGGAGTGTGAACTGCGTGAATTCAACAGATTGGGACAAGATTTATTTTGACAATCCGCCGGTGGCGCCTTTAGGGATCATTGCTTTACCGGGCAGCCAAACGATTGCGGCGGCGATTAACCGCCGATTAATTCAACAAAGACGAAAATTTGTAGAAAGCAATCCCGATCATGCCGCAGTTCACGGCCTGTTACGGGATTCTTTTATTATTTCCGCTGATTGCCCCCGGTTTGAAACCGGTGAGGGAAAGGCGGTGATCCGGGAAACGGTACGGGGCTATGATGTTTATATTATTGCCGATGTTGGCAATTATCATTGTACCTTTACCATGTACGGCATGGAGTGCCCGATGAGCCCTGACGACCATTTTCAGGATATTAAACGGGTGATTGCTGCCATTGGTGGACGAGCCCGGCGCATAACAGTCATTATGCCATTACTTTATGAGGGTAGGCAGCACCGCCGCCAATCCCGGGAATCTTTGGACTGTGCAGTGGCTTTGCAGGAACTGGAACGTCTTGGCGTCGATAATATTTTCACCTTTGATGCTCATGATCCCCGAGTACAGAATGCCATTCCTTTGACCGGGTTTAATAATCTGCTTCCCACATATCAGATTATTCGGTCCATCGTTGAAAAAGAACGGGACCTGGAAATTTCCCGAGGCAAAATGCTGGTGGTCAGCCCCGATGAAGGAGCGATGAGCCGAAGTATCTATTACGCTAGTATTTTAGGGTTGGATGTAAGCATGTTTTATAAACGAAGAGATTACACCCGGATCGTTAATGGGAAAAACCCCATTATTCAACATGAGTACCTGGGGGAAGATGTGGAAGGCAAAGATGTATTGATCGTGGATGATCTGCTTTCTTCGGGCGAATCCACATTGGATATAGCCCAGGAGTTAAAACGGCGTAAGGCCCGGCGGATTTATATTGCCGTGACCTTTGCCTTATTTGTGGAAGGGATCGACCGATTCCGCCAAGCATATGGGGATGGCGTGATCCAGCGGGTCTATGGAACCAACCTGACTTACCAGCGGGATGAAGTGTTAAATGAGCCTTGGTATGTATCGGTAGATATGTCGGAGTTTATCGCCTATCTGATTGACCTGCTGAACCATGACCGTTCCATCAGTGCTCTATTTGACCCATCGACCAAGATTGGGAAATTCTTGAAAAATATCAGGGATAAATGAATGACTCAAATTATTGATGAACATCGGCTGAATACCCGGTTTTTCCGGGTTTTTCTTTTTTTAGACAGGCTTAAAGTATTTCACCGGTTCGAATGTTTTTTGAAAATTAAACCATAAGCAGTGTCTGAAGAGGGAGGTTTCACAATATATTGGTAAAAGGAACGACTTTGGGGGAGGGATGAAGATGGAAGCACGCGATTTAGCGGAATTAATCAAAAAGGACCGTTCCGAACGGGCTTCCCGGCATTTTGAGGGAACCTTCCTTGACTATTTGGAGCTGGTAAAAGAGGATCCGAGCCTGGCGCAACTGGCCCATGAACGTTTGTACCGTTTGATCACTGAGCGGGGGGTTGAAACGGTAAAAACCGAGGAAAATCCGAGACTACGCAGGATATATGGCAATGAGATTATTAAAAAATATGCCTTTTTCAGCCAGGACTTCTTCGGGATCGACCGGACATTGATGAAGATTGTCCGTTATTTTCATGCAGCGGCCATGCAAGGTGAAGAGTCCCGTCAGGTTTTATATCTGGTAGGGCCGGTCGGGTCCGGCAAATCCTCCATTGTGGAACGTTTAAAACGGGCTTTGGAGGAAGCGCCGCCGGTGTATGCCATTAAAGGTTGTCCTATGCGGGAAGAACCGTTACACCTCATACCCAAACATCTCCGGAAAGAATTCTCCGAGATGTTGAAGGTGAGGATCGAAGGCGACTTATGCCCCCATTGCCGTTATCGTCTGAAACATGAGTATAACGGTGAATATGAGCGAATGCCAGTGGAAACGGTGGAGTTTTCGATCCGTTCCCGAAAAGGGATCGGAGTGGTCCCGCCGGTGGATCCCAATAATCAGGATACGTCGGTTTTAATCGGATCGGTAGATATTTCCAAGATGGATCTTTATTCCGAGGATGATCCCAGGGTATTGTCGCTCAATGGCGCTTTTAATGTGGGAAACCGGGGCATCGTGGAGTTTATCGAAGTATTTAAAAACGAGATTGAATATTTGCATACGATGATTACAGCCACTCAGGAAAAGGCCATTCCATCGCCGGGGAAAGGACCGATGATTTATTTTGACGGCGTGATTGTGGCCCATTCCAACGAGGCGGAATGGAACAAATTTAAGTCTGATCACACCAATGAAGCTATCTTGGACCGGATCGTCAAGATTGAAGTCCCTTACTGCTTGGAGTTAAATGAAGAAGTTAAGATCTATCAGAAAATACTCAAACAGAGCAGTTTTCGGGCACATTTAGCTCCTCATACCATTGAGATCGCGTCAATGTTTGCGGTGTTGACCCGTTTGACACCTTCATCCAAAGTGGATCCATTGACGAAGCTACGGATATACAATGGCGAAGAAGTGCTGGAACAGGGCAATGTTAGAAAAGTGGATATCGCCGAATTGAGGGAGGAAGCCACCAACCGGGAGGGAATGACCGGTATATCGACCCGCTTTATTATGAAAGCTTTGGATACAGCATTGGCGGAGTCGGAGAATAATTGTATCAATCCTTTGGCTATTTTGGATACTTTGGTCAAGGCGGTCAAGGAATTGTCCATTCCGGAGGAGGAGCGGAAGCGTTATTTAGTCTTTTTACAAGATATTTTAAAGAAAGAGTATCATCGGATTTTGGAGTTGGAAGTGACGAAAGCCTTTATCCATGGTTTCCGGGAACAAGCTCAGGATCTCTTCAATAATTATCTGGACCATGCGGAGGCTTATGCCAACCGGACTAAGATTAAGGACAGAAATACCGGTGAAGAGCTGGAGCCAGATGAACGGTTTCTCCAATCCATTGAGGAGCAGATTGGGATCACCGGAACGGCAGCCAAAGGATTCCGTCAGGATGTGGCAGCCTATATGCTTTATGTATTGCGAAATGGCGGTAAGCTGGATTATGAAAGCTACGAGCCGTTGAAGGTGGCCATCGAAAAGAAATTGACCACAGCGGTTCGTGAATTGTCCCGGGTGATTACTCAGACCAAAGTTCGGGACAAAGAACAAAATGAAAAGTATCAGGCTATGGTGGCAGAGATGAAGCAAAACGGTTATTGCGACCATTGCTGCAATGTGGTTCTGAAGTACGCCGCCAACAATCTCTGGAAAGATTAAGAGCCGATGAGCTGAAGGGGAGAAAGAGGTGAGAGTATGGCCGTTTTTCGGGAATCTTCAGGGGATTCGGGACGAGCGGCGGAAGACCGGCGGCGTCATCGGCAATTGGTCGAAGAGTCCATTAAGAAGAATGTTGGCAAGATTATCTCTGAAGAAAGCATCATCGGGCATAGCGGCAATAAAAAGATTAAAATACCGATTCGGGGATTGAAAGAATATCAATTTATTTATGGAAAAAATCAGCCGGGAGTCGGCAGCGGTACCGGCGATGAGCAACGGGGAGATCGTCTAGGGGAAGGTTGGGGAAAACAGGTCAAAGGATTGGGCCCTACGGCCGGAAACGAGCCCGGGGAGGATATCTATGAAACCGAGATTACCCTGGATGAATTAATCGAGTACCTTTTCGATGATTTAAACCTGCCCGATATGGAACGGCGGAAGCTGGCTGAGCTGAAGACGGTGGCTAACCGTAAAGTCAAAGGATATCAACGGAAAGGCCCGCCTCCCCGGTTGGCCAAGAAAAAATCCGTCGTTGAAAAATTGAAGCGGCGTCAAAATTACAAACGGGTGCAAGCAGAGGAGATCATCGATGAAGAGGATGCCGGGCGTTTTCCCTTCCGTGAAGAGGACTTACGCTACCGGCGAATGCGGGAGACAGTCAAACCGGAATCCAATGCGGTGGTCATCTGTATCATGGATACCTCCGGTTCCATGGACCAGACCAAAAAGTATTTGGCCCGCAGTTTTTATTATTTGCTTTACCAATTTATCCGTTTGAAATATGTTTATGTGGAAGTGGTTTTTATCGCCCACAGTACGGAAGCTAAAGAAGTAACGGAAGAGGAGTTCTTCCATAAAGCTGAATCTGGAGGAACCTATATCAGCAGCGGATATCAGAAGGCTTTGGAGATCATTGCGGAACGTTATCCGCCGAAAGATTGGAATATTTATGCCTTTCATTGCAGTGACGGAGACAATTGGGAGGAAGATAATTCCAAGGCCGTGGAGTTGGCAACCCAATTATGCAAAACGTGCAATTTGTTTGGATATGGGGAAATTATGACCAGCTACAGCACAATCCGGAGACTGTATATGGAAGCGATTCATGAGCCCAACTTTGCACTGGTGACTATCGACGACCGCGAAGATGTCTGGCTGGCACTTCGGGGAATGTTGGATCGGGAGGGACGCCATGAGTAACATAACCCTTGACGAGTTGGCTCAGTGGAATCAACGAATCGAGACCATCGCCCGTGAGGAGGGGCTGGATTTTTTTGATACTGAATTTGAGCTCTGTTCCCATGAGGAGATGCTGGGCTATGAGGCGTATCTGGGCATGCCCAGCCATTATCCTCATTGGAGTTATGGGAAAGCCTTTGATCGGATGCATACCTTGTACCGTTACAATCTGAGCGGGTTGCCTTATGAAATGGTGATCAATTCAAATCCCTGCTTGGCTTACTTGATGCGGGACAACAGCTTGCTGTTGCAAATTTTGACGATGGCCCATGTATATGGGCATAATGATTTTTTCAAAAACAACCGGTTGTTTCAGGGGACCCGGCCGGAACTCGTGAGGGAAACTTTTAAGAATCATGCCAACCGGATTCGAGGATATATTCAGGATCCTACCATCGGATATGCTGGAGTGGAAAGGATTTTAGATGCAGCCCATGCCCTTCGGTATCAATGTAACCGCTCCCCTGGAAGCAAGCCGCTCAGTCGTGAAGAGCAAAAGCAAAGATTGATGGAAGCATATGAAAACCGGCTTTCCCGGGAAACGGACCCGGCAGAAAGACGAAAAATCGAGCCTCCGAATCTGACGCGGATTCCGTTGGAGCCTGAACCTGATTTGCTCAAGTTTATTCTGGAATACAGTGAGTTAAGCGAATGGGAAAAAGATGTGATTCAAATTGTCCGGAGCGAAACCGCATATTTTGTTCCTCAGATTGAAACGAAGATTCTCAATGAAGGCTGGGCCAGTTACTGGCATTATCGAATCCTGAACCGGCTGGAGCTTCCACCGGATATGCAGTGGGAATTTCTGAAATATCACCATCAGGTGATCCGGCCCATCCCGGGCGGGATGAACCCTTACCATCTAGGCTTTACGATTTTAATGGATGTCGAGCGGCGCTATGGCCGGGAGAAATTGTATGAAGTTCGCAGTCTGGAGGCTGATCGTTCGCTGATCCGGCGCTATCTTACGCGGGAGCTGTGTCAGGAGTTGCACCTCTTTGAATACCTGGCCGAAGATGAACGGGCGGTAGTTACGGAGATTGCGGATGAAAAAGGGTGGGAAAAGATTCGGCATACGTTAAGTTTAACGGTGGGGATGGGCTCCATACCGGTGATCGAGGTTGTCGATATGGTCAAGAAGGATAAGAGCCTTATCCTGCGCCATGAATATGATGGACGGGAACTAGAGTTGAACTCAACCGGAGAAACCCTGAAATATCTGGTGGAATTATGGGGAGGCCCAGTTGTTTTGCATACTTATATGAATGGCTCGGAGAAGAAGATCCTCTGTGACGAATCAAAGCGGATAACTATCGGCGATGCCGGAGTGATTTAAGAAAAAATCCTTTGCAACCGCAAAGGATTTTTCTTTTTAGAGCTGGCCGTTAAAAATTTGGGCAGTGACTATTTCCACGGCTTGCACAGAGTCGGCATTGGCTTGGACGGTTTGGGTAATGAGTTGGGCTAACTGTGTTTGATGGTCGCCGTCCAGTTGCTGATAGCTGGGGCTCATGGTGACAGTTACCGTTTCGGGTGATTCTGTAACTTTTTCGACGGTGATCTCATGTTCCATAAAATCCAGCATTTCCACTTGTTCGAACAAAGCATCCAAAGCGATGACGATTTTCGATTTCTCTTCGGTATAGATCGATGGGTCCCGTAACACGGTCCGTGGCCGGATCCCTTCGCCGTCCGGTACGTATATGGATAACCGCAGCGGAGTGTAGCCGGGTTTGAAGATAGAATCTAGAGGCCTGTTGTTCTCATCTGTTATTTGGTATTTATAATCCCCTCGGGGGAGCGATAACATCAATTTGGGATAGGTGATGACTTGAATCGCCATTTCGCCCGGTTTTGGGCGCAACGCTTTGATCCGGATCGTCTTATCTTGAAGTCCCTCGAACCGGAGGCTATAGCCGCCGCTCATCTGTACGCCCCAGTTGAAATAATAAAAGGTCCGATCCCCTTCATCCCAATGGCGGACCTCAGGCACTGGATTTAAGGGTTCGATGGAAAAGGGAACCTCATCGATGACTTGAACTTGGTTCGTTGACGTGGAGGCCGGATTGCTCCGAAAGCTGACAGCTATCCCTAATAGAGCTAAGCAACCGAAGGTTACGAAGAGAATGCTTTTGGGTATTTTCATTGTTCCGCCTTAATGTGTTTTATTATTTCTAATCGTTGATACTACGATGAAAGTATCGGTTAATTCTTTAGACGAAAATTACGTAAAAAGGTTTCCTGAAATCCATGAAAAATAATGGTTCTCTGCAGGACCGAGCATTGTGTCTAAATCGTCCTGCGGGTACAGCTTGACACACCGGTACCAAAATGATTTAATGAACATGGGATAATTTTGATAAATATCTGTATTTTTATAAATTGCATAATAAGTGAGGGATATATGTGGTTGAATTAATGGGACGTAATGGAGCTTATCTGTTGAACGGGGAAGTTCTCCTTGAAGATCAAGGCCAGGTCACTGTGGATGAAGTCAATGCGAGACTGGCGGAGATTGGCGGAGGCTCAGTGGATGCTGCGCAGCTTGATCCGGCGGTAGCCCGGCAAAACACGATTGCTTACTCGATTTTGAAAGCTCATAATACTTCCGGGGATATGACCCAATTGAAGCTCCGTTTTGATGCTTTGGCTTCCCATGACATTACCTATGTCGGTATTATCCAGACGGCCCGGGCCAGCGGTTTAAAGCAATTTCCCGTGCCGTATGTTTTGACCAATTGCCATAACAGTTTATGCGCGGTGGGCGGCACTATCAATGAAGATGACCATGTATTCGGCCTGTCTGCTGCCCAGAAGTATGGCGGAATTTTTGTACCTGCCCATCAGGCGGTTATCCATCAATATATGCGGGAGATGATGGCCGGTTGCGGCCGGATGATCCTTGGTTCCGACAGCCATACCCGTTACGGTGCTTTGGGCACCATGGGCGTCGGTGAGGGTGGGCCGGAGATCGTCAAGCAACTGCTGGAACGGACCTATGATGTTCGTTATCCGGGCGTGGTTGCCGTATACTTGGAAGGCCGTCCGGTTCCGGGTGTCGGTCCGCAGGATGTAGCTTTGGCTATCATTAAGGCCGTGTTTGCCAACGGTTTTGTTAAAAATAAGGTGATGGAGTTCGTTGGGCCGGGGGTTGCCAACCTGACTGTCGATTATCGTAACGGTATTGATGTGATGACCACGGAAACCACCTGCTTAAGTTCTATCTGGAAAACCGATGAACAGGTTCGGGATTATTTTGCAGTCCATGGCCGCCCGGAAGCTTATACTAAACTTGAGCCGGGAAAAGTTGCCTATTATGACGGAGTGGTCCGTGTCGATTTGTCGAAGATCGAGCCGATGATCGCGTTGCCCTTCCATCCGAGCAATGCCTATACCATCCGGGAGGTTAACAACAATGCGGCTGAAATCTTGAAAGAGGTGGAGGCAGAGGGGCAAAAACAATTGGATAACCCGAAACTCCAATTTAAACTCAGCCATAAGATTCGGGACGGCCGTTTACAGGTTGATCAAGGTGTAGTAGCCGGTTGTGCCGGAGGAACTTTCGAAAATATTTGTGCCATGGCAGAGATTATCGGCGAACGGTCGCTGGGAAGCGGCGAATTCTGGTTAAGCGTTTATCCGGCCAGCCAACCGATTAATCTGGAATTGGTAAATAACGGGGTAGCTACCCGGTTGATGACCTCTGGGGCTACGTTCCGGACGGCATTCTGCGGCCCTTGTTTCGGAGCCGGAGATGTCCCAGCCAATGAGGGATTGAGCATTCGTCATACTACCCGAAACTTCCCCAACCGAGAAGGTTCGAAACCGGCCAATGGCCAAATTGCTTCGGTGGCCTTGATGGATGCCCGCTCCATCGCTGCGACGGCAGCCAACGGCGGTCTGTTAACGCCGGCGACGGAGATGGTATCTTCCGTGTCCAATGTGGCTTATCACTTCGACAAACGGGTTTATGACAACCGTGTCTATCAAGGTTTTGGAAAAGCCCAGCCGGAGAAAGAACTGAAATTCGGTCCCAATATCGTGGACTGGCCGAAGATGTCTGCATTAACTGATCATCTGCTGTTAAAAATCGCTGCGGTGATTCACGATCCGGTGACGACCACTGATGAGTTGATTCCGTCGGGCGAGACTTCTTCCTATCGGTCTAACCCGCTGAAACTGGCGGAATTTGCTCTGTCACGTAAGGTTCCGGAATACGTAGGCAAAGCGAAAGCGGTTCAAGCTTTGGAAGTGGAACGGCAGCGGCTGTTGGAAGAAGGATCGGTTCGGGAACCGCAGTCGACCGAGTTGGGACGTCTTTTTGTGCCGTTGATTGAGAAAGACCAGCCGACAATGGATGAAGTCTTTACTATGTTAAGCCGGACCGGGATTGGGAGCTTGGTGTTTGCAATGAAGCCTGGCGATGGTTCTGCCCGGGAACAGGCGGCTTCCTGTCAAAAGGTCCTGGGAGGCTGGGCGAATATTGCGGTTGAGTATGCGACCAAACGTTATAGGAGTAACCTGATTAACTGGGGTATGCTTCCTTTTACCATCGACCCTGAAGATGTGTCCAAGATCGTTCCGGATAAGTACCTGTTTATTCCGGGAATCCGGGAGGCGGTTCAGTCCGGCGCAGAGGAGATTATCGGGTATATTATTCAGGATGATGGCAGTAAAGCTCCTGTTCAATTAAAACTGGCCAATCTGAGCGCTGATGAACGGGAAGTTATTCTGGCCGGAAGCTTGATCAATTATTATAAAGCGGGACTTGAGAAAAAATAAAAGGGGTTATGGGTCCTGGCTTTTAGGAGTCGGGAGACAGGAGCGGGACGGGTACACAGTGCACGGTTCACAGTACAATTCAGGGCCGACTAACTTCCGCAACTATAAAACTAAAGTTTCGGGCTCCGATATCTCTCTCCTTTAGGAGAGAGCAGGGGTGAGGTCTCAATAGGCACGATGCGTGAGGCATGAGTTTTCTTCTGACTTCTGTATTCTGTCTTCTACTTTACCCTACACATAACTGTCAGCAGTCGACTCGTTTAATCTCCTGACTCGACGACTACCCAGTGCCTATATCGATAATTAACAACATACAGGAGGGAAAGGCAATGATCGTTGGTAAAATTGCGAATTTGGAAACGGATCAGAAGTGGTTGCCGGCTGGGCTGGTAAAGGGGTTGAAATACCTCCAAAGCACCGATTTTTCAAAAGTGGAAGTCGGAAAGTATGAGTTGGACGGGGACAAGCTCTTTGCTTTGGTGCAGGAATATCAAACTGGACCCAAGTCTGAGAAGAAACCGGAAGCTCATGTTAAGTATATTGATATCCAATACATTGCTGAAGGGACCGAGCTGTTGGGCTTTGCTCCCCTTGGTCCGGCAGCAACATTGAAAGAAGACTTACAACCTCAAAAGGACATGCTGATTTATGAGAATGATGTGAAGGACGAGTCGTCGATCATCTTAAACAAAGGCGAATATGCCATCTTTTTCCCGGAAGATGTTCATCGGCCCGGATGTATCGCCGGTAGCAGCAGCCCGGTGAAGAAGGTTGTTGTGAAAGTCGCTGTCAGTTTATTATAAGTTGTCAACGGCCGATAAAACGGTTGCAGGTATACTTAAACTCCCACATGTGTGGGAGTTTTTTCATTGCGGTGAGTTTTAAATGGATGACAATACGAATGAGATGTATGAGTTTCTTAAAATGATGGGAGCTTTTTAAACCTGGTACATAGTATTCGGTACTTAACTGTAACTGGTAATATCGTGGAAAGTATGTATATATCAAGGAAAACCATTACAAATCAATTACGAAACAATTAAAATTCGACAAAATCCATTATCAAATGTCGAAAATTATCGATTTAATGATTGGATGGTAAGGCTATGAGCAAAATCCTGGGAATGATTAGTATGAACTGGGTACTGGCAGATGTTCGGTGAATTTGAAAAAGTACGAATAATTCTAACTATGGAAGGTTAACCACCTTACTGTGGCAGCCTTTGCAATAGAATCTCAATTGCAGGCGAGGTGAGAGAAACTGATTTCAAGGAGAAACTTAATGTGACAGCAGGGAGAGATCATCATCAAGGAGGAGTTTCAATGTTCAAGTGGTTTAAAGATTTGAAAATAGGGAATAAATTGTTTTTGGGATTTGGAGCAGTACTTTTGATTTTAGTTATCTTGTCGACTATTGTATTCATAAATACTTCCCAATGTGAACAGGTTGTGGCTGAGAATATTTTTACCTATAAAATAATGGATTATCTGGATGGTATGTTATTGGCGCTGACTGAAATGGAAAGTGCTCAGCGCGGGTTTAGATTGTCTGGCACTGATAATCTTTTGGATCAATTTAAATCGGGTAAAGAATCTTATGAATCTAATTTTAAGTTGATCGTCGAAACAACGGAAATTCAGGAAATAAAGGAATTGATGGAACAGATTAAAGTGGGTGTAACGCAATGGGAAGAGTTTGTCAACAGTACTATCGAGATGCGTCGGGAGATTTCCAAAGGTAACGGTTCTATGGATGAGTTGATAGAACTTGCAGGTAAAGCCTTGGGTAATAAAAAATTGCAAGAAGTTCGTCAGCTAATCGATATGTGTATACAGATCGAAGAAGGACTCTTGGATGAACGCAGCGCAACGTTGAAAAAGCTGCAGGATATGAATCGTCTGTTGTTGATCTTTGGAGGTATTATATCCTGTATCTTGGGTGCTTTTGTGGCGGTTGTGATTACCAGGTACATTACTAGAAATCTTCAAAATCTGAGTCAAGCTGCTGATAAGCTGGCTGTCGGTGATATTGAAGTAGATATTGAGATCGATAGTAGAGATGAACTTGGTAAGCTGAATCAGGCATTTCAGGCCATGGTTCACAATACTCGGGAACAGGCTGAAATTTTGAACCGGATTTAACGGAGATTCGTCAGTCACCGTCAAAGAACGCTCTGACAAGGATGTTCAAAGTTTAAGTATAAAACGGGTGGTTGATTCCTTAAATGGGCTGGTATCTGAAACAGTCCGCTTAAGTCAGGCGGCCATCACCGGTCAATTGAGCACTCGGGGCAGGGCAGACCATTTCCAAGGAGGCTACCGGCAGATTGTCGAAGGCATCAACCAAACGTTGGATGCGGTGATCCAACCGGTGACGGAAGCTTCCGAGGTTCTCCAGGAGATGGCCAAAGGGAACTTACAGGTAGCCGTTCGTGGGAATTACCAGGGAGACCATGCCTTAATTAAAGATTCGCTCAATCTGACCATTGAAAACCTTCAAGGGTATATCGGCGATATCTCCAGAGTACTGACGGAAATGGCCAACGGTAACTTGGATGTGGAGATTGCCGGTGATTACCAAGGGGATTTCGTCGATATTAAAACATCGCTCAATCATGTGATTCGGTCCTTTAATGAGATCTTAACTGAATTGAACAAAGCTGCTGAACAAGTGGCAGCCGGTTCCCGTCAGGTATCCGATTCCAGCCAGGCTTTGTCGCAGGGTTCCGCTGAACAGGCAAGTACCGTAGAGGAAATTACCGCATCCATCTCTGAGATTGCTGCCCAGACCCGTCAAAATGCGGCTAACGCCAATCAAGTGAATGAACTGGCCCTCAATGCCAAAGAGAAAGCCGAACAAGGGAACAGTCAGATGAAAGAGATGCTTTCGGCCATGGAAGAGATCAATCAATCGTCGGCCAATATCGCCAAGATCATCAAAGTCATCGACGAGATCGCCTTCCAGACGAACATCTTGGCCTTGAATGCAGCGGTTGAAGCGGCCCGAGCTGGACAGCACGGTAAGGGCTTTGCGGTGGTGGCCGAAGAGGTTCGTAATTTAGCCGCCCGAAGAGCTAATGCAGCGAAAGAAACGACGGCCATGATCGAAGGGTCCATTAAGAAGGCGGAAATCGGGACGAAGATCGCGAATGAAACAGCGGTAGCATTAAATGAGATCGTAGAGGGCGTTGCTAAGACCACGGATTTGATCGGAGAAATTGCTATCGCTTCCAATGAGCAGGCCACCGGTATTGCCCAGATCAACCAAGGTATCGCTCAGGTATCGCAGGTCACTCAGTCCAACACGGCCACTGCCGAACAAAGTGCTGCAGCCAGTGAGGAGTTGTCCAGCCAGGCTATGAACCTCAAAACGTTGGTTGGCAAATTCCGCATTAAAAATATGCATGGGGCAGAGTTATCTTCCCTGCGTCCTACGGTTCAATTGGCGGCGGTTTCGCCCAAGGAGAGTATTGTCTTAAATGATACAGATTTTGAAAAATATTGATTCCATTAACATTCTGTCTCCAATTAAAAACATGAGCTGAACTGGTCGTAAAAATAAAGCGTAATTAGCAATGAATAACCCGGGACCAGTGGTCCCGGGTTATCGTTACGTGGTTCATTTTGAATCTGGTTATGGTTTTGAGATGTTAGGTATTGCAATAATTCAGAAAGGGGTAAGTATATGGCGGAAATACTCGATAAAAACGTTGAGATGGAAGAGGAAGATACGCAAAAAGGGAAGTATCTCACGTTCGTCGTCGGTAATGAAGTTTATGGTATCGAAATCCGGTATGTTACGGAAATTATCGGGATTCAGGCAATTACCGAAGTTCCGGAGCTTCCGGTTTATATCAAGGGGATTATCAATTTACGGGGCAAGATTATACCGGTGATGGATGTCCGGCTGCGGTTTAACAAAGAGCCGAAAGAGTACAATGACCGGACCTGTGTGGTTGTGGTGGATATCGGGGATATTTCCATCGGGTTAATCGTAGACAGTGTGTCCGAGGTGCTTACCATTCCGGATGAGGATATTGTGCCCCCGCCTCAGGTGAATAAGGTCCAAAACCATTATATCAAGGCCATTGGCAAGGTTGATAATAAAGTCAGTTTATTACTGGACTGTGAGAAGTTATTGAAAGATGATGAAATGTCTGAATTATCTGAGATTTAGTAAATATCACCCGGTTTCTGTCATTGAAACCGGGTCTGCTTTTTGTGTTTAAAATATCTAGTGTTAATTCTTGTAATTGACGAGCTAGGATGGCATTGTCAAAGTGATGGTGAAAAAGGGAATCTACGAAAATGAGATATGGATATTTCCGGTTTGGATTGGAGAAAAAGGTTACGAGCTGCTTCGTAACCTTTTTTAATATAATATTCTCCAGGTTAATTTTCGGATCAAACTCCAGCAGATTCCTGGTGAGTGTATCTGGTGGATATTTACTTGGATGTTATCTGGTAAAAAACGTTAAAACATATAATATTCAAACAAAAATATGAAAAATCATCAATTAATGTCGAAATATTCCGATAAAATAATTAAAATGAAAAAATATTGACTCCATATGGGTATGAAAGGTTAACCACAGTGTTGTGGTAGTTTTCACTATAGAATCTCAATTGACACTGTTGATGGAATTTGACCGAAGGTTCTAAGATGATTTGTCAGGCCAGGGAGGGGTAATGATGATCGATGATTCGCAACGGGATTCAATGTTTGAGTTATTTATCTTTGAAACCCGGCAATTGCTTGAGGAATTAGAGCAGGAGCTGCTACAATGCGAAAAAACCAACCAGATTGAAGGGTCCATCGATGCCGTTTTCCGGATCATGCATACCATTAAAGGTTCTGCAGCGTTGATGCAGTATCGGAATATTTCCGAATTGGCCCATGCGGTGGAAGACCTCTTCTTTATCCTGCGCGAAGATAAACCCCAACAGCTGGATACTCCGCAAATTATCGATCTGGTATTGGGAGCGGTGGATTTTATCAAGGACCAGATCGCCTGTGCAGAAAGTAAACAGGCTGTTGACGGAGATGCCAGCAGTCTTATTGCAACCCTCCATCAGTATGTTGCTCAATTGAAGGCTGGAGATGAACCGGTTAAGGAACAAAACGTTATGAAAGAAACGGACAACCCGGGGCCTGAGGCCCCGGGATATGAAGCTGTAATTCATTTCGAACCGGGTTGCGGTTTTGAAGATGTTCAGTCCTTTGCGCTCATCAATGATTTTAAACAATATGCTACGGCTATTCGAACGGTTCCGGAATCGTTCATCGATGATGAGGACGGGATTCATCTCATTAAAAGCCAGGGGTTGAAACTGACCTTCCAATCGGATTTGGATATGGAACAGTTGAAAACGGTGCTAGAGAAAAATGCATTTGTGAAAGAGGTTGTCCTTACTTGTATCGAGGATGAGGGAAAGCAAACGGTAAAATCAAAACCCATTATCGATCTGGACGGAGAAATTCCGCAGCCCGTTGCTGAAAAAGAAACCAAAGAGACCAGAGTATCCGAACCGAAAACCAAGCAATCCAATGGTGAGGCAGGGGTAAAACAGAGTCTCATCAGCGTCAATGTGAATAAATTAGACTTGTTACTCGATTTGGTGGGGGAGTTGGTCATCTCCGAAGCGATGGTTACCCGCCATCCGGAATTGGACGGATTGCCATTGGACAATTTTTATAAAGCGGCCCGCCAGTTGCGGAAGATCACCCATGAACTTCAGGACCTGGTGATGTCCATTCGGATGGTGCCCCTTGCAGCCACTTTCCAAAAGATGCACCGGATCGTCCGGGATATGAGCCGGAAACTGGGGAAAGAAGTTCGCTTGAATGTGGTGGGCGAAGAGACCGAGGTCGATAAGAACATCATTGAACATATCTCCGATCCGTTGATGCATTTGATTCGGAATGCGATGGATCACGGGATCGAAACTGCTGAAGAACGGCGGAGCAAAAACAAGCCGGAGTATGGTACGGTTACCCTGGAAGCTAAAAACGCCGGGAGCGATGTTTTGATAGAAATCCGGGATGATGGCCGGGGCCTTAATCGGGAACGGATTTTGGAGAAGGCCAAACGCCTTGGTTTGCTGACGAAAGATGAGTCGGAGCTTAGTGACAGGGATGTGTTCGGGTTTATTCTGTTGCCGGGATTTTCCACCAAGGAGGAAGTCACCGAGTTTTCCGGCCGTGGAGTCGGGATGGATGTGGTGGTTAAAGAGATCAACGAGATCGGCGGAGCCGTATTAATTGACAGCACTCCGGATGTAGGGACTGTATTCACGTTGAAGATTCCGCTGACGTTGGCAATTATCGACGGGATCACGGTTCGGGTAGGTAAGTCCCAGTATTCGATACCGACGACGTCGATTCGGGAATCTTTCCAAATGAAGGCGGAAGATTTAATCACCGATCCGGATGGGAACGAGATGATCATGATCCGGGGTGAATGTTATCCAGTGCTCCGGCTGCATCAATTGTTTAATGTCCATACCGAGGTGACCCGGATAGACCAGGGGGTCGTGACGATGGTCGAAAGCAATGGAAAAGGCCTGTGTCTCTTCGTGGATGAGCTTCTCGGCGAACAACAAGTGGTAGTAAAAGCATTGCCTAAATATATCAAGAAGGTCAAAGGAATTGCCGGATGTACGTTATTAGGAGACGGCAGTATCAGTTTGATCTTGGATATACCGGGACTGATACAGATGATGACGGCATAAAGCTTTGGAGTATAATGCACGGGAAGGAGATAGAACATGGCGGAAATACTCGATAAAGACATTGAGATGGAAGAGGAAGATACGCAAAAAGGGAAGTATCTCACGTTCGTTGTCGGGAATGAAGTTTATGGCATCGAAATCCGGTATGTCACGGAGATCATCGGGATTCAGGCGATTACTGAAGTTCCGGAGCTTCCGGTTTATATCAAAGGGATTATCAATTTACGGGGCAAGATTATACCGGTGATGGATGTCCGGCTGCGGTTTAACAAAGAGCCGAAAGAGTACAATGACCGGACCTGTGTGGTTGTGGTGGATATCGGCGAGATTTCCATCGGGTTGATCGTGGACAGTGTATCCGAAGTGCTTACTATCCCGGATGAGGATATTGTACCGCCGCCCCAGGTGAATAAAGTCCAGAACCGTTATATTAAAGCCATCGGCAAGGTCGGTAATGAAGTTACTTTGTTGCTGGACTGTGAAAAGTTGTTGAATGATGATGAAGTGGCTGCATTAAGTGAGATTTAGCGTGTGGGAAAAAAACCTTGAAAGTATGCTCGATCGCCCGGTTTCAATTATGGAACCGGGTTCCATATCCAATATAAGTAATTATTAAAAGTGCATTGATAATTCTATGGTGATATAATACACCGAAGTAATTAAGATCATGGAGGAAATGCTTGATAAAGATTAGGATGGAGTGGCGGTCATATTTGAGACTTAATATGAAATCGGGGAAAGAGCATTTTTTCACTGCCGTGTTTATCAAGGCTTGGGCCACAATCTGTTTTTAGATGTATCCTGGAAAAATATCAATGGGACAAGATGGTATGTTTCACGAGCCTATCAGGTATAAGGATACAAGATGCCCATCCGGTTTCCGAAGTTGAAACCGGGCGGTGATCTAAATGGATGGGATGGTATTAAAATCTTCGGTAGTTTCAAAAATGGTAAGCAACAGATAATAAGGTGGTTAATATGATTGCAATTCGTGACGAAGAATTTCATCAGTTGGCGACATATGTCAAATCCTATTGCGGTTTGGACCTATCCGGGAAAAAACATTTGATTGAAGGCCGGCTCCAAAATGTTTTGACGGCACTGAATATAAATAGCTTCTCCGAATATTACCACTATGTTATCGAGGATAAAAGCGGAGAGGCTTTAGTAAACTTACTGAATAAGTTAACGACCAACCATACCTTTTTTATGCGGGAAGTTGAACATTTTCATTTTTTCCGGGATACAGTATTGCCCTACTGGTCAGTGGCGGCCAAGAACAAAGATCTGCGAATTTGGAGCGCCGGTTGCTCGTCAGGAGAAGAACCCTATACATTAGCTATGATCATCCAGGATTTTTTTGGGGAGAAAAAATGGTTATGGGATACCCGGGTGTTGGCCACGGATATCTCCAGAAAGGTTTTGAAAATAGCTTCTGAAGGCGTTTATACTTCTGAACAGGTGGCCGTCCTCCCGGAACGTTGGCGCAGAAACTACCTTCAACCTACAGGGAACGGGCAGTACCAAGTCGTTGATAAAATAAAAAAAGAAGTGATTTACAGGGAATTTAATTTGAATACTCCCGTTTATCCTTTTAAACGGCGATTCCATGTGATTTTCTGCCGGAATGTGATGATTTATTTTGACAATGAAACCAAGCGTGAACTGGTCAATAAATTTTACGAATACCTGGAACCGGGAGGGTATTTGTTTATCGGCCATGCCGAATCCATCAATCGGGAGCAGACGAAGTTTAAGTATGTTAAGCCGGCAGTCTACCGGAAAGAGTAAAGCTAAGGACGTTTAGCACATCAAAATGATTGAAATTCCACGATGTACAATCGATAGTCCGCATTGTATAATTGGCTTGAGGTTGGCTTTTGTGGTAAAAACCTTTGGTTTCCTGGGAAAGTGCAATGGCTTAAGGGTTGAGATAATCAGGCGTTGCCTAGCGTGAGTTGTCCATTGCAGATTCGAGGTTGATTCTTTAGAAAGTGGTGATGGTTTGAAAATCAAGCGGCAGATAAAAGTACTCATTGTGGACGATTCATTGCTGTTTCGGGAAACGTTGGCCAAGGCTATGCAATCGGATCCGGCGATTCATGTGGTGGGAACAGCTGCCGATCCCTATCAGGCCCGGGATATGATTCTAAAGTATGAACCGGATGTGATGACCCTTGATGTCGAATTGCCTCGGATGAACGGGATCGAATTTTTAAGGAAGCTGATGCCCCAATATCCCCTGCCGGTGGTAATGGTCAGTGCAGTCAGTGAAAGTGTATTTGATGCGTTATCTGCCGGGGCAGTGGATTTTGTAACCAAACCGAATGTCCGTACCGGGCAGGCTTTGGATTCCATGATTGCTGAGCTGATTGTGAAAATAAAAATTGCTTCAACGGCTAATGTAGGACGTTGGAAAGAAAACCGCGGTCCCCAGATTTCTCATAAAGATAAATTTGATCGAAACATGGTGATTGCCATCGGTGCATCTACCGGAGGTACGGAGGCTCTGGCAGGGCTCATCAAATCCTTTCCTTTGGAAATGCCGGGCATGGTGATCGTTCAACATATTCCTCCGGTTTTCTCCAAAATGTTTGCAGACCGGTTAAACAATCACAGTGCTTTGGAGGTAAAAGAAGCAGCCCATATGGATCCGGTTTATCCGGGGAGAGTGTTGATAGCGCCGGGAGATCGGCATATGCGGCTACGGCGGAAAAACGGCCAGTATGTAGTGGAGGTGGCTCCCGGAGAAAAGGTCAGCGGACATTGCCCTTCGGTGGATGTTTTGTTTGAGTCGGTCGCTGTCGAAGCCGGACGGAAAGCCATTGGTGTGATTTTGACCGGTATGGGGTCGGATGGTGCAAAGGGTTTGTTAAAAATGAAGAATGCCGGCGCTTTCACCATTGGCCAGGATCAACAGTCATGTGTAGTTTATGGCATGCCGAAGGTTGCGATGGAGCTGGGGGCTGTATGTGAACAAGTTCCTCTCAGTAAAATACCGGAACGGATTATGGCTGCCTTGAGTTGAATCAAATCCATGTCTACCGGAGTAAAATGGCGGAAGTTAAAGCGTTGAGGAGGGTCTGGCCATCCAAGCGGCGCAAGCTCAGATCGCTGATGGTTACTGCCATGAGGTAAATATTTTGTGGACACCTCCGGTGGCCAGGCTTCTGATAAGCAGACAAAGCGTGAATCACATAATGGCGCTGGCCAGACGTACCAAGATATACCATAATGTGGCCATCTAGATGGAGCAAAGTTCCTGCAGGCAATGCGGACAGAACTTTGCTTTTTTGGTTTGGCGGCAAATGGCTCAATAGAACGGTTTTTGGACTGCATTGAGCTTGATCCCGGGAATCTCTAGGGAGATTAAATCCGAAACAACGGTATAAATTTCGGATAAAACTGGAACAATCGGGATGGAGATCAAGCCCGCCCCAGCCGTAGGGTTGACCGAGCATTTTAAAAGTCTGCCGAAACAGATGGTCCTCGGTGTATGGAAGGTAACCGAAGATCAGATCCGGCGAAGTGGCGATGGGAAACGTTAGAGGCATGCGGTTTTCATCCGTTGGGACAAAGCCCAAGTAGTTTTGGGAGAAACCCGATATGGGACGTATTCTGATTTTGGCTCCCATTTCAAAACGTAATGTTTTGCTGCCCGATTCGGATGGGATGGTTAATTCGAGACCGGGTCCAATGACAGTTAAAAAGGGTGAATGGTGGAGATAGCTTAACCAGTCGGACTGCGAGGAAAAACGGGTTAAATATCGGGCTGGGATCCAGCCCCGGTAATATTCGGTTTGAACATAAAACCATTGGGCATCCAGGCTTTGATGGAGAATGAGCAAAGGTTCGCCGGGATTGACAGCCGTTGCCTGCCATCGATCAAACCGGGTATCGTTAGGGGCGGTGAAAGCCGGTTGATCGGTGGGGAAGAAGCGTAGATCGCTATGGTGAACCGTGGCTCCGTATGTAACGGTAATTTGCCCGGGAAGATTTGCGAGATTGATATTTTCTTTCAGTTTGTTAAGAAACGTAACGGACAGTGGTCGCCCCGAAGCATCATATGCTTTTGCCGGAAACGGGATTTGGGAGAGCCATGTAAACAGCGTATTACCATCGATTTCTCGGGGATAACTCGCAAGGTCAACAACTTTTTCCGGCAAGCGTTGACGGATCATTTGATTAAACGTTTGAATTTCCTGCGGGGTCAACAGAAGTGAGGAGGGACTGGAAAGCCGGTTCGTCCAAAAATCCGGAGTTAGCATCTCCGGAAGAACATGAGGAAGCCTGTCTTGGTTGTTCATCCTATCCTCCAGTTGGTTCTGAATGCACTAAATATATATGTTTCCAGGAGATACATATTGATATGGAATTTTGTTAAAAATTTGAGTCAATCAAAGTAATTATCTTGAAAATGCCTTCGATATTATATAAAATTGAAGTGAATTTCTTAAGAGTCTTAATGTCGGCGTCATGCATGTTAAAACTTTAACAAATAGCCGGACAGCTTCGTTTTAATGTTTTTACTTAAAAATATAAATAAATATAGGGAGGAAATGACATGGCAATTAAAGTTGGTATTAATGGTTTTGGACGGATTGGCCGTCTGGTCTTCCGGGCATCGCTTGACAATCCTGAAGTTGAAGTGGTAGGTATCAACGACCCGTTTATCGATCTGGAGTATATGACCTATATGCTGAAGTATGACACCATCCATGGTCAATTCCAGGGTACCATCGCCATCGAAGGCGACAAGCTTGTGGTAAACGGGAAAAAGATCGCTGTATTCGCAAAAATGGATCCTTCCGAAATCGATTGGAAATCCTGTGGTGCCGAATACATCGTCGAATCCACCGGTGTATTTACGACCACCGAAAAAGCGTCGGCTCACTTCAAAGGTGGCGCCAAGAAAGTTGTGATTAGCGCTCCTTCCGCTGATGCTCCCATGTTTGTAATGGGTGTGAACCATGATAAATATACCAAAGATATGACCGTCGTTTCCAATGCATCCTGTACCACCAACTGTCTGGCTCCGTTGGCCAAAGTTATCCATGAAAACTTCGGTATCGTCGAAGGGTTGATGACCACCGTTCACGCTACCACTGCAACTCAAAAAACGGTTGACGGCCCGTCCAAGAAGGACTGGAGAGGCGGCCGTGCTGCAGCCGGCAATATCATTCCTTCTTCCACTGGTGCAGCCAAAGCGGTTGGCAAAGTTATTCCTGAATTGAACGGTAAATTGACCGGTATGGCCTTCCGCGTTCCAACCTTAGACGTTTCCGTTGTTGACCTCACCTGCCGTCTTGAAAAATCCGCAACTTACGATGAGATCAAAGCGGCAGTGAAGAAAGCTTCTGAAAATGAACTCAAAGGTATTCTCGGTTATACCGAAGACGAAGTCGTTTCCTCAGACTTCATTCATGATGCCCGGACCTCTATCTTCGATGCTAAAGCCGGTATCGCTTTGAATGATAAGTTCGTGAAACTGGTCGCTTGGTATGACAACGAATGGGGTTATTCCAATAAGGTTGTTGACCTCATCGTACACATGGCCAAAGTAGATGCTCAATAAGGCTGAATACAATAATGAAGGGAAGGCGAAAAGCCTTCCCTTTTTGTATTATTTGATAACTCTCTAAGCTGCTATAGTCATATTTTTTGGATGGCGCACACATGGTGTGCCTTCGTCATTCCATCATTCTGATCCATTCGCGAAATCATTCTTAACTTTTATTTTTCCGGAACAGGATATAAATACCGGCAGCTATGAGGAGGATAGGCCAGATTGTTCGGTAGTAAATCCAATTAAACCAATTAAACCCGAAATTACGTAAGAGGAACAATCCGCCGACGATGATCAATCCAAAACCGATCCAGAGGTTTGCGTCGGCTGAAGTAGAGTGGTCCGATGCCGGGACATCGATGACGGGCTCCTCTTCGTATGGTTCCTCCGTTGATGTCTCTGAGATAGGCGGATTTGACGCCTCTTTTTCGGGAAGCGCAATCATCATGAGCAAATAAAGGATGATTCCGGGACCGCTGAACATGAGAAGGAGCATAATGATGCGAATAATGTTCGGATCCACATCCAGATATTCTCCCAGTCCGGCGCAGACGCCGCCGATTTTTCCCTTGTTTTTGATCCGGTACAGTCGTTTCATGGTAACCTCCTTATATTTCAAAGAGATTGGCTTGGCGTTCTTCCTTATCCTCATCTTTGAGATAACAGCCGACAGCCGGGATGTTTTTGGTCCGATAATAATCAAGGTCGGTGAAGTTAACTTCATCTAGGGTTTTAACGGCGATCATCCGACTGCCTTTTTTGCCTTTGAGAACTTGAACGCCTTGGGAATCCCGGGTGGTCTTGGCATTAATGTTTTGCGTGTGGAAGATGAGAACTTTTTGGATGCTGCTGAATGCGACCAATTCTACATCTTGTTCCAGGAAGAAGATGCGTACCAACGGTGACAAATCCGAATAGGCATTAGCCAGCTTTTTACGGTTTGTTTTTGTAGCGTAGCTTTGTAAATCAATCTTGGCCATTTTGCCGTTTTCAAAGGCAAATAAAAGATATCCTTGGTAATTATCGGTTGCCACCAGATAAATAATCTTCTCGTCGTTATCCAGTCCCAACAGATTGGTGAGATATTCGCCCAGTTGGCTTGCTTTGCAGTCGTTGATTTCATAGACCTTCAGTTTGTAGACAACGTGTTTGTTGGAGAAGAGCAACAGATCGGCTTTGTTGTGGGTTTCTATTTCCTGGATGATTCGGTCATCGTCTTTTAGCTTGTGTTCCGGATTGGCCCGGAGTGATACCAAAGATACTTTCTTCAAATAGTTATGTTCAGTAAGGAACAGGCGAAGATTGTAATCTTCGATTAAATGTTCTTTGGTAATTTCTTCGACATCGTCTTCGTGAATGATTTCGGTGCGGCGGGGCTGGCCGTATTTTTTGGCGATTTCTTTCAGCTGTTTGATGATAATTTTTTTAATTTTATCGTCATGACGGTAGGTTTCTTCCAAATCGGCGATTTCATTCTGTAATGATTCGATTTCGCTGACCCGGTTTAAAATATATTCTTTGTTCAAATTACGCAGCCGGATTTCAGCGATAAATTCGGCTTGAACCTGGTCGATTCCGAAACCGTCCATCAAGTTGGGGACTACGTCCGCTTCCCGCTCGGTTTCCCGGATAATCTTAATGGCTTTATCGATATCCAGTAAAATTTTTTCCAATCCCAAGAGTAAGTGAAGTTTTTTACTCTTTTGTTCGATATCGAATAAAAGTTGACGTTTGATACAGCCCATCCGGAATTTCAGCCATTCCGAAAGAATCTCCCGAATCCCCATGACCCGGGGACGGCCTTCGATCAAAATATTGAAATTACAATTGAAGGTATCCTGTAAAGTCGTGAGTTTGAACAGTTTATTCATAATACTGTCGGGATCGGCTGATTTTCGGATATCCAATGTGATTTTGAGGCCATTTAAATCGGTTTCGTCACGGACATCGAGGATCTCTTTGATTTTTCCGGCTTTCACCAAATTAATAATGGCGTCGATGATCGCCTCCACAGTGGTTGTATAAGGGATTTCGTAAATCTCGATGCAACTGTTTTCTTTATCATAGCGATATTTGGCCCGAAGTTTGAATCCGCCACGGCCGGTACGGTAAATATTCAGGATTTCTTTAGCGTTGTATATCAATTGGCCGCCGGAAGCCAGGTCCGGGGCGATCAAATAATTTTCAATGGCCACGTTTTCATCCTGAATAAACTGAATGGTAGCTTCGCAGACTTCTTTCAGGTTAAAACTACACATATTGCTGGCCATTCCGACGGCAATTCCCTGATTCGCATTGACCAGAATGTTGGGGAAAGTCGTTGGAAGCAGAGTGGGTTCTTTGAGGGTACCGTCATAGTTGTCGACAAAGTCGACGGTGTTTTTATCCAAGTCCCGGAAAAGTTCCTCGCAGATCTTTTCCAGTTTGACTTCAGTATACCGCGGAGCGGCAAATTGCATATCTTTTGAGTATTGCTTACCGAAGTTACCTTTGGAGTCGATAAAGGGGTGTAGAAGGGCATTGTGGCCTCGGGTCATCCGAACCATGGTTTCGTAAATTGCCATATCGCCGTGGGGATTAAGTTTCATGGTCTGACCCACTACATTGGCAGATTTGGTCCGATTTCCTGTAAGCAGTCCCATTTTATACATGGTATACAGCAGTTTGCGGTGAGACGGTTTGAAGCCGTCAATTTCAGGGATAGCCCGGGAGACGATAACGCTCATCGCATACGGCATATAATTTTCTTCCAGAGTATTGACGATATTTTGCTGAATGGGTTTATTTGGCGCCATAAATATTGCCTCCGGCTTGAATGATGAGTTTCCGTACATATTTTATTTGATTTTAAGGCACTTGTCGAGTTCGCTTTTGGTTGCTTAGGTGTTGGTAACTTGCGTTCTGCTAATCATGCCGCTGGCCTTGATCGCTGCTAAGGCTTTTTTAATTTCTTCTTCGGGCTGGACAAGGGCAAATCGGACAAATCCTTCGCCCAAATCGCCGAAACTACTTCCCGGAACGACAAGGACGCCAGTTCTATCCATCAGTTCCAGGGCGAAATGCATGGATGATTGATATCCGTCAGGAAGGGGGGCCCAAGCGAACATGGTGGCCGGGGGCTTGTCTACTTTCCATCCCAGTGAAACTAAGCCGTCAATAAGTATATCCCGGCGGCGGCGATAGATCTGGACGGTCTCCCTGATACAGTCTTGAGGCCCGGAAATGGCAGCAATGGCTGCTTTTTGCAACGGCAAAAAGATCCCATAGTCCAAGTGAGACTTTAAATTCTTTAGATGGCCGATCATTTCACGGTTTCCAACGGCAAAGGCGAGCCGGCATCCGGTCAGGTTGTATGATTTGGATAGTGAATTAAATTCGACAGCGATATCTTTAGCACCTGGAATATTCAAGATGCTTCCACCCGGCGGGCCGTCAAAGATCAGTTCACAATAGGCGTTATCGTGAATGATCGCAATATCATACTTTTTAGCAAACCAAATCAATTTTTCATAAAATTCGGGAGGAGCCGTTGCTGTGACGGGGTTATTGGGATAGGAGACGATCATCAGTCTGGCCTGGTGCGCGACGGTTGACTCGATACGGTCCAGGTCAATCAGGTAATGGTTTTCCCGAAGCAGCGGCATTTTATAGAGACGGGCTCCAGCGATCATAGGGCCTACATGAAATATGGGATAGCCGGGATCAGGAATCAGCGCCACATCTCCGGGATCCACCAGGGTGAGGGCTATGTGTCCCAATCCCTCCTGAGAGCCGAAAAGTGAGGTGATTTCCTCCGGTTCCAAAGAGACGCCGAAGCGTTTTTGATACCAGCCGATGACGGCTTCGGTCAATTCTGGAAGGTCTTTGATGGCGTACTTATAATTGTCGGGATTTTCAATCTCCTGCCGAATGACATCAATAACGTGACGGGGTGGCGGCAGATCCGGCGTTCCGATGCTGAAATCCATTACTTCTTTACCGGAAGCCAGTCGTTCAATTTTTTTGGTTTTGAGTTGAGCAAAGATCGCTGACGAAAGATGAGCGGTTTTTTGAGCAAATTTCATGTTATCACCAGTACAACGAGTTTTTTCATGGTGTAACGTATAATTCTGCTTAATAATAATCATATCGTAAACAGTACTGGTTTGTCATGATCATCTTTTCAATTCATCAGCGCCGGCCGGATTTTTCAAGACCGGTGTTGTCGAAGGATGCTGGCTCAGTTTTATCATTTGCGATACAGTGATGAAGTGATATCCTTGGGCGGCCAGTTCTGGCAAGATAATTTTTAGGGCATCCACCGTATTGGTGCGGTTGCCGCCTTGATCGTGAAAGAGCAGGATTTGCCCAGGACGGATATGTTTGAGAATATTGGCTGCAATCTCTTTTCCGTCTTTTTTGGACCAGTCCTGACTGTCCTGACTCCAGATAATGACCTGATAATTCATGGAACGGGCCACTCGGACAACTTTTTCGTCATAGAAACCATTGATGGGCCGGAAGAGTCGGATGGTGATTCCGGTGAGCTTTTGGACCAGCTGATGGGTTTTTTGCAATTCCAGGTATAAGTGATATTCGCTTAATAAAGGGATCGGGCGGTGATGGTAAAGATGATTGCCGATTTCGTGATGGCGGCGGACGATTTCTTGGAGAACTTCCGGGAATTTTTCCACTTGGGAACCGGTAACAAAGAAAGTGGCATAGCCTCCATAATGGCTGAATAAATCCATAATTTGCCGGGTAAAGGACGGGCTTGGCCCGTCATCGAAAGTGATGGCTATTGCTTTGTGGGGCATTGACAATTCCCAGACGATTTCTCCACGTTTTTCGAAATAATGGCGGGGCTTTTTGGATGCAACCTCAATGACAGCTAAACTCAATCCGCCCATGGCCAGGGAAAATAATATACCTATCAGCATCCATCGTACAAATAATTTCCTTTTGATTAGAATGATGAACATGATCGTCCTCCGCCTGGATTGGTTGAGTAAAGATTATCTAAAAAAGTTTATGGTGAGAGAATACAAGATATGAGATAAAAAACGGAGGCCAAAGAGAAAGGCAATGAAAAAAGAGCATCGTTGTTGCGATGCTCTGCTGCGAAATTAGCATGAGATAGTATTTACGACAAGTCGAGCATATCCAAATACTTATATCCGTTTTCTTCGATAAAGTTCTTCCGGGCCTGAAGGTTGTCTCCAAGGAGCATATCAAAATATTCTTCGGTTTTGACGATGTCATCGGGAACGACCTGGATCAAACGGCGTGTTTCCGGATTCATAGTTGTCAGCCACATCATCTCCGGCTCGTTTTCACCCAATCCTTTGGAGCGTTGGATAGTGTATTTTCCATCCAGCTTAGCGATGATTTCGTTTTTCTCTTTATCCGAGTAGGCAAAGTAACTCTTATTTTTGGTGGTGATTTCATACAAGGGTGATTCAGCGATATAAACTTTGCCGACTTGAATCAAGGTGGGTACCAGTCGGTAGAGCATAGCTAGAATCAGGGTCCTGATTTGGAAGCCGTCCACATCAGCATCGGTACAAATGATAATCTTATTCCAGCGAAGGTTATTGAGATCGAAGGTATTTAGCTCCTTGTTGTGTTTGGACTTGATCTCAACGCCGCAGCCCAATACTTTCAAAAGGTCGACGATAATCTCGCTTTTGAAGATAGTGTCATAATCTGCTTTAAGGCAATTCAGGATTTTACCGCGGACAGGCATAATGGCTTGAAACTCGGCATCCCGTCCCAGTTTACAGGCACCTAAAGCCGAATCTCCTTCTACGATATAAATTTCACGTTTATTGATATCTTTGGTTCGGCAGTCTACGAACTTTTTAACCCGGTTGGAGATGTCAATGTTGCCGGAAAGTTTTTTCTTAATGTTGATCCGGGTTTTTTCAGCTGTTTCTCGGCTGCGTTTATTGATGAGGACTTGCTCGATAATTCGGTCGCTCTCGGCTTTATTTTCGATGAGGTATACTTCCAGTTGTTCTTTGAAAAATTCAGTCATTGCTTCCTGGATGAACCGATTGGTAATGGACTTTTTGGTTTGATTTTCGTAGCTGGTCATAGTTGAAAATGAGTTGGTGACCAGAATCAAACTGTCCTGAATATCAGCAAAAGTGATTTTAGATTCGTCTTTATTATATTTGTTGTTGGCTTTGATGTATTTATCAATGGCGTAAACCAAAGCGGCTTTGACGGCTTTGTCAGGAGCGCCGCCGTGTTCCAAGAAGCTGGAGTTATGATAATATTCTAAAAGATTAATTTCATTGTTAAAGCAGAAAGCGATCTCAATTTTTACCTTGTACTCCGGTTTGTCTTCCCGGTCGCGGCCACGGGTTGAGGTTTCAAAGTATTGTACTTCGGTAAATCCTTTATCGTTGTTGACTTCCCGAACATAGTCTACAATACCGTTTTCATAGTAGTACGTAAAACGTTCCCCGCTGGCTTCGTCGAACAGGTTAAAGGTGAGACCAGCGTTGACGACTGCCTGTTTTTTCAAGGTATCTTGAAAATAGGAAAGCGGGATATCAATATCCGTGAATACTTCAAGATCCGGACGCCAAGTGATGGTGGTGCCGGTTTCTGTCTGGTCGGTTTTTTCTTTTTTTAATCCTCCGATGTTAATTCCTTTTTCAAAATGGAGTTGATATTTATATCCGTCCCGATATACCGTAACATCCATATATTCGGAGCTGTACTGGGTGGCACAGGCTCCCAACCCATTCAATCCCAAACTGTACTCGTAGTTTTCACCGGAGTTGTTCTGGTACTTACCGCCGGCATAGAGCTCACAAAAGACCAGTTCCCAGTTGTACCGCTCTTCTTTGGGATTATAATCCAGCGGAATGCCGCGACCAAAGTCCTGAATGGTGATGGAATGATCGGCATGGCGAATGACGTTGATTTGGTTTCCGAATCCTTCCCGGGCTTCATCGATGGAGTTGGAGAGGATTTCAAAGACTGAATGCTGGCAGCCTTCGATCCCGTCGGAGCCGAAGATAACTCCAGGCCTGAGCCGAACCCGGTCAGCTCCTTTTAATGAAGAAATGCTTTCATTGCCATAAACCGTTGTGCCTTTTGATTTTGCCACGTTGATACCTGCCTTTAAGTGATTTAGTGGATGTTTTAGATTCACGAGTTAATTGAATTGGTAACAGCTACAAAAAAACCGAGGAGCATGGCCGACTAACCGATGAGACTTGAGACGATGACGTAAATTACCGTAATACTGCTCATTTTTAAAGAAGGAATTGAGGTTGGCCAATATTTCGTGGTATTACCACCGATATTATATCATGTTTTTAAAATCGTTGAAATCAGGCTGTTTTGGGGAGACTAATTTATTGACGCATCAGGGTTCTGATGTTAAGATTGAGGGCGGAAAGGGACAAACAGTTGACAGTTGACAGTTTATAAGGGAAACGTGTAAAGGATTAAGGGAAAAGTAAAAAGACTTAAGTTTTAAGATGGAATCATCGTACCACATGCCTAATACTGAACACTGTTACTGTAAACAATGATGAACCATAAATGAGAGGACAGTAGGATGTTTATAGCGACTGAATGGAAAGATTATGAATTGATCGATGCCGGGGACGGAGAGCGGTTGGAACGTTGGGGCCGGTTTTATTTGCGGCGGCCTGATCCCCATATTATTTGGCCGGCCTCGAAAGATAAGTCGGTTTGGGAGAAGGTGGACGCTTGGTATCATCGCAGCGACAAAGGGGGCGGACATTGGGAATTTCGGACCCAAATGCCGGAGCGTTGGACCATCAGTTATGGCAAGTTTTCCTTCTACTTAAGGGCGATGGGTTTTAAACATACCGGTATTTTCCCTGAACAGGCTGTAAATTGGGATTGGATTACCGCCAAAATTACCTCCCGGCCGCAACCGGTTCGGGTTTTAAATCTATTCGCCTATACCGGAGGAGCTTCAGTGGCAGCTGCTGCCGCCGGCGCCGAAGTTTGTCATGTGGACGCTGCTAAGGGAATGGTAACCCTCGCCAAAGAAAACTTAGCTCTTTCCGGTTTGGGGGAACGTCCGGTACGGTTTATTGTCGATGATGTTCTGAAATTTGTCAGAAGAGAACAGCGGAGGAACCGTAAATATGAAGGCATTATCATGGATCCGCCGTCCTTTGGGCGAGGTCCCAACGGCGAGGTGTGGAAGATCGAAACCGAGCTTTTTAACCTAGTTAGCGAGTGTGTGAAGGTTCTTTCCGATGATCCGCTTTTTTTCCTGATTAATAGTTATACGGATGGATTAACTCCCAGTGTGATGGGGAATATTCTGCAAATGCTTGTACAGCGTCAATATGGAGGAAAGGTTACCTTTGACGAGATCGGACTACCGGTGGCTGCTTCGGGCCTGGTGGTTCCTTGCGGGTCCTGTGCCCGGTGGGAGGCCTAATGGAACCTCGGGTTATTTTTGAAGACAACCATCTGTTGGTGGTGGAAAAACCAGTCAATGTACCAACGCAGGCTGACAGCAGCGGGGATCGGGATCTATTGACTTGGATGAAGGATTATCTCAAACAGAAGTATCAAAAACCGGGAAATGTTTATTTAGGATTGGTTCATCGCCTGGATCGGCCGGTTGGCGGAGTCCTGGTCTTGGCTAAGACCTCGAAAGCGGCTGGCCGTTTATCGGAACAGGTGCGGGAAAACCGTTTCCGCAAAATTTACCTGGCGGTGGTCCATGGCAGGCCTCGGGAGAGTCAGCAGCTTACTCATTATCTTTTGAAAAATACGGCAAAAAATCAAGTTGCGGTGGTTCCTGAAGAGACGGCAGGAGCTAAAAAAGCGGTTTTAGAATATGAAACGTTGGAGACGGAGGAAAGTTTAAGCCTGGTAAAGATTAGGCTACATACAGGGCGTTCCCATCAGATACGGGCACAGATGGCGGCCATTGGCCATCCGTTGTTTGGGGACCAAAAGTATGGAATCCATGTCAACCGTCCTGGCCAGCAATTGGCACTATGGGCTGTTGAGGTTGGCTTCATTCATCCGGTTAGCCGTGAATCGGTTTCCTTTACCTCGCAGCCTCCAAAGGAATTTCCGTGGACGGAGTTTGATATAAATAATTGACAGTTACAGTTGACAGGCGACAGTTTATTGTTATAGTTTTAGTGCACAGTACATAGTTCACGGTGTTAGATTATTATTCGAGTATGGGGTACTAGGTTCTAGGTGCTGGGTATAGGTTTTTAGGAAAAGGAGCGGGGAGGTAGTAAACAGGAGAGCTTTGATTCCGAGCTAAAGTCTACAGTGTGCATTTCACCGTAGACGGCAATACTCAGTGTACTGGGTTCTGTTATAAACTCCACTGCTATAATTGGATACGGTAAATATCAAAGGAGACTCTGTGTTGCAGAGTCTCCTGTTTTTATTACGTTCAGACGGTGTATGCCTGTATGCTGTGTATTGTGAACTATATATACATACAGCCTTTTCGCGCCATCTTTAGCTCGATTCCCGTTTGACATATTGCCATTTGAGGACGACTAAGTTATCGGTGGGTTGTCCGCTCATGATGTTAAATAGCATTTCGGCTGCACTGTATCCCATTTCGTAAAGGGGACTTTCAATGGCAGAGAGCGCCGGATAAGTCAGCGGTGAAAACTTGGACGTACCAAATGCTGTGATGGACAATGTTTCGGGGACACGGATCCCTGTTTTGGCCAAGTACCGCAATAACCGGAACCCAATGCCGGGTGCTTCACAGATTATTGCATCAGGCAAGGATGAACGGGTATTGAAAAAATGTGCAATAGCTGATTCGGCTTCGTCAGAGTCCGGCATTTTGATCATCAAGGACGGATCCAATTTGAACTGCATTTCTTCCATCATTTTATGGAATGTTGCATAGCGGCGGTCTTCAAAATTGCCGATGCCGTTTCCGAAAAATCCAATGGTTTCGTGGCCCTTGGAACGAAGATCGGTAAGGGCTTCCCGGACGGCGGACTCCATATCGTTCTTAATCCGATGGAAGTCATCTTCTTGGAATTGGTGAGAAATCACGACAAAGGGGATATGTTTTTCGGCCAGGTATTGGCAGTGCTTTCGGGGAGGATTGGTCATGACAAAAATGATTCCGTCAATCCGGTTGGACAGAAAATATTGGACATGTTGGGCAGTTTCGTTATCCTGAAGTTTGCTAAAGCAGAATGTAATCGAATAATCGCGGGGAATCATCGCGTCTTTAATGCCTTCCAGGATTTTGATAAAACCGTAGCTGGAAACGTTTTTTTTGGATACAACGGCAATGGACATAGATTTTTTCAACCGCATACTCCGGGCATTCAGGTTCGGTAAATAGTTTAACTTTTTGGCCGCCTCCAAAACAGCTTGACGGGTTTCCGGTTTAATCTTGATTCCCGGTACATTGTTTAATACATAGGATACCGTTGCCTGAGAGACTCCTGCTTCTCTGGCAACGTCTTTACTGGAAACATTACGATATTTTTCCATCGGTACCTCTCTTCAGGACGTATTTAACGAAAATAGAGTAGTTAACGTATCATTCTTTCATGAACAAATGGTAATCTGAAATCCAAAGAATGTCAAGAACCGACCGTTGCCGGAGGTCCAGTTAGTATCGGCTAGTATCATAGGTTTGGGGATCGATCCCGGTAAGTAACGGGGAAAGGTTCCCGTAATATATTAAAGTCAGTTGGTGAAGAGCCCGGGTACATATAGTATACAGGATATTTCGTTCGGCTTCCGAGCGGTACATCTGCTCATTGACATTGTAAATGATAACACTGTCAAATTCCAAGCCTTTGGCAAGGTAAGCGGGAACGATGACGATACCTCGTTTGAATTCGATGGACTCCGGAGTGATGAGATGAACCTCCAGGTGTTGGCTGATTTTTTCGAAAACAGCAACAGCTTCTTGTAATGTTTTACAGATAATGGCTATCGATTTTCCGCCTTCGTGTTGGAAATGATCGATTTGATGGACGATGGCGATTTCCATATCTTTGAGCTCGCCAACCTGGATTAAAAGTGGACGGCGTCCTGAACGCTGGATAGGTTCGGCGGTGTTTTTTCCTAAGATCGCTTCGGCAAACCGTTGGATTTCGTAGGTTGAACGATAACTTCGCGAGAGTTGAATAATCGTGGTATCCTCGCCTGTTTCGGCAGATTCGTCGGCGAGTATACGGGCTGCTGTGTCAAAATCGGCGGTATGTAAATAAGGATGAATGGATTGTGCCGGATCTCCCAAAATGGTCCAGGAACATTTGGGGAAGAGCCGTTTTAAGATTTCGTAATGAAATAAAGTGTAATCCTGAGCCTCGTCGATAACCAGATGCCGGATATCGCTGAACGCCGAAAAACCTTCCAAGGTTCCTTGAAAGAAGAGAAGCGGCAGAGCATCTTCATAAAGAATTTGATTATGATCGATGGCTTCTAAGGTTATTTGACAAATGGATGACCACTCAGCTGGAATCGTTTCATCTCCGGCTAAGCGTTGCATCAAAGCCTGATCGGCGAAGAGTTTTCGGTAGAGGTACAATGGATTCAGTTCTGTCCGGTTTTGTAAAGTATTATAAAATGGCTCCATTCGTTTTCTGACGTTGAGACGGGCCAAGGCTTTAATGGTTCGTTCATTGACTTCTTCGGTGTGCGTTGCAATATGTACTGCTTCATCTTCACGAAGCTGGCGGATGATTGGGCGTAACCGTGCGTATATCATTCGCCTTAATTGAGCCAACCGTTTGGCCATCGGAAGATAGGTCAATGTTTTGGTGAAAAGGGTAGCCCATTCGTCCCGGGAGATGATTGGATGGCCTTCAAGCGTCAGATCGGGTAAAGCAGCGATCTCCGCCTCAATGGCTTCAAGATACCGGTGAATGATGGATGCAAATTGAGGAGACGATTTAAAGGCGATGCTGCTCGAACGGATGAGGTAGTCGGGGTCGTCCGTCCGTTGATAAAGATATTCCAATTGATACTCCTGTTCCTCCACATTGTCGCTGATAGGGGATAAAGCTTGTAGGAGATAATCCTGGAACATCATTTGTTGGATATTTTCCTCTCCCAGTTCCGGTAGAACATTGGAGATATAGTCGCTGAAAATGCGGTTGGGCGAGAAAATTACAAAGTTCTCCGCCGTCAGGGAGTGACGTTCCCGATAGAGCAAATAGGCGACCCGGTGCAGAGCAATGGAGGTTTTACCGCTTCCGGCCGGACCTTCCACGAACAGAATGCGATGTTTTTCATCGCGGATGGCCAGGTTTTGCTCCCGTTGAATACTGGTGATGATTGTGCGCATTTTCGAATCAGCGCTCTTACTGAGCAGTGCTTGTAACATTTCATCATCGATCTTCAAATCGGAGTCGAACATGTAGATGATACGACCATGATCGATTTTAAACTGCCGTTTCAATGTGATGGTCCCGGAGATCTTTCCTCCGGGAGCCTGATAATAGGCAGGGCCCCGTCCAAAGTCATAAAACATCCCAGCGATGGGAGAACGCCAGTCGTAGATGAGCAGAGTATGGGTTTGCCGGTTCGTCAAAGAGGCAACACCGATATAGATAGGTATTGCTTCCGGATCGGCTTTGGGATGGTTTTCTTGGAAGTCAATACGGGCAAAATAGGCAGACTCCTGTAATTTGGTCAATTGGTGATAGCGACGGTAGGAAGCTGCGGCGAGGATACGTTGCCTGGCGATGTTCTCGATAAACTGGGCTTCATCTTGAGCATCTGAAAAAATACTATCCCAGTATTCAGCGATGGTTTGGTCCAGCACAGCCTGGGTTGTTGTGTAGGTTTCGGAAGCGATGGCCAGTTGAGTGTCGATTTCCTCCATGATTCGTTTTAGATGTTCAATCTCGGCAATCCGTTCCTTTTCCTTCATTTGTGAACCAGACCTCCCATAAAATGTAAAGTGCAAATAATTAATTTACAATAACATTTTAACATAATATATTGGCAGTGTCCGTTTTGGAGGCAGGGTGATGGGTTATGAACTGTTCGCATTTTTGAAAAATTTATCCAATTCCTGAGTATGAAATGGCGAAATTAACCATACTATTAATGTTGTAAAATTTGAAGGAGGTATGTATTGTGTCGGTTAAAAATGCAATGACAGCTGATTTCTTACGTTCAGCCTACGGCGGGGAAAGCATGGCTCACATGCGGTATCTTTTGTGGGGAAATCTGGCGGAGAAAGACGGTTTTCCCAATATCGCCCGTTTGTTCAAGGGCATTGCCTATGCTGAACAGGTCCATGCCGGAAATCATTTTAAGGAGTTGGATACCCAAACCGGAGACTACACTGTAGCAGCCGGAGGAGTGTTCGGAGAGCAAAACATCGTCGAAAATTTGCAAGGGGCCATCAACGGCGAACTGCATGAGGTTGACCAAATGTATCCGGTGTATTTGGAAGCAGCCCGTTTCCAAGGGGAAAAAGGCGCCGAACGAAGCTTCCACTTTGCATTGGAAGCGGAGAAGATTCATGCCCGCCTGTTCCAGGATGCTCAAAATGCGGCCAAAGAAGGAAAGGATATCTCCATTAAGTCCGTAAATATCTGTCCTGTTTGCGGCCATACGATTTTAGATGAAGTACCGGATAAGTGTCCGATCTGTGGCACGAAAGGCGAACAATATAAATCGTTCTAATCGCTTGACATAACTTTGAAAACCAGGAATGATCCATTCCTGGTTTTTTAATTGGAAAATTCAAGTTAAAAAGCATTTTTGCTTGATTCCCCAGGGGGATTGGTTTATATTGAAGGTAACGAATAGGTTTTGAAATGGATTTCAAGACATGAGGAAGGGAAAAAGATGCAGTTTTTTATCGATACAGCGAATATTGAAGAAATTCAAAAAGCATACCGTATGGGAATCATCTCCGGAGTGACGACTAACCCTTCATTAATTGCCCGGGAGGGGCGGGATTTTAAAGAGGTGATCCAGGAGATCGCGAAGATCGTCGACGGCCCTATCAGTGCGGAGGTTATTAGTTTAGAAGCTCAGGGAATGATTGAGGAGGCCCGGCAGATTGCCGAGTGGCATCCGAATATAGTGGTTAAGATTCCGATGACACCTGAGGGATTAGCTGCCGTCCACGTGTTAACTGAGGAAAAGATTAGGACCAATGTGACGTTGATCTTTTCCACTGCCCAAGCTTTACTAGCTGCTAGTGCAGGCGCGACCTATGTTAGTCCCTTTGTCGGTCGGTTGGATGATATTGGAACCGACGGGTTGAGCTTGATTCGCGAGATTAGCGAAGTCTTTCGAGTACAGCAAATGTCCACCCAAATTATCGCAGCCAGTATCCGTAGCCCTCTGCATGTGACGGAAGTTGCTAAAGCCGGAGCCCATATTGCAACGGTACCCTATAAAACCTTAATTCAAATGACCAAACACCCATTGACTGATGCTGGTATCGACCGCTTCCTGAAAGATTGGGAAGGAGTTAAGGCTGTTAACGGTTGAATTCTAATCACTGACGACTGAAAATTGAATTCCAGCCTGACAAAGCGCCCCGTGATTTCTCAAGGGGCGCTTATTTATTTCCGGATGATATTATTTGTAGTCTGGGACTGACTTCTGTTTTACAGTAAATCCAAAGGTGACTTCGGCCGATATTTATGAATGAAAAGTATTTTCGATGGAGGGTGTTTTCCCTTTATAGGCAAGGCGGTTGGAACCCGGTAGGGCGTTTAACTGAATTATGCAAAGAAAGAAAGGTGATGCTTTGAATCAATATACAAAGGATTTTTGAGAAGCGTTTGAGCGGCTGGTGGCTGAATCCGAAGTGATTATTGACCGGCCGAAGGGCAGTGTCCATCCGAAATTTGGCGAGGTTTATCCGGTTGATTACGGCTATCTTTCCAATACTACTGCCATGGATGGCGGCGGTATCGATCTCTAGAGAGGGAGCGAGCCTGCTCCAAGGCTTGATGCCGTTATCTGTACCGTGGATTTAAAACGAAGGGATTCTGAAATAAAACTCTTGATCGGATGTACTCCTGAGGAGAAGGAACTGGTGTACCAGTTCCATAATAAAGGGCCCTATATGAAGGAAATTTTTATTCCGCGGGAAAATGTAGTAGAGTAAATTCCTAAATGTTAAACAGAGGCGAATTAATTTTACTGTAAACTTACAGGCAATTCTGACGATATTCTATATATCCTATAACATACATGGAGGTATGTTCATGAATATTCGATCCATTGATAACCTTGGAATTAATCTTTACCGGAAAAATGCTCTGGCGAATCAATTTAAAACGGAAACACCATTTATCAACGGAAAAATCACTGAACATGAGTACCGCGACCTTTTAGAGATTAGCCCGGAAGGAAGGCGGTTGGCAGATGAGGCTATTCAGCATCATACACTTCCATACTACGGGACGGCTGAGATTTATCAATCATTGCAGGAAGTGATGGAAGGGCTCGATCCTGAGGTAAAAGAGGCGATCAATTATCTCATCCAGTCTAACCTAATGCCGGATGGTTCCATCGCAAACCCCGAGGATCGGGCGGCTTTGCTGGAGATGGGGTTGGTTCAGGCCAGGTATCTTGCTGAGCATTATTTAAGCGGCGATCGGGCAGCCCGGTTTTTGGAGACGATCGACAAAATAGCGGCTATCGCCCAGACTAGGACTGTTGATCCTGACACTGGGGCTGTCAGTTATCTGACGCCGTTCCAAAGACCGGAAGGAGCTCCGGAAGATTATATTAATCATGGTGAGTTGATGCGCCTGGTGGAGCCGGAGACTTATAAGAAATTGCATGAACAGATCATCCAGGGCGGTGATTGGGCCCGGACGTTAGTCGATTTTGTCATAAGAGCGGCTGAGCATCCTGAATGGCGCGAGCGGTATTTTCAAGAACAGGATTCCATCAATGCCAGATTGAATCAGGTTACTATTGAAAACCGGTATCAAGAGGCTAATCGCAGTGAGATGGCTTCGTTTTTGAAGGATATGGAACGTCTCATCCAACAAGAGACATTGGCGAATCGGGATTTATTAAGGCAAAACATGGCATATTTTTTTAAGCTGCTTGAAAAGATGTAATAATCAAGGCTGGACGAAGAGTGTGTCAAAGAGTCAATTCTTGACACGCTTTTTGCTTTAAAAAGGAGTGGCTGCCCGTTTTTTCAGAGCATGGTTCCGCTCCGGGTGACGGTAAACTTGACGGAAACTTCGATTTTGGCCTCTGAGTAAAGCAGTTTCCAATTCGCCGGGTCCCATTTTCGGGGATAGTGGGCCCGATATTTTTCGCCTAAGGCTAAAATATCTGAGTTTAACGCTTGCAGGCGTTGGACGGCTTTCTTTATTTCCCGGTTCAAATAGAGGGCAGTTTTAGTTTGAATCCATTCCAAATCTTCCGGAGTAAACCGGGTGATTCCTCGGGTGGATTCCACCAGGAAGCCTTGGGCATTGACATGGAATCGAAACAGCAACTGATGACCGTTGTGTTCTATTTTTGTCCTAGGCGCAGCGGTCACCTTTCGAAAGGTAATACGGCCAAATCGTTCCGTTGGGATACTAAGATATGCATTCCGGGTTTTGCCGGTCAGCAGGCCGACCATGCGGGTTTCTTCGCCGGACAATATTCCGGCCAGCCGGTCGCCGTCGAATACGCCCAAGCCTTTGATGATAAAGGTTTCTTCTTTGGTATCGTATTCAATTAACGGAATGAATGCGTCTTGCGTTTGGGAACGGATATTCCGGTTAAACTCCCAGATCCGCTGGGGGAAAACCTGGTCTTTTTTATTGTTGCTATGGAAAAAAGTCACGGTGGAATATGACGGTATTCGTTTGCTGATTAACCTTACTTCCAACATCTCATGGGCAGGCCGCTCCGTTAATAATAAAAATGCCTGCGGAGGGACAGTGGGATGGCGGCGCAAAAAGTCGGTGGGGCCGGTGAGCCCCTTTCTGGCCAGCTCCGTATTGATAAATACCGTTTGAATTTGCCCGAAGAAAAGGCTGGTCTGAGTTTTGGCGTTGAGTCCGGGTACCGTTGCAAAAGCGCTGCTTCCTTCGGCGGACACCAAGGCGAAGGGTTTGGCTGAAACTGCAGCGCCGCTGGGGACGATTAACAGTTCTTCCACGATAGGTATTTGAAGAGAGACTTTGATCTTTCCCTCCGCGGCCTGATCCAGGCCCATAGCCAGCACGAGGGCGCGTTTACTGACTTCCTCCTGATCCCAACATCCGGATAAGCAGAAGATCAATGCTAAAAACAGCCACAACTTATGAACCATGGGTCGTCTTTCCCTTCTTTTTGAAAATGAAAGCGAGTATGGAAAGAAGAATGGGATACCCCCAAATGACCATCCATCCGTGTTTGGCGAATAAATGACTTAGACTCTTGATGAAACCGGGATGGGCGAGATGAATATTGGTGATGAAAATGAGGGGTGTCAGTATCCAAACAAATCGCTTGTAATCCCAGAGGCCCAGAACTTGGGACATTCCTAGGCTGATGGCGTAAAGTGAAAATCCGGAGCTAATAATGGTGCTGGCCAGTAAAACGATGACACCGAACAGACCTGCCTGTTCGATAAATATATAGGATATTTCCACGGTACGAAATGCTTCAATGCTGGGATAGGGCAATTGGCTGATGTATGTATGGCCATAAATGCCGATGGTTACGATACTGTCCACAAGGAAAAGGCAGATTAAGACCAAAAAAGCCAGCAGTGTCATCCTGGGGATTTTTTGATGAATACCATGACAATACGGAGTGATCAAAGCCCAAAGGCCCATGGGATAAAAGATGTGCAGAATGGAGGGCCCACCGACGCTTTTGAAATTAAATCGAAAATCGAATATGGGCATTAAACGGTCAATACGAATTTCCGGAATGATGAAGGAAAACAGGAGAAATACGATGGTAACCAAGGGAAGAATGACAAATGAAGCGATGCGGGAGATGGTCTCGATTCCCCGGGTACTCAGATAAACGGTGATGATCAAATCAATCGCGCAGAGAATGTAGAAAGGCGTACTGTCCAAAAGATAACTGTGGACGAGAATGTCCACATCGGTGGTAAATACGATAAAATAAACCAGTAGGAAGAGGAGGTAGATGATACCGGCCGTCCGGCCGAAAAAATTGCCCATAATCAGCGTGCCTTGTTGGATCACGTTATGATTGGGAAATCGTTTCATCAGGAAATAGACGGCTATAAGGCCCGGAACGGTACACACAGCGGCCAGGGGAATGGCCCAATAGCCGTTGGCGCCCATGGTTTCGACGTTATAAGTATTGGTATTGATATAACCAAAGCCAAAACAGATGATCGTGATAAGGCTCCAAAAAAGCCAAGGGCCAATGGCGGTTTTTTCCTGATTCATCAATGTTCATCCTCCTTTTTGGTGCCGCCGCTGCGCAGCTCATCCTGGGGTCGCCAAGTTTCCGGCCGGTATAACCGGGCCCAAAAGGGCGCCCGGAAGGGGCCGTCTTTTAATGTGCGCCATTGCAGCGGAGCCCAGGGAGCCAGGTACGAGACACCGAATGAATTGAGATCGGCGGCGTGTACTAAAATGGCTATTCCGCTAAGAACGATGCCATACAAACCTAAGATTGCCGCTGCGATGAGCATGATGAACTTTAGCAGCCGCCAGGAGATGACCACCGAGTAGTTGGGTCCGGTGAACGAAGCGATGGCTGTAATGGAAACCACAGCCAAAGTGCTCGGTGAGATTAATCCTGCTTGTACAGCGGATAATCCTAAAACGATCCCGGCCACCACTCCCAAGGTTTGTCCTACTGCTCCCGGCAGGCGTAACCCGGCTTCACGAAATACTTCGACCATAATTTCGAGTAACAGCACTTCCGCGATGAGCGGCAGGGGGACTCGGGAGGATGTCCCGGCAATAGAGAGTGCCAGCTGTGTCGGGAGTAATTCCGGGTGATAAGCAACTAAAGCGACGTACAGCCCGGGGAGGACGACGGCCAGGTTGTTGCCAAGCAAGCGGATGAGCCGCAAGAAACTACCGATCCAAAAATTGAAATAATAATCTTCCGGCGTTTGGTACATTTCGTTGATGGTCACCGGAACAATGACGGAAGAGGGGCTTTTGTCGACCAGGATCACCACCCGTCCTTCCAAGATAGCCGATGCTGCTTTATCCGAACGCTCGGTAGCCTGTGTCAGCGGGAAAATGCTGGTCCGGCGGTCCGAAATAAGTTGTTCGATGTAACCGCTTTCCAATACGCCGTCAATGTGAATGGCCTTCAACCGCCGGAGGACTTCCGTCGCCAGACGGGGCTGGGCCACATCATCCAAATATAAGACGGCGACCCGGGTTTTGGTCCGTCGCCCCAGGACGATCTCTTCCACTTTCAGGTTGGGGTCTTGAATCCAACGACGGATCATTCCGATATTGTCATCCAGTGATTCGACAAATCCTTCCCGGGGGCCGCGGATGAGCCGTTCGGTTTGGGGTTCTTCAGGCTGCCTTTTAAGCCAGCCCTGAACATCCAGGGCAGCGATGCCGGAGGTACCGGGTTTGACGATTAATAAATGGCCGGCCAGCAGCTTAGCAACAGCTTCCGTGATACCGAGATCGGCTTGGAAGGTTTCATGTCTCATCGGCAGACGGGATTGTTCACGGTCGGGCCGGTCCAGGGGAAGATGTCCAATTAAATCCTGATATTTTTCTAGAGGGATTAAACTGTTCAAATAGATCAAATAAACGGATAACTCCCTGCCGAAGGGCAAGATCCGAAGATCGGCGGGGTTTCCGGCTTCTTGGATGACGGATTGGATAATGTTCAATTCATTTGATTTTTTGCTGCGGACGTTCATTGGTTTGCCTTCCTCAGTTTACTTAAGATAATTATCTCCATGAGCGGGGAAAATTATTTGAAATTGGAAGAAAGATGCTGTAATTTTCCGTGAGGACGGATATAATGAAATTAATGGCAAATGATGAAAAAGGATTTTCGATGTTGTCAGGTTGATGTCGCATACATAATTTTCAGATGACAGAGGTTCTATTACGGATAAGGAATGGAGGTTTATGCCATGGGTGAAAACAAGTTAATCAAAAATATCGATTTTGCCAAGCCCATTTTCTTGGAAGGGTTGGTGCAATACCAGGAGGGGCAGGTGGTCAGCAGAACCCTTTCGCAAGGGAAAAACGTAAGCCTGACTTTGTTTGCTTTCGATAAAGGAGAGGAGATTAGTTCGCATGCTTCGACGGGGGATGCCATGGTCTATATCTTGGACGGGGAAGCGGATATTACCATCGGCACTGAGGTGTATCGGGTTAAAAAAGGCGAGGCCATCGTAATGCCGGCCAATGTTCCCCATGCGTTGTTGGCCCGGGAACGTTTTAAAATGTTGTTGATTGTAGTTTTTCAACCTTAAGACCGCTATTGTTTGAGACAAATGAAAGAGACTGCCAATGGGCAGTCTCTTTTTTGTCAGTGTTTAGACCGCAGATAATGAACCCAGCGTTCAATGAACTCCGGGTTGGTTATTTCCTGCGTACAGCCGTGCTGAATGACCGGATTGGCTTGATTTGCCTCGCAGGCGCATAGATAAATCCGGTCGTTCCTTCCGTGTATTTTTAACATCTTAATCGACATCGGTGCCCTCCGTAGATACCGGTGATATGGTGTTGATTCACCGGAGTAATGCCTGATAACCAGTATATTGATTTGGCGCCAAAATGTAACATTCCCGGATAATAAAATGATAAGCCAATATCATTAATATAAGTAAGGTTAATGTAAGGTATAGAATAAAACAAAACACACTATTCTGTATACACTGTATACAATAAACACCGTGTTTTATCAACATGGACAAAGCGAAAAAGAGAGTCCAGCTATTTAAATTAAAGAATATTCATGTTATATTAATGCCATTAATGTTTTAAATATGTAAAAATAGTTGACACAAACATGCGAAGTCGATACAATGATTAAAAAACGGAATGAATTTCCGCGATTCGAAAAAATCGGTGTTCCGGTTTAATGAACGGAGTAGGCCAGAAAGGTTGAAGCGCATGAAACACATAGGTTTTCCATCCAAACAAGGACTTTATGACCCGGAGTGGGAACATGATGCTTGTGGTATCGGCTTTGTGGTCAATATCAAAGGCGAACGTTCCCATGATATTATCAAGCAGGGTCTGACGGTATTATCTAATTTGGATCATCGTGGAGCCCGGGGAGCAGATCCGGATACCGGAGATGGAGCCGGGATTCTTCTCCAAATTCCGCATCGGTTCTTTCAAAAAGTGTCCCGTGAAAACGGGTTTGAAATTCCAGAACCGGGTGCCTATGCCGTAGGTATGGTGTTTATGGCCAATGATCCGATGGTTCGGGCGGAATGTGAGAAGATTTTAATGAATATCGTACGGGAAGAAGGCCAAAAGTTTTTAGGTTGGCGAACTGTTCCGACGGATGATAGATCTCTCGGGGAAGGGGCCCGTCTTTCGAAACCCTACATCCGGCAGATATTTATCGGACGGGATCCAGCCATTCTGGATGACTTGGCTTTCGAACGAAAATTGTATGTGATTCGGAAACGGGCTGAAAAAGCTATCCGGTATTCAGGGATGGCTGGCGGTAAAAGTTTTTATGTGGCCAGTCTCTCAGCACGGACCATTGTGTATAAGGGGATGCTGACGCCGGACCAATTGCCTGCTTTTTACCTGGATTTAAAGGATACGGATATGGAGTCTGCATTAGCGCTGGTACATTCCAGGTTCAGCACTAATACCTTCCCCAGTTGGGAAAGGGCCCATCCCAACCGGTATTTGATCCATAACGGTGAAATCAATACGTTGCGAGGTAATGTCAACTGGATGCGGGCAAGGGAATCCATGTTCCGCTCGGAGATCTTCGGGGAAGACATCGATAAAGTGTTACCGGTGATCAACAGTGACGGCAGCGACTCGGCCATGTTTGATGAATGTTTCGAGTTTTTAACATTGGCTGGCCGGTCATTGCCTCATGTCATGATGATGATGATTCCGGAGCCTTGGTCGAAGCATGAGAGCATGAGTCCTGAAAAACGGGCCTTTTATGAATATCACAGTTGTTTGATGGAGCCTTGGGACGGCCCGGCAGCCATGGCCTTTTCCGATGGGACGGTAGTCGGTGCAGTGTTGGATCGGAACGGATTGCGGCCGGCCCGGTATTATGTGACATCCGATGATTTAGTCATTTTAGCTTCGGAAGTCGGCGTGGTTGAGGTTCCTCCGGAAAAGGTTGTGTCTAAGGGACGGTTGCAACCGGGGCGGATGTTGTTAATTGATACAAAAGCGCAACGGATCATCGATGATGCGGAGCTGAAAGAAAAACTGGCTTCCGAATATCCGTACGGTGAGTGGTTGCGGGATAATTTACTTAGTTTGCAGGATTTACCTCCGGCAACTAAAGTACCTATCGGGGATCCTTCCAGTTTGGTGAAACGCCAGAAACTTTTCGGTTATACCTATGAAGATGTTCAAAAGATTCTGCTGCCGATGGCCCAGGATGGGGTAGAACCGGTTGGAGCTATGGGAATGGATACTCCGCTGGCTGTCCTTTCTGAAAAACCCCAGCTTCTATATAACTATTTTAAACAGTTGTTTGCTCAGGTGACCAATCCTCCGATTGATGCCATCCGGGAGGAAATTGTCACCGGTACAGAGTTGTATATTGGGACTGAAGGCAATCTGCTGGAGACCCGGCCGGAAAATTGCCGTCAGCTCAAATTGGAAAAGCCGATTTTAAGCAATCAGGATTTAGCCAAAATTGCCATATTAGACCGACCAGGACTGAAAGCGGTTAAGCTGTCCACCCTGTTTCGGGCTAAAGACGGGACCGTTGGATTGAAGGAGGCCTTGGATGGACTCTTCGCAGCAGCTAAACAGGCTATTGCTGACGGAGCCAATATCCTGATCCTTTCCGATCGGGATGTCAACGAGAAGATGGCAGCCATACCGGCATTGCTGGCAGTATCCGGTTTGCATCATTTCCTGATCCGGGAGAAACTTCGGACGCAGGTCAGTCTGGTAGTGGAATCGGGAGAACCTCGAGAAGTCCATCATTTTGCACTGCTCATAGGTTATGGGGCGACGGCTATCAATCCTTACCTTGCTTTTGAAACTCTGGAAGATTTGATGCGGCAGGGACTTTTGGATTCCCGCCATGGCAAGAAGGGGGAAACCAATTATATCAAAGCGGTGATGAAGGGGATCATTAAAGTCCTCTCCAAGATGGGTATTTCCACCATCCAAAGTTACCAGGGAGCTCAGATCTTTGAGGCTCTCGGCTTAGATCAACATGTGATTGATGCTTATTTTACCGGGACTCCCTCCCGAATCGGAGGAATCGGATTGGAAGAGATCGCCCGGGAAACCTTGGAGCGTCACCAGGAAGCATTTTCATCCCGGCCGGGCTCGGAAACACTCGAAAGCGGCGGAGTGTATCAATGGCGTTCCAACGGCGAGTATCATTTGTATAATCCGGAAAGCATTCATAAACTGCAACAAGCTTGCTGGAATAATGACTATCGCTTATATCGGGAATACGCGGAGTTGATTAATAATCAAACCCAACGGGTTTACACGTTACGGGGGTTGTTAAAGTTCAAAAGCAACCGGCAACCGGTTCCGTTGGAAGAAGTTGAATCGGTGGAATCTATCTGCCAACGGTTTAAGACCGGAGCTATGTCTTATGGTTCCATCAGTAAGGAAGCCCATGAGTGCCTGGCTATCGCCATGAACCGGATCGGCGGTAAAAGTAATACCGGCGAGGGCGGTGAGGATCCGGCCCGCTTCCGGAGAGATGAATCCGGGGATTCGCGGTGCAGCGCCATTAAACAGGTGGCTTCGGGACGGTTCGGAGTGACCAGCGAATATTTGGTGAATGCCATCGAAATCCAGATTAAGATGGCTCAGGGTGCCAAGCCGGGTGAAGGCGGCCAACTGCCTGGACGTAAAGTCTATCCTTGGGTGGCCCGGGTGCGACATGCAACGCCGGGTGTGGGTCTCATCTCGCCCCCGCCGCATCATGATATTTATTCCATCGAAGATTTGGCGGAGTTGATTTACGATTTGAAGAATGCCAATCCTCAAGCCCGGATCAGCGTCAAGCTGGTTTCGGAGGTGGGAGTCGGGACCATTGCAGCCGGTGTGGCCAAAGGCGGTGCCGATGTGATCCTGATCAGCGGATATGACGGTGGAACCGGTGCTTCGCCGCGGACCAGTATTCGTCATGCAGGACTTCCTTGGGAACTGGGGCTTTCGGAAACTCACCAGACATTGCTGCTCAACGATTTACGGAGCCGAGTCGTTTTGGAGACCGACGGAAAGCTGATGACCGGCCGGGATGTGGCCATCGCTGCACTGCTTGGCGCTGAGGAATTTGGTTTTGCTACCTTGCCGTTGGTCGCTCTTGGCTGTGTGATGATGCGGGTGTGTAACTTAGATACCTGCCCGGTGGGCGTTGCGACGCAAAATCCAGAACTTCGGAAACGGTTCAAAGGAAAACCGGAGTATGTGGTCAATTTGATGCATTTTATTGCTCAGGAACTGCGGGAGATCATGGCGGAGCTCGGTTTCAGGACCGTTAATGAGATGATCGGGCAGACCGATTGTCTGGAACCCAACTCCGAAGGGATGAACTGGAAAACCCGAAAAGTGGATTTATCCAATTTGTTATACCGTCCGGAGACTCCGCCGGGGTTTGCCGGTTACCAACAGGAGTCTCAAAATCTCCACTTGGAAAAGAGTTTGGACGCGCGGGAAATCCTTCCTTTGGTCCGACCGGCGCTGGAGTCCGGAGAAAAGGTTACGGCAAAGTTGCCTATCTGTAATATTCATCGGACCGTCGGGACATTGACCGGAAGTGAAGTCACCCGTCGATATGGTTCTGCCGGATTGCCTGACGGAACGATTCAACTGCAGTTTTATGGTTCGGCAGGACAAAGCTTTGGAGCTTTCCTGCCGTCGGGGATTACCATGATGTTGGAGGGAGATGCCAACGACTATATCGGTAAAGGACTTTCGGGAGGTAAGATTATCGTCCGACCTCCGAAAGAAGCCAAATTTGTAGCAGAACAAAATGTGATCATTGGTAATGTAGCCTTCTACGGTGCGACGAGCGGTGAAGCTTATATCAGCGGTCTGGCCGGTGAACGGTTCTGTGTTCGAAACAGCGGTATCTATGCTGTTGTCGAAGGTGTTGGCGACCATGGTTGTGAGTATATGACCGGCGGACGTGTGGTTGTGCTGGGAGAAACGGGGCGTAACTTTGGTGCTGGAATGTCCGGAGGTATTGCTTATGTCCTGAATGAAGATGGTGGCTTCCCGGGACGTTGCAACATGGAGATGATAAGCTTGGAATCTCTTACAGATGAAGAAGAGATTGAAGCGGTTAGAGAGATGATCCGGCGTCATGCTCTGTATACTGGTAGTCTAAAAGCGAAGACCATTTTGGAGCATTGGGAAGATTATCTGCCGTTGTTTGTCAAAGTCATCCCCTATGATTATCAACGGATGTTATCGATATTGAAAAACATTGAAAAAACGGGGCTCAGCGGAGACGAAGCCTTTATGGCGGCCTTTGAGCAAAATAAAGAAGACTTGAAACGGGTGAGCGGCAATTAAGCGCCGGTTAAGGCCTCGCGAGCGAATGGCCAACAATGAACGGAGGTATGAGTAAATATGGGGAAAGCAACCGGTTTTTTGGAATACCGGCGGTATGAGGCTGAAGATCGTCCGGTTGAAGAGAGGCTGAAAGATTGGAACGAATTTCATAACAAACTGCCGGAGATTGAACAGCGTGTTCAGGGCGCCCGGTGTATGGACTGTGGTATTCCGTTTTGCCACACTGGCATCCTCTATCAGGGACTGGCGATGGGTTGTCCGCTGAATAATTTGATTCCGGAATGGAACGACTTGGTTTACCGCGGCCGTTGGCGAGAGGCATTGGCGCGGTTGGAAGCGACCAATAATTTTCCCGAGTTTACCGGCAGGGTTTGCCCGGCTCCGTGTGAAGGCTCATGTACGTTAGGGTATGGAGATCGTCCGGTAACGATTAAAAGTAATGAATGTGCCATTATTGACAAGGCTTTTGCTGAAGGTTGGATCGTTCCCCGGCCTCCACAGTTCCGAACTGGGAAGAAAGTGGCAGTCGTGGGATCGGGTCCGTCCGGATTGGCCTGTGCAGCGGAATTGAACCGGGCAGGCCATTGGGTTACCGTTTTTGAACGGGCGGACCGCATCGGTGGACTGCTGATGTACGGAATTCCCAATATGAAGTTGGATAAAGGGATTGTGGAGCGCCGGGTGAAGCTGATGGAGGCTGAAGGCATCCAATTTGTGACTGGCGTGGATGTAGGGAAGGATTATCCTGCTGATCAATTGGTGGAAGAGTTTGACGCTGTCGTTTTATGCGGCGGAGCTACAAAACCGCGGGATCTACCGATCCCGGGGCGGGAACTTAAAGGGATTTACTTTGCGATGGAGCTACTTCAGTCCAATACCCGCGCCCTTCTAAATTCGGAGGAGCCGCCGCTGTCGGCAAAGGATAAAGATGTAATAGTGATTGGTGGCGGTGATACGGGAACTGACTGTGTGGCCACAGCTTTACGTCAAGGGTGCCGCAGCGTTAATCAATTTGAAATTGTACCTCAGCCCCCGAAAGAAAGAACGGCGGATAATCCTTGGCCCCAATGGCCAAAGGTCTTTAAAGCTGATTATGGCCAGGAAGAAGCGATGTATCGCTTTGGGTCCGATCCGCGTCATTACTGTATCAATACCAAGCGTTTTGAAGGAGATGCTGATGGTAACCTCAAAGCTGTGCATACGGTGGATGTCGTCTGGGAAAAGGACGAGCAAAATCGTTGGCGTTTCACTGAAATTCCCGGAACCGAAAGAGTATGGCCGGCAGGGATGGTCCTTTTGGCAATGGGGTTTGTTGGACCTGAGGATTATCTCTTGGAACAACTGGGCCTGGAACGAGATGGCCGATCCAACGTGAAAACCGAGGCTGATCAATATCATACCAGCCGTCCCGGAATCTTTACTGCCGGGGATATGCATCGGGGCCAAAGTTTAGTGGTATGGGCAATCCGGGAAGGACGCAATGCTGCCCGGGAATGCGACCGATACCTTATGGGTGGTGGTTCTTGTGAAAGGTACCGAGGAAAAAACGATAAAGGTTAAAGCGGTTGAAAAAACGTTGCGTCTTTTAGAAATTTTAGCGGAGCACGATACACCGCTTCCGCTAACTCGTCTGGGACAAATCACCCACATGAGCTTAAGTACTGTGCACCGTTTGCTCAATACTTTATGCAGCAGCGGTTTTGTGGAACGGGAACCGGTAACGGGGCATTATCGCTTGGGGCTTAAAGCATTTCTTATTGGAAATGCTGCGTTGCAAAACGTATCTCTGCGTCCTACGGCGTTAGAGGTGATGCAGGTATTAGCGGAAGAGGTTCAGGAATCGGTATATTTGGCGGTTTTATCTCAACAGGATGTAATATATTCTGATGCGGTGAGGCCAGCCGGTATGATTCAGTTCGGAATTCAAACCGGAATTCCCTTACCTGCTTATGAAACCAATTCCGGTCGGTTGTTATTAGCTTATTTGCCTGCTTCGGAGCAGGAAATGGTATTGGAAAAATACGGTTTAGTCAAAGATGCGGCAGCTTCCAGAAAATTACGGGAAGAACTGAAGCAGATTCGCGAAAAGGGCTATATCTTTAACCAGATTGATATGGGTAACGGTATTCGGGAGATTTCGGCACCCGTCTTCAATCATCAGCGGTTATGCTTGGGAGCGATCGGTATTTTCCGTCCGGCCAATGATGAAGGGATGGCAGTTAAAGATGCGGATATCCTGGAGAAGGTGCGATCTACGGCCGGGCAAATTTCTCGGAGATTAGGCTATCCCGGGGAAATGAAATGAGCCAAAAAATGATAATTTAAAGAAATAATGTAATTTATCAAAGAAAATCCTCCTTATTTTTGTTAAAATAATGGTAGAATCTGATTTTAATCAAAAGGAGGATCGTCATGGGTCGGCTCACGGCTGAAATTCCCCAGAAGTCATGTGAAGAGTTTTATGAGGAAGCGGACCGTAACGGCGTCGGCGGCTTGATGCTGGTATTTGTCATTTGGTTAATGTTTGTCAATCCTTTGTTAACCTTATTAAATAGCAATCCGGTGATTGGATATCTGTATGTGCTTTCGACTCGAATGGATTATCCAATGGCTGATCTGATTTATCGGGTGAATCAAATTCTGATGGTCCTCCTTATCATAGCTGGGATTGTTCTGGGGTATCGGGTGAATAAATTAAGGCCCCGCAGTTTGGAATGGTCCAGGATTTATTTATTGGTTCATCTGATATTCGTATTGACCTTGGTTTTTGTGACGGTACCTGTAATTTTGACGGCTATTGAAAAAGGGTTGATGAAAGAACTGATGCCCAAAGAAATCACGCGACTTTTGGTTAATATGAATTTTCGAATTTGGAGTTCGTTGTTAGCGTTTGGTGTATGGTATGGTTATTTAGGTACGAAACAGGCCAGACAACTGTTTTATCCGGATAAATTGAATGAAGGCCATTGAAGTGATAATTAATAAGTCTCTTCTTGGAAAAGGAGGGGCTTTTTTGTTTCAATCATAATCATGATATAGGCCAGTTAGTTTTTGCGATCGTGGGTTTTGGGTCTTTGATTGCCGTTAGTTCAATGAACGAAATTGCTTTGTCAGCCAACAGGAGGCGATGTTCGCCCTCCTGCACCTCCCGAATCAGGGGCGTGGCCGGACGCCCCTGGGGGAGTATCCCCCAAACCCCCATTATCCCACGGCCATCCAGGCCGCGGGTCCCACTCCGCTGGAATTGCCATCCCTGGCGGCTTTGCTTGTTGATGCTCTGATGCCGACGTCAAGGATACATCCATGTATCTATTCCGCGTTCCGGCTTCCTCGCCGGAAAATATCAGGTCTTTCTGTAAGCTATATACAATTTGGAATAAATGAACACTATGGTAATCTAAATGTGATGAAATGTTATTATTGACTTCAATTTTCATCAGGAAAGAAGGACGAAGAGATTGCAGGGGTCCGGGGAGTCTCACTCCCCGGCAGCGGGAGTTTGAGGGTTGGCCGGACAACCCTCAAGAAAAAAGAGCTCGTTCATTGAGCTCACTCCGATAGGCCGACAGGCCGATAATTTGACTTTTTATTTTGAGAGAAAGTCTGGTTTTTTGACGGGTTAATTGAAGCCTGCTAATATTCGATCATTAATCCCGGTTATTTAGCTGTTTCAAGGATTGTTATCTTTCTGATGTATGAATGTATAAAGATAAGTCAGAAGCTTACAAGTTAGATATTCCATTATGCCAATTTTTCTGCTGTTTTATCTTTCTCCTCATCTGCTGCCTGTTGCCATAAGAGGCGCATTTCTTCGCAGGTCTCCAATAATGCTTCCAAACGGCCGATGGCTTCGATCTTGCCGTCTTTGAGGACAATGATCTGGTCAGCCCGGCGGAGGGCCGGACGGCGGTGGGAGACCACCAGGCAGGTGGCGCCGGGCCGGGAAAAGGTACGTTCCCACAAGAGTTGTTCGGTATCTACATCCAGGGCGCTGGAGAGATCGTCGAAGACTAGGAGTTCCGGTTCACGGATGAACATCCGGGCTGCGGCGGCCCGCTGCACCTGGCCGCCGGAAAGGCGAACGCCTCGGGGCCCCACCAAAGTATTCAGGCCGTTTTTCATCGCGGTCACGTCGCTTTCCATTACAGCGCTCCAGATAGCGTTGTCAATACTGCCAGGGGAATCGGGAAGACCCATTAAGATGTTATCCCGCAGGCTTTCGCTGAATAAACGGGGAACCTGGGGCGTGTAGGCTGAACGGGGCGGGACGAAGAATGAACCGGGATCGGTGACAAGCTGGCCGTTCCAATAAATCTCTCCGTTGTCTTTCGGAAGTAATCCCAGCAGTACCCGGAGCAGCGTGGTTTTTCCTGAACCAATCCGCCCGGTAATGACGGTAAATGAACCTTTTTTCAGTTGGAAGCTGATATCGGATATTCCCCGGCCGGTACTGGGAAAATGATAAGTCAATCCTTGAGCTTCTAAAGTGTTTAACCGGTTAAGGCCAGCTTTTTCGGGTTGGGGGATGGAAGGGAAAGGCCCTTTGAAATAGATTGGGCCGAACTCCACCATCACCTCGGGTTTGGCCCCCGGGATTAAGGCTTGCATCCGTTCGATGGAGACTAGGGTTTGCTTATAACGGGCGATGAAAATACCAAGCAGACCGGTGAGATCAGTAACCCGGCCGAGATAGAATAAGAAGAGGGAAAAGTCGCCCACCGTAAAAGTACCGGAACGCATGGCATCACCTGCAAGCAGAAGGATAAGGCCGGTTCCAAGATTGATCGCATTTTGAAAGATGGAGTTTAGCAATTCGGTAAAGAGTCGGTCTTTAAGTACAGCCTTCCGGCGGTTTTCGTTTAATCCTTCAAAGTGTTTTGTAATATGTTCATTGGCATTGGCCACTTTAATGGCTTGAACGGAATTGAAGATTTCCGCAATGGAACCGATGACAATACCGGCTGCCCGGCGGCTGGCTCTCCGGTATTGCAGTGCTTTGTTGGAGGCCAGGTTGGCCAGAAGAACGACTAAAGCCAACGGCAAAAAGACGAATAAGGTGATCCGTGCGTCGATTTTCGCCATCACCCAGATACCGACACCGGCAAAGACCGATAAACCAATAAGCTCGTTAACCCAACCAATATTGATCAAAATCTCCCGAATATCTCCCATTAAGCGGCTGATGGCTTCACCGGTGGTTCCGGATAATGCTTTGGCTCCGGGGTGGCGGAAGATTTGGGTGATCAGGTTTTTGCGCAACAGCGATTCACCGGAGAAACGAAATACGGAGTTGGTATAAACATCGGCCATCATCAGGGAGGCCCGGCCAATGGTTGAACCGACAATGAGAGCCAGTAATGTCCAGAGACTGGCTGTGGCGGGAGCTTTATTGCTTAAAACGTTCAAGATTTCCCGGATAGCCAGTCCCGGAACCAGTTCCGTCAAGGACATGACGATATAGATAAGAGTATTGAGGAAAAACAATCCGGGACGGAATTGAATTAATTTTAAGAGGCAATGCCAATTTTTCATGCTAAGACTTCCTCCAGTCCGGTGGCTAACAGGTGATTGAAATGAGAATCCGGTGTATTCATCAAATCAGTGCGTTTACCGTATTCGCGAATCTTTCCCTCTTCTAGAATCAAGATTTTATCAACTTTCATAATGGTACTTAACCGGTGGGCAACGATGATACCGGTACGGCCGGATAGCAACTTATCCATGGCTTTTTCCATCAGATGTTCGGTAGCCGGGTCCAGCCGGGAGGAGGCCTCATCCATGATGATCAAGCCAGGATTCCGTAGGAATACCCTGGAGAAAGCGAGCAACTGGGCTTCGCCGGCGGAAAGTCCGCCGCCTCCGGTCAGAATGGTATCTAGTCCTTGGGGTAATGATTGGAGCCAGTGGGTAAGGCCCACTTCCTCAAAAACTTGATAAATTTGGTCGTCTGTGATATTGGGGTTAAAGAAAGTCACGTTATCCCGTACGGAAGCGTGAAACAGTTGAACATCCTGAGTGACCAAACCGATTTTGTCGCGGAGATCGGCTATCCGGGTGGATTTGAGTTCGATGTTTCCGAGTAGTACTGTGCCTCCGTTATAGTCATAGAGCCTGGTGAGAAGCCGGGTCACAGTAGTCTTGCCACTGCCGGTTCGGCCAAGGATACCGAGGGTTTCACCGGGTTGTAAATCGAAAGAAATCCCTTTCAGTACCAAATCATTGTCATCGGTATAACTGAAGGTTACCTGATCCCAGGTTACAGCTAATGGTCCCTGAGGCAGGTCCGGCCCATCACCGTCTGGAATCTCCGAACGCATCTGCAAAAGTTCCTGGACACGTTGGATTCCGGCGCCGGCTTGCTGGAAATCTTCCATTTGGCGGGTAATCTGCATGATCGGCCGGTAAATTAAATCGGTATAGAGGACAAAGAGCACGATGGTTCCGATAGAGCTTTTCCCTTTTTGGGCCAATAGGATGCCTATCCATAAAGCCAATGCAATGCCAAGATAATGGAGGGTGATGGCTGTCATTCGAATGGTGGTTGCATAACAGTTAGCCCGAAGTTGTTTTTGGTTGCGGTGACGCATAGCTTTATATAAACCGAGCATGGTATGGGGAATGGCGCCGTTTCCTTTGATATCTTCCGTTCCGGCCAGTCTTTCTTCGATAAAACCGGAGAGTTCGGCACTGGCTTGACGAGCCTCCCATTGGTAAGCCATCATCTTTTCACGTAACAGCTGAACCGAAAATAAAGTGGTGATGACAAACAGCGTGATGGTTATTCCGGCCCGGAAATCTTCCAAATAAAGAAGGACTAATACCCCGATGATGATGATCATATTTCCGAGAACCCGGATGGAAAATTGGGAGAAGAAATTGGCCAGGGAGGTCACGTCTTCATCGATTCGTTCGATCATCTCGCCTGGTGTGTGAAGTTTGTGAAAGGCCAGATCCAGACTGAGACAATGGCTAACCAAATCTTTGCGAAGCATATTGGTAGTGGTCCATCCCAGATTCTCACCGACATAGGTGGCACTGACCGACAGGATTTGCTGGATGAGGGCGGCTCCCATGAAGGCGATGGCTGCCCAAAACAGAATGTGCGGATCTCCGCCCCGGGTAGCGGTATCGATGAAATAGCGCATAATTTGCGGATTAAGCAATTGACTGCCGATGCTGCCCAAAATTAAAACGGTAAGCAGCAGAACCATCCGGCCTTGGGGTTTAAGGTAGGATTTTAATAAATGATAATATTCCCGGATCGGGATCTTGGCAGTCTTTTTTGGCACGATTATTCGCTCCTTTAAGACACAAACAGAATAAAACTGGTAAATTGGGGAAATTGTAAAGTGATTTCGGAGTATTCCGCAATATTCCTGCCCTTATTTTGGAAATTCTTGTGACAATCAAATTTTCGGTTAAGATAAAGGACTTTTTTAGAAGAATTATACTCAATCAGGTACGTTAATTCTGTACATTTTTTGTAAAAAAGTTCTTATATTTTATCACTTCATACCTTGTTTTTCTCTCCAAACAAAAAAAGCCCGGATTTCCGGGCTTTTTCCTTAGGAGATTATAAAGATTATAAAATATCGTATCATTCCTCGTATCGTTTCAATGCGATACATGCATTGGTCGAACCAAACCCGAAGGAATTGCTGAGAGCCACTTGAATATCGGCTTTTCGGGCCTGGTTGGGGACGTAGTCCAGATCGCAGGCTGGGTCGGGTGTTTCATAGTTAATGGTGGGTGGAATGATCTGATGGTAAAGGGCAAGCGCTGTAAAGGCCGTTTCCACGCTGCCGGCGGCGCCCAGCAGATGGCCGGTCATGGATTTGGTAGAACTGATCATGAGTTTCGACGCATGTTCTCCGAAAGCCATTTTAATGGCAGCGGTTTCGGTGGCATCGTTCGCCGGAGTGGAAGTGCCGTGAGCGTTGATATAGTCCACATCTTCGGCTTGGAGGCCGGCGGAACGGAAAGCCAGTTGCATGCATTTTGCGGCGCCAGAACCATCGGGAACAGGAGCGGCGATATGGTAAGCATCACTGTTCATGCCAAAACCGATAATTTCAGCATAGACCCTGGCGCCCCGGGCTTTGGCATGTTCCAGTTCTTCCAGGATTAAGATTCCTGCGCCTTCACTCATGACAAAACCGTCACGGTTGGCATCAAAGGGTCGGCTGGCTTTTTCAGGTTGTTCATTATAGGTGGAAAGTGCTTTCATACTACTAAAGCCGGCAATCGCCAGCGGAGTAATGGTCGATTCGGCACCTCCTGAAATGATAGCGTCAGCATCGCCGCGTTTAACAATATGATAGGCTTCTCCGATGGAGTGGGTTCCGGTGGCGCAAGCGGATACTGGCGAGAAGTTCGGGCCTTTAGCGCCGGTTCGAATGGAAATCTGCCCGGGAGCCAGATTGATCACACAACCTGGAATAAAAAAGGCAGATACACGGCCCGGACCGTGTTGGCTGAAGATATTTTCGTTATGGCTTAAGGTTTCCAATCCACCCATTCCCGAGCCGACCACGACTCCGATCCGATCCGCGTTATTCGGGGTAATTTTCAGGCTGGAGTCCGTTAAGGCTTCTTCCGTAGCGGCGATGGCGAAATGCATAAATCGATCCATCTTTTTAATCTCTTTTTTCTCAATAAAGTCCGCTGGATCAAAATTTTTCACCTCGCCGGCGATCCGCGTGCCGAACTGGGATGTATCAAAACGGGTGATAGGCCCGATTCCCGAACGCCCGTGGATGGCCGCGTCCCAGTTGGCTGCGGTGGTAAGCCCCAGGGGTGTAATCAGTCCGATACCGGTAATAACGACTCTTCTTTTCATCATGATCACCTACTTTATAAGAGTTGTTTGTTGATCGTGGAAATTACTTTGCGGAAGATTTTAACTTCTTCAGCGGAGAGAGCGGACTGAAGTTTATTGTCCAGTTCTTCCACTAAAGAGTGAATGGTCTGCCGTGCTTCGAGTCCTTGGGGTGTCAAAAAGATAAGTATTCCCCGGCGGTCGTTGGGATCCCGTTGCCTTTCGATAAGGCCTTGCTTTTCTATGCGATCCAAAAGTCCGGTCATGCTTGAATTTTCAAGATCAAGGCTTTTTGCGAGTGACCGCGGATTTTTACCGCTACCGGGCGGTATTTCCAATAGAAGCAGCGCCTTTTGAACGGTCAAGTCATATTTGGAAAGGAGCTGATTGTAATATCGGGATAGCTTTTGCCAGGTATTTTTGAGTAAGAGGCAAAAAAGGGGCGGGATGTTGCCTTCCACAGCGTCACCTTCTCGTTAATAGTTCGCATACAAAATATTCGGACACGAAAAATATAACATATTGAGAGGATGGAGTCAACGTTTCACCTGGGTGAATGGTCATGATCGTAACTCTCTGTCGAACCTGATGCACGATTGTATTCATGAGCGGGAAATGGGTTGTGGGGGTAAATAAAGAAAACGGCCGGAAATATCCGAGCCGCCCATTGAATCATTGGTTATACGGGAGGATTAGAAGATGAATTGGAATAGCAAAGCCATCAGATAACCGATGAGGCCGCAGATAGGAAAGGTTAATATCCAGGCAGTCACCAATTCACCGACCACGGGCCAACGAATTGAAGAAATCCGGTTGGCTGCACTTACTCCCATTAAAGAGGTGTTGATAGTATGAGTAGTACTTAGAGGAACTCCAAGACCGGATGCGAGCAAGATGGATCCTGCAGCTGACGTTTGGGCGGCAAAACCTTGGTAAGGTTCGATTTTTACCATTTTTTGCCCCATGGTTTTGATGATCTTCCAACCGCCGGTAGATGTTCCGAGGCCCATAATAACAGAACAGATGATAATAGTTAGGGGATGAACATGAAATTCCGGTATGGCTCCACCTAAAACCAGTGCCAGAGTAAACATACCGATAAATTTTTGGCCGTCATTACTGCCGTGGCTTAAGGCCATTGCACCGGCAGAGATGATTTGGAGCCAAGCGAAGAGTTTTTGCCCGACATGGCGGGACATTCTTACACATAACTTCCGGATCAGCCAGGCGATGAGCCAGCCGCCGACAAAACCAAGTATGGTGGAGAAGGCCAAGCCCGTGAACACTTTAACCCATCCGGACCATAACAGAACCGAGGGCCCGGCTGTGGCTAGTCCGGCACCGGTCAATCCGGCAACCAATGCATGGCTTTCGCTGGTGGGCAGACCAAAATACCAAGCGATGATCGACCAGACCACAATACCGACCATGGCTGCGCCGACGGTCACCAGGTTGATGGCTTCCGGCTTAACGATGCCGGTACCGATGGTTTTGGCAACCTCCGCACCGAAGAAAGCGCCGATAGTGTTACAGATGGTAGCCATGATAACAGCTGTTTTGGGTGTCAAAACCCGGGTGGATACGACCGTTGCAATGGAATTAGGAGAGTCTGTCCAACCGTTTATGTATTCGGAAGCTAAAATCAGAACTAAGACAGTTATCAGGCCGATTCCGAGCATAATATTCCTCCGTTTATGAATGTTTCGTGATAATGCCCTCGACGATATTGGCTACATCTTCGCAGGCGTCCAAAGTATTTTCCAGGTATTCGAAGATCTCTTTCCATTTGATAACCTCGAGAGGGTTGGGCTCGGAGGCGAATAAATCACTGATCGCTTTCCGGAAGATGACGTCCCCTTCATCTTCAATCCGATTGACTTCGATAATCTTCTCTTTCAATGTGGGAGTGGCTTTCATGCTCCGCAACTCATTCATGAGTTTTTCAAGTTCGATGGTAGCTTGTACAATCATTTTGACCAGGACTTTGGCTTCCTCCCGGATCGAAGTGACGTTCAACATACTGAACCGATGAGCAGTGGACTCGATCGAATCGGTGATATTATCAATTTCTTTGGCAATTAAGAAAATATCCTCGCGATCGATGGGAGTGATGAAGGATTTATTGAGCTGGTTGAGGATTTTATGGACTTGGTTGTCACACTCATGTTCCATGTCTTCGATTTCGCGAACTTGACTGAGGATGTCCGTGAAATTGTCGGTTAATTGCTCCAATTTTTGGGCAGCAGAACAGGTGGCTTGAGCGGTTTCTACAAATAAGTCAAAGAATGAAGGTTCCTTTTTACCCATTTTCATACTTTTCCCTGCCTTTTCCATAAGTATAAGAGTTAGTAACATATAAACAGATGCCCACAGGATAAATCATACCATTGACGGTGCAACTTGTTTCTTAACAATATATTAACAACCCTAGGTTTTTTTAAACCATTCTTAATAATTCCTAAATTTTAATTTTCGATCTTCAAAAGGGTTTGGCCGCGAACAGTTCATATTTTCCCAACTTTTTGGGAAAACTTAGATAATCCCGTGGAAAATTCTTTGTAGGAGGCGTCTTGATTGGTAAAAAAGATTGGATGGCTTCTGATGATCTTCAGTGTTGGGTTCATGGGAAGTATCCGGCCGGTGTGGGCGTTTTCGATTGAGGCTAAGGCGGCCATCTTGATGGATCCGGTGTCGGGTAAAATCCTCTATGCACAAAATGAACATCAGCGTTTGCCGCCGGCCAGTGTAACCAAAGTGATGACCATGTTATTGATTATGGAAGCTGTAGAATCCGGCCGGATTGGATGGGATGAAAAGATTGTAACTTCGAAAGCAGCGGCAGGTATGGGCGGTTCTCAGATTTATCTTAAAGAAGGCGAAGAAATGACACTACGGGAGATGTTTAAAGCGATCGCTGTCGTTTCGGCCAATGACGCCAGCACAGCCATTGCCGAACATCTTTACGGATCGGATATCGATTTTGTTGAAGCTATGAATAATCGAGCCCAAAAGCTCAAATTGAAAAATACGCATTTTGCCAATGAAACCGGGTTGCCGGATCCGGAACATTACAGCAGTGCTTATGACTTAGCCGTCATCTCGAGAGAACTGTTAAAGTACCCGGAAGTGCTGAAATTCACTTCCATCTGGATGGACAGCCTCCGGGACGGAAAGTTCATCCTTCGCAATACCAATGAACTAATCCGGGTGTATCGTGGTGCCGATGGTTTGAAAACTGGACATACTTCTGAAGCTAAGTATTGTTTAGCGGCAACTGCAAAAAAAGGGGATTTCCGGCTGTTGAGCGTGATATTGGGAGCGGAAAGCGATGCAGCCCGGGTTGCTCAGACCAAAAGGTTATTGGATTATGGTTTTCGTAATTTCCAATGGAAACCGGTTTTTGAGTCTAAAAAAGTGATTGGACGAGTATACATAAAAGGAGCTAAGCAGGAACAGGTTTCGGTTCAACTCCGTTCCGATTTTGGCGTAGTGGTGGAACGGGGCAAGGAATTGGTGGTGACTACCCGAATTACTCCGGATAAAAATATTAAACTTCCAATTAAATCCGGTGCCCGAATTGGGACAGTCAGCGCTGTGTTGGAAGGTAAAATCATTGGTCAAGCCCCGGTTTATGCGGCTGAAAATGTTGAGGAGGCCAATTTTTTGGTGAAGGGATGGCGTTGGATCCGGGATTTTTTCAAGAGTTTATTTTCGAAAAAAACTGAAAAATTAAACGAAAGCTTTGAACGTCTTTATTAGGCGTTTTTTCTAAAAATAACTAAAGTTGTGAATGTCTGAAGGATTTGGCGATTTAATCAAGAAATTAACAAAAATGTAATATTGAAAGGACGGCAGAGCGATGATGCAAAAAAGCAAATGGCGGAGCTGGATCCTTTTTTATTCCTTTTTAACTTTAGGATCTGCCTTTTCAACAGTATGGGCTCTTCAGTTGTTGCAATTGGGTTCCCGCGGAGAACCGGTGCGGGAGGTTCAGAGTTATCTTTATGAGTTGAAATATTTGAGCATAGCTCCGACCGGATATTATGGGAAAGTAACTGAAGAAGCAGTAAAACGGTTCCAAGCTGAACATGGATTGAAAGTTGACGGCAAGATCGGCCCGGTTACATTGCAAACGTTGAAGACAGCGATTCAAGAAAAACCGAAAATGATTGCTCATATCGTAGCGCCGGGGGAAACATTGGCCGATATTGCAGCCAAGTACCGTATATCACCGGCTGAACTGATGGCTGCTAATAGCCTCTCCGAAGAAGAGGTTGCTGTTGGGCAGCAATTGCAAATTGCAGTGTCCAGAGAGAATGCTCCGGTGGCTTCCCGGGGACGTCTTGGTGAAATTCAGGCGGTTCCATGGGAGATTGTTCAACGGTTGTGGGGACGCGGAGAGATCGTTCGGATTATTGACCTTCGTACAGGCCGTGCCTTTCAAGTCCGACGGCATGGGGGTCATTATCATTCGGATGCTGAGCCGTTGACCGCACGGGATACCCAAGTTATGTTGAGTATTTATGGAGGCCGTTGGAGTTGGACCCGTCGTCCGGTTGTCGTTCAAATCCGGAATCAATACATTGCAGCTTCTATCAACGGGATGCCTCATGGGGGCCAAACGATTAAAGACAATAATTTTAATGGCCATTTCTGTGTGCATTTTCTGGGGAGCCGCCTTCACAAAAATGGCCGGGTTGACCCGGATCACCAAGAAAAGATTCAGATGGCTGCGGCTTTTAATCTACCCCTGTCCGAACTGGCAGAGCGTGCGGAGCCTTTAGAAAATCGTCGGCCTAACGCTGAATAATAAACATAAGACGGCGATGTATTCCTGGAGTCGTCGAACCCGCCTTTTTTGGCGGGTTAATTTTTTGGTTCTTGGGGAAAATAATTGAAAAAATGATTTCTATAAGGAGTGTTCCGGATTTGGCTCAGTACCTAATCATGCTTGGAGTTTTGCTGGTGGCGGGTTATACGGTACTTTATGGATTGGAGGTTTTGAAAGAAAAAAATTATCTGGGGTTTGCAGCCGTCATTGTATTGGTTGGAGCGATCATCGCTTTGCCAGTTTATTTGCTTTTTCTTAGGGGTTAACATTTTCAGCGAAATACTGCCGCTTCTAACTTGAGCTAGGAGCGGCAGTATTGCTTAGAAACTTCGTTTTAATTTAATTATTGTTCTATTTTTGGAGGTTGGAACTGAATACCGACTCGTCGAATGAAGACGTGCACATTGATATTGACTTTAGACTTGGTATATTTTTCAGGCCAGCGGTATCGTTCCCATTCGGTCGTCGTTAACATGCTATGCCGCACTTTTTGGCCAAATCCAAAGATGTCGGATCGGAAGTCGTTCTGTGTCTTTTCAATTACTTTTTCGATCCGGTGTCTAAGTGCTGCGGCGATCTTTTGCCGTAAGAACTCTTCCATTTGGGGAGTGGTATAATCGATAGTACTTTCAATACTGATCAGACTGGCCTCCATCCAAATATCAACGGTGAAGCTGGGAACTTCATTTTTGATATATTTGATTCGTGTCGGTTTCGATCTAGTTAAACGAAATGTGATTTTGGTTTCTTTTCGTAACGGATCGGGGAGTGTTAGGAAAGCTTCTTGAAATTGATTGGTAATGATCTGTAATACTTGGGTTTCGTATAAATCCAGGTGTCCAACCAATCGATTGGATTTGAAGACGGCTGTTCCGGCAATTCGGACTTCGGTCGGTTCTTCCGATTCGGGTTTCTCTCCGTTTCCGCTTTCGCCGTTTTCGCTGCTCTGAGGCGGGGGTTCACTGGATTGCGATGGTTTATATTCCATCAGGAGCGGCGCATAATTTTCTTGAGCTGAAGATTGATAACGACGTATAAAATCGTGGAGATTGGTTAAGGGAAACATCCCGGTGCGTTTCGAGGTCATCACCAGGTCCCGAAAATATTCAGCGGGATTGGGATCCAGTTTGGGTTGGATTTTCATAATATCTGCTGCCTTTCCTTTGCAGACAAAGATTAAGAGTGTCCGCCGCATATCCCGGAAACGGAGCAGGTTGTCGATCCACGGTTTGATTCCGGATTTAGCTATATCCTCTCCGATAATCAGCGCCTGATTTTGAAGCAAGGTAACTTCCCGGTTGACAGTGGTGTTCATCAGGTTAAAGGCCTCATAGATGGAAGGCGCATTCATCGAGATCAATAACACGCCCGGGCCTTCGCCGCTGCCGCCCCCTTCAGCTGTAGCACCTAATTTGGAAGGGATAGCAATCATGCAGGTGACCATGACTTCATTATTTTCTGCTAAGTCCAATCCTAATGTCTGGACCAGCCCCATGCTTTCCAGTTCTTTTCGATCCCAGCAACCTCCGACGGAGATGGCGAAAACAGTGAGTAAAATTGCTAGGAATGTTTTTTTACCCATTGGTTTTACCCCCTTTCTTCTTAAAGTGTGAGACAGCCCGTAACGCCTGTAGCCCCATACTCTCTAACTCTTTTCGATTCCAACAGCCTCCGACGGAGATAGCGAAAACAGTGAGTAAAATCGTTAGGAATGCTTTTTTACCCATTGCTGTTATCTCCTTTCTTCTTAAAGCGTGAGGCAATCCATAGCAATAACGGTATTCCGAAGGAGATCAAAGGGTAGTATTTACTGATGATAAAAGCATCCAAATTTACGGTTTCTGTCATGGAATTCGGAATTAAGCTAATGCAGAAGATGAGTACCGCCATGGCAAAGACTAAGGGTCGATAGTTGCTTAGGCCAAAACTGTGGCTGAAACTGATGATCGTGCCGTAAAACATACCACCCATTAAGATGGCTGCCGTAAAAAACCATAGAAACACAAAGATGGCTTCCACACGTTGAATAAACTCTCCCAGGGTGATGAGACGGGTTAATTGAAATATGGGAAAAACCAGTTTGGATGTTGATGTATAGTTAAATGTAATGAGTACGGCGGCAGTAACGACCGTGTTAATGACGATGGCTAAAATTAAACTATATAATCCAGTACGGAACGTCTTCGTTTGTTCCCGGATTTTGGGAGCGATAATTCCGAGCAGAATAATATTGGAAAACAATGAAGTGTGTAAGGCAGAATGTTTTAATATGGGAAGAGGCCCTTTGCCTAAAATGGGAAGAAGCAGTTCTAAATCAGCATAAGGCATGGAAAAACCAATGGTAATGATAAAGGCTAACAATAAGTAGGGGCCAAAAAACCAAGCGACACGAGTTAAGGTTTCGATGCCTTGCAATGTTCCGTATATCAGCAAAAAAAGAAAAAAGAGAGAGATGACGCTGATGGGGGTATTTGGCAAGATGGAAATGATGAAGCTTTCTGCAAATTGACGTAGCATCAGGGAAGAGATGGTCAAGAAAAAGAGGAAAAAAACGGTGCCGATGATAGTCCCTAAGAATTTTCCGCATATAAACTGAGAGATTTGCAGGATATCTTGGTCGGGATATTTTTCCAAGAGTGTAGCCAAAAAGTAATAGCCGATGAGACTGAAAATTCCGGCTAAAAGAACAATCATCCAACCGGCGGTATCGCCAAGAAGAGCCATATTTCGAGGCATTGATAAGAAAACCTGGCCGCTCATGAGGGTGACGAGTAAAGTGAGGGCTTCACGGTGACCAATCTTCATTTCATTCTTCATAATTGTCATCTCCTTCATCCGAACTTGATGAACTGGGTTTATCCCAAGGGCGGGAAATATCCCGTTGCCGAATCCAGTCAAGAGGCCTTAAAAAAATCGGACGTTTTGGCTGGTCATAAGCTCGAGGCCGGATCACCCGGTCTTTATTTTGAGGATGATAAGGAGCAATCGGAGTTAAAAAGGGAACGCCGAAACTGTTCAGGTTGGCAATATGCAAGGTAATTAGGAAAACACCAAATGAAACTCCGAAGAATCCCAGGAAACCGGCGAGGATAATAAAGAGAAACCGTAGGATCCGGATGGTGAAGGTGGCATTATAATTGGGCACGACGAAGGATGCCAGCGCAGTAATGGCAATAATGATGATCAGGATCGGACTGACAATGGAGGCAGAAACGGCAGCCTGTCCTAATATTAATGCGCCGACAATTCCGATAGTGGGTCCGATAATGCTGGGGACCCGGACACCAGCCTCACGGATTAATTCAAAGGAAAACTCCATAAAGAGAATTTCAACTAAAGCCGGAAAGGGCACGGCTTCCCGGGCAGCGGTCATGGCTAGCATCAAATCGGTAGGGATCATTTCTTGATGGTAATTGACCACCGCAATATAGAACGACGGTAACAATAAGGCAATAAAGATGGAGATAGCACGAATAAACCGAAGGAAGTTGCTAAAAGGCCAACGTAAATAGTAATCCTCGGCTGCATGCAGAAAGATGGCAAAATTGGTGGGAAGCACTAGTGCGTAAGGACTGTTAGCCATCATGACCGCCACATAACCTTCCCGGAGATGGGCGGCTACCCGGTCCGGACGTTCGGTGGATAGCATTTGGGGCATCAGGGAACGGGGATGATCTTCGATAAACTCTTCCAATTGGCCGGTTTCGGCGATATAGTCGGTGGTTTCCGAGACACTTTTAATCCGTCTTTTAACTTCTTTAACCAGTGCGGGGTTGGCGATGTCCTTAATATACATAAGTGCCAGTAAGGTTCGGCTTCGTGTGCCAACCCGCATGATTTCTGTGATAAGCTTCGGATCTTTAATATAACGGCGAACACTGGCTGTATTAGCCCGAAAGGTTTCATTAAACCCTTCTTGAGGACCACGAACTACCGGTTCGTTACTGGGACGATCAATGCCCCGGTGTTCCCAGCCTTTGGTTTCAATGATCATGGCTTCGGCTGAGCCATCGATCAATAAAGCGCTGGAGCCTTCCAGGATGCCGTTGATTACATCTTCGAGCTTTTTGGTTTTTTCCACTTGCTGCCCTGGAACCAGCCGTTCATAGGCTATATCGATGGGTTCATTCGTTTCCAGATGGCCCCGGCTTAACAACATTAAAGGTTGGAGTACTGCGAAGTTTTGAGCATTTCGGTCACTTAATCCGTCTATATATATTATCAAAGCTTTCTTATTTAAACTGGTGATGGTAAAATCGCGGATTACCACATCTTTGTTGGTGGGTAATCCAAAGATGGACTCCAGTGTTTTCCGGTTATGGGCCAAACTGGTGGTTAAACATTCACCGGTTTCATCTCCGGAATCCGCCGGTCGGTTATGGGGCGGGTTGAAACTATCGGCATTAAGGGAAAATTCAGGTTTATTTGATGTTAATTGAAACAGTTTGCGAAATATATTGTTTCTTTTCATAGATTTACCTCCGCATCAACTTTATTATGAACCGGTTTTTCGAAGACCATTCACATGGTGGAGGCAAGTCAAACCGTCTTTTGTCCAGGGGTGGTGTACATGGTCAAATTAAAGAGTCGGCCGTTGATCGCAGGTTCTCGGATTGGCATCATCGCTCCGGCCAGTCCAGTGAAGGACAGCAGAGAATATCAGGCACATGTGGAATATCTAGTTTCCTCCGGGTATCAAGTGATCCTTGGGAAAACGGCAATACCCGGCCGTGGGTTTCTAGCCGGGGACGATCGAACGCGGCAATTGGACTTGGAATCGATGTGGCAAGATGATTCCATCGCTGCTGTTTGGTGCTTAAGGGGAGGATATGGCTGCCTTCGGCTGCTCTCTCGTTTGAATTACCGCTTCTTTGAGAAAAAACCCAAAATATTGATGGGATTTAGTGATATTACCGCCTTAGAACTTGCATTTTGGGCTCGGATGAAACTGGTCACCTTTCACGGGCCGGTCCTGACGACTTTTGCCAGTGACTTTACTCGTCAGAGTGCTTTGAAGATGCTCTCCGGTATGCAGGGGGATGAAGCGTTAAAATGGCCCGGGAGAAAACAACAGCGTTTGATCGTTATCCGGGGAGGAAAAGCGGAAGGTCCATTACTCGGAGGGAATTTAACCACGATAGCTGCCATGGCCGGTACAGGTTATTTGCCGGATTTCAGCGGATGTGTGCTTTTCATCGAAGAGGTTCAAGAGGCGGCTTACCGGGTGGACCGGCTATTGACACAATTGATCTATTGTGGGGTTATGGATGGACTTCGTGGGATTGTGATCGGGAAAAGCATCCCGATTCCCGGTGAAACGGAAGCCGATTTGGTTGCTGTATTCAGAGAACGGTTGGAGGGACTGGGCTGTCCAGTAGCTTATGGTTTTCCCATCGGACATTTAGAAGACCAATGGACCTTACCACAAGGGTTAACTGTAAGTGTTGATATGGATGAAGGGATACTCTATTTGAAAGAAAGTCCGTTTATCTCGGCTGACAGTTGACAGGTGGAACAGTGGACAGTTACAGCAGACAGTTTGGGTCTTTGATTCAGACCCCTTTTTTTGCGTTGGTTATCACCTGTCACCTGTCAACTGTAAACTGTCAACTTTAATTCTACCCAGGTTTTTACTGTATAGGCATGAATTACTTACGTCAAGTGACAGGAGATTTTGTTTTCATCACGAAGATATATAAAGCTTTTATGGAAACGGTTTATCGAAACTAAATCAATGAATTGACGTTGAATGCTTATGTAAGGTCACGCAATGGAAGGAGATAAGAAATGAAACGTATTGGTGTAGGTATGCTTGCATTTTCGATGATGTTGCTTTTATCTACGGTTTCCTGGGGAGCCGAAAATGACTATAAGGGTTCGGTTAAAGCTTTGGTTGGCAATGAGAGCATGATCGAGGGGAGTTATCAGCTGTCTGAACGAATAGATCTAGTTGGCGATTATGAAGATCATGTTTTCCGTGCCGGGGTCGATTATGATTTGTCCGATAAATTTGGCTTACAACTTGGCGTGCGTTATGATGATGAAGACGGTTCTACAGTGGCTTACGGCGGGTTTGATTTTACGATTCCGTTCGGAACCAATCTGGAATTAAGCGGATTTTATAATTACAATTATGAAGCGAAAAACGAGGAGGATTATGAAGCTTATATCAAAATTGAAATGTATGCGAATCAATTTCTCAATGCCGGAGTGATGCGTTATACCGGTTCTGGAACATCTAATCCTGACGATGAAGCAAAGCTGTTTGTTCGGGGCGATTTCAGCTGGCAGTTTAACAAATATAGCATAAAATTGCGGCCGGTTCTCTTTATCGAAGGGGAGTTTTTCCATGATTACGATTTCGCATATCAAGCCAATGAACGGCTCCAATGGGTGTTAAATATCAATGACTTGGACGATCAGGAATTACGGTACCGGATCGGGGTAGAGTATAAATTCTGATAAAATAAAATATCTTAAGTTCATGGATGTACTTGAGAGAAAGGGTTGAGAGATGCGTCGTTATCTAATCCCCATGCTGGTGGGATCTATCCTGCTGGCGGCTGCTCTTGGCTATTGGGTTGGTCGTTTGGAGATTAACAGTTTGCGTCGGGAATACCGCCGTGAACAGGCCATCAATCGGGAGTTGAAACAAAATTTAAGCCGGGAAAGAGTAGCATTGTTTTATGTTCAATCGACAGCAACCCAATTGTTTTTGCAACCCGAGATCCGGGAGTTGGAGGCCAAACCCGATATTTATCAGGCGGTAGTGAATGCCGTTTTGGAAGGGCCGACTACTTTCGATTCGTCGTCAACATCGATCTTTCCTGAAGGTGCGAAAGTTCTTGGCGTTCAGGTGGACGATGGATTGGCTATTGTTAATTTGAACCAAAAAGCGACAGAACTTAATGTCGGCTCAGAAGGCGAATATTTGGCAGTGCTCTCTATCGTGAATACGCTGACGAAATTGCCGGATATTTATCATGTCAAGTTCATGGTGGAAGGGGAAGAAGTCGAATCTTTAGCCGGGCATGTGGATTTGACTCAAACTTTTAGTTATCATCCTGAAGTTGTACGAGTGAATTTTTAAGCTTTCGTTGATGAATCTTTCATCAAAACCATCCGTTTTTTAACGGGTGGTTTTTTTATAGTGTTTTTTAGGCTGTGCATGAAAGTTTTCAGGCACTCATATGCATTAGTGGAGGTCGACTAAAATGACGATTATTGTTTTGCTCAGCCGGAAAATGAGATGGCTGGTTGTGGCGTTGATTGGTTTATTCATTTTGATCGCGGTGAATCGGCAGCTGCAGTTAACCTCGACTTCGCCATATCAAATTCGGGCGCAATTTCCTCCTCTGGTTTTTTTGCCTGATTATAATAGACTGGGGCCAAAAATAGGGGCCAGTGCCGCTGTATTAATCGAAGCGCAAAGCGGAGCAGTTCTTTATGGAAAAAATGCAGAGGTTCGAAGAGCTCCCGCCAGTACGACGAAGATGATGACAGCTATCGTTGCTTTGGAGAAAGGGCGGTTAAGTCAAGTAGTTAAAGTCAGTCGAAAAGCAGCGGCAACCGGCGGTTCGACTATTTGGTTGAAAGCTGGAGATCGGTTAACTCTTAAAGAACTATTAGAGGGTATGATGCTTCGTTCTGGAAATGACGGCAGTGTGGCCGTAGCCGAGGGAGTCTGTGGCTCGGTTAAAGACTTTGTACGGTTGATGAACCTTAAAGCAAAAGAAATTGGCGCACTTCAAACCAATTTTCAAAATCCCCATGGATTACGGGCGCCCTCTCACTATACGACGGCGCTGGATTTGGCGTTAATTGCCCGTTACGGGATGGAGAATCCCTATTTTGCTAAATTAGTCCGGAGTAAAACCGGGACGTTGGAATGGTTTGATCGGAAAAAACAGGTGGAGATTCGCAATACCAACCGCCTGTTGTGGTACTTTGAAGGAGCGGACGGTATCAAGACCGGCACCACGAATGAAGCTGGGCATTGTTTAGTGGGATCAGCGGTGCGGGACGGCAAACGGCTGATTGCGGTGGTTTTAAACTCCCGGGACCGATGGTCTGATTGTGCCCGATTGCTTGAATATGGTTTCGAGGCATTTACCATTCGGACGATAGCAACAACGAATCAAGCGGTTGCGCGGGTCTCGGTTCGAGGAGGAAATCGGAAAACAGTACCGGTTTATCCGCGCTCTAATTTAGTGGCCGTTGTCCGAAAAGATGCAGAAACGGCGATTAAACCTCAGCTTCGGCTTCCTGATCAGCCTTTAAGGGCGCCCTTAGCTGCTGGTCAGGCGGTGGGGTCTATCGGATACCGTTATCATGATCAATGGGTGGAAGGAGTCGATTTAGTGGTCAGGAAACCAGTCCGGCGTCAATGGTGGTGGTTTTGGTGAAATCTAATCTGGGGAAGATTGAGAATGTATTTGGAATCGCTGCAACAATCATTGGGACTGTGATCGGAGCCGGATTTGCTTCCGGTCAGGAAATTTTACAGTTTTTTGGGAGGTTTGGCATCTCCGGAGGATTTGGCATTTTGCTGACTGTTATTATCATGGGGGTGTTTATCGATAAGGTATTTCGGATTGGTTCGGAACTGAAGACTGATTCGTATCAAGAATTTCTCCGGTATATTCTGAAGCCGGGATGGCTGATCATCGCTGATGTTGCCATATTTCTGATCATGTTAATGCTGGTTGGAGTGATGTTCGCCGGGTGCGGCGCCCTGTTCGCCGAATTGAAATTAGGATATTGGTCAGGGGTCGTGATTTCGGCAGTTCTCTCGTTAATCGTGCTTTTTCGGGATTTGCCGGGATTAATGCGAATAAATACGGTAGTCATTCCCTTGATGTTTTTGGGCACTATCGGGATTGTTTTCTTTACCATCCATAGCGGCGGTAAACTTTCGGAGGTTTCAGGGCAGAACAGACAATGGGTAATGGCTGCGCTGCAATTTTCATCCTATAATCTGGTTTTGTCTTTGCCGGTCCTTGTTTCGCTGTCACGCCGTTATGCCAGGCAGTCGCTGTTAATGATCGGCGGGTGGGTGGGAGCCATTGGCTTGGGAGTCATTTCACTGTGGATTTTTTTGGGGTTATTAAGTCATTTCCAATTAATCCGCCATGCTGAACTACCGATGGTCGTTCTAGCAAAATTCTTGGGAAAACCGGTATTTTTCGGGTATATTTTAGTTCTTTGGGGGGAGATGTTAACAACACTTTTAGCTAACTTATTTGGCCTTGGGAAACGCTTAGAGACATTGATTCGGTGGCCTTATGAATGGAATCTTATCCTGCTTACCGGTTTAGGTATTGCCATTGGCAAAATTGGTTTTGTTAATTTAGTGGCACATGGTTATCCGATCTATGGTTATTTAAGTTTTGTATTGTTAGTAATGGTCATGTTTAAGCCGCTACCTGGTACTGAAGGGTAGCTTTTTTTAGTGGATATATCAGAAAATTCTCAGAAAAAAACTGAAGAATCGACAAAGGCCTTAAGTAGCTGATGATATACTGATAAAAGGTAAAAGTTGGGAAAACTATAGCTGGCGGGGTGAACCGGTTTGCAAAGACGATGGTTATTGGTAAGAGACCCGGTTTTCACGGAATTGCTAGCAAATTTGAGCGGATCTGTTCAAAGTTTCGGACGCTCGGATCATTTTAGGGAAATATCCCAGGGTTTACAGAATTTTCTGATCGCTGTTTTGCTGAGCCGTTTTTTGGGAAGATATGGTCTTTATCCAGCAGGGATCGCTTTCACGTTATATCCCAGGAAGTTGTCGTTTTTTCAAGAATTGGCGCTGTTATCCGGTTTTTTGGTGGGGATAGTCAGTTGTGGAGAGTACGTCCATGCAATGATGTTAACCGGGTCAGTGCTCATATATAAATGGGTGCGATACTGGGTTAAAGCCGAATGGTTACAACGAAAGCGCTGGTTTTTACCGGGACTATGGTTGGGAATGCGGCTGATGGTCGCGTTCATCTTTCCGGAAAGAAATAGCTTGACTATTGTCCTTGCCGAATGTTTATTGGTGGCTTTCTTGAGTCAGGTATATCAAATGGCATTTAAATATATAGCTTATCCCTTGACAAGTACAACTTTAGCGTCAGGCTCTTTGTTAGCCATGATAATGATGGGAATATGCGGGGCTCAAGATCTGACCGTTTATTCGGTAAATATTTCAGAGATGCTTTCAGTGACCTTTTTGGCAGCAGTTGCTTATTTAGGTGGAGGAGGAGCAGGTGCGATGATGGGGATCCTAATCGGTTGGATACTTAGTCTTACAGCTGGAAGTTTTTTGATGTTAATTGCAGTTTATGCCATTCCCGGAATGTTAGGCGGTTTTTTGCGAGGACTGGGCCGATGGGGTACGATTATCGGAGGTGTCCTCGGTCTCTATCTTCTGACGATTCAACTGGGGGGCGAAGCAGAAATTGCCGGACATGCCTGGTCAGTTGGCATGGGTTTAGCGGGATTTATCTTGATACCGCGTCATCATTTGTCCCACATTTCAGGTTGTTTTCCGGAGATTGCGTCGAAAGAGGAAGCCGAGCAAAAGCAGATGCAGTTGGAGGATTTGGTTACCACTCGTCTGAATGCAGTCTCGAGTGCGTTTGCCGAGATAGCCAAGACATTGTCTGAACGTGAGGCAAGTATTCCGCCGGTCCGGACCGATTTATATTCGTTATTGGATCAGGTCTGTAATCAAATCTGTCAGCATTGTACGGGATACGAAAAGTGTTGGGGAGAAAATTTTTATCAGACTTACCGTGAACTGTTTGATTTGATCGCCCATGCTGAATTGCAAGGAGAGATTTATGCATCTCACGTGAAAGGGCGATTGAGTAAAGATTGTTTTCAACAGTTCAAATTGGTTAATACGATAAATCAATTGTTGGAAAGCTGTCATGGAGATAATTATTGGAGACGCAAACTGGAAGAACATACTCAATACCTCATCGGCCAAATGGAGGGAATCTCAGGGCTAGTTCAAAAGTTGGGTAAGCAAATATCCCGAGACAGTATTTTTAGATCGGAATTGGAAACGAAAATCAAAAGTGGTCTCAACCGGGCTGGTATATATGTCAAAGAAATCGGAGTCAGTTCTTTTGGAGAAGATGGATTGGAAATCTATGTGAAGCGGCGTAAATGTAATCAAAGACATGAATGTCAACATGTGATGGTGCCATTTATCAGTTCTTTGCTGGGACTTGAATATATTGTATGGGAAAAGAAATGCTCTCTGGGGAAAGACGAATGTGCTTATTGTCTTATTCCTAAACGGACCTATGAAGTGAAAACTACGGTATGTAAACTTCCAAAAGCCGGCAACGAATTTTCCGGAGACAGTCATGCCCTTCATGAACTGAAAGATGGATATTTTGTAGCCATACTAAGTGATGGTATGGGCCATGGCAGCAAGGCGGCATCGGAGAGCAACTCGACAGTGACGATTTTGGAACAGTTATTGGATACTGGAATTGATCGTAACTTTGCTGTGAAAATGGTAAATTCCATGATGTCGTTGCGTTCACCGGAAGAGTCTTTTGCAACGGTTGATTTAGCATGGATCGATCTTTACAGCGGAGCTGCTGAATTCCTAAAGATCGGTGCTGCAGCAACGTATGTAAAACGGGGCCGCGAAGTTTGGACCATCAAATCCACATCGTTGCCTGCCGGAATCTTGAATACAGTGGATATTGAGAAAACAACCATCAATTTGATGCCAGGCGATTTGGTGGTGATGGTTACAGATGGTGTGGTCGACAGCAAATTGGATCCTTCCGGAAATGATGAATGGATAAAACGGGCACTGAGTAAAGTAGAAGTGGTCGGCCCGGAAGCGCTCGGCGAATATTTGTTGAATTTAGCCAAGATCAATCAAGATGGGCTCCCTAAAGATGACATGACAGTGATTGTAATGCAGTTAACTGAGAATAAAGTTTTTTCAAACTGATGGGTTTCAATCCTGTTTTCCTGAGCACTACCATTCGAATGGTAGTGCTTTTCTTTTAGTGTTTATTTTTAGGGAAAAAGGGTAAAAAGGACGATTAAGCGAAATAATGAAAAAAACTGATTACAATTTGATGAACGTTCCAAATCCCAGGGAACTAAAGAATTAAAGGGGACGTTATCATTGTAAACCATCGTGTAGGAGTTACCGTTGATTACTAAAGTCAAAAAGACGATAGTCCAATATGGATTGTTTAAGCCTGGGGAAACAGTAGTCGTTGGCTTTTCAGGTGGTATTGATTCTGTATGCTTGCTTCATGTATTGCAAAGTCTCGCTGAATATCGACTTCAATTAGTGGTCTTATATGTAAATCATTCTTTACGGCCGGAGGAAAACCGAGCTGAGGTCGAACTTTTGGAGCAATATGGCCGACAGTATGGTCTTTTGACCAAACAGGTCATTATCGACATTCCAGGACGGTTGCGGAGTAAACCGCAATCATTGCAGTTATTAGCCAGGAATGAACGATATCGAATCTTTGAAGAGGTACGGCGGGAGTTTTCTGCATCCAAGATTGCTCTGGCTCATCATCGGGATGATCAGGCTGAAACCATCTTATATCGGCTAATCCGGGGAACAGGTCTGGACGGACTGGCTGGAATACCTGTGGAGCGGGATGGAGTATATGTACGGCCGCTTCTAGGAGTAACCCGCGCCGAAATTCGGGATTATGTTACTGCCCATAATTTGAAATGGGTTGAAGATTCTTCCAATCACAAGTTGCTTTATCAGCGCAATCGTTTACGCCACCAATTAATTCCCCAGATAGAACAGGATTATAATCCCCGGTTTAAAGAAGCTTTAAATCGGCTGGGGGAATTGGCCCGAGAGCATAATCGGTTTATACAGGCATTATTAAGACAATCCTTTTCGGAAGTAAGGATAGGGGAAAGCGACCGAGTTGGCCTGCGTCTCGACCTTTTTTTAACCCTGGATCCTTATCTCCAATATCATGTTTTACGGGATACTCTGGCTGAACTCGGCGTAGAATACCGGATGGAACTTCAGGCTTTGCAAAAGTTGCGAAGTAAAATCACAGCGGAGAACTATCAATTCAAAAAGACTCATATTTGCCATAAGACGCTGGTATATTTGGAAGGTGGGGTCCTTTATTTCCAAAGACCGGATTGGGATGAAAAAAGTTGCTTGGAACTGGTTGCAGTAAATGCTCCGGGAATTACCAGGTTGGGAGCAGTTCCAATGGAATTGGTGATTGAGGAGGCTTCAATCCCGGGAGATTGGTCGAAAGTCGCTCCAAATGAGATTTATGTTGACCGGGAAAAGCTTAATTTGCCGCTGAAAGTTCGATATTGGCAACCGGGAGATGTGTTTCGACCCTTTGGGATGACCGGTTCTCAAAAATTACATGATTTTTTCATTAACCAAAAAATATCCCGACGATTACGGGGAAAGATACCTTTGTTACTGACTTCTGATGATCGGATTATCTGGGTGGTTGGCTATCGGATGGCCGATGATGTCAAAGTAACCCAAAAGACCCAAAATATCTGGCGGATATCTGCCGTCAGTACCGGGATATCCGAAGGAGATTAATTGTATTCACTTTTTGACTATGGTATAATATTTAACATGGTTATTTGCCGGAGGGAGGTTTCTAATTGTTCAAAGTAGCACGTGAGATTGTACTTTATTTTGTGATTGCCGTTATCACCTTGTTTTTAGTTGCGAATTTTTTAAATAAGGATTCTGTCGAACAGATTAACTATAATGAATTCGTGAAGCGGGTTGAATCCGGCAAAATCATCGATGCGGAGATTAATAATAACGACGGAACCATCCAGGGACGTCAGGAGGGAGACAAACGGTACCGTACCGAAGGGCCGGCCAATCACCCTGATTTATACTATGATTTATTAAGGGAACATGGGGTGAAGGTTTCTTTCTCCAATGCCGGTAACGGCTGGTGGGCTATTATCCTGCCGAATTTGGGCTTTTTTGTTTTATTCCTGATTTTCTGGTTTTTTATCCTAAATCAAATGCAAAATTCCAGCAATAAGGCGATGTCTTTCGGAAAAAGCCGGGCCAGGCTGCATACTGAAGATAAAACCAAAGTGACTTTTGATGATGTTCAAGGGGAAGATGAAGCGAAAGAAGAGTTAGTGGAGATCGTTGAATTTCTTCGGCAGCCACGTCGCTTTACAGAATTGGGAGCAAAAATCCCGAAGGGAGTTTTACTGATCGGTTCTCCGGGAACCGGTAAAACGTTATTAGCGAAAGCCGTTGCCGGAGAAGCAGGAGTACCTTTCTTCAGTATCAGTGGTTCGGATTTTGTGGAGATGTTTGTCGGTGTCGGTGCTTCCCGGGTACGTGACTTGTTTGAGCAAGCTAAGAAAAATGCACCATGTATCGTTTTTGTGGATGAGATCGATGCTGTTGGACGACAACGGGGTGCCGGACTTGGTGGCGGACATGATGAACGGGAACAGACCTTAAACCAACTTCTCGTGGAGATGGATGGTTTTGAGCCGAATGCCGGTATCATTATTCTGGCTGCTACTAACCGGCCTGATGTTCTGGATCCGGCATTATTACGGCCGGGCCGTTTTGACCGGCAGGTGACCTTGGATATTCCGGATATCAAAGGGCGGGAAGAGATTTTAAAAGTTCATGCCAAAGGAAAACCCCTTTCCTCCGATGTGGATCTTCAGGTTCTTGCCCGCAGAACCCCGATGTTTACCGGGGCGGACTTGGCCAATGTTTTAAATGAAGCCGCTTTGCTGGCTGCCCGCCGCAATAAGAAGAAAATTGAGATGTCCGATTGTGAGGAAGCTATCGAACGGGTCATTGCTGGTCCTGAGAAAAAGAGCAAAATTATGAGCCAAAAAGAACGGGAACTAACGGCTTATCATGAGGCTGGCCATGCTTTGGTTGGACATTATTTGCCGACGGTCGATCCGATTCATAAAATCTCCATTATTCCTCGGGGAATGGCCGGAGGATATACGTTGGCGTTTCCGCTGGAGGATAGACATTATCAGACTCGGACCGAACTCTTAGAAGATATCGTAATGTATTTGGGCGGACGGGCTGCTGAGGTTATCGCGTTGGGAGAGATCAGCACCGGAGCCCGCAACGATCTGGAACGGGCAACCCGAATGGTCCGAAAAATGATCACTGAATATGGTATGAGTGACAATCTGGGTTATATGACTTTTGGCCATGGCCATGAGGAGCAAGTATTCTTAGGTCGGGATATTTCCAGGGATAAGAATTACAGCGAAGAGATTGCCGCGGCCATTGACCGTGAAATCCGGCGGATCATGGATGAATCATTCCAACGGGCCAAAGACATCATCAACGAACATCGGGATCAGTTGGACCAGATTGCCAAGTTGTTACTGGAGAAAGAGACGATTGAGAGTGAAGAATTTATCGCCTTAATCGGTGAAAAGCCTAAAAAGGAAGAGAGTTTGGCCTAAGTAAAAACAAAAAGCAACCGAAAACGGTTGCTTTTTTATGTCTGAATCAAAAATGAATTTGAGTGGCATATGATTATCCTTCGAATTTCAGGCTGATATCCAGAGCCCGGACGGAATGGGTAAGGGAGCCGATAGAAATGATATCCACACCGGTCGCAGCGATTTCAACGATATTTTTCTCGTTGACATTTCCGGAAGCTTCGACGATGGCTTGTCCGTTGATCAGCTCAACCATGCGTTTCATTTCTGCCGGTGTCATATTATCCAGCATGATGATATCGGCCTTGGCCGCTAACGCTTCACGGACTTGGGTCTCGTTTTCGACTTCCACTTCGATCCGCATGGTGTGGGGGATATAGGCACGGCAGCGTTCGATGGCCTTGGTGATAGAACCACAGGCTGCAATGTGGTTGTCCTTGATCAATACTGCATCGCTCAGATTAAACCGGTGATTGTGGCCGCCGCCTTGCCGGACAGCATATTTCTCCAACATCCGTAGGCCGGGTGTTGTTTTACGGGTATCGACAATTTTGGCTGGATAGTCCTTAATCAGTTTTGCCAATGAAGACGTATAAGTGGCGATGCCCGACAGGCGTTGCAAAAAATTGAGGGCAATACGTTCGCCGGCTAGGATCGGTTTGACGGGCCCTTGCACTGTGGCGATTTTCATTCCGGGGCTGACCGGAGTTCCATCGCTGATCAACGGTGAAAAGACGATCCGGGGGTCGATCTCGTCAAATACGGCGGAAACCACAGGAAGCCCGGCGATAATACCGTCGGCTTTGGCAATAAACGTACCGGATATTTCGAAATTTTTGTCAAAAATGGCTTCTGACGTGATATCTCCATAACCGGAGTCTTCATTGATTGCATAGCGGATAATCTCTTTTAACAGGAGCGTATTCATTAAATAACCTCCTTGGTTGAATGATAAAAAATAATATGCTTATGCCAATCGGAATGGGGTTGAGGATAGTCCTCACGGTAATGTCCGCCCCGGCTTTCCGTGCGGGTAAGCGCAGCATCAAACATCAATGATGCCAGTAAAAGCATATTTTGTAATTCAAAATAGGCTGGATCCCAGGTGAATTCGCCGATAGCCGGTGAATTTTTCTCCAATTGCTCTTTGGCATATTGGAGGCCGGCGGCATTTCGCACGATTCCAAGGAAATTATCGGTCAGCTCATGTAGCCGGTGATAATCATCCGTCATATTGGCGTATTCGGTGTAGCGCTTGGGATAATGGATTTGGATTTGTTCCGATATTTCCGGGATGTCAACGGGTTGCTCTTTAAGATAATCAGCTGCTCTGCTTCCAAAAACCAATCCTTCCAGGAGAGAGTTGCTGGCCAGGCGGTTGGCACCATGAACTCCGGTACAGGCTGATTCTCCTGCGGCAAACAATCCGGGAACGGCAGTCCTGCCCAATAGATCCGTTTCGATTCCGCCCATTACATAATGAGAAGCCGGAGCCACCGGAATAGGGTTCGTCGAAATATCCAGTCCGTAGCGGAGGCAGGTTTCGTAAATGTTGGGGAACCGGCTACGGATGGTAGCAGGCGGAATTTTGGACAAATCAAGATAAACCGGTTGATTTCCTTTTTGGATTTCCGCAAAAATGCCACGGGCGACAACGTCCCGCGGAGCCAGTTCAGCCAGGGGGTGATACTCCGGCATAAAACGTTGGCCTTTACCGTTTAAAAGGATAGCCCCTTCGCCGCGGACTGCTTCGGAGATGAGAAAAGGAGGGGCCGGGGGCAATGCTAAGGCTGTTGGATGAAATTGTACGAATTCCAAATCTTTCAGCCGGGCACCTGCCAGATAGGCCAGGGCCATTCCATCACCGGTAGCGATTGACGGGTTGGTAGTGCTACCGTAGATCTGTCCTAAGCCACCGGTACAAAGTGCTACGGCACTGCTTAAAAATAAGCGAGGTTCATTTTGGTAAAGGGCCACCAGGCCACAACAGCGTTCGTTAATCGTAGCTAATGCCAATCCGAAATGGTTTTCATAAACCGTTATGTGAGGTGAGTTAATAACTTGGTGAATTAAGGTTTGGGTGATGGCCCGGCCCGTAGCATCACCGTTGGCGTGCAGAATTCTCCGTCGGCTGTGGGCGGCTTCCCGGGTCAATGACAGGTTGGACTCGCTGTCCCGATCGAAGGGAACTCCGACCTCAATGAGACGACGAACACATTTCGGACCATCATAGACCAACGATAAAACTGCTTCAGGATCGCAGAGACCAGCTCCGGCCATTATAGTATCCTGATAATGAAGTTCCGGTGAATCATGAAGGTCTAATGCTGCCGCAATTCCACCTTGAGCATAGGTGCTGTTGCTCTCATTTAGAGACGATTTCGTGAGTAAGATGACCCGGTGATGTTTGCTCAATTCCAGAGCCATCGCGAGGCCGGCAATACCACTGCCGACAATGATGTATGGTGCAGTATCATAAAGAGGAGGTAACTGCGAAGGATAGGATGTTAGCATGGGACCTCCAGTTTATACGAATTTTAACATTCGATTGAGAGCTGCAACGGCTTTTTCCCGAATCTGAGAGTCGACGCTGATCACCGGTGTTAGGTGCCGAAGTGCATCTAAAATCTTTGCAACCGTCGTCTGTTTCATGTTTGGACAGATTAGCCCGGGGCTCATCAAATAAAATCGTTTTGAGGGATTGTCCTTCTTCAGACTGTGAAGGATCCCCATTTCCGTTCCAATAATAAATTCGGTTGCCTGAGATTTGCGTACATATTGAATGATTTGGGATGTACTTCCTACGAAATCGGCTAATGCAGTCACTTCGTGACGACATTCCGGATGAACCAGAACTTCTGCTTCGGGGTAGAGATTTTTGATTTTCGTGACTTCTTCCGGTGTAATCCGGTAATGGGTGATACAATATCCTGGCCACAGATGAATGGTTTTTTCAGGGACTTGTTCAGCCACAAAACGTCCAAGGTTTTGATCAGGCAGGAAAATGATCTCGGATTCCGGAATATTTCGCACTAAGTTGACAGCATTGGCGGACGTACAGCAGTAGTCACTGACGCTTTTCACTGCGGCGGATGAGTTCACATAAGCGACAACGGCCGCGTTAGGATATTGCTTACGCCATTCTAAGACTGCTTCCGGTTCGGCCATATCGGACATGGGACATCCCGCATCAACAGCAGGTAATAAGACAGTTTTATCCGGTGCTAAAATGGCGGCGCTCTCTGCCATAAAGTGTACGCCACAGAAGACAATTACCTTGGCATCGGTTTGAGCAGCTTGTTGACTTAAGGCTAATGAATCACCGACAAAATCCGCCAAATCCTGAATCTCATCGTTTTGATAATTATGCGCTAAGATTATGGCCTGGTGTTTCTTTTTAAGTTCTTCGATTTCGGCCAATGCCTGGGCTAACGTTTCGGATGACAATGAACTGAAACCCCCATTTATCTTATAATAATTATCCTAATTTTACTTTTGAAGGGTTTGTTTGTCAACGTTTTGGGGTTATCCTTGTTTTAATACTCCTTTTTCATCGGATTGCTTCAGAAATGTAAATAAGCTATGATGGAAGAGTCGGTAATAAAAAGGAGGGTTTTGAGGTGACTTCAACCAAAATAACCTTGAGAAATATGGTGTTTTACGGATATCACGGAGTGTTTGCAGCAGAAAAGGAGTTAGGGCAACATCTGGAGATCGATGTGGAAGTGGAAGGGGATTTCACGTGTGCAGGCCACACTGATGATTTGGCTCAGACCGTAAATTATGTGAATTTGTACAATGTGGTTAAGGAGTTGGTGGAAAAGGGCAGTTTTAACTTGATTGAAGCTTTGGGGACTGGGATTGCCGAGCGGATTTTGGAAAACTTTGAGGTTGACCGGGTGATAGTCCGGGTTCGAAAACCCCATCCTCCACTGGGGGGTATCGTTGCTGCTTCGGAGTTTGAGATTGTGAAAGACAAACAATAACATAAAGGGTACACAGTTCATAGTGCACAGTTCACAGTAGAATTCAGGTCCGAGGTACTGGGTTCTGGGATATGGGAGTTAGGAGGTAGGAGCCAGGAGATAATTGTAAGTATTGAACTCTAAGTCAAGTACACTAGTTCACAGTTCTTATATAAGACACGAGGCGCAAGTATAGTTTTAGTTTGCTTCTGTCTTCTGACTTCTGTATTCTGTCTTCTTTTGGTCGACTCCTGACTCCTGTCTACTGCCTCCTCCTTAAAACCTTTGTATCCCATACTGAAATTGTAAACCGCAAAATTAATATAAGTTGACAATTGTTTTGGCGATGATATAATGAGAGGAGAAGACGGATGAAGTCGGTACTCGATGTTTTAAAGGCGAATCAAGGACATTACGTATCCGGGGAATCCTTGGCAACAATGTCCGGCTTAACCCGAGCGGCGATTTGGAAGCAGATTAATCAACTCCGGGATTTAGGATACAAGATCGATTCTTCACCACGAAAAGGCTATTGTTTAGTGATGGCGACTCAAGTTTTGCATCCCTTTGAGATTCAGGAGGGCTTGAAAACTCAGCGGATTGGAAGGACGATTCATTATCGGGATACAGTCGATTCCACCAATATCTTGGCTAAAACGTTAGCCAAAGAAGGAGCTCCCGATGGAACTTTGGTCATAGCTGAAGAGCAGACCGCCGGTAGGGGCCGACTGGGACGGACCTGGTCCTCGGTAAAGGGCAAAGGGTTATGGAGCAGCTTAATATTGCGGCCGCAAATTGCCACCTCGGCCATTGCCGGAATTACGGTTCTGACTGCTGTATCCATGGCTCGGGCTATTTTTGAAACCACCGGTATTCAGGTTCAGGTGAAGTGGCCCAATGACTTGTTGTATGAAGGCCGAAAATTAGCCGGGATTTTGGCTGAACTTCACGGAGAGATGGACCGTATCCACTTTCTTATTGTTGGAGTTGGTTTGAATGTCAACCAGTTACACGATGAATTCCCGGAGGAATTGGCGGATCGGGCCACATCGCTCAGGATGATACGGGGAGAAATCCTGGATCGTAAACTTATTTTACAACGTTATTTAGAGCAATTTGAGAGAGCATATCATCAGATGACTGATGGAAATCTCCAGGATGTCATGGCTTACGCCCGAGAGCATTCAGCGACGTTAGGGAAATGGGTAACGATTCGTTCCGGATTTGGACAAGGTTTGATGGGCGAGGCGTTGGCTCTGGATGATGACGGAAGTTTATGGATAAGAGATACAACCGGAAAAGAGGTGAAAGTCTTTTCCGGAGAAATCATCGAAGAGATGGAGGAAAATCCATGAAGAATGGATCGCGGTTTACTCTGTTCGAGATGGTGCTGACTGCCATATTCATTGCACTGACGGTACTGAGTGCACGTATAAATGTAGCTATTGGACCCATTCCCATGACGTTTCAATCCATGGTTGTTATTTTGGCCGGAATCTTATTAGGGCCGAAACGGGGTTGGATGGTGCCGATGTTGTATTTGGTGATGGGATTGGCCGGATTACCCTTTTTTAGCACGGGCGGAGGACTAGGTTATCTCTTCAAACCGACCTTCGGGTTTCTAATCGGGTTTATCCCGGCAGCCTGGTCTGCCGGAGCCGTTTATCAGATGCCGGTGATCAAATCGGATCAAGTCCGTTGCTTTGTAGGAGCGCTATCGGCACTCATCTTTATGTACGGGGTAGGATTATTGTATATTCCTTTTGGAGCCATGGTGTATGGAAATGATCTGGCAGCCTGGTCTGCAATTGTTTCAACGCTGCCGTTGATGATCGTGGGGGACTTGATCAAATCATTCGCTCTCACGTTGGTCGTACCGGTGTTGATGCGTGAGCTAAAAGCGACACAGGCGATGTTTCAATCGTAAATTAAAATAGTCTTTAATATGATAATTTATAAAAATTGATTAAAAAAAAGAATGCCATTGGAACTTCGAAATGGGAAACCCATGAGAAGTTTCAATGGCTTATTTGGTTTAATAGATATCGAATTTTACTTTTGTATCGATAATGTTTGATTATCTCAGCTTGCTGGCCTATCATGTTGAGCTCAATGAAAGAAAGCTGGTGCGCGATGGATACATGGACGTATCCCTGATGTCGGCAAAGGAGCATAAACTGGCAAACCCGTCATGGATGGTTATTCTAGCGTAGTTGAACCCGCAATCATCCTGCCCGCGGGATAAGGGGATTGGGGATACTTCTCCAACGGGGGTTAGGGGTGAACGGTCCCGTCTTGATTTTAGGAGGTGAAGGAGGTGAACAGGCCTTTTGTTGGCAAATAGCAATTTTGTATTATAAAGAAAAAAGATCCGGGTTTTCGGATCTTATCTATTAGGATTAAAACATTAAATGTTAAATTGGTATAATTTCAACCTAAAAATGATACCACCACTCGATACTCCAAGAGTCCTTATGCGTATCCAGATTGGTTTCGGTTGATAACTGTAACGACCATTGGTCCGTTGGTTTCCACCGGGTTGACAGGCCTACATTGGGAGAGTCCACATTCCAGGCATCTAATCCCAATGACCATTTTGAGTTCGGGCGATAATCGAGTCCGAGGCCGAATTTGTTGCGGAATAGGCCGGCTCGTCCCTGATAAGAGCCGTTGGGAAGGACGGTTGTCATTTGGACCGATCCTAAGTTTTGATCGCCAATGTCTTCAAAGGCGAATAATAATGAGTTTTTCTCATTAAATTTCACCTGGAGAGAATAATCGACTCCAATTTGCTTCTTTCTTTGATAACCTGCGCCGATGCCTTGGCTTATCTTTATACTTTCCAGTTTTTTAACGTATTCATCCACTTTTTGGGCAGCTTCTCCGGCTTGGGTTAACGTCTGTTGTAACTGAGATAGATCGTTGTTGTTAGAAAACTCTTTTACCGCTTCGTCAATAGTTTGGGCAGCTTGATTGATAGATTCCATGGTTCGGTGGGCGTCATCCATCAGGAGCTCGATCTTTGAATCGTTATCTGCCAGGAATTTAGAAAACCGATCTAAATTGGCAGATACCGACTTAATATGGGCAAGGGCCTCCCGAATATCGGCTGCGGTTTGTCCGTTATTATCAATTTGACTGAGCAATCGGTTTGCTGTGAGCCCGGCTTCGGCCAGCCGGGATGATGCTAAGTTAATATTGTTTAGCAGTTCATGGATCTTCGGCTCGCTTTGAGCGGCAACCCTTTCCAACGCCATTGTTAAGCGATCGATTCGAATAATCGTATTTTTTAGAGAAGTGGCGACTTCTTTATCTCCCAAAAGAGTATTGAGGGAGGCGGTAAGATGCTTAACCGATTCCAGGATTTCGGCGGCTGATGTATAAAGTTCTTCCATGCTTGCCGGACTTTTCCCGGGAATCCGGTTATCTGGCCGTTTTTCTCTGGTAGCAGGGCGTAATTCCAGGTGTTTATCACCGACTACTCCGGTGCTGGCGATACCGGCTTCGATGTCTTGGGGCAGTTCGACTTTGGTATTCATACGGAAGACAACAATGACAGATTGCCGATCGAAATAAATGCGGGTAACTCGTCCCACATCCACACCGGCATATTTAACTGGGGCTCCCGGCCGTAAACCTTCGATCCGTTCAAAAGCTGCTTCCATTTCCGGCCCACTTTTGAAAAGCTCTGTGCTGTTTAACCACATAAATAAAGAGACCATCGCGATAATTGCGGTTATGGCAAACAGGCCTACCTTGGTCTCTGTACTTACCATATGCATTCGTTTTCCTCCATATTTACAATAGCGTATGATAATCGCGTAAAAATTCTTTTAATAACGGATGAGTTGCATTTTTCAAATCGGGGCGTTCCCGCAGTTCTGCCAGTCTTCCTCCGTGCAATAAACCGACCCGGTCGGCTACAGTTAAAGCACTAATGACATCATGGGTGACCACAATGGAAGTAATCCCTAGTTTCTTTTGGAGATTGCAAATCAAATCATTGATGGTTCCGGCAACGATCGGATCCAGGCCAGTGGTTGGTTCGTCGTACAATAAGATCGGGGGTTCAATGGCTATGGCCCGGGCTATAGCCGTTCTTTTTTTCATGCCGCCGCTTAAGTCGGCGGGCATTTTATCGGCAATCGCCGGGTCCAGGTCAACGGTCATTAAGGCTTGGGTTACTTTTTTTCGGATCATTGATTCATCCATGCGTCTCCGGCGCAGTCCGAAGGCGATGTTGTCATAGACGGTCAATGAATCGAATAACGCAGCCGATTGAAAGACCATCCCCATTTTTTGACGAAGTTGCTGCCATCCGTTCCGGTCCAAAGTGAGCGTATTGGTGCCGTCAATTTCAATCCAGCCGGAAGTGGGTTTGATCAGTCCCATGATCAGCCGGAGCAGCGTGCTTTTACCGCAGCCGCTTGGGCCCATGATGACAAAAGTTTCGCCGGCTTTAAATTCCAGGTCAATATGGTCCAAGATGGTTTGATGGCCTATTTGGAAGCCTAGATTATAAAGTTTAATCATTGTTCACCTTTACAGCTGGTAAAGAAACATGGATAAGAAGTAATTTAGAATAAAAATAACGATCGTAGAGTGGACTACGGATTCGGTGGTTGCTTTTCCTACCCCAACCGCACCGTTTTCGGTGACCAATCCTTTATAGGTGGCTATTGAGGTAATAGTTAAACCAAAAAAGAAAGATTTTATGATACCGCCCATAAAATCCCAAAAAGTAACGAAAGTTAGAATGCCGTCAACAAAGTTGCTGAAAGGAATTTGGGCATAAAACACCGCAACGGCGAAACCGCCGGCGATACCGATCAGATCGGCGAAGGTTACCAATATGGGTAACATCAGACAGCCGGCAACGATTCGCGGAGCAACCAGGTAATCAACGGGATCCGTTGACAGAGTTTCCAAGGCGTCAATTTGCTCGGTAACTTTCATGGAACCAATTTCAGCTGAAATGGATGAACCGACGCGTCCGGCCACAACGACGCCGACTAGAACCGGACCAAGTTCTCTGGCAAAGGCCAGAGTAAGCCCTTGTCCCAATTGGGAAGATAAACCAAAAGCTGCGAATATTTTGGCGATCTGTAATGAGAAAACCATTCCGGTAAATACCGAGATAATAAGGACGATCGGCATCGAACGAATACCGATGGATTCCATTTCAATCAAAGTATTTTTCCAAAAGATTGTATTACGAAAAACGGCATTTCCGGAACGAAGCAACAGTTGGGTTAAGCGTCCAATGTCGGCCAGAAGGGCAATGATCGTTTTTCCGAAGGCCCCGATAAAATCCGCGTTGTTCTTTTTCGAAATAGACATCAGTTACTCCGAATAGTCGTTTTAGCCGAAATATCAAGCATTAATTGATGTATGGTTATTCTTCAACTCCAAAATAATTCCTGCAACTTCCGATGTATATTTTTTTCCAGTACGGTTATCTCTGTAAACAAAAAACCATGGTCTGGCCATGGTTGGGAAGGTGCCCGAAGATTGTTACGGGCTTTTTAAAATTATGCTTTCTTTTTTCGCCAAATGAGAATCATCGTTTTTTTATGTTTTTTCAAGTACGGATTGAGTATGGTAGACAATAGTTTTTCCATTGAAAGACCCTCCTCCAGGTGATGCTCCCGATATTATATGAAATGATGGAGACAGAGGTGTTTGCAGTCTTAAAAAGCTGGTTTAGACTGGAATTCAGATGTTACGGAAGGAAAGAGGGGGCTCTTGTCGAAAAGGAAAAAATACGTAATCATTTGGGAAGGATAAAGATGGCACCGGAATCAAAGGGAGGTTATCATCGTGGTACCCAAAGAGCTTAAGTATTCAGTGAGTCATGAGTGGGTAAAAATCGAAGGTAAAAAAGTAAGGATTGGGATTACGGATTATGCCCAGAAACAGCTGGGGGATATCGTTTTTGTAGATTTGCCGGCAATCGGTGAGCAATTTGTCATCAGGAATACGATGGCTACGATTGAATCCATTACGACGGTTTCGGATATAGCTGCACCGCTCAGCGGCGAAATTAAGAGATCAATGATAATCTGGAACACAGCCCAGAATTGGTGAACCAGGATCCTTACGGTAAAGGGTGGATTGCGGTGATCGAGCCTTCGGAGCCTGCCGAGCTTCAAAGTTTGATGGATGCTACCGCTTACAGTGAACTGGTAGGGGAGAAATAATATAATGGGTTGAATGGTTCGAGAGGTGAACTCATGAAATTTTATGTCGGAGATATTGTCAAGATGCGAAAAGTCCATCCTTGTGGAGGCAGTGAGTGGGAAGTGATGCGAGTTGGTATGGATTTCCGGATTCGGTGTCTTACCTGCGGTCGTGTTGTGATGTTGCCTCGGCCCAAATTTGAAAAGGGCGTTAAATCCATCGTTAAATCTATGGGTGATTTGGAGATTCTTAATAGCGAATAGAAAATTTACTTGCAATAATTATGGAAAATGGTATAATTTTTTAAGTGACTTCCCTGCTCTGTTTTTCTGGATAAAAATACAAACCAGCAGATTCAGAGCCGTTAGTCCATAGGGAGGAGGTGAATTCGGGTGAGGAATTATGAAGCGATGTACATCCTCAAACCTGAACTTGAAGAAGAAGCGCTGAACGCTGCGATTGCTCGGTTTGAAGAAGTTGTAACCAATAACGGCGGTGAAGTTGTCAAAACTGACCGCTGGGGTAAGCGGCGTCTCGCGTATGAGGTCAAGGGTTATTTGGAAGGCTTCTATGTATTAATGGAATTTAAAGCACCGAATAACTTAAGCCAAGAGTTAGACCGTATCTTCAAGATTCAAGATGACGTCATTCGTCATTTGGTCATTAAAAAAGATGAGTGAACGAAGGTGACAATGGGATGAACCATATAGTCCTAATCGGAAGATTAACCCGAGATCCTGAACTTCGTTATACTCCGAACGGTGTGGCTGTAGCCAACTTTGATTTGGCAGTTGATCGGCCCGTTCCCAATCAACAGAGGGAACGGGAAACCGATTTCATTCGGATAGTTGTCTGGCAGAAGCAGGCCGAACATTGTGCAAATTATTTGAAAAAGGGCCGTCTGGTCGCTGTTGAAGGTCGGCTTCAAATTCGGAGTTATGAAACTCAGGATGGCCAAAAACGTCGTGTTGCTGAAGTTGTAGCCAATCAAGTTCAGTTCCTGGATCGAGCCCAGGATGGGGCGAGCTCCAAATCAACTGCTTTCAGCCAGACGGGAGATGACTTGGAAGGTATCAATCTTGATGATCTTCCTTTCTAAAGGATAGGTAAACGGAGGTGACATTTATGGCGAAAAATAATGCGAATAACAATGACGATAGCCGGAAGAACGTTAGTCCGCGTCGGAAACGTAAAGTATGTTCCTTTTGCGTTGACAAAGTAGAGAGTATTGATTATAAAGATGTGGCCAAATTACGTAAATATATAACTGAGCGTGGAAAAATATTGCCTCGCCGAATTTCGGGGAATTGTGCCGTGCATCAACGCCAATTAACCGTAGCGGTTAAACGGGCAAGACAAATTGCGTTACTTCCTTTCACCAGTGATTAAGAGGCAGCCAAGCCTCTTTTTTCTTTTAATATATCCTTTCGTCGCAGGGAAAAAATGTTGTATCTCGAATAAACTAAGTTTAGGCAGGTGTGATAGATGAAAGTCATTTTAAAAAAGGATGTTCGTGCTCTGGGTAAACAAGGAGAGGTTAAAGAAGTTGCCGACGGGTATGCATTTAATTACTTAATTCCCAGGGGTTTGGCGATAGAGGCGACTGCCAGCAATCTGAAACTGCTTTCAGACCAAAAGGCTAGTCAAGCAAAGCGTCAACAGGTAGAAGAAGCTGAAGCCCGGGCGCTTGCTGAAAAGCTTAAAGGGAGAGAATTTGAATTTTCATTGAAAGTCGGCGAAGGTGGCCGGTTGTTTGGTTCGCTGACTGCCAAAGATGTGGCAGAAGCTATTCAAAAACAGCTGGGCAGTGAGTTTGATAAGCGTAAAGTGGAACTGGAAGAACCCATCAAAACATTGGGAAAACATACAGTTCGCCTTCATCTCTATAAAGGTGTATACACGGAAATTGTGGTCAGCGTAACAGCTGCCAATTAAATATCATTGAGGAAGGAATGTTGATGAAAAAACTGTTCCAAAAGCTGACGTCCCCTTCCAAGCTGAATATATCCTTGCAGGACCGCTTAGATGATGAAGAACAATTAGGACGCCAGGTGTCTGCTATCTTTGCTTTGCTTGCCAATCTCTATGGTTCGGATAAATTGGTGCTGAAAGCGGGCAAGTTGGAAGCCTTAAAATTAATGCGCTCTTCGGTCTTGGGAGAAAAGATTTTGGCGTTGCAACGGATCGTCTTTGAAGATCCAACCATTGAAAATCCTCCAAAACCGTCGGAGATTCCGGAGGTTTTGAATGAGATCGAAGAAGAGATCGCGGACTTGATCGCTAGAAAAACGGTGGAAGAGAAGATCGAGAAAAAAATCGCCGAACGGATGCAAGAGCGGCATGAGGAGTATTTGAAGGAGATCAAGTCCCAAGTATTGCGGGAATCTGCCGGTCCGGAGAATCCGATGACATTAAAGAAACTGGCGGATTTGGAACGTTTGGAGGAGATTAGCCTCTCCAAATCGGCTTTGGAGAAGTTAAGGCCTACGAAACTTCAGGAAGTAGTTGGACAGGAGCGCGCTGTGAAAGCATTGCTTTCGAAATTGGCTTCCCCTTTTCCGCAACATGTTATTTTATACGGCCCTCCGGGTGTAGGGAAAACCACCGTGGCCCGTCTGGTGCTGGAAGAGGCTAAAAAATTGCCATTTACGCCTTTTCGGGAAGATGCTCCTTTTGTCGAGGTGGACGGAACTACTCTGCGATGGGATCCTCGGGAAGTAACCAATCCGTTGCTGGGTTCGGTTCATGATCCGATTTATCAGGGCGCAAGACGGGATTTGGCCGAGGGAGGTGTGCCTGAACCTAAACCGGGTTTAGTTACGGAAGCCCATGGCGGGGTATTGTTCATTGATGAAATCGGCGAGATGGATCCGATGCTTCTCAATAAACTCTTAAAGGTACTTGAGGATAAACGGGTAACCTTTGATTCGGCTTATTTCGATCCGAATGATCCAAATGTTCCGAAATATATTAAAAAACTATTTACTGAAGGGGCTCCGGCTGACTTTGTGCTGGTATCGGCCACCACGAGGGATCCGTCGGAGATTAATCCGGCGATACGTTCCCGTTGTGCTGAAGTGTTCTTTGAACCGTTAGATCCGGCTGATATAGTGACTATTGTTCAAAATGCTGCTCAACGCCTGGATGTTGTGATCAGTCCGGAAAACGCTGCGTTGATCAGTGAATATACGATTGAAGGACGGAAAGCGGCCGGTATTTTATCAGATGCTTACGGATTGGCTTTGTATAAGCACAGTAATCGGGAGGGAGCCGATTCCAAAATAGAGATTACCAGAGAAGATCTGTTAGAGATCTTCCAAGCAAGCCGTTTCTCCCCTTATGTGCAAGTTAAGGCCTCTGATAAAGTGGAATGCGGTAAAGTCTTCGGGCTGGGGGTCAGTGGCTTTGTCGGTTCTGTCCTGGAGATTGAAGCGATCTCTTTTCCGGCTGCGGAGAAAGGTAAAGGACGGCTGCGTTTTAACGAAACAGCCGGGAGTATGGCCAAAGATTCGGTATTTAATGCCGCATCGGTGGTCCGGTTGGTCACTGGATTGGATTTGGCCGATTTTGATGTCCATGTGAATATTGTCGGAGGCGGTCGGATTGACGGCCCTTCGGCCGGAGCAGCCATTACTTTGGCGATTATCAGCTGTCTGACCCAACGTCCGATTTACCAAAATATAGCGATTACCGGAGAGATTTCGGTTCGGGGTAGAGTCAAAGCGGTCGGCGGGATCATTGAAAAAATTTATGGAGCCAGGCAGGCTGGGATGAAACGGGTGTTGATCCCGAAAGAAAATGAGAAGGATAAACCCGTTGATATTTCTGATATCGAGATCATTACTGTAGATAGCATTTCGGAAATGATGGAATGGGCGCTTCAAGGGGTAACGGCGTAATATAAAGGTTTTTATCTTGAATAAAAAAGGAGTATCGCTTTAAAGCGGATACTCCTTTTTGTATCAAAGAGAAGGGTTACGGCAGCCAGGTAATCCGGGCATCATGCATCTTGGTTTTTACTTTTCCAGCCAGTTTCCCCTGAACTGTATCGATGATGTACAGCGTGTTTTCGAAGGGGATAATCAATTGGCTGCCATCAGGACTGTAATAGGCTGTTTGGGGCGCTTTTTTGCTTTCTTCGCTGTTGATGAGGATACTCAGTATCGGCTTGTTCTTATTAGGATCGAGCAAATGCCAATAGGTTTCGGTAGGTACCACGATAAATTTGGAATTTGGCGTGAGATGAATGCCGTAAGCATTCCCATCAAAACCGATGGAGCGCTTAACGGTATGAGTTGAGATATCAACGATATCAACTCGGGCGTCTCCGGCTAAGACATAAATCAGTCCCGTGTTTTCGGCTAAGATCATCCGGGAGTTGGCCGAAATTCTGTCCGGTTTGATTTCGAGTTTCCCATTTTTACTAATAACCGGAGGGTAAGATTTGGGAATGACCTTGTTGAGGGAGAAGTTTCCCAGGAAGTTGTTTTTTCCGATTTTGATCTTAGCCAGGTGTTCGCCAGTCTCCAATTGGATGGCGTCAATATAATTACTGTTAACGTTGGTGATATATCCGGTTTTTCCGTCCTTGCTCATGTAAAGTTCGTCAATATCCATTTCGTAACGGGATTCATTGAGTATTTTTGCCTGCTCCGGATGGATTAAGAAAAATGCATTCCGTCCGAGAACGCATAAATTACCGGAAGAAGCCTGAATCAAAAAAACGGGTTCGGCAGCAAATTTAACAGTCGATGTTATGGTATCATCGGACAGGATTTGCAACATTCCGGAGGGTTCTCCAGGAACGGGTTCTGTGTTGCTGGTTAAGAAAAATCTTGCCTTATCGCTATTGTCCTGGATGATGGCGAGTGGTGCATATCCAACCGGTAAACTTTTGGCGGATTTGGACCGGATATCAATCAGATGCAGTTGGGCTGGTTCTGCAGATGTTTCGACAGGCGTATCCGAAAAGAAGTTGAAAAATTTCTGCCCTTCGCGGTAACCGCCGCAAGCCACCAGTAATTGATCGTCGTCTTTGTAGAAGATGGCTCCCGGATTGGCGGTTAGCGGATACCGATCCACTGCCATGGAAGCTAAATCTACCAATACTAGCTCCGGTTTGATTTGGACTTCGGTATCTCCGCTAGTAGCGATGGCTAAGAGGTTTTGGTCGTTGAACTGATAAACGGAAGGTTCGGATGGTAAAGGGACCGATTGCACATTGCCTTGGTTGAGATTAACGATGTTCAACATATTGTTGCTGCTTTTCCCGCCAGTGGTAAAGATAAACCAGGTTTGCGATTCGTTGTGATAAAATTGATCGATAACCAAACCGGTGAATGTCAGTCTTTTGGACATAGGTTTTAAAGATGTATCAAAGTAGAGGATTCCTCCCGGGTCTTTCATTCCGCCGAAGGTTTTGGTTGAGCCGAGATAAAGCAAAGCATAACCGCTCTTGTCTGGCAGAGCTTGGATGCTGAAGGGACGGGGGCCGCTTTTTTCGATGCCGCCGGATTTGAAATTAGCTCCAAATAATTCCATTGTATCGTTGATGGGATTTAAAGCCAACCATTGGGACTGAGAGGCGGCGAAAGTGGCTGTTGTCAAGAGAATCGACAACAACAGTCCGATGATGAGATAGCGTTTCATTACAATCCTCCTAAATGGGTTTCATTTTTTGTCACAATAAATTATAATTAATATCCGAAAGAACACATCAATTATTTGGTGTTGCCTGCCGGATTCACGTATACAATTCAACCGGCAACCGGTGAATTCCTTTATTGACCAAATTAAAATTAGCTTTGGAAATTATCAATAATCAGCGGATTTTGGAGGGAGACATGAGTATCGCATCTATTGTGGAACGAATCCCGCCGCAAAATATCGATGCGGAGCGTTCGACCCTGGGCTCAATGTTGCTGGAAAAAGAAGCAATCTACAGGGCGCAGGAGATGTTGCAACCGGAGGATTTTTACCGGGAAGCGCACCGAATCATTTTTGAAGTCGTGGTGCATTTAAATAACAAAGGGGAGCCGGTGGATATCATTACTGTCTCCGAAGAGTTGAAGCAACGCAATATGCTGGACAAGGTCGGCGGGATTGCGTATTTGACATCGCTTGCCAACTCGGTTCCAACGGCTGCTAATGTTGAATATTATGCGAAGATTGTCGAGGAGAAATCGTTGCTTCGTTCGATTATCCGGGTTGCGACGGATATTGTCAAAATGGGTTATGAAGGAACCCAGGAAGTAGATGTGGTCCTTGACGAAGCTGAGAAACAGATCTTTCAAATCACTCAGAAACGAAATGTCAAAGGCTATGTCAGTTTGAAAAGCATTTTGATCGATACCTTCGAACGGATCGAAGCCTTATATGCCAAAGGCGGTGTTACCGGATTGCCCACAGGCTTTGCCGATCTGGACCGGATGACTGCCGGCTTACAGCCTTCGGATTTGATTATTCTGGCGGCCCGTCCTTCGATGGGAAAAACCACTTTTGCGCTGAATATGGCAAGCCATGCGGCGATTGATCTGAAAATCCCGGTGGTTATGTTCAGTTTGGAGATGTCCAAAGAGCAGTTGGCTTTGAAACTTTTGTGTTCTGAAGCCGGTGTGGACAATCAGCGTATCCGTACCGGAACGCTGTTGGATTCCGACTGGCAACGGATTTCCCATGCGATGGGGAAATTATCGGATTCGATGATGTTTATTGATGATACGCCAGGAACAACCGTTCTCGATGTACGGGCCAAGTGTCGCCGGATCAAAGCCGAATACGGACTTGGAATGATTATGATCGACTATCTGCAATTGATGAGCAGCCGGACTAAGACGGAAAACCGTCAACAGGAAGTTTCGGAAATCTCCCGTGCTTTGAAGGGATTGGCACGGGAACTGGAAGTGCCGGTGGTGGCACTTTCCCAGTTGTCGCGTGCGGTTGAGCAGCGGGCGGACAAAAAGCCGTCAATGTCGGACCTGCGGGAATCCGGATCTTTGGAGCAGGATGCGGATATCGTTGCTTTCCTTTATCGCGAAGATTATTACAATCAAGACACCGACCGGAAGAATATCACCGATCTGATCATCGCCAAGCAACGAAATGGCCCCGTCGGGACCGTCGAATTTCTCTTCCAGAAAGAGTATGGAAAGTTTGTGGGGTTGGACAAGTTCAGGAAGCCATAAATAATAAATATCTATGGTATGAAAAGGGGATGCCTTTCGGCATCCCCTTTGGTTATACTGACTGTTGCTGCTTCCCCCAATAAGCTATCCAAATAAACAAAACGGCTGCTTGAAAAAGCAGCCGTTTGTAATCAGACCTGATAAAAATGAGAGATTGAATTAGAAAGCGAATTCAACACCGATTCCGAATAAATTGTTATCGATATCATCAGCATCAAAGGTGTAATCAGCCCAGATGGTAAACTTCTCGGTCGGGTAGATTTCGATACCGAGAGTGATGTCGGTTCCGTCGTCAATATCGTAGTCATAATAGATAACACCCAGGTTTCCGGTGACGAACTCGTTGAAGCTGTATTCAATCTGGCCTAATGCCTCGAAACCATCGAAATCTAAAATAGAAAATTCGCAGTCATATTTGTAATATCCAATTTTACCGGCTAAAGCCAAGTTGTCATTGAGGTGCTTTTTACCCCGCAAATCAATGCTGTATTCGGAAATGTCAACGCCTAAGGTGTCGTAGGTGTAGTATTTGAAGTTGATGGCGGTATTTTCAGCGATTTGATAACGGGCACCGAAAGAGATGGCATCGACATCTGTGACAAAACCAATGGAGAGCTTTAATAGATCACTGACTCCATAGTTACCAGTGATTTCAACTCGATCGATATCGACATTAGCTTTTTCAACGGATACGGACCATCCTTCGCTGACGTTCACGCCCAAAGTGCCTGCCATGGTGACGGATGCAAAAGCGATCGTCATCATCACGGCTAAACCCAAAACTAATAATTTTTCATGAAATTCACTCCTTGCTAAAAAATTTTGGTCTGATTGAAACACCTTATTCGGATTGACATAATTAAAATCCTTCAAATTTAAGGAAAAACAAGGAAAAATATACATTAAAAAATGTAAAATATGGAAGTGGTTGTTTTCGTTGGATAAAAAAGAGGCTGCCCGTAAGGGAAGCCTCTGATATGAACAGGTACTTCAGCAATTAAACTGATTAAAATGCAAATTCCACACCGAGATAGACGAAGTCATCATCGCTGTCATCGACGTTGACGCCGTAGTCAAGATAGATGAAGAAATTCTCGGTGGGATAAAAGTCCATTCCTAAAATGACATAGGTTACGTCATCTGCATGTTCTTCGTGGGAGAAATCAAAACCGAAGGTCGGAATGAACATATCGCTGACAGCGTATTCGGCTTGGGCGAAAAGACCAAATACATCGGTGCCATCGTCATCTGTGTAGGAAACTTTGCCGGTAAATGCCAGGTTATCACTGTAAGGATATTTGGCGCGGAGATCAATTTGCCAGCCGTCAGCATTGTCGCTTTTGAAATATCCGAACGAAGTGGCGAGATTTTCAACGATTTCATACCGAGCTTTTAAAAAGTAAGTATTGTCGTCGGAATTATCATTGTTAAAGTTGTAACCGACGGAGATCAGCCATTGATCATTGATTCCAAAGTTTCCAGTGATCGTGAAGGGATCTTCGTCGATGACATCTTTCTCAATCGAAACCGAGTTTCCTTTACTAACGTTGACGCCCAATGTGCTTGCCATGGAAACGGTGGCGAAAGAAAGGGTTAAGGCGAGGGTTAACATAAGTACAATTAATTTTTTCATGGTATTGCCTCCTTTGTAATGAGTGAATACCTGTTCACACAATCTTATATTACGTTGACTGAATATGAATTACAATAAATTTCTTGTAAACAAGATCAAGTTTATGTTATTTGCCAACAAATCCTAACATATATCTTACATCCGACAGAGTGGAAAATGATGAGTAAAACCCATTGGACCCGCATACACCTTATATGAGGAGGGATGTGGCCATGGGAAAAGAGACTTCGATCGGCGAACGGTTGGCCCAGATGTTGGATATTCCGCTGGATACGACATTAGACTGGCCGAAGGTGGAATTGACCGCCAACCGGCATTTGGTTATTGAAAACCATCGGGGCGTCATTGAGTATGATCGTAATACGGTTCGAATCAATACGAAATTCGGTGAAGTGAAGATTTCAGGGAGTAATTTATCCTTGGTGTCGGCTTTGAAAGATGAAATTGTGATCGATGGAAAGATAAACCAGGTTGAATTGGTGGATTGGAGGTAACCGGTGTGGCTTTTGAGAAGATCATATCCTATCTCACTGGATATGTTGAAATATTAATCCGTGGTTCTCAGCCGGAAAAGTTCATCAATTTGGTTACCGGTTCCGGTTTATATCTCTGGCATATTCGCCGGGTTGCTCCAGGTATTGTCCATGCCAAAATACGGGCTCACGGTTATTTGCGGATTCGGGAGATGATGCGACGGTCGGGTTGCTATGTTAAAATTCATCGTAAGCATGGCTGGCCGTTTTTGCGCCGAAAATTAGCGGAACGCCGGATGTTTTTAATCGGTGCGCTTCTTTTTATCGGTTTGATCATGTATTTGTCCTCGTTGGTGTTGTTTGTTAGGATTGAAGGTTTTGAGGAGCGTCATCGTGATAAGCTTTTGGAGTCATTGAGACGGGCAGGACTGCGTCCGGGGATGACTCGTCAGGAACTGTTAAGCCAAAAGCGGCGTATGGAACGGGAGATGATGTTGGTTACTCCCGAAGCGGTGTGGTTGGGGATTTCAGTCAAAGGAGTTGTGGCTGAGATCAAAGCGGTTCCCCGGAAAACTCCTGCTCTTGCAGCCGGGCCGTCGGATTTGGTTGCAGCTGTGGATGGTGTGGTTACCAAGGTGGTGACCATTCGCGGCGTTCCGGCAGTGCGGGAAGGGGATACGGTAGCCCGGGGTGATCTATTGATCAGCGGAATCCGTTGGCATCAAGACTCGGAAACCGGTGCTATGGTAACGGAAGAGGTACCGGCCGGAGGAATTGTTGAAGCCCGGGTTTGGTATGATATTGAAGTGATCGAACCTAAAATCATTTGGAAACCGCGTTTAGATCGCCAACAATGGACTTGTTACAGGCTGCGGTGGAATGGGCGGTGGATCCCGCTGTTTTGCTTTGGCAAAAAGCCTGCCAATAATTATTTTTGGGAGAGGAGCGTCAAACGGATTTATCGAGGGAGGAATCATGGACAGGGTGTAGAACTTATTAAAGATTCGTTCAGAGAAGTATCCTGGCGACAGGTCCGGCGTTCGCCGGAAGAAATCAAACGGGCCGCTTTGGCTGAGACCGTTTTAAAAAAGAAGCAATTGAAAAACCTAACCATAGAACGTCAGATGGAAGCTTGGACCGATGAAGGTGAGTTCGTGAAATTAATTACGACTCTCGAAACAACACAGGATATCGCGATGGCAGTCCCTCGCAGAAAGGAGTTTTAATTTTTTGCCGCATAAAGAACTGAAATTGGAAGTAGAACCGCGCCTGGCAAACCAGTTGCTGAGTTTGTTTGAAGAAAACGCCGGGCTTATTGAGGAAGGATTACAGATAAAGGTTTTCTCCCGGGGCAATGAAATTACATTGACCGGTGAGGATGAATCGGTAGATAATGGTCTGGAGTTTTATCAGATCCTCCATGAGCAGCTGAAGAAAGGCTACAATCCCGGAACTTCTGAAATCACGTATCTGATCCAGTTGGCGAAGACCGGCAAATTGCAACGGGCCTCCGTCTTAGCCGATGACATCGTGGCGATTACTTCCCGGGGAAAAAAGATTTTTGCCCGAACCATTGGACAGAAAATATATGTGGATACCATTCGTAAGAATGGGGTCACTTTTGGAATTGGGCCGGCCGGAAGTGGAAAAACCTATCTGGCAGTGGCGATGGCGGTTGCAGCGCTGCAGGCCAAAGAGGTTAGCCGGTTGATTCTTACCCGGCCGGCAGTTGAAGCCGGGGAAAAGTTGGGTTTTCTTCCGGGAGATCTTCAAGATAAGGTAGACCCGTATTTACGACCCCTCTATGATGCTTTATATGATATTATGGGCGTTGAGCTTTTTCAAAAATATTTTGAAAGGGGTATTATCGAAATTGCCCCCTTGGCTTATATGCGGGGGCGGACTTTGGATGACGCTTTCATTATATTGGATGAAGCTCAAAATACAACGCCGGAACAGATGAAGATGTTTCTGACCCGGATGGGTTTTGGGTCGAAGGTCGTGGTTACCGGCGATATAACTCAAGTGGACTTGCCTAAAGGAAGTGTATCGGGGTTAGCCCATGTTGGAACGATTTTCAATGGAATACCGGGAATTGGGGTTGTATATCTTTCCGAACAGGATATCGTCCGTCATGAGCTGGTGCAAAAGATCATCCGGGCCTATGAACGTTATCAGCATGAAATGAAAGAAGAGAGGTGACATTGGTGGAACCCAATGAAAACCAAAATTACAACCGGAAAGTGAAAACGGCTCAATCCTTGGAATTGGCGGCGAAAGTTGCGGAAGTTTTTAAATTGCCGACCTTTCGGGAAGGTCTTTTAATTGCAGTTTGTTTTGGTTTATTAATTACTTTGTTACAGATTAACCTTTTTCCGCGGGCCCTTGACATAAAGGTAGGCCAGGTCAGTAAACTGGATATTCGGGCTCCCCGAGATGTGATTGACCGGGAAGCGACTAAACTTGCCCAGAAAGAAGCGGTTGATAATGCTCTGGCTATTGCCAAACAGGATCTGAACTATTATTTGATTGATGAGACGGTGGCCAAATCGGTCACCTATAAACTCAATCAATTTTTTGAGACCATCAACTACGATAGAGAGAACTTAGGGGTTCATGAAGGCAGTTCGTTTACAAAAGAGAATTTTCAAGCTTCCCGATATCAATCCTATTTTGCTCAAACACCTGATTTTTCCCTGATTAAAAGCATTTTGGGGCTTGAGGCTGAGCATTATCAGGAGTTGAAAGAAAAGGCCTATCAGATCTTGGCCAGGCTGGAATCGGATTATAAAATAACCAATACAAATATTGAAGCATTTCGGGATGCTCTTCCGGAAATAATCTCCGAGTATCAGGTAAGTCCCAAAGTTAAAGAGATATTGACGGGATTGCTCAAGCTTGCCGTTCGGCCCAATTTAGTCTTGGACGAGGGGAAGATCAGTAAGCTCAAAAATGAGGTTATGAGTAAGGTTCCTCCGGTGATTCATCGCCGTGATGATCTGATCATTGCCAAAAATCAGGTGGTTACCGACAATGATCTCAAGATGCTCAATGAACTTCACCTGATTGTCGATGAATCCAACAGGGTAAAGGTATTTTTAAGCCTTTCCTTATTGGTTTTGCTTTTGGTCGGATTGGTGTTAATCTATATGTTTCAGTTTTACAGTGCTTTGTTCAGACAGGAGCGGATGTTATATCTAATTCTCCTTTTATTGTTGCTGGTCTTGGGAATCGTGAAAGCGCTGTCACTGGTGGACAGTTTGACATTGCCGTATTTGGCGCCGGTAAGCTTTGCGAGCATGTTAATGACCATATTGGTCAATCCTCAATTGGCGTTAGCCATGACCTGTGTCATCAGTTTGTTGTGTGGAATGATCGTCGAGTATAATCTGGCGTTATCCATCTTTTTCTTTGTCAGTGGTATTGTGGCTGTGCTGACGCTGGTTAACTTCAGTCGCCAACGGGATTTGGTACGAAGCGGCTCGATCCTGATGGTTTCCAATGCTGTGACGGTGATTCTGTTAAATTTGCTCTTCCGGACAACCTTTGATTATGTTTCAGTGGTTCTGGCGGTAGGTAACGGTTTTTTCTCAGCCGTGCTTGCTATCGGTTCATTGCCCTTTATTGAGAATATCTTTAAGATGACTTCACCGATACGGCTTCTGGAATTATCCAATCCCGGCCATCCGCTACTCCGCCGGCTTCAGATCGAAGCTCCGGGAACTTATCACCATAGTATCATGGTTGGAAACCTGGCTGAGGCGGCGGCTCAAGGAATTGGAGCGGATGCGTTATGGGTTCGGGTTGGCTCTTACTATCATGATATCGGTAAGATAAAGCGTCCGTACTTTTTCGTTGAGAATCAATTTGGTCAGGAAAATCCCCACGAGAGGCTTAATCCGACGCTGAGCACGTTGATTATCACCTATCATGTGAAGGAAGGCGTCGAGATCGCCAAGGAACATGGACTTCCGGATAAGATCATTGAAATTATCGAGCAACATCATGGAACCGATCTGGTACGCTATTTCTATAATAAAGCCAGTGAGAATCTTTCGGATGAAAAAGGGGTATTGGTCGAAGAGGATTTCCGATACGACGGTCCTAAACCTCAGACTAAGGAAGCCGCTTTGGTGATGCTGGCGGATTCGGTGGAAGCGGCGGTTAGATCCATGCCCAAGCCAACGCCGGCAAAGATTGAAGCCTTGATTCAAAAGATTATCCGGGAACGGTTGGATGATGGCCAATTTGATGAATGTAACCTGACGTTAAAGGAATTGACCGTTGTTAAAAACAGTTTTCTCAAAATTTTAGAAGGGTCATTGCATACCCGGGTAGAGTATCCGGAAAAAGTCCTTAAAGAAATGGAGCGGAAAAAGACCAATGCCAGTATTGCTAAATAATATTCAGGAAAAGCGGAAACTTACTGAGGAACAGTTTACGTTGGTGGAAGCGGTTTTGAAGTTTGGATTGGAGCGGCATCAACAGAAAAATGCTGAGGTTAGCCTGGTTTTGGTTGATGATGATTATATTCGGGAGTTAAACCTGGAATACCGGGGGCTGGACCAGCCTACCGATGTCCTTTCCTTTGCTTTTCATGAAGCTGAAGCCAATATTATCTTGAGCCCGGACGAAGATATTCCCGATTTGTTGGGAGATATCTACATTTCTGTGGAAAGAGCTTATGAACAGAGTGAACGGTTTGGCCACTCGTTCGAACGGGAACTGTGTTATTTGGCAATTCACGGTTTATTGCATTTAATGGGGTATGATCATCAGACTCCTGAGGATACTGCCAAGATGCGGGAGGCTGAGGAGCAAATTATGGAGCAGTTCGCTTTAGGGAGGGCCGGGTTTTGAAATCCCGTAACTTGTTAGAATCCTTTAATTATGCTTTCGAAGGCATCATCTATGCTTTTAAAACTCAGCGTAATATCCGTCTGCATTTTTTAGCAACTGCCGCTGTTCTCGGGGCTTCTTTGGTGTTTAAGTTGTCCAAATTGGAAATCTTGATGCTCTTCATAACCATCGCTTTTGTGTTGATGGCTGAGATGATCAACACTGCGATTGAGGCAGTAGTGGATATGTTTACCAAGGAATATCATCCATTGGCGGCTATTGCCAAAAATGTGGCTGCTGGCGCAGTCTTGATCGCTGCGACGGTGGCTGTTATCGTGGGTTACCTAATCTTTTTTCCGGTGATTGATCCCATGATACCCAGGGTGATCTCGACGCTGCAAAAAGCGCCGGCCCATCTGAGCTTGATAGCGTTATTGTTAACCATCGTTTTGGTGATTACCGGGAAAGCACTGACACGGCGGGGGACTCCGATGCAAGGTGGGATGCCCAGCGGGCATACGGCATTGAGCTCCGCAGCTGCCACAGCTATTTTTTTTATCACCAGAAATGGTTTGGTGACGGTTTTAGCTACGTTTTTATTGTTAATGGTAGCTGAAAGCCGGATTGAAAATAAGGTACATTCTTGGGATGAAGTATTGGCTGGAATCTTGCTTGGTTTTTTGGTCACGCTGCTGGTTTTTCAGATCATGGTGTGATGGGGTGAGAAAATGAAGGAAATGAAGGAAGCACTGATACAGGCGGCAATTGAAGCAAGGGAAAAGGCTTATGCGCCATATTCCCGGTATAAGGTGGGTGCAGCCTTGTTAGGCAAATCCGGGAAAATTTATACTGGATGTAATGTTGAAAATGCTTCCTATGGAGCAACGATCTGTGCCGAACGTTCCGCTTGTGTTAAAGCGGTTTCCGAAGGAGAGACAGCCTTTGAAATGTTAGCGGTTGCGGTCGGCGGAGATCAGCCGAGCTCGCCGTGCGGAATTTGCCGACAGTTTTTAGCAGAGTTTGGGCTGGATCTCCAGTTAATCTTGGTAAACATGGATGGGAAACGGATCGAATGCAGGTTGCGGGATTATCTGCCTGGCGCATTTACTCCGGATAATCTGAACGAAGGACGTGATTCAATTGGACTATCTCAAACCTAAAATAACGGTGGAAATCGTGACACAAGTAGATGATGAATTACGGGATGCTATCTTGCGTATTGATGAAGAGGCTTTCGGGTTAGGAAGCTTGAATGAATGGTCTTTGCCCCCTTTTCTTCACTACGGCCGGGTTTATTTAGCCCGTTATAACGGAAAACCTGTAGGTATTGCCGAATTGATGCGGGATTGGCGAGATCCGGAATTGGCCTATCTTTATGGTTATGCGGTAATGCGGGAGTATCAGGGCCATGGCATTGGGACAGCATTGTTACGGACTATTTTAGAGTCCCTTCCTCGGTCCGGTTTTAGACGGTTACAGTTAACAGTTCATCCGGAGAATCAAACGGCGATTCATATTTACCGGGACAAGTTCCGAATGCGGCAGGTTGAGTTTATCAATAATTATTACGGATTTGGCGAGGATCGCTGGGTGATGGAGTGGAATGCTGAATAAGATGAAACAGGATTTTAAGTCGGGATTTGTGGCTTTAATCGGACGGCCCAATGTTGGTAAATCGAGCCTGATGAATACCTTTGTGGGACAAAAAATAACGATCATCTCGGACAAACCCCAAACAACCCGTAATCAGATCCGGGGAATTCTAACTGGCGAAAACTATCAAATTGTATGGTTGGATACGCCGGGGATTCATAAACCCCTTCATAAATTGGGGACAAAGATGAATGAGAAAGCCAAAGCGGCTTTGAGCAGCGTCGATTTGGTATTGTGGGTCCTTGATGCCAGTAAAGGATATACAGCCGGTGATGAAAAGATTGCGTCGGAATTGGCAGCTTGTGATGTCCCGGTATTGGTGGTATGGAATAAAATCGATCTGTTGGAGAGAAGCGTAGAATTCCCGCAAGTGGACGGGTTTGACCGTATCTTCAGAGTATCGGCGCATACCGGGGAAGGGATCGAAGGGTTGCTGGAGGCCATTGTCGGATTATTACCGGAAGGGCCGGCGTATTACCCGGAAGATATGGTGACGGATCATCCGGAACGTTATATCGCGGCGGAATTGATAAGGGAGCAGTTATTGCTACATACAGAAGATGAAGTGCCCCATTCGGTTGCCGTTCAAGTCAATGAGATGAAAGAGCGGGACAATGGGATGATTTACATTGATGCTGTTATTTATGTGGAACGGGATTCTCAAAAAGGTATCGTCATTGGTTCTAAAGGAAGCCGGTTGAAAGCTATCGGCCGAGATGCCCGTCAGGCGATTGAGGCGCTATTGGATGCTCCGGTTTTTTTGAATTTATGGGTTAAAGTCAGAAAAAATTGGCGAAATAATCTTTCTTCCCTGAATGAGTTTGGATACGGGGATCAGGATTAACTTTAAAACATGGCTATTGTGATTCGGGAAGCCGAAGAGGAATGGATATGCGTAGAATTCTTTGGGTCACTTTCGTTTTGTTGACGATAGGTATTTTGGGTCCTTCAGTTTTTGGTGAGGAGGAGCGATGGATCCGGATTGGGTTGATTCAAAACCAGTCAACCTTGGAACTTACCACTTTTCAAGCAGGGGAACAACTGGTTGCGGTTATAGATGGTATTGAACAGGCGATCCCTTTTGAAGGGACGCAACTCATCTTTACCTGGGACGGTCAGCAGATTCTTGTGAATAATGTGCCGGTCTCTGCGGGACGGATTATTCTCAAGCCCGGGACGTCACTGTTGGGATGGAATCAACGTCGATACCGCGGGGAATTGATCGTGACCGCGATCAATGGTAAACTGCAACTGGTTAACCGATTGCTTCTTGAGGACTATTTACGGGGTGTGGTGCCGAAAGAGGTTCCTCCGGCTTGGCCTCTTGCCGCTCTAAAAGCTCAGGCCATTGCCGCCCGTACATATACGGCCGCTTCTTTTAACCGCCATGGTAAAGATGGATTTGATCTTTGTGCGGCAACCCATTGCCAGGTCTATGGTGGAGCGGACGGGGAAACACCGATGACGGATGAAGCTGTATTGGAAACGGCCGGACAGGTGATCGTTTACAACGGGAAGATCATTTCTGCGGCCTATCATGCCTCCAGTGGCGGTTATACCAAGGATGCAGCCGGAGTATGGGGTTTTTCCACACCGTATCTGGTTTCAGTGCCGGATTGGGATCAAAACTCTCCCTATACTGCTTGGAACCGGGCGCTGGATTGGAATCAAGTCCAGGGATTGATCAGCCGAAGTTATCCGAAGATCGGGAGAGCTTACCGGGTTGTTCCGGAGGCGTATAATTCTTTGGGATACTGCACAAAGATAAAGCTTCTTGGCGATTTAGGGACAGTGACGGTTACCGCTGAACAGTTTAGAGTGTTGCTCGGTTTGCCCAGTGCCAATGTTCAATTGGGAATGGTTTACGGACCGGAACCCTGGATTCATCTGTGGTGGGTCCCCGGCCGGAATTACCCGGAAGCTATTATTCTCGGAAATAGTGCTACCGGAATGACGGTCGAGGTTCTGAGCCCGCCGTGGGATCAACCGGATGCTTGGGCTTGGTTACGGGATAAAGAACCGGTTCAGTTGGTGATTAAAGGGGCCGGTTATGGACATGGTGTTGGGCTGAGTCAATGGGGAGCTAAAGGAATGGCGGATGCCGGTTTTAATGAACGGCAGATCCTGGAATACTATTACAAAGGGGTCCGGATCGTTTCATTAGATGAAGTTCGTTGAAATTCATGGAGTTTATTAAACGTTTCAGAAGGTGTCATGGATGCTTGTCAGTGAATTTGATTATGATTTGCCAGTGGAACTTATCGCTCAAACACCGGTTGAACCCAGGGACCATTCCCGGTTAATGGTGATTTATCGTGACAGCCGCGAGGTTTTCGAGCGGTATTTTTATGAGATTGGCGACTTTTTAAAAGCCGGGGATTTGTTGGTTTTCAATGATACCCGGGTTATACCTGCCCGGTTGCGGGCCCGGAAAGAACATCCCGGCGGAGCGAAGATTGAAGTTTTTTTATTAAGAGAGCAAGGACCAAGTCGTTGGGAGTGCTTAGTACGTCCGGGCAAACGGGCCCGGGCTGGCATACGGTTGGTTTTTGAACATGGGATGTCTGCTGAAGTTGTTGCGGTACAGGAAGACGGAAACCGGATCATTCAGTTTGATCCGGAGATTAATTTTCATACCTGGCTGCTTCAAAACGGCGAAACGCCGTTGCCTCCTTATATTACCTCCCGTTTGGATCAACCGGAACGGTATCAAACGGTGTATTCCAAGCATGAAGGCTCGGTGGCAGCGCCAACTGCCGGTTTGCATTTTACTCCGGAGTTGTTGGAGCGACTTAAATCCAAAGGGGTCCAGACCGGTTTTTTAACGCTTCACGTCGGTTTGGGCACCTTCCGGCCGGTCCAAGTGGATCGGGTGGAAGATCACCGGATGCATTCCGAATGGTTTATGTTGTCGGAGGAACTGGTTGAAGCAGTGAGAGAAACCAAGGCCCGGGGAGGCCGGGTAATTGCGGTTGGAACGACTACTGTGCGGGTGCTGGAGTCGCAATCTTCTCCTGACGGCCAGCTACAGCCGGGAGCCGGGGAAACTTCTATCTTTATTTATCCTGGATATCATTTTAAAGTGATTGACGGCTTAATTACGAACTTTCATTTACCCAAATCCTCGCTGTTGATGCTGGTATCAGCTTTTGCAGGAAAAGACTTTATCATGGAGCAATACCAACGGGCCATCGCTTCCGGTTACCGCTTTTTCAGCTTTGGCGATGCGATGTTGATCTTATAAGTAAGGTACTGAATCTGATAGGAGTCAGTAGACAGGAGTCGGGAGTTTATAAAAGACAGAATTATGGAATATAAGATGGAAAATGGGTACGAGGCTCTAAACACTGGGTACTTGGTCTTGAGAGGGAACAGATAGACAAGAGTCAGAAGTGCATAATAGTTGATAGATGACAGTAATGTGTGAAGGGTAAAGGAGAAGACTCAAGACCCGAAACATTCTCCTGGTTCCTGTTTCCTACCCATATTGCACTGTGACCCATCTATGATTCAATACAGAAGGAGCAATGGTATGTCTTTCGGATTTGAAGTTTTGAAGTATTCCAATGAAAATAAAGGGCGCTTGGGAGTGCTGACAACTACCCATAGCCAAATTGAAACACCGGTATTTATGCCGGTAGGGACTCAAGGCACTGTAAAAGCCATGACAGTCCGGGATTTGCATGAGATCGGATTTAAGATCATCCTGGGGAATACCTATCATCTTTATCTGCGTCCCGGAGAAGATATTGTGGCGGAGGCAGGCGGTCTGCATGGTTTTGCCAACTGGAGCGGTTCCATTTTAACGGACAGCGGAGGATTTCAAGTATTCAGTCTCGCTAAATTAAATAAAATAACCGAAGAGGGCGTTCGTTTCAAATCTCATATCGACGGTTCAGCCCATATGTTCACTCCGGAGAAGGTGATGGAGATCGAGATGGCCTTGGGGTCTGACATTGCCATGGTTTTTGATGTCTGCTTGCCCCATGTTGCTGATTATCAGACGGCCCGTGAAGCTATGGAACGAACTACCCGATGGGCCGAACGCTGTTTGAAAGCACATTCCCATCCCTATCAAGTCTTATTTGGCATCGTCCAAGGCGTAACCTATCGGGATTTGCGTTTGGAAAGCGCCCGCAGTTTGGTGGCTTTGGATTTCCCCGGTTATGCCATCGGGGGATTAAGCGTAGGCGAACCGAAACCCGTCATGTATGAGGTGTTGGATTATACCGTTCCGGAGTTGCCTGCTGAAAAACCCCGTTATTTGATGGGAGTCGGCTCTCCGGATACCCTTTGGGAAGGGGTGGAACGGGGGATCGATATGTTTGACTGCGTTTTCCCTACCCGGATTGCCCGGAATGGGACAGCGTTGACTTCCCGGGGACGGGTGATTATCCGGGATGCGCGGCATGCCAGGGAGATGATTCCGCTGGATCCGGAGTGTTCCTGCCATGTTTGTCAATCCTATACCCGGGCCTATTTGCGACACCTGTTTAAAGCCGGAGAAATACTTGGGGCTCATTTGGTGACCTATCACAATTTATATTTTCTCCATCATGTGATGGCGGAAATTCGGGAAGGTTTGCGAACCGATACTTTCGCCGAACGTAAGGAGGAATTTTTTCGTAAATATAACGGGCAATAAAGGGAAATCTCCCTGTTTTGTCGAATGTTGTAGAACGAATTAAAGGGGGTGAATGAATGACCGGATGGATTCTATCCGCAACTGCAACGCAATCGGGTGCGGAAACAGTTGCCGGAGGTATTATTGGGTTTCTTCCAATGATCATTCTTCTGGTGGTATTTTGGTTTCTGGTGTATGTGCCTCAAAAGAAACAGCAAAAACAACGAAATGAAATGCTCGCCAGTTTGAAAAAAGGAGATAAAATTGTCACAATCGGCGGAATCCATGGAGAAATCGTGGAGTTTGACGATGAAGACGTTAAACTGCGGGTGGCGGATAAAGTCGAGATTAAATTCAGCAAAAGCGCTATTGCGCGGGTTAAAAAATGAGAGAGTGCAAACTCTCTTTCTTTATAAATGTTCGATACATAAAACGTATATCGTTCCGTGATTTAACAAAAATAGGAATAACAGCGATGTGCAGGATGTTCCTAAGAATTGACAAGAAATTTTTAAAAGGCTATAATGAAAAAGTCTTTTATCGGTATTGTTGAAGGAAAAGTGTTTGTTCAATGTTATATCCGCATAGCTCTTGTTTTGGGATGAGTTGGCGGAGTTTTTTCATTACTGCAAAATGTGGGGGAGGACGATCAATGTTTACGACATTTAAAATTGTAACAGTTGCTGTTGTCATTGTGATTTTGGGGTTGTTTGCGATGGGAGCCTATAAAGCCGAGAGGATCGTTGAAAGTAAAGCCAAAGAGATGCGGCAAACTCGGGCTGCGCTCAATAAAAATAAAAGTAAAAAGTGATTTGGATTAGGACAGGCATAGTGAGGACTGGTGTGGGGAAGTTTTACGGGAATATGGATAGGGTTTATTTGGTATTATTGATCATCTGCGTTTTGGTTATCGTTCCGTTTGAGATATCCAATGAAATCGGAGCGTTACCGTTAACGCACGATGTGCCTTATTATGCCCCGATCCGGATGATCAACTTTTTTGGAGATGCCAATGTTTCGGGACAGGCTCCGACTGAAGCCATGTATATGGCCAGCGGCCTTTATCCTGTAGATTATCAGGTGATGTTATTACGGACTGCTGTCTATGTCTGGCAGAAAGCGCCTAAAATGACTAATATTCGGCCTTATTCTCGTCAGATGTATTTTACGGCTGCCGTCCTTTTACTATTTTTTATCTATTATCAGTTAGCGCGTTGCAGTTCTGAAGAAGACAGCTGGTTGAACCGAACTCTGGGAATTGAATTTTTAGTTTAAAGGAGGAAATCAAATTGAGGCATGATTTGCGTTGGAAGTCCTTGGTGATCTTCCTGGTAGTAGCCTTATTTGCGATAATGCTCTATATATCGCCGATTCGTTTGGGTTTGGACCTCAAAGGTGGAATTGAACTCTTACTTGCTCCGGATTATCGGATTAGTTCGGCCAATATTTATAAACTCGGCGATTTGCTGAGTGCAAAGGCGAAAGAGGCCAATATTACTCAACCGGAGGTTAGTCCGCTGGGTACTTTGGACGGCGATCGGTATGACGGTTTGAAATTTACGTTTGCCAGCACCGAAGAGGCGGAACGGGCTGTCAATGCCGGAGTATTTCCCCAGAGATATCAATTGAACGTTTCAGGGGAGATTAAAAACTTGAATCTTATCCGGAAAGTTAAGGGTAATGTGGTGGAACTGACTGTATTACAAGATGCCGGTGATTTCCCGGAGGATGCTTTGGAACGGTCGATGACGATCATCAGCCACCGGATCGATGAGGTCTCTGCTGGTATGGCTGAAGCCGATGTGCGGCTAGACGGAAAAGGCCGTATTAATGTGCAGCTTCCTGGCATCCGTAATCTGGAAGAAGCTCGGGAACTGATTGCTGCCACCGGCCGTTTAACGTTCCGGATCAACAATCAGATCGTGCTTGACGGAACTGACTTGAAAGAGGTTTATGTCAGTTTACAGCAGGGCGAAGGATATGTCATTAATTTTGAGTTTAAAGGTAAAGGCGCCAGACAATTCGCTAAAATTACCAGCGAAAATGTGAATAAAACCATGGCTATTTATCTGGATGAAGAGAAGCTGATGGAACCTTTGATTAAACAGCCGATTACGGGTGGACAAGGGTATATCTCTCTTGGCGGACGGACAAAGGCTGAGGCTGAAAATTATGCCATTTTGATGAAATCCGGTGCTCTTCCGATTTCTGTAAGAGTGGTTCAGTCGACACAAGTTGCACCAACCTTGGGGAAAGAGATCGTTCATCAAAGTATCGTGGCAGGTATTATCAGTTTGGCCATGGTCATCCTGTTCATGCTGGTTTTCTACGGTATGCCGGGTTTGATGGCTGATTTTGCTTTAATTCTTTACGGAATTATGGTTTTGGGCGTGATGGCTTTATTCCGGGGAGTTTTAACTTTACCGGGTGTAGCTGGGTTTATCCTCTCGCTTGGAATGGCGGTCGATGCCAATATCATCATTTTTGAACGGATTAAGGATGAAATCCGGAATGGTAAACGGGTTCGGGCTGCGATCCAAGGCGGTTTCCATCGGGCGTTCACCACGATTCTGGACTCGAACCTGACTACGCTGATTTCTGCTTTCGTATTGCTGTTCTATGGTACCGGACCGGTAAAAGGTTTTGCTGTTACCTTGGGATTGGGCGTTATCATCAGTATGTTTACCGCCATCTTTGTAACCCGGGTGTTTATCGAATGGCGTGTAGACCATGACCCTGACCGTTACCTTAAACATTTCGGGGGCAAGGAGGTAGAACAGGTATGAATATTCTCAAATACCGATGGTTTTTTATTGGTATCTTTATTATAACGATGGTTTTAAGTGTTACGTTCTTGTTTGTGAACCCATATAACAACTGGGGAACCAAACCGGGACCGTCGATAAATTTGGGAATCGATTTTACCGGTGGAACTAAGATTTATTTTCCCGTATCCCGGCCGGTCTCCTCAGATGAAGTGGCTGTTGTGTTGGATAAGATTGATCTTCCTAATTTCAAGTACAATCCGCCTCAGCCCAATGAGTTTTACGATTCCAAGGGAGAACGGAAATACCAGGTTATTGTTTATACCAGTTTTTTAAATGATACGGAACAGGATATTGTCGTTAAAGCATTAGAAGATGCCTTTGGGAAAACTTCTGAGCATATTGACATTACCCGCGTGGATCCGCTGATTGGACAGGAGCTGGTAAGAAACGCGGTAACGGCTGTTGCTATTGCTTCACTGTTGATGCTGATTTATATCTGGTTCCGGTTTGAACTGGCATCCGGTATCGCCTCGATTATCGCTTTGATTCATGACTCTGTCGTGGTGCTAGGAATGTTCGCCTTGTTTGGACAGGAATTCAATGCTACGATTATCGGTGCCCTGTTAACCATCGTCGGTTATTCCATCAATGATACCATCGTGGTTTTCGACCGGATCCGGGAAAATCAGCAGTTTAAGTCGAAAGATATTTCTTTCTCAGAGTTGGCAAACGATAGTATTTTGCAAACGTTCCGCCGTTCGTTAAATACCGGCTTAACGACCATCTTGGCTGTTTGTGTTCTGTTTTTGATGGTTCCGAGCGTTCAAGAATTTTGTTTTGCGTTGATCGTTGGTTTGGTGGCTGGAACCTACTCTTCGATCTTTGTGGCCAGCCCCATTTGGACCGTTTTTAAAGAATGGCAGGAAAGCAAGCGTAAACAACAAGCTGTGTCCCGTTGATTCTCTTGAGTCAGTGATAAATCAGTGCTAAAGAAGAAAGCGGTTTTAGTAATCGACTAAAACCGCTTTTGCTTTATGATGGAAAGGTATGAGCCTTAAGCTGTATGGCAGAAATTAATGGTTTTAAAACGACGCTCATAAAATTGGCGGGCTTGTTCCTGATTTTCCCGGACATAGGTGTTGATTTCGTCATAATGATCGAAAAGGAGAGCGACGATTTTTCCATCGATATAGTTTTGACGAACCTGGCTGTTCAGTAATTGATAGATTTCGTTTTGGGGCATTCCTTTACGGTAAGGCCGATCTTCGGATAGCGCCGTGAAAATATCGGCGACTGCCATGATGCGGGCTCCAATGTCCAATTGGCTGCTGTTGTAATGGAAGGGATACCCGGAACCATCAAGCCTTTCATGGTGCATGGCTGCCCAATGGGCAATTTGTTCCAAACCCTTAATGTTATGGATTGTGTGATAGGTGTAATAGGTATGGCTTTTGATAAGGGCGTATTCATTTTCAGTTAGTTTTCCCGGTTTTTCCAAAATTGCATTGGGAATGATCAGTTTTCCGATATCATGAAGATTGCCGGCGATCTCAAGCATAGTGACTTCTAAAGGAGTGAAACCAAAAAAGGCTCCCATTTTTGCGGCGCAGGCCGCAACACCGGCTGTATGGGTAGCGGTAAAACTGGATTTAAAATCGATAATGTCCCTGAACAATTTGGCGATTTCTGAAACGCCTTGTATATCGATTTCAATGTGTCGATAAGGCCCTTCATAAAATAGTGACGAGTATAACCGGGAAGAATCAAGATCCAACCAAAATTCTTCGTAGCGTGAAACCTCGAGGAAAGCATCGATAATTTCTTGATGGACGGAGATATTTCTCATTGCGGATACTTGATCGATGATAGATTGATGTTGGTAAAGGATATATTGATTGCGATCGATCAGCCGTTCCACAAAGTCCGCCAAGTAAATAACTTGAGAGGCAAAGACCATAGGACTGGTGATCGGCTGATGCCATTCGTTCCATGGGGTATGATGAAAACGGACGATCGGGGCAATCGATGAAAACCAGGAGGTTTTCCCCAAAAGTAAGGAACCACGAATACAATGCGGGTTAGAATCAACGTCTTCCGACTGATGGAGGGCGATTTTTTCCTCGACCGTAAGGGCACCGATATCATGAAGTAACGAAGCAGCGAAAATATCTTCGGTAAGGGAACGGTCGACACCAGCGACTTTTGATATTTCTAATGCGATAAATGCTGTTCTTAATTGATGTTGGGCGATGGCCGGAGTACTATCGGTGATTTCGGATAAAGATAATAGCAGGTTACCGAGATTAACAGCTGTTCTTAGATGCATTATATCACTTCCCGATTGAGTTAATTCTGTATGATATTCACTTTTAAATGGAATAACGGCCTTGACCAACTTATGACAGTAATCGAAGTTAAAAACTTTTGCTCAAGCCGATGGTTATTTTCGGATCCTACAATCGTTACGATTCTAAAGCTTTTTCAAGCCAGTATTGGGCTTCCTCGAGCGTTACATCGGAAAGCAGGGGATCTTCAGAGATTCGTTCCACCGCTTTTTGCAAATACTGAATTCCTTCGGTTTTATGGCCAAGTTCCAATTCGGCGCGGCCCAGCCAATAGTAGGATTCGGTCGGGTATTTAATTCGGGCGATAGCCCATTCATAATCTTCTTTGGCTTTTTGAAATTCTTTCACCCCAAAGTGAGCTTTTCCCATGATTAATACCGGTTGGACAGAAGTAGGCTCCAAGGCCCGTGCTTTTTCTGCGAAGAACAAGGCGTCAGCGAAGTTTTCGAGCCGTAGGTTGGTGATGGCCAGATCGGTATAGATTTTGAAAGATTCCAAACCGGATTCCAATAATTGAGTTAAGATGGCTAACGCTTTATCAGCGGCACCGCTCTCCCGATAAGCCTCCGCTAAGACTGTTTGGTAGTAAATTTGATTGCGTCCGGATGCCATGGAAACTGTCTTTTCCAAGAGAGGAATTGCTTCCTCCCAATTTTTTTGCTTGGCGTTCATGATACCCAGGGTGAAATAGGGGTAAATCATGGCCGGTTGATATTGGACGGCTTTTCGGAGACGAGTTAGTGCTTGATCCGGATGATTGTTGATGAAGGCGAGAATTGTCCAGAAAAGGCCAGGCGCTGTCAGGCGTAATAGGATGATCCACAGCAAACATCCAGCGATAAAAATGAGCCATCCTGGCTTGGTGAAAAAGGCAATAACGCCCCATCCTACCAGTAAAAAGGGGAGAATAGTCTCCCAAAATCTTTTGATACGCATAACGATACCTCCGATTTGTAATCAATCTTATTATAGCTTGGACACTCTGGAATAGCAATGGAACGGGAGTGGACAGAATGTAAAAAAGTAGTAGACAAAAGATGGAGAAAGTATGAAAATAGAAAGGGTTGGGCTCTGATTCAAAGCGAACATAATTTGAGGTTCATTGGCATATAAATACCAACAATGAGTTTAATGACTAAGGAGAGACATCGTGCACCAGTTTATTAAAGCAGTGATTTTAGGCGTTGTTGAGGGGTTAACCGAGTTTTTGCCTATTTCTTCTACTGGTCATTTGATCTTGATCAATCAGTGGATCGCTTTTGACAGCCCGTTTACAAATATGTTTAACATCGTCATTCAGCTGGGAGCCATTCTTTCGGTGATCGTTTATTTCCGAAGTAAACTCAATCCGTGGGGAGATAATCTTACAAAAACAGAACGCCAAAACATCATTAACTTGTGGAAAAAGACGGTAGTGGCGATCATACCGGCTGGTATTTTAGGAGGGCTGTTTGGTGATGTTATTGAAGAATATCTCTTCAATCCGCTGGTTGTTTCTATGGCTTTATTATTCGGCGGGATTTTCCTTTTGTATTTAGAAAGCCGGAATAATGGAGGACGGATTCGAACGTTGGAAGCGTTAAGCTATTCAACGGCGTTCATGATCGGGATAATCCAATGTTTGGCAATGATCCCGGGGACGTCTCGTTCGGCTGCGACCATTATCGGTGCGATGTTGCTTGGAGCTTCCCGGACGGTGGCGGCGGAATTTTCGTTTTTTTTGGCAATACCGACAATGCTAGGGGCGTCGGTGTATGCACTGATGAAAAGCGGAGCTGAATTAACCTCCGTTGAGTTAATGACACTTGCTATTGGCTTCATCGTCTCTTTCCTGGTGGCTTGGGTGGTCATTGCCGGGTTTATGAATTTTATTCGAAAACACAGTTTTAAACCGTTTGCTTATTATCGGATGGCATTAGGCGGCTTCATTTTAGCCTATTTTTTAATTCGCTAGCCGATAAATTGAACGAAAGGCCGTTTACGGCCTTTTTCTTTTATATCTTAAAGAGTTGTTTGCAATTTATAACCTGGAGTTAACCGGATGTTTCCTAAGTCTTAATGGATAGAGAAGGATTTAACGGGTTTGAAAGAGAAACTTATGCAAGAATGTGAACCCATGGTGAGTGGAAGGTGAAAGCATGATTCGAAAGGGGATTATTGACCGTTTTTATGAAGCTGCCAGCATTCAACGGTGGAATGATCATGTCCGGCCGGTGGAGCTCACCGAATTGGATAAACAAGCCCACAAGATGGTCATTGCTTATGTGCTGGCCCGGTTTGAAGAGTCGGAACGAGGGGCTGCCATTGATTGGAATGCATTGATTGAAGGCGGCCTTTTTGAATTTTTACAGCGGGTAATTTTGACCGATATCAAACCGCCGGTATTTCATAAGATGATGCAAAAAAAGGGGCGGGAACTTAATCAATGGGTGCTTAAAGTCCTGGAACCGGATATTGCGGATTTGAAAGGGGATTTTATCGGAAAGTTTTGCGAATATTTCCTTGGCGAAGATCCTGGAAAATACCGGTTGGAAAAGCGAATCTTACGGGCTGCCCACTACTTGGCCACAAGTTGGGAATTTCGAATCATTTATGCGATGAATCCGTTTATATATGGTATTGAAAAAACCAAAGCCGATATTGAAAATGAACTGGAGGATTATTGTGATTTGGTGGGTGTTCAAAAGATTGCCCTCGGGAAAAAATCCTTTGGTTTCGTTGATCTGTGCGGGCAACTTCGTTTTCAGCAGCGTTGGGCCCAGTCACCTCGTTTGCCAAAAACGTCTGTCCTGGGACATATGCTCATTGTAGCGATGCTCGTCTATCTGTGTTCGATGGAGATCCGTGCATGCCGCAAACGGGTGGTCAACAACTATTTTGCCGCTTTGTTTCATGATTTGCCGGAGGTGTTGACCCGAGATATTGTTTCACCAGTCAAAAGTTCCATTGAAGGGCTTCAGGAATTGATCAAAGAATATGAGGAACTCCAAATTGAAGAGCGGTTATTACCATTGCTTCCGTCTTCATGGCATGAGTCCATCCGTTATTTTATCGAGGATGAATTTGAAAACAAGGTGAAGATCGATGGAAAGACGGTGAAAGGCATATCCTGCGATGAACTGAACCGTTATTATAATGAGGATCAATTTGACGTGATCGATGGCCAGTTGGTGCAGGCTTGCGACCATTTAGCGGCATTTATCGAAGCGTCTTTGTCGATAAAACATGGGGTTCAGTCCCATCACCTGCAAGAAGGCATTCGCCGGTTATCGGAGTTATACCGCGACGCTGAAATTGGCGGGATCAATTTCGGTGGAATGTTTGATTATTATCGGTAAATGGAGGAATAAAACATGGGTGAAGAGAAAATTCAATCCCGTCAGGAAACAAAAAAGACGTATATTATTGATATGGATGGCGTTTTGGTTCACGGGGAACGGCCGATTCCTGGAGCCGGGGACTTCATTCAACGCTTGAAAGACGGCGGACACAAATTTTTAATTTTAACGAACAACTCCCGGTATACACCCAGTGATTTGCAGCATCGTTTAAACAGTATCGGGATTATGGTGGATTCTAAGAATTTATACAGTAGTGCCATGGCTACGGCTTCTTTTGTCCAATCGCAAAAGCCGAACGGTTCTGCCTTTGTTTTGGGAGGTACCGGATTATACCAGGCCTTAACGGAAGTGGGATATACGCTGTCGGATTACAATCCCGATTATGTGATTCTCGGTGAAACCGATTCTTTATCGTATGATCGAATCATTCGGGCTACTCAATTAATCTCTGCCGGCGTGCCGTTTATCGCGACCAATCCGGATCCGGCCGGTCCGGCAGAATCGGGAATCATCCCTGGATGCGGTGCAGTGGCTTCGCTCTTAGAGAAGGCGACTGGATACACTCCGTATTATGTCGGCAAACCCAACCCTCTAATCATGCGGCTGGCTCTCCGGTATCTAGGTGAACATTCGGAAAATGCGGTCATGGTTGGTGACAATATGAATACCGATATGAAAGTGGGCTTGGAATCAGGTTTGGAAACCATTTTAGTACTCAGCGGTGTAACCAGCCGGGAGATGATTGGAAAGTCGCCCTACCGACCCAATAAAGTGATGAACTCAGTAGCTGAAATTACTCCCTAAATTTGTTACGAAAATTAACCTTAACCAGTTCGTTAGTTCATGCTAAAGGACTGGTTCTTTCTTTTGCTGCACTAAGTATAATGCACCAGTCGATGGTTGGGATTATGGCATTATGCTTTCGGTTCGGGCTCTACTGACTCGGGTTCCATTTGGGAAAGGAGTTTTTCGAGGGTTAATGCAACAAGTTTGGCTTTTTTGACATACTGAATGGTTTCTTTATAGGGGGGGATACCACGATAGCGGGCAACAGTGGTAGGACCCGCATTGTAAGCGGCCATAGCCAGATCCAGGTCGCCAAAGCGGTCCAGTTGTTCTTTGAGGTAGGAAGCGCCGACTTGAATGTTTTTGGATACATTTTTCCAGTCATCCAGCTTCTCGGGGGTTAATTGCATCAGTCCCCGGGCACCCGACGGACTGACGGCATCGATTCGAAATTCACTTTCAATGGCAATAACGGTTGCGATTAATACCGGATCGAAGGTTTGCATAATAGCTTGAAAAATCTCCGGGTTGTCGCAGCCGTACATTTGCATAATCATAGATACTTTCTTCGCCGTCAGATCGGGCTCAGGTTGGTGAAGCTCAGTCGGTTTATTTGATTGAAACAAAAAGTAAAAATTGGCTAAAATGATGATAGAAATCAGTACAAAAAGAATGAGAATCTTTTTTTCGGAGTTAAACGGTAATTTTAAAAAATTCATGGCTAAACCTCCGTTTTCTTCAGATTTTAAATTATTATTCTGAAGATTAGGATGTTATTAAAAACTTATTGTTTTATACTTGTTGGAGTATATCGAAAATATCGTTCGTTTGTCAACAAAGCTTTAGCCGTATTCGGCAAGTTTACGGTAAACATTCCTGTTCAAAACGGGAAAAATAGTAGATTAAGATTTTGTAAAAGACTGAACCGGGGGCCGGAGCAATTTATGAACTGTTGCTCGGCGGAGATTTGTTAATATCGTAGGGAAGTGCGGCTTTTGAAGGGATTTGCAGGAAGAAAACCGGCTATTGCCGAAATAAATAAAGACGTTTTAAAATAATTTACAAAAATAACGGCGATGGGATTAATGATGGTTAAAAAAATATGGAAAGTTGCAAGTGAAATCAGTGATAATGCCAGGCAATTAGCAGATCATTTAGGTGTTTCTCCTTTAATTGCCCAATTGCTAATAAACCGTGGAATTACCGATGTTTTGCAGGCGGAACGGTTTTTAACCCCCGCCCTCAATCAACTTTATGACCCTTATTTGCTCCCAGACATGAAAAAAGCGGTTTCCCGAATCCGGCAAGCCATTGCCAATGAAGAAACCGTTTTGATATATGGAGACTATGATGTGGACGGGATAACTTCTACTTCGCTGATGATACGGATTTTGAACAAATATTTTCCGGGACGACTATTATATTATATTCCGAAACGATTGGAAGAGGGTTATGGCTTACATCTGACTTCATTGGAAAAAGCAATTGCCAAAGGGGTTTCGTTGGTTATTACCGTAGATTGCGGTATCAGTGCACGGGATGAAGCGGCTTTTTTGAAAGAAAAAGGGATTGATTTGATTATCACGGATCATCATGAACCTCAAGGTATTTTACCGGATGCTTATGCCATTATTGATCCAAAAATTTCGGATTCGGGCTATCCCTTCACACAGTTGGCGGGAGTCGGTGTCGCCTTTAAGGTGTTGCAAGGCTTAAGTAATCAGCTTCCCGAGATTCAAAACGATTTATTTGCTAATTTGGATTTGGTTGCTTTCGGAACAGTAGCGGATATTGTACCATTGTTGGACGAGAACCGGGTATTGGTGAAATACGGTTTGGAACAGCTGAATCAAACGAATAATATAGGACTACGGGCCCTCATTGAAGTGGCTGGCTTACGGGGACGCGAAATCAATTCCGGACATATCGGATATATTCTGGCGCCGCGGATCAATGCCGCGGGGCGCATGGGAAACTCCAGTATTGGAGTGAAGCTTTTTTTAAGCAAGGATCCTCTTCATGCCTTGGATTATGCCCGTAGTTTGGAAAAAGAAAATACAAACCGGCAGGAGATTGAAATGGCGGTCCTGGAAGAAGCCCAGGCCCAGATCGAAGCTAATCCGGACTGGAAATCCGAGCATGCCCTGGTTTTGGCCGGTGAAGGCTGGCATCTGGGGGTGATCGGGATCGTTGCGTCCAAGCTGGTCGACCTTTACCATAAGCCGGTGATTCTGATTGGAATGGATGGCGATGAAGGCAGAGGATCCGGCCGTAGTATAGATGGTTTTAATCTGTTCGATGCCATTGAAAGCTGCAGTGAATATCTGATCCGTTTTGGAGGACATGAGTTTGCAGCCGGATTGTCTGTAAAACGCGAGATGCTTCCCAGTTTTCAAAAGGCTTTTTTGGAGCTGGCTAAATGTCGTCTGACGCCGGCGGATTTGCAGCCGGTTTTGAAAATAGAGAGTGTGATCGATTTGAGCCATGCCACGTTGGATTTGGCTCGGGAGTTAACCCGGTTGGCGCCGTGCGGGCCCAGCAATCCTACGCCTGTCTTGGGCTGCAAGTCCATCAGTTTGGTGGATTATCGCAGTGTCGGGGAGAATGGCAGGCATCTGAAGGTTAAAGTCTCCGATTCACGGATTATCCGGGAAGGTATCGGTTTTAACTTGGGTGCCATTTATGAACAATTGGCAGTTGCCCAAGAGGTGGATGTGGCTTTTTCTTTAGAGGAAAATGTCTGGAACGGAATGTCTTCAGTACAGTTGAATTTGAAAGATCTACGCGTTGCAGGCGAACAGATAAAGCAGGTGAGTTGATGACCATTGATGAACTGTTGGATAAAATAAAGTCAACGAAACCCGACTTTGACGGAGGGCAGATCCGGGCTGCTTATGAGTTTGCGGCCGAGGCACACCGGGGGCAAAAACGAGATTCCGGTGAGGATTTTATTCAGCATCCGTTGGAAGTGGCGGTCATTGTGTATGATTTGGGCATGGACACTACATCGGTGGTGGCTGCCTTATTGCACGATGTGGTGGAAGATACTGCGATTGATCTGGAAGAAATTAAACATCGGTTTGGTCCGGATGTTGCCATGCTGGTTGACGGGGTGACCAAATTGACCCGTTTGAACTTTCAAACCCAGCAAGAGCAACAGATGGAAAACTTGCGAAAAATGTTCTTGGCAATGACGCAAGATCTCCGGGTGATTATCATCAAGCTGGCTGATCGGCTTCACAATATGCGGACGTTAAAAGCTTTGCCGGAAGAACGGCAAAAAAAGATAGCCAAAGAAACCTTGGAGATTTATGCTCCGTTGACCCATCGGCTTGGAATGTGGAAAATCAAATGGGAGCTGGAGGATTTAGCTCTACGTTATCTGGATCCGGAAGCCTACTATGACTTGGTTCAGAAGGTTGGCCAAAAACGTCAGGAGCGGGAAGGTTTTGTCCGTTCCGTGGAAGAGGCTTTAGCCAATGCTTTGAAAGAGACCAACATTCATGCAGAAATCCAGGGACGTCCCAAACATTTTTATAGTATTTATCACAAGATGCATAATCAGGGCAAGACCTTTGGAGAGATCTATGATCTGTTGGGAATCCGGGTCATTGTGGATACGGTTCAGGATTGCTATGAGGTATTGGGTATCGTTCATACCCTTTGGAAACCGATTCCGGGGCGTTTTAAAGATTATGTGGCTATGCCCAAATCCAATATGTATCAATCTTTGCATACGACGGTGATCGGTCCGGAGGGCGAACCCTTTGAGGTTCAAATTCGGACGCGGGAGATGCATCGGATCGCGGAGTACGGTATTGCAGCCCACTGGATTTATAAAGAAAATGGCACTAATGATAAGGACCTTCGGGAAAAGATCGCTTGGTTACGGCACCTTATTGAATTGCAAGGCGATATGAGAGATTCGGAAGAGTTTATGGAAACTCTGCGAATCGGCCTTTTTATGGATGAGGTGTTTGTGTTTACCCCCCGGGGAGATGTGAAGAACTTGCCGGCCGGTTCTACACCGGTTGATTTTGCGTATAGTGTCCATACTGCGTTAGGCCATCAGTGTACCGGCGCTAAGGTTAACGGCCGTTTGGTCCCGTTAGATTACCAATTAAAAAACGGGGATATTGTTCAAATTATCAGTTCCAAACAATCAGCCGGGCCAAGCCGGGACTGGTTGCAGTTTGTGAAGACGTCTAAGGCTAAAAACCGGATCCGTCAGTGGCTGCGGGAGCAAAACCGGGAAGAAAACATTCAGATCGGCCGGGATCTTTTAGAACGGGAACTCCGTAAACAGGGCATGGATCTCCAAGAAAACCTGCGCCAGGAAGTATTGTTGGATGGTGCAAAAAAGCTTGGTTTTAATAATACGGATGATTTGTTAGCTGCTATCGGCGACCTTAAAGTTACACCGGCGATGTTTATCGGAAAGATCGCCGGGGAAAAGGAGCCTGTCCGGCCGGTCCAGGTTCGGACGGAAAGTGAAGATAAGCGGAAAAGTCGTAAACCCAGTTACGGAGTGACGGTTAAGGGCGTCGAGAATTTGCTGGTTCGCTTTTCGAAGTGTTGTAATCCGGTTCCCGGCGATGAAATTATCGGATTTATTACCCGGGGAAAAGGGGTTTCCATCCACCGCAGTGACTGTATCAATCTGGTCAACGAAGATCAGGAGCGAATGATCGAGGTTGCCTGGGACAAGGATTATCAAGGAACCTATCCGGTGGATTTCGAGATTGTCGGTTCAGACCGGGTGAATCTTCTGGCCGATGTGATGAATGCCATTTCGGAAATGAAGTTATATTTAAATGCTGCTAAAGCGAGAAATAAGAAAGGAACGGCGTATATCAACTTGACCTTGGAGATTGCCAATTCTGAGCAAATCCGGCATATTTGCAATCGGATCAAAAAGGTCGAGGGGATCCAGGATGTTTATCGGGTCAGCCGGTTGGTGCGATAATGAGAGCATTGATTCAGCGGGTTAGTTGGGCCCGGGTTCGGGTGTCCGGTGAAATTGTCGGCCGGATTGACGAGGGGTTGTTGGTCCTTCTTGGCGTGGGAAATTCTGATACCCTGGAAGATCTGAATTATCTGACAGAAAAAATCGTCCATTTACGGATTTTTGCCGATGAAGCAGGAAAATTGAATTTATCATTGATAGATCGGGGTCTTCCGATCCTAGCCGTCTCTCAGTTTACCTTATATGCTGACTGTCGGAAGGGAAGGCGTCCCTATTTCGGTGAAGCTGCTCCTCCGGATAAAGCGGTTGAAATGTATGAGCAATTCTGTATAGCCTTGCGGAACCGCGGAGTTCATGTGGAGAAAGGCATATTTCAAGCCCATATGGAAGTGGAATTATGCAATGACGGACCGGTAACGATTTGGTTGGATAGTAGTGAAAAATGAACAGCCATGGGTACTGAATACTAGGTACTAGGTGCTGGGTTTAGTAAGAGAGGAGTCAGGAGCTTTATCTCAGTTGACATTTGGGACAGTGGACGGTTAATAAATTAATAAGTAAAAAGGATTGTGTACTATGAACGGTGATCTGTGCACTATGAACTAAGAACTTGAACTGACAAGAAGCAGGATACCCTGCTTTTTTTATGTCTTTTTTCGGTAATTGCCGGAGATTGACGGGAGCCATTCATTTTTTGGCTTAGTTCGGCCAAATACGTTAAAAGGCTGTTGTATAGCCGCTTTTGCATGGAAAATAACGGAAAATTTATGAAGGATTTGCCTGTGTTGTCGCGAAAAAATGGAGGAAAATGGGTATAACGGAAAGGGTTTATGGTACTAGGTACTGGGTTGCCTGGAATCTCGATGCACTGTCAACTATGTACAGTAAATTAAGAAAAAAGAGGGGTACTGATGAAACGGAAAAACTTACCGGGTCAGTTACCGTTGGAATTGGATTGGGGGCTAATGAACTGGGTGGATAGTACCGGAGAAACGATGGAGTCATATGAACAATCTGCGGTTAGTTTGTATCGGAATCCGGTACGCAATCTATTGCCCCGCAGTCCTTTGTTGGATGAGATCATGATGCACGACAACCAATAATCCGGTTAGCCGGTTTGGGCGCGTTTCGTCCGTTTTTTGGGAGTGGGCTCTTTGGCCTTTTCGGTGGCGGCGATACTGGCGCGAAGCGCTTCCATGAGATCGATGATTTTGCCTGTCTCCTGTTGGGGAGTCTGGGTGATTTCACCTCCGGCTATTTTTGCCTGAATAATCTCCATTAACGATTCCCGATATTTGTCAGTATATTTGGAAGCGTCAAAATGGCTGGAAAGGTTTTGGATCAAATTGGTTGCCATTTGGATTTCATTTTCATGAAGTTTAGGTTCTGTCTGTAGACCAGTGAGTTCTGCTGTGGATCGGATTTCATCAGGATAAAAGATGGTTGTCATTGCCAGAACATTTTGATAAACCCGGAGTACCACCAGAGTCTCTCTCGAACGGATCGTAACTCGGGCGACAGCGATTTTTCCCGTATCCTGCATGGCTTTTTTTAAAAGAGCGTAAGCCTTTTCTCCGCCTTGACTAGGTTCAAGGTAGTAGCTTTTTTCGAAATAGATCGGATCGATTTCGTTCAGATCGACAAAATCCATGATGTCAATGGTTTTGCTGCGCTCATCGGGAATTTTCTCAAAATCTTCATCTTTGAGAATTACATATTGCCCTTTTTGATATTCGTAACCCCGGACGATTTCTTCCTGAGGTACCTCAATATTGCAATGTGGACAACGACGTTCGTATTTGATGGGAGTACCGCACTTTTCATGGAGATAGTTAAATCGGATCGTTTTTTGTTCTGTAGCGGTATAAAGCTTAATCGGAACATTCACGAGACCAAAACTGATTGCGCCTTTCCAGAGCGTTCGCACGTAGGTGTCACCTCGGAAGTAGTATAGCCGAGGGGGGAGAAGACCATTCAAAAAAGCCGATAAAAAAACACCCTTGCGGGTGTTATTTTATGCTGATAATGTTGTTTCTACGGATGCCGGTATACCCCGTCGTACCACCATTTGGTTGACGCGATCAGGTTGAAGAACTTCCTTCAAGAAATCGATGGCTTTTTGAGTTTTGCCGCCGCCACAGGTAAACACATCGATGGCCGCATAACCATGCTCCGGATAGGTGTGGATGGAAATATGGCTTTCCGATAATAGGAGTAATCCGGTAAATCCTTGGGGTGAAAACTTGTAGGATTCTTCACCCAAAACGGTCATTTGAGCATTCTTTGCAGCCTGACGTAAATAATCCATGAGTAACTTTTCATCATCGAGCTTTTCGAACTGGCAACCCCAAAAGTCTGCCAGAACGTGAGCACCTACAGTATCAAAATCCTGCATTCCCCTCACCTCTCGATAGTAATCTTTTTTCCTGGTAGGAAGAACGTTTGACCCATAAGCACCCTGATTTCCCTTTACCCGATGATGCACTGCGGCTCACCTCGGGATATATGTTAGATCAGGTGATATTCAGTTGAAAAAACGGTTTCACGCTCCCTAAGGTTTTTGAAAACAAGGTAATAATATCAGATGCACCCCCCCTTGTCAATATGATCTGTCGACTAAATACTGTAAAATTTTCAAGATATTTTTACGCAATGAAAAGATCTTCAAGTGAAAGGATATTCTTTTTTATAAAGCGAATGATCCAAGAAATCAGGCTGGGGGATGCAACTTAATGAATGCAGAGATTATTTGTATCGGTACCGAATTGCTACTGGGTCATACGGTGGATACCAATTCTGCCTATTTGGCCCGGGAATTGGCTGAACTCGGAATAAATCTTTTTCACAAGTCTACAGTGGGCGATAATTTGAACCGAATCGTCTCTCTGTTGCGACAGGCTTGGAATCGTTCAGATGTGCTTATTTTATCCGGCGGGCTGGGGCCGACTCAGGATGACTTGACTCGGGAAGCCGTTGCTGAACTATTGGGTGAGCCTCTGGAGTTTCGGGAAGAGGCTTGGGAAGAGATCCTTTCTTATTTTCGGAAAACTGGCCGCTCCCTTCCGGAAAGCAACCGGCGACAAGCTATGTTTCCGGCATCGGCCCGGATGTTGTCTAACCGCTTAGGGACTGCTCCCGGTTTATTTGTTGAATGCAATGGCAAATACCTGTTTGCTTTTCCCGGTGTTCCCCGGGAATTGATCGGATTATGGGAGGAGCATGGCCGGCCGTTTTTAAAGAGGCTTTTAAGCGAAACCGGCCATCCAGTATTGACATCCAAGATGATTCGGATGATCGGAATCGGCGAGTCAGCCATGGAAGAGCGGGTAATGGATTTGATCCAGAATCAAACCAATCCGACCATTGCACCTTATGTTGGGAAAGGCGATGTTTTATTACGAATTACTGCCCGGGGCAATTCGGAAGCTGAGAACCACCGTCGGATCGATGAAATGTATCACCGCGTCCAGGAGCGTCTGGGTGAATATATTTACGGCACCGATGAGGAGACTTTAGAGGAGGTTATCGGTAGACAACTGACAGCTAAAGGATGGACTTTAGCCACGGCCGAATCCTGCACCGGAGGCTTAATCGGCCATCGGTTGACTCTTGTTCCGGGAAGTTCCGCTTACTATCTAGGGGGAGTGGTTAGTTACAGCAATCGTTTGAAAACTGACTTGCTTCAGGTCCCGGAATCGATCCTTCAGGAGTATGGTGCAGTGAGTGAAGAGACTGCCAGAGCCATGGCTGAAGGAGTTCGGCTGATAACTGGAGCTGATGTTGGAATTGGAGTAACTGGAATTGCCGGTCCGGACGGCGGAACCGAGATGAAGCCGGTGGGGCTGGTTTATTATAGTGTTGCTTTGTCTGATAAAACCGTTGTGGAGCATCGGATATTCCCTTATGATCGTTCAGGAAACAAAGAAGCGGCTGCTCAAGCGGTTTTGACGTTGCTTTGGAAGATGCTCAGATAGGGGGAGTGGTTGGTGCGCCTGTTTATCGGAGTTTGGCCAAGTAGGGAAATGGTTTCTGAAATTCAGGAGTATATTCGGTCCGCATCATCAGGAAGCACCGGATTGCGCTGGGTTTCTCCGGAAAATCTCCATTTTACATTGAGATTTTTGGGAGAAGTTGCTGATGAACGGGTGGCTGGATTAAAAGAGGATTTGAAACGGGCTGCCATGAGCTGTCGTCCATTTTTGCTGACGCTAGGAAAGACTGGCTTTTTCCCCAATGCTTATTCACCCCGGGTGGTTTGGCTCGGAGTGAAACAAGGGGCAAAAGAGTTGACACATTTGGCGACCATGGTTCAGTCGGTTGGCATGGACTGGGGGCTTGAACCTTCCGGGCAACGATTTCAGCCCCATTTAACCATTGCCCGTGTGGTACGTGGGGTTCGGCCGGTATTTGCCCCTGGGGAAAAAACTCATTTTAACAGCGAAACTTCGGTTGCTTCATTTTCATTGATCGAAAGCCGCTTGCAGCCGGGTGGTTCGGTATACCGGACCATTGCTGACTTTGATTTTCCAGATGGTTAGTCAATTGACAGAAAGTGTATACTTTGATATACTAAATAGAACATATGTTTGGCTGATGGGAGGATATGACCGTGTCTAATAAAGAAAAAGCGTTAGAGGTTGCCTTGCTCCAAATTGAGAAGCAATTTGGCAAAGGTTCCATTATGAAACTGGGAGAAGCTGCTGACAAATTGAATATTGAAGTGATCCCCACCGGAGCTCTTTCGTTGGATTTAGCCCTTGGAGTTGGAGGTGTTCCCCGGGGAAGAATTATTGAAATTTATGGGCCAGAGTCGTCAGGTAAGACGACGGTGGCATTGCATATGGTGGCTGAGGCACAACGGATGGGCGGTATTGGAGCATTCATCGACGCTGAGCATGCTTTGGATCCGCTGTATGCTAAAAAATTGGGAGTCGACATCGATAATCTGCTTATTTCTCAGCCGGATAACGGGGAACAGGCGCTGGAAATTACCGAAGCTTTGGTACGGAGCGGCGCTGTAGATGTGATCGTCATTGACTCGGTTGCTGCGTTAACGCCTCAGGCTGAAATCGAGGGCGAGATGGGTGACTCTCATGTCGGTTTGCAAGCCCGACTCATGTCTCAAGCCTTGCGTAAGTTAACTGCGGTTATCAGCAAATCCAATACTATCGCAATCTTTATCAATCAGATCCGGGAGAAGGTTGGCGTTATGTTCGGCAATCCGGAAACCACCACGGGTGGACGGGCATTGAAGTTTTATTCTTCGGTTCGATTGGAAGTCCGGAAGATCGAAACATTAAAGCAGGGAACGGATGTTATTGGTAGCCGGACCCGGGTGAAAGTCGTAAAAAACAAAGTAGCACCGCCTTTTAAAGAAGCGGAATTTGATATTATTTATGGTCAGGGTATTTCCCGGGTTGGTTGCATTTTAGATATGGCAGTTGATCGGAATATCATCAATAAGAGCGGCGCCTGGTTTTCTTATGGCGATATCCGGATCGGACAGGGTCGGGATAATGCAAAAGAATATTTGGAGAAAAACCCGGCGATACTTGCTGAGATTGAACGGAAAGTTCGGGAAGATTTGGGTTTGACGGTACTTCAGGATGAGACAGCTGCTGTTAAAGAAAAAAATGACAGTAAAAAAGAGGGTTAATGATCAGTGACCGAGCAACGGGTGTTGGATGCGGCTTTGAAGTTATTGGCAAAACAGGATTATAGCCGGGCCGAGTTATGCCGGAGACTTTTGAAAGCGGGTTTCGAAGAATCGGAGATCATTCAAAGCCTGGAGCGTTTACGCAGTTGGGGGTATTTGGATGATTGCAAGTATGGGATTGCCCGGGTCGAGAGTTTGAAGGCGAAACTCAAGAGTCGCAATTATATCCGGATGGTATTGGCGAATTCGGGTTTGGATGCTGATTTAATTGAAAACATTATAAAGGATTACTATCCTCTGGAAGACGAAATTCAAGTAATCATTTCGCTGCTTCGAAAGCGGAGTTCGAGAAGGCGTTCGGATATCCAAGAATGGAATTATTTAGTAAGAACCGGTTTCGATGAAGAGGCCATTCGCCGTTGTTTACCCGAACCATTCGACCGCTAGACGACACTTGACACTCTATATAAAAAAGATTACAATGATTTCGTGAGGACAGAACATAAGCCGAGTTCTAACTCGGCTTGTTTTGTATATTTTTTTTATTATCTCTATTTCCGTCTGAAAGCTAGCTAATTGGAAAATTCTTCCTGCTAATGATGTTTTATTGAATATTTGAATTTGAAAAAACGGGAGGTGGTTGCTATCGTCCAACTATTATACGCAGGAATAGGTATCATTATTGGATACCTTGGATATATGATCTATGAAAAACTCAAAATTCAGTCTGCAAAGGAGCTTGCCAAGAAGATCATTGACGAGGCCCAAAAAGAGGTTGAATCCTTAAAAAGGGAGGCCTTGTTAGAAGCCAAGGAAGAAGCTTTAAAAGTAAAAAACGAACTGGAGCGGGAAGTCCGTGAAAGGCGTAATGATATTCAACGACTGGAAAAACGGCTTGTTCAAAAGGAAGAATCATTAGACCGGAAATATGAGGTTTTAGAAAAGAAAGAAGAGTCCTTAGCCAGAAAAGAAGCAGAAGTCGACAAGATTAAAAACGAATTACAAAAAATTCACCAGCGCCACCGCAGTGAACTCGAGCGTATCTCCGGATTAACCAGTGAGGAAGCGAAGGCGCTGTTGCTGAAAGATGTTGAAGAAGAGATTCAACAGGAAGTTGCTATCAAAATTCGGGAAATTGAAGCCAAAGCCAAGGAAGAATCCGATCGTAGAGCGCGGGAAATCATTTCGTTGGCCATTCAACGATGTGCTGCCGATCACGTTGCGGAAGCAACGGTTTCGGTGGTGGCTCTCCCCAGCGATGAGATGAAAGGAAGAATTATCGGACGGGAAGGTCGCAATATCCGAGCTTTGGAAACCTTAACGGGAATTGACTTGATTATCGATGATACTCCGGAGGCTGTTATTTTATCCGGATTTGACCCGGTTCGTCGGGAAGTTGCCCGGCTGGCATTGGAGAAATTGATATCCGATGGACGGATTCATCCGGCGCGGATTGAAGAGATGGTGGAGAAATCTCAAAAAGAGGTCGAAACTATTATTAAAGAAGAGGGTGAACGTGCTACCTTCGAAACCGGGATTCACGGTTTACATCCGGAGCTTATCAAATTGCTGGGACGGTTAAAATATCGTACCAGTTATGGTCAGAATGTTTTGAACCACTCCATTGAAGTTGCCCATCTTTGCGGCATGATGGCCAGTGAACTCGGTGCTGATGTAATGTTGGCAAAACGTGCCGGTTTACTGCATGATATTGGTAAAGCAGTCAACCATGAAGTTGAAGGTCCCCACGTAGCGATTGGCGCGGATCTGGCTAAAAAATATCGGGAGAGTCCTCTGGTTGTGAATGCCATTGCGGCCCATCACGGCGATGTCGAAGCCATGTCCATTGAAGCCGTTTTGGTGCAGGCTGCCGACGCTGTTTCGGCTGCCAGGCCGGGTGCCCGTCGCGAAACGTTGGAAACGTATATTAAGCGTTTGGAGAAACTTGAAAATATTGCCGATTCCTTTGATGGTGTCGAGAAAGCTTATGCTATTCAGGCCGGTCGTGAAATCCGGATTATGGTTAAGCCGGATAAAGTGGATGATGTCAATTCCGTCCGGATTGCTCGGGAAATTGCCAAACGGATCGAAGCTGAATTGGAGTATCCAGGTCAAATTAAAGTCACGGTTATTCGTGAAACCCGTGCTGTAGATTATGCAAAGTAAAGGCTTCGCACCAATTTGGGTTTAGGGTTATACAATGATAGTATCTTTAGTTACCGGAGAGGGGGAGGAAGCATGAAAGGAATCTTCTGGAAAGAAGGAGAAGCCTTCTCCAATTCCATGAGTTTGATAGCATTTTTGCTGGTTAGATATCCAGAGATTGCTTCAGTTCGCTTCGATCCCGACCAAAAGACCTTACAGTTTTCGTTTGTGGTTACGTCGAATATTGGCGAGGCACAGTTGGAAGAGTTTAAAGACAATCTTTTGATGAGTGTGGAGTCTATCGTCGAACTTCACGGACGGGAGCTGGAACGGTTTGAGATCCAAACGGCTCATGATAGCAGTATGACTTTTCTTGAGATTATCCGGGATATTGATTCATTAAGTCAGGAAGAGATCACACTAATGATTAGCCTGGTTAAGCAGACCTTTGAAAGTGTGCTACTGTTGGATCCTGAGGATGTTGTGCAAGAAGAAGACATCATGATGCAGGAAGAAATGATTGAACATATGTTGGAAGATCTCAAGGATTCCCAGCAGGAAAAACGGTTGATAGGGTTTAGAGAAGAAGGTCGGGTTTTCATATTTAATCGGGCTAATGTTCAAAAGTAAGTTCATCCACGCCGAATATCCAAAAATTAGAGGGTAGCTTTGTTCAGCAAAGCTACCCTTCCCTTAATCCATCATGGCTTGATGCTTTCCCCAGATTGTGTGGGTATAGCGTATTAAGTTTGGGTATCAGGAAGATGATAAAAAAACCGGCAGATACCCGGCATTCCTGAACCTAAATCGTACGTCCGGGGAGAGAATGCTGCGATGGTTTATTTTTTTGGAGGTGCCCATATGAATATATTGTTTATCGGAGATATAGTTGGCCGTCCGGGACGGAAGATCGTGAAAACTTTATTAAAAGAAATCATTCGCGAAGAAGCTATTGATTTTGTCGTAGCCAACGGTGAAAATGCTGCCGGAGGCTTTGGACTTACCCTAGAGGTTTGTCATGAACTTTTGGATGCCGGCATAGACGTTATTACATTGGGGAATCATACCTGGGACAACCGGGATATTCATCGGGTATTGGAAGAGGTTGATTGTGTGGTGAGACCCGCAAATTATCCGGAAGGGACTCCCGGGTCTGGGTATTATCTGGCTGAATCACAAACAGGTATGTTGGTGGGCGTTATCAATTTAATGGGTCAAGTGTATCTGGATCCGTTAGCCTGCCCATTTCGCACGGCTGATCAGTGTGTGAACATCTTGAAGAAAAAGACCCATATTATCCTGGTGGACATGCATGCTGAGGCAACTTCGGAGAAGGTGGCCATGGGCTGGCATTTGGACGGGCAAGTCACTGCAGTGTTAGGGACTCATACCCATATTGCGACGGCGGATGCCCGGATTTTGCCTCAAGGAACCGGGTATATTACAGATGTAGGCATGACTGGGCCCAGGGATTCGGTGCTCGGGATCAAGCCGGAGATCGTTTTGGAGAAATTTTTGACGAAACGTCCGGTTCGTTTTGAATTGGCCGGAGGTCCGGTCGAACTGAATGGCGTCGTGATTGAAGCCAATGAGTATGGGTTAGCCACCGCAATTCGGCGAATTCATCGGATGTTGGAGTAGTCTTGGATTTTACGGAGAGTCTTGATGGAGCTTATTAAAGTATCGTCTCAATCCAATCCTAATGCTGTAGCCGGAGCTATCGCCGGTATTATCCGGGAACGGGGTAAAGTGGAAATGCAATTGGTGGGTGCGGCAGCGCTTAATCAGGCGGTGAAAGCGATTGCCATTGCCCGGGGGTTTGTGGCCCCGGCCGGGATCGACTTGATTTTTGTTCCTTCATTTACAGAAATCATGATTGACGGGGAGACACGGACTGCTATCCGGCTGGTGGTGGAACCGCGTTGAACAGCATCATCGGAATGAGTACATAGCACACAGTGAAAAGTACAATCCGGATACCGGGTCCTAGATCTGAATCGAGGGTTTGGGATCCGGGTTAATCAAGGAACGCATTATGCGTTCCTTACCTATAGCTGTATCCATGACTTCGTACCAGCGCCCGGATTATTGTCAAGGATGAAATATGCTTTTTCTGTGTGCAGTTTTATGTTTCCAATTCAATATTTATATTCCCAGAAAAATGGCACTATGGTTAGATTTGCTTAAAGGGAATCGTTACTGTTAAGGAGAATCATCTTTTCAATCAGGTAAAAGCCCTCAAATGATTCAACGTCGTAGACATTACACTATTTCAATTTGGAGGGGTCATCATGGAACTGATAGGAAAGATGGTACGGCTTCGACCGCTTGAAAAAAGAGATTTGGCCAAAATGGCTGTATGGAATCGTGATCAGGAATTGCAGTTTTTTGTGGATTGTGATCTTCCGGGGGACCTTACTCAATTACAACGTTGGTATGAGGAGAACGTTCCAGGACGCTCATATCAAATTTTTGCCATTGAAACACTGGATGGTGAACTAATCGGTGATTTGGAATTGGATCATATCTGCTGGAAGAAACATGAGGCGGAGGTTCGAATCCGGATTGGCGAAAAGGAATATTGGGGCCAAGGATGTGGTACCGAAGCAATGCAATTGATTTTACACCAATGGCTTATTGAAAAGAACTTTAACCGGATTTATTTGAGAGTTTATCATTTTAACCGGCGGGCGATTCGGTGTTATCAAAAGAATGGGTTTAAACAGGTTGGAATATTACAACGTCATGATCCAGAATGGAAGGATATTATTTTAATGGAGACCAGTGCTTGTTTGTTTAAGAAGAGGTTACACGTCGCTTGAAAAAAATGTAAAAAATTTTCAAGCAGCTAAAGACTGGCTTTAGTAAGAGATTCCAATCTATAAGCCGGAATTTACGAAAAAAGGAATTGATTCCCTCTTGTCGAATAGTAATCCGTCAGTTATGTGAAGGAGGGAAATTAATGTCTAAAATACGAATTGCTATTGCCGATAACAATCGAGAATTATGTTCCACACTGTCAGAACTTATTGAAATTCAAGAAGATATGGAGTTGGTGGGAGTCGCTTATGATGGGATAGAAGCGACCCAATTGGTGGAACAGGTCAAGCCGGATGTTCTTATTTTAGACATTACCATGCCGTATCTGGACGGTATTGGCGTCATGGAGCGCATTGGTGAAATGGAAAGGAAACCGATGGTCATTGTGTTGACTGCCTTTGAACAGGATTCAATGATCCAACGTTTAATCGCTCTCGGAGCCACTTATTATATGGTGAAGCCCTTTGATGCGAAAACTCTGTTTGCTCGTATTCGTCAGTTCGCCAACGGAAATGCAGCTCATCCTTCTTCGTCGAGAATTCAAGAGGAGCGTCCTTCCTACTCCAATGGTCCGCGGGAAAAATCAGTGACCGAGTTGGAGCTTGAGGTAAGCCGTTTGTTTCATGAAATGGGAATACCGGCACATTTTCGGGGTTACTCTTATTTACGGGATGCCATTATCATCTCCACCAAAGAGGTTGAAGTGCTTGGTAACATCACCAAAAACCTTTATCCGAGAATTGCTGAAAAATATAATTCGACGCCCAGTGGTGTTGAATCGGCGATTCGCCATACCATTGAAATTGGCTGGGAACGGGGTAATTCCGAATTTATTGAGGAGTTTTTTGGAGTTGACAGTCAAAAAGGGCGATTCCCGACAACTGCTGCATTTATTGCTAAAGTTGCGGATAAATTACGGTTAGAATCAAAAATAAGTTAAATAAAAGCACCCAACAATAAATCCCTATTCATAGGGATTTATTGTTAATCTGGATAAAATTGGGGAAGATTCAATACTTTTACAGCAGAAATGGATGGTTTCAAATTGAATATTAAAGATTTAACGTTGACGGAATTATCGGATTATTTGGTTGAACGTAGGATCCCCGGTTATCGGGCTCAACAGATTTTCGGATGGATTTATAAAAAAATGTTTTCAGTTGGGATGAGATGACCAATTTACCGATGGAGCTTAGGAACCAGTTGGATAAGGCGGGATTATCCATCGGATGTTTAACCGTGGTTGAGCGGGAAGCGGCTCCGGATGGTACAGTCAAATATCTCTTTGGACTGGATGACGGCTCTACTGTTGAAAGTGTTTATTTACCCGATGATGATCGGCATACGGTCTGTTTTTCGACGCAGGTTGGCTGTCCGATGGGATGTCTTTTCTGTGCTACTGGTCAAAATGGGTTAACTCGCAATTTAACTACAGGAGAGATCATTGATCAGATTTTGCGAATTAGCAAATTCCAAGGGGTAACCCTTACCAATTTGGTGGCGATGGGTCAGGGGGAACCATTGTTAAATTATGATGCCTTAATAAAGGCAATACGAATTATCAATGATCCGAAGGGACTGTCGATGGGGGCTCGGCGGATTACGATTTCGACTTGCGGCATAATTCCAGGTGTGTTAAAGTTAACCGAGGAACAGTTACAAGTTAATCTGGCCATTTCTCTGCATGCTGCTGATGATGATCTGCGTAACCGATTGATGCCGGTAAATAAAAAATATCCGATCGTTCCGTTGCTCAAAGCTTGCCAGGAGTATATTGAACGGACCGGCCGTCGTGTTACCTTTGAATATACGTTAATCGATGGTATAAATGACCGGCCTCAAGATGCGGCTAATCTCATTCGGCTGCTTCGGGGAATGCTCTGTCACGTCAATTTAATTCCGTTTAATCCGGTTCCCGGGTCGCCATTTCGCCGTTCAACTCCGTCTCAAATCCATTGGTTTGCTGCGGAATTAAACCGGGCTCATATTGAAACGACGATCCGTAAAGAACGGGGTACCACACTCACTGCTGCTTGCGGACAACTTCAAGGAAAGTTTCGAGGTGAATGACGGTGGGACTGTCTCGGTTATTGCACTTTATTAAGGCACGCACCCGATTCTTGCAGCGGGGCCAAAGAGAGCCTATTAATGGTTTGAAGCCATTTCAAGAATCTTTGATGAGCGAGTGCCCGCCGGACAATGAAAACACCTTGTGCAGATTGAAACTCCACCCGAATATTACCCGGAGAGAAGTCGCTGCGGATAGGGAAGATCAAACCAAAAAATTTAGTGCGCTTCATTCATCCAATCGACGGATGACAGAGGGATGGATTTTTAAAGTGGTATCTGGTCTGGATGCCGGGCGACAGTATATCGCGACGACTCCGTTGGTGAAGATAGGACGTAAAAGCGATAATCATATATATTTGAAAGATCCCAAGGTATCCCGTTATCATGCTTTAATCACCATACGTGGCGATCAACTATATATCAAGGATCTTGGAAGTACCAATGGAACCAAAGTGAATGATGGAAAAGTTTTCGGTGAACGGGAGCTATTTGCGGGAGAGTTGATACAGCTGGGAGATACGGTGATTCAGTTGGAACGTGTTTCTTTCTGTACATCGGACGCCTTGTAAGGAGTGAGCAGATGATATTTGGAGCAAAAACGGACATTGGTAAAGTGCGGGAACATAATGAAGACTCCTTTGGTTGTAAAGATAATCTGTTTGTGGTAGCCGACGGCATGGGAGGCCATCGGGCAGGCGAAGTTGCCAGTTCGATTGCTGTTGAAACGATTTTGGCGGGCAATATCTCCCAGATCGATGAAGCAGGTTTAAAACAGCTGATTTTAGAAGCTAATAATGCGATTTTGGCTGAAGCGGAGAAAAATCCGGAGTTAGCCGGGATGGGGACGACAGTGGCTGTTTTGGTACTTTTTCCTCATAAAGCCATTGTGGCTCATATCGGAGATAGTCGTATTTACCGGTATACCGCGAAAGGTGAATTAATTCGGTTGACAGATGATCATTCATTAGTGGCAGAGTTAGTCAAACGGGGAGAGCTTACGGAAATAGAAGCAAAGGAACATCCCCACCGTAATATGTTGACCCGCGCGTTAGGGACGAAAGGAAACATTGAAGTTGAAACGATGGTTCTTCCAGTCCAACCTGGAGATAGGTTTCTATTATGCAGTGACGGCTTAACCGGTATGGTCGATGAAGATACTATCGGGCAAGTCTTAGCCGGTAATGACATGCCGAAGGTACTAGCTGAGCAATTGGTGGCTTTAGCCGTCGAACGGGGCGGAATGGATAATGTAACTGTGGTGATTGTGGATATTTAAGCAGGAATTGTCAAATACAGGGCGAAGTATCTACAAGCCTTTTTAGAAATGCGGGTTAAAATCGGGGTGAGGCTTTGATCGGGAAGATATTAGGGAACCGTTACCGTCTGGTGGAATTGATCGGCGAAGGCGGTATGGCATTGGTTTATAAAGCGGAATGTTCGCTGCTATGCCGGATGGTCGCTATAAAGATATTAAGGCCGCAATATGCTAATGATATTGAATTTGTGGAGCGTTTCCGCAGAGAGGCGCGGTCGGCTGCAAGTTTATCTCACCCGAATGTTGTAAATATTTATGATGTCGGTCAAGAAGACGGTATCGATTATATTGTAATGGAGTATATCTCCGGAGGTAATCTCAAAGATATTATCCGGCGTGAAGCGCCGTTTTCAATTCGGCGGGCTTTGGATTATACCAAGCAAATTGCTGAAGCGTTGAACCATGCTCATGAACGTAACATTATTCATCGGGATATCAAACCCCATAATATTTTGGTGACTTCCGACGGCCAGATTAAAGTGACAGATTTTGGGATCGCACGGGCGATCAGTGCAAGTTCTTTTACTCAAACCGGAATCGTGGTTGGTTCGGTCCAATACGCTTCTCCGGAACAGGTTAAAGGGGGTATCGTGGGTCCTCAGTCCGATCTTTATTCGTTGGGGTGCGTATTGTATGAAATGCTGACTGGTACCATTCCTTTCAAAGGGGATACTTCGATTTCCATAGCACTTCAACATTTACAGGAAAAATTAACTCGGGTTCGGGATATTCGCCCCGATATTCCGGTGTCTGTTGAAAATATAATTAATAAAGCAATGGCTAAGGATTTAACAGAACGATATCCGTCTGCCTTAGCGATGATTAAAGATATTGATCTTGCCTTAAACCGGTTTTCCAGGGAAACAAATTTGACCGATGATGATTTGCCTACTCAAATGTGGAAGCCGGTCGATATTGAAGAAGAGAAACCTAAGAGCCGGTTTTCCCTTTGGATGACTCGGATTCTGATTGGACTGGGTACGGTATTGATCACCGGATTAATTATGATGTTCGCTTATCTGAATTTTTTTGAAGGAAGCCGTACCGAAGTTACTGTACCGGATCTAGTGGGTAAGGATTTGGCGGAAGCCCGGCGAATTCTTCGTGAGAAGAATTTGAAGCTACGTCTGGTTAACCAACTGTATAGTTCCGAATTTCCAATGAATCAGATTATTAGTCAAAAACCTTTAGCAGGGAATAAAAAACGTCCAAATACCGAGATTGAAGTAGTTGTCAGCAAAGGTCCGCGTTTGGTACAAGTGCCGGATTTGTTTGGGAAAACGCTGTTGGAAGCGGAATTGGCTTTGGAAGAAGCCCATCTTCGGTTGGGAGAAGTTAATACCGGGATGAATGAGAGCTTGCCTAAAGGGACAGTCTTCAAACAGTTACCGGAGAAATTCACCAAAATTGAACAAGGAGCTAGCGTTTCAATAACAATTAACGGGACCGACTCTGATAACATGGTGGAAGTCCCCAACTTTATCGGTCGGCTTCTCTCAGAAGTCCGCGCAGAATTGCCTGGTTTGGGTCTGGTCTATAATCAAGCAACGCCGACGCCAAGTAATGTTTATGCCGAAGGCGTTGTGGTCGATCAACGGCCGGTTCCGTATGAAAAGGTTCCCCAGGGAACAGCTATGAATTTTATTGTGAGTTCCGGATCTGATACTGTAGAATAAAAAATTATTGATAAACAGATTTGCAGCAAGTGAGGTAAGGAGTTAAGATTGCCAGTAGGAAGAATTGTAAGATCGATTGCTGGATTCTTTTATGTCGAGCCAGTCGAATCCGACGGGAAGCTTATCGAATGTGCAGCGCGAGGTAAGTTGAAATATCAGTCTGAAGCGTTGGTCGTGGGGGACTGGGTCGATTATGAGCTGGAAGAAACCAAGGGAGTTATTACTAGGGTTCATCCTAGGGAAAATCTTCTTAAACGTCCTTACATTGCCAATGTGAATTTGATCGTATTGGTATTTGCCCATACCAATCCGGATCCTAATGATTTGTTGATGGCTAAATTCCTTGTTTTAGCCGAATCCAGCGGCATTCCTTATATGATTGTTTTCAACAAAACCGATTTGGTATCCAAAAGAAAAGCTAATCAATTGGCAGAAAAATACCGAAATTATGGATATAAGGTATTATGTACCAGTGTTGTATCACATTTGGGGAAACGAAAACTCCAACAGGAATTAGCTGGAAAAGTGGCTGTATTTGCCGGGCCTTCCGGAGTTGGTAAGTCGGCACTGTTAAATATGGTTTCTCCCGGATTAGAACTACGAACGGGGGCAGTGAGCGAAAAAATCGGCCGTGGAAAACATACGACACGGGAGGTTCAGTTATTAAAGACAAGACAGAACGGTTATATTGCAGATACGCCGGGTTTCACCCAGATAGACTTGGATTTTATTGAACCCCAGCAATTATCGGATTATTTTCCTGAGTTTGAATCTTTTAAAGAATACTGTAAGTTTTCGACCTGTTGTCATGATGCTGAACCTCAATGTGGAGTGAAGCAGGCAGTATCCGAATGCAAAGTTGATGAGATGCGTTATCAAAATTATCTGGAGCTTTTAGCCGAGGTCCGTAAATTTTATAAAAATCGGTATCGATAGGAGAAGGATTATGATTGAAGTGGCACCTTCCATTCTGAATGCGGATTTATTGCATTTGGAAGCGGAGGTTCAAAAGATTAAAGAGGCGGATTGGTTGCATTTTGACGTGATGGATGGCCATTTTGTCCCCAATATGACATTTGGCCCCATGTTTGTGACGGCAATTAAAGAAGTAACTCATTTACCCATTGAAGCCCATTTGATGGTGGAACATCCAGAGGCGTTTATTCCATGGTATGCTCAGGCTGGGAGCAAACGCATTATTATTCAAGCTGAAACGGCCAAGCATTTGCACAGACTCATTCAGATGATCAAGGAATTGGGATGTGAGGCCGGCGTTGCATTAAATCCGGCAACGCCATTGGAGGTTCTTGACTATATTCTGCCCGATGTGGATCTGGTGTTGATTATGACGGTGAACCCTGGCTATGGCGGGCAAAAGTTGATTCCGGGGATGATTCCGAAGGTCCGACGGTTGGCTGAAATGATTAAAGCCAATCAATTAGCCTGCAAACTGGAAGTCGATGGGGGTGTCAACTGGGAGAACGTTCATACGCTGGTAGAGGCAGGCGCCAATGTTTTGGTTGCTGGAACGCTGATCTATAAAGATCCCGATCCTGCTCGAGCGGTACAGCGGTTAAAACATTGTACCGCATTAGATCGATAAAACGCAGCATATTGTTTCGGCGGATGAAGGAGGTAATTCGACTGTCATTCGAACATATTGATTCATTTGTCAAAGCAGCTTATTCGGTTATTGAATGTATGCTTAATCCTGAAGTTGAGGCCGGACGCCCTTTCTTTAACGATCAACCTCTGGCGAAGTATGAGGTCAGTGTCTTGGTGGGTATCCTTGGAAATTTGCAGGGGCAGGTTATTTGTGGGATGTCCAAAGAAACTGCAACTAAAATAGTCTCTCAAATGTTGTTTACCGAGACAGCTGAGATTGACCAGATGGGTCAAAGTGCGTTGTGTGAACTGAAAAATATTATTGTCGGTACGGCTAGTAATAATTTGTCGCAGAACGGTTATGAATGTAATATTACTCCGCCTTTATTTTTAATGGACGGTGAAATTCCGGATTTTCTGAAACACATTCAAACCGCACTGGCCATCCCGATCAAAACACCTTTCGGATCAATTGAAATCAATTTGGCGTTACGTAAGGACAAGATTGAATGATTCGTTTGGATTAAATAACGGTAGAGGTGAGCACTGATGGGAGAACTCAACGAAGCAACACGGCGTTTTTCAGCTAAAGATGAAAGTCTCTCCGAGGTTGCCTTGATTTTACAGCAGGTTTGTTCCGCTTTGAAAGAGAAAGGTTATGATCCGTTAGATCAGATTGTAGGTTATCTCTTGTCTGGCGATCCGGCATACATTACCAGCCATGGAAATGCGCGGATTCTCATTAAGAAACTGGAGCGGGATCAGATTTTAGAGGAATTGGTTCAAACCTATCTGGTGCGAACTGGTATCCTTAAATCCGAGGAATAAACGGCTCTCCGGTATGAGACGTTCTAAAACATGTGATAACACCATAGTTTTAAAGTGAGTATCTTTAAAATGAGGTGTTTACGATGTCTGTATTACTGGGAGCCGAATTAAATCCATGCTTGTTGGATTTGTTCGAAAAACGAATCACTACAGTTATTCTGGCTACCATTGATGAGAATAACTGCCCTCATACGGCCCCCTTTAATTATCTGGTTGCCTCTGACCCAAAACATTTACGGGTGGCTATTTCCCGAAATCATCAGACATTTCATAATATTACGGTAAATTCCAACGTGGCGTTGTCTGTCGTGGATGAGGGAGATACCGCTGTTTGCATTAAAGGCAGTGCCAGCGTTTATCTTGAAAATATGGAATCTGATTATAATATGGCTGTTGTTGATATTGAAATTAATCAAATAAAAAAAGACAATTCGACCAGCCATTTTGTGACTCAGGGTATTCGTATCCGACACCGGAATGAACCGGCGCTCATCGCCTCGCGAAAAATATTTCATGAATTGATGAAGGGGTAGTTTGATATAAAGGAGTAAACCATGAGAAAATTGTTGCCACCGTTATTATTGGTAATGGTTATATTGTCTCTGGGATTTGCCCGTAAACCAGTTGTTCCGGTGGAAGGAACTTATCCGGTAAAGCTTCGGACGTTTACCTATTTTGATTTATTTTCCGGTGAGCATTCCGATATAACTGTTAATATGGCTGAGCTTACCGAATCCCAACCGGAAGGACTTCGAGTCGATCCTGAGGTGAAAAGATTAAACCAATTACGTTATGGTTCAGTAAAATTGGGAAATACCAATGAAAAGACCTGGTTTGTCGTTGGGCGCGAAAAGGGAGTTTGGCCTGTTGTTTATGTCGATCAAAACAATGATCGCTTCATTGAAGAGAAGGAGAAGATTAAAGGCATTCAGACCACTCAAACTCGCCGCAAAGGGATGGATTTAGAGGTTGGAGCGAATTTAATTCCTTTTCCGGTGCAGGTCGTTTTTAAAGGAACTTCGAGCTTGTTTGAGAAAAAGCAATACTTTTTCGCACAGTTTGAAAGATTTAGCCGGGATGGTAGTGCAGAAGAGTTGATTCGTTTTATTTCTGCCAGTTTCCTCGATGGGGAAATCAAAGTTTATGACGGTAAAAAGTTTCAACAAGTTAAATTCCGTATTGTGGATGGTAACAGTAATGGCTGTTTTAATGATTACGGGAAAGATTTAATATTTTTTGACTCTAATTTCGATGGGTTTTTCAAAAAGAAAGAAGCACGTCCTTTGGCGGAATATTTTGATTTTATTGGCCCGGATAAGGAAAAACGTCAATTACGGATGATTGTGTTGCCGCATCCGGCAAAGATTGCGGTGGTTGACAGCACTGTGGAAATTGACCGGAGTCTGTTGGAACCCGTTTTTGAACGTACCGAATCTGGACATAATGTAGAATAAACCTTGAAAAAAGTACGACTCCTTTAGGAGTCGTTATTTTTTGATAATTAAAGAATTATTTTCCAGGTGTCGCTGCGAAGCCCGCGGCGCAATGCCTCCAGAGCAATGACTTCCGTTGTTGGAATATTGCCGAGGTTTACGCCAGGACCAAAACGATTGATTAAAAAGGCTTGTTGATTTTTTAATGGTGCTTCCCAAATGATCTTATCCAGGGGTAAGACTGAACAGATCATGTCTAGTTTTTCGCTAATGACGGCGCCAAGGCTGTCATAGACTCCAATATTTGTCCCTGATTCCCGAGCTTCAATAATGACCCACTCTGCCCCGCATTCCAAATCTTCTTTGGCGGTTTGCATCAGACGCTGAGGATCCGGCTGGTGCTCCGGATCTTTTTTCCCTACTTCAGTGATGACCTTGAAGTTGTGATGTAAAGCATTGGTGATTAATTGACGGCGTTCTTTGGGTGAAAAATTGATGGTACCGTCGGAGATTTCGACCCAATGGATATCTAAAGCGGATAATTGATCGAATACTCGATCGACAACCTTTTCCCAAAAGGCGATCTCAAGGAAGGTTCCGCCCGGATAGACCGGAATCCCGAAATCTGCAGCTAAATTGATTTTTTGTTTAAGGATAGACGGGGGATATAAGGGGATAGTACCAAAGGAAAGTTTAATAAAGTCGATAAAATCAGCACCTATTTCCAGCAGATTGCGGGTTTCGGTTAGGGAAAGGCCTTTGTCTAAAACCATGGTAATGCCGGTATTACGCGGTTTTGGCGGACGTCCTTTTAAAGGCGGTAAGATCATTTGTTCCCAATTTTGCATTTCCATCACTCCCCAAATATTTTATGAATGTTAGGGACTTTGGTTCGTTTTCTTATGGAAAAATGCAGTTGGATACATGAAGTCTCCTAAGGCGGAATATGAATTGTTTAAGGGAGTGAAGCTGATGATTTATGATAATTTATTGCTGTTACTTATTATGGCAATGGGGTTGGCGTTTAACAATAATTTGGTCGCTGCAGGCGCAGGTAGTTTGTTGGTGTTGAAATTGATCAGGCTTCAAACAATTTTGGTATTATTGGAGCGACGGGCGATGGATCTGGGTTTGCTTTTCTTGCTCATTGCGGTACTGGTTCCCTTTGCGTTGGATAAGGTTGGAGTGAAAGATATTTGGATGACATTTCAAAGCATACAGGGAATTTTAGCAGTGGTTAGCGGGGTAGCTGCGGCATATCTTTGTGGACAGGGGTTGATCTTACTTCAGGTTCAACCGGAAGTGGTGGTGGGGTTGGTTATTGGGACGGTTTTGGGGGTTTCGTTTTTGAAGGGGGTACCGGTCGGCCCTTTAGCAGCTGCCGGATTTACAGCAATGTTACTCAGCATCTTGGGTTTGGGGAAAAATTAAACTTAGGATGGTGAAAGAAGGTTGGAACAAGCAACATTGAATAATATGGCCATTTTGAGAATAATTTCCGGCCTGATTGAGATCGGTATCGCGATTCTGTTTATCAAATCAGGCCGGGTGGATACAGCATTGCGCTTGAATGCATTTTTAGGGTTAATCGGACCGCTTATTTTTATTTTGGTCAGTGTATTAGGCGTTGCAGCTATAGCCGTCAAATTATCCTGGACTAAAGTGATTCTGCTGATTCTTGGATTGGCTTTGGTGTTGCTCGGGACTAAGAGTTAATTCGTTAAAAACTCATATTCCAGCTGAGGAAGGCTTGAGTGAGCGTTTCCTGGTAATTGCGTTCTACATCAAGGCCGAATGCCAGTTGATTTACAGGTGAGAATGACTTAATTAAACTTCCACGCCAATGATAGGTCAGATCCGGCTGGTCGTAGTTGATGACTGGAGTAAGGGCAATAACTCTGTTTTCAAGGATAAATGTCGCACCTAGCCGATTTTGAACGGAAAGCTCAATTCCTTTCGAATTGGGTGTAAACCATTCGCGATCGGTGCCTGAACGGTGGGCCAGGCTGGAGTAAGAGGGCACAAACTGCGAAGCCAGATAAGCCGCTTTCACCTGAATATAAGCATCCTTGGAAATGGCTTGGCCGTAGCTTATCAGGAATCCGGGTGTCCAGTCCACTTGGTAATCGGGGGATGGGTCCCAATGGAATGAGTACCATGCAAGTTCTGCGCTGAGTTTGGCGGCATCTTGGGTGAAGGAAGCGTCGAAGCTGAATGCCTTTTCACCGGTAATTCCGTCGGGGACAAGATTAATACCCCAGACAACATTTTGATTGGACCATCCCAGGCGGGCTGCAAAATAGCCTTCGCTGCCGACGACCTGATCGGTACCTGAAGAGTATTCGGTATTCACCCGAGAGTAGATACCGATGATGTGATAATGGTCGGCGAAACTCTTCTGAAGTGCCACGCCTTCGATGGGATTGCTGAAAAAGTCACTGATTAATCCAATTGGGCTGGTGGAGAAGCGGAATCTTCCAAAATAGTTCAGACTGGACGGATATTCCAGCCGGACAAATGCCTCTTCAACCTGGAATGGTGTGGTCATCGGATAATTAGGAGAGTTTAGGATTTGCCAGTTTACTCCCCACGCGCCGTCATGAGACGTTTTTAAGGAAAACATCAGATTATTTTGGATATAAGCATCCAGAAAAAGGTCGAGATGTTGTTCAAAGTTGAACGTTGGCCTATCGGGAAGTTTGTCCAGATAGGTATTGGATTCTACTGATAGGTTGCCGCCCATTTGAAAACGGCCCCAGTTTGATTCTAATGAAGTAAAACGGTTGGTTAGTTCGGTTAATTTTTTCTCAGTGGTTGAACTGACCGTTGAAGGTTGTGCCAAAGTTGGCACGGCTAGTGAAAGGAGCATCATTATACTGATCAGGGAGGACAGTGTTTTATATTTTCCCATAGCACCCTCCGGTTTTAATAAAAGATTACCGGTTTATTTCTGTTACAAGAAACAAAATACCTGCTAAAATGGGTTTTTAACATTTTTCCAATTGTGGCAAAAAAGAAAAGCCGATGGAATCGGCTTGAATATCGTCAGGTCGTTTTTACCAATACTTGGGTCAGTATAGGTAAGCAGTGAGTTGTAAGCGTCTCCTTTCTCCAGACTTGATTGAACACCAAAAGAGGACGGAGCGAAGGAGGTGCTCAAATGCCAGTTTGGTCACCGGCGGGCAAAACGTCCAAACTTTTTTGATGGTACATTCTATGCCGGAGATGGCATAAAGGTGAGAAGGTTAGGGTGAGCCCCTAACCTTGCTGAGTCATCAGCTCTTCCGCTTTTTCAATTAATCGGCGGACGATGAGCCCGGACTCCCGGGTGGTGATGTTGCTGAAATCATAATTACCGTTTTGCACTTGGATACGATCGGCAAAACCCAATTCTTTGGCGATTTCGTATTTAACTTCATCGGAAACAATACTGCCGCGACGACCCAATGCCGTTTCACCCCCCTTTAGGTATAGTATTGTCTGATTAGGGGTAAAGCGTCAGGAAAATAAAGGTTTGAATAGGGAATAATCTGCCTAAGATGGGACATTTACGGGTAAGATATTGATGATTGGATAATTAAGGAATATGCTGTTTTTCGCGGGTTGTAAATATGTTATAATATATTGATATTATTATTGAGGGGAGAGCCTTGACGTCATGAAACATTTCCACTTTGTTGGAATTGGCGGAGCCCGTTTGAGGGGTTTGGCAAAATTATATCATGATCGCGGTTATCGTATTTCCGGATCTGATTGGCAGGATTCGCGGGAGATCGAAAGTTTGCGAAAACGAGGGATTTCGATCAGTATTGGCCATTCTCCTGACAATGTAAAAGGGGCAGATTTGGTGGTTTACACCAATGCGGTCGGCAATGAAAATCCGGAAGTTTTAGAAGCGGAGCGTCTCGGGATTCCGACCATGGAAGGCGCTGAACTGTTGGGGCGGCTGATGGATGAGGTCGGTCAGGGGATAGCCATTGCCGGAACCCATGGAAAAACGACGACGACGGCCATGACGTCAATGGTGTTGATCGAAGGCGGGTTGGATCCGACGGTATTTATCGGTGGTGAACTCAGTGCTTTGGGTGGCAATCATCGTACTGGAAATTCTCCGTATATGGTGGTGGAGGCCTGTGAGTTTAAAAAATCCTTTTTGAAATTTCGGCCTAAGATTGAATTGATCACCAATATTGACTGGGATCATCCCGATTGTTTTCCGTCCTTGGAGGATGTGGTCAAGACTTTTCGTGATTTTGTCGATCTGCTTCCTGCTGACGGTATGTTGGCAGTGTGGGGCGATGATTCTCATGCATTAGAGCTAGCCAAACATTATTCCGGGAAAACGTTAACTTTTGGTTATCAAGATCATTTTGACTGGAGCGTCCGCGGTCTTCATCCTGTAAGCCCTCTTGGTATCGGTGCAGAACTTCTGTATAAAGGAAAACCTCAGGGCGAATTGGTTTTGAAAGTCCCGGGAAAACATAATCTGCAAAATGCGTTGGGTGCATTGACCATCGGGACTGAGTTGGGCGTCAGTTTACCGGTGGCTTTGAAAACTTTGGCGGAATTTACCGGAGTTAAGAAACGTTTTGAGATTAAAGGCGAATATAATGGGATTGTGGTGGTGGATGATTATGCCCATCATCCGGCCGCAGTTCGTTTAACATTGGATGCAGCCCGCCGGGCTTTTAAAGGGCGAATCTGGTGCGCTTTTCAACCTCATCTTTTTAGTCGCACCAAGTATCTGCTGCATGAATTTGCCCGGGCCTTCAATGATGCGGATATTGTCGTTTTGGCGGATATCTATGCTGCCCGGGAGGTTGACCCCAAAGATATTTCCAGTGCTGATTTGGCTGCTGAAGCCCGGAAATATCATTCCGATGTCCGTTATTTAGGAGATTTTGATACAATTTATGATCATTTGCGGGAAAATTTGAAGCCTGGTGATCTTTTGATTACGATGGGTGCCGGGGATATCTGGAAAGTCGGGGAACGTCTGCTTCAGTCCATTAAAAATTGAAAGCCAAAGATCCATTCTTTGGCTTTTAGATAAAAAAGATTAAAGCTGGATGACGAGCATGCCGCCTTCTTCGGAAAACTCGTAGCGACGGTCTTCTACCGGAATTTTAAAACGGTTTAAAAACTTTTTGGCAATTACCATTTTAGTGGTTTTGCCTTGGATTTTAAATGAATCAAAGGATTCGTTTTGAATGGGAAGGATCCCGATTTTCTTAGTTTCCGGGTCAAAGTATAATTCAACATATTTACAATCGCCGATAAATTTCTCAACAACCGGCTTGTAAAAGGCGAAACGCCCTTTATTGTTGATTCCAATTGTTTTGGAAGAAATTCCTTTTTTCGTTCTTTCTCTCTGATATTTTATAAAAGCCACCTAAATCCCCTCCGTTTGTTTTTATTTTAATTATTCTCTATAAAAATATATAATCCTCCAAAATAGTAAAGAAAAGGAAAATCTGTTAAAAAATAATATTATTCGGCGAATTTGACCGGACGTCCAGTCTATTAACGGGATTTAAAGGATTTTACCCGAATAAGTCCAAATTGTCGGAACAGGGGATGCTGATATGTTTTTAACGAGGTTTGAAACACCATGGGGATGGGGATATTTGGGATGGAATGAAAAAGGGGTTACTGCGTTGCATTTACCAGGGACTATTCAGATGGATGTTCTTGATGATAAATTTCCAAAGGATCCGTTTGACGCAGTCATCCAACTACGGTATTATTTTGAAAAGAAATTAACCATGTTTTCAATCCCCTTGGTATATCAAGGAACTGGTTTTCAACAGAATGTTTGGGAAAAACTGCTGCAAATACCGTATGGTGAGACGTGGTCTTATCGTCGTCTTGCTGAAACTATCGGTTGTCCCGGTTCTGCCCGGGCGGTAGGAAATGCGCTTCATCGTAATCCGATTCCGATCATTATTCCCTGTCACCGGGTGATTCGGGAGAGTGGAAGCTTGGGAGGGTATGCCGGCGGACTTTCCTTAAAAAAAGCGTTGCTTGGGCTGGAAGCCGAAACGACAAATAATTTAAGGAGGTAACTATTGGCCTTTCGTTATTTGATTCTTGATTTGGATAATACGTTATATCCCAAAAGTTCAGGGTTACTGCCTGCAGTTGATGGGAAAATCGATAAGTATATTCAGATGAAACTTGGATGGGAATTGCAAAAGTTAGCAGTAGTGCGGCAGCAGTATTGGAAGGAATATGGGACGACGTTAAGCGGAATGATTGTCCATCATGGAACGGATCCGGAAGAATATATCCGTATGACTTATGACCTGGATGTCAGCCGTTATATTGGTGCCGATGATCGTCTGGAACAGACATTACGGGCTATCGAATTGCCAAAAATAGTATTTAGCAACAGTCCGCGGGAATATGTTGAAAGAGTGTTGAAGGTTCTTGGGATTGACCGGCTTGTTGAGGCGATTTATGATATTCGGTTCTGCAATTATTTTGGAAAACCTAACCCGGACAGTTATCGAAAGGTTCTCGCCCATTTACGGGCCAGCGGCGAGGAATGCATTTTTGTCGATGATAGTCGGCCTAATATTGTGGGAGCTGAAGCAGTCGGCATGACAGCGATATGGTTGACCGATTCGCCGCAGGAAGCAACGTGGGCCATTAATCAAATTTACGATTTACCCCAATGTTTGGAGAAGATCCATCAGGCGCGGCTTTCGGCTTAGATTAGAGTTTGTTGTACTTTCGGGCCAGGCGCAAAAATTTTCGTTTATTTCGGCTGTCTAAGGCTTCATTGATTTGGACCATCAATGCATTCATTTCCATTTCCCGTTTGAATGCTTCAGTCCATAACGACAATTCAAAGTCGATTAAAATCTGCTGACCGAGGGTAGACTCCAGTGTGACAGGCGATTCTTCAATGACGGTATGGAAAGATTCGCAGCTAAGCCGGTCCGGAAAGTATAGAGTTAAATATAATGGAGATTCTTTTAATAGCTGAAGGCGAGCGATGATCATCTCTGGGTCTGTTACGGTGCTGTTGAATGTTTTCAATATAAAGGGCGGCATGCCGGTTCCCGTGGTGGAAATGACCAATAACGGACGGAGGTAGGATCCGTCCATGACCAGATGGATGCGGGAAAGATATTCTTCATTGTCGGCAAGAAGCAAGAGGAGTTGCTTAGAACCCTCGGAATCGAAAGGGTAATTTTCAATAAACCAATGCAGGAAGTTTCTTTTAGCCCATGAACTGACGGTTTTTCTGGTCATCGATAACCTCTCACTCATGATGATTTATTACCATATTATTCGGATGAAAATCTTGAAATACCAAGAGACAAATTTTAACATTTCAATGTACGTCCATCGCATGTAAAGATAGGAAAATTACGAGTCTAACTCATGAAAGGATGATTTGAAATGAAGGATCCGCGTTTGGATAAGATGGCCCATGGCCTGATCAATTACTCGGTTGAACTACAGCCGGGAGAGAAGATTTTAATCGAAGTGATCGATTCAGGGATTCCGTTGGCATTGGCGGTTGTTCGTGAGGCTTACCGGGCTAAGGGAGTTCCTTTTGTCCTGGTCCGAAATAAACAATTGGACCGGCAGCTGATGCTGGAAGCTACTCGGGAGCAATTGGAACGCCAGGCTGAATATGAACTGGTCCAAATGAAAGAAATGGCGGCATATATCGGAATCCGGGCAGCTGACAACTCCAATGAGACAGCCGATGTCCCGGCGGAACAGCAGCAAGCATATATGAAATATTATATGCGGCCTGTATTAGACCAGCGGGTGAATCATACCAAGTGGTGTATCATGCGGTATCCGACGCCATCCATGGCTCAATCAGCTTCAATGAGTACCGAGGCTTTCGAAGATTTTTATTTTGATGTATGTACACTGGATTACAGCAAAATGGAAAAAGCCATGCAACCGTTGAAGGAGCTGATGGAGAAGACGGATCAGGTGCGGATTACCGGAGCAGGAACCGATTTAACTTTCTCGATCAAGGGAATGCCAGCCATACCTTGTGCCGGCAAGATGAATATCCCGGATGGAGAGATCTTTACGGCTCCGATCATCGATTCGGTCAATGGGGTGATTACATATAATACGCCTGCGGTATATCAAGGGACGACCTTTGAAAATATCCGGTTAACCTTTGAAAATGGGAAGCTGGTTGATGCGAAAAGCAATGATACCCAGCGGATCAATCAGATCTTTGATACTGATGAGGGAGCCCGTTTTGTCGGAGAATTCTCATTGGGAGTTAATCCGTATATTTTAAAACCAATGAAAGATACGCTTTTTGATGAAAAAATCAGCGGCAGTATCCACTTTACTCCGGGGCAGGCTTATCAGGAATGTGATAATGGAAACCGGTCGGCGATCCACTGGGATCTGGTTTTCATTCAACGGCCGGAGTATGGCGGCGGCGATATTTACTTTGACGGGAAACTCATCCGCAAAGACGGACGGTTCGTCCTGCCGGAGTTGGAACCGCTTAATCCGGAAAATTTAATCTAAAAGCTTTGTCAATAAAAAAACCCGCGAAAGCGGGTTTTTTAGTTGTATCGTTTTTGCTCAACCGGTAAATGCGTTGTAAATGGCACGTACGGCTTTTTCGAAATCGGCTGTTTCAACGCCGACGATAATATTGATTTCGCTGGATCCCTGGTCGATCATTCGTACGTTGATGCCGTCGTCTCCCAAAGCTTTAAAGATTTTGGCGGCAATTCCAGGAGTGAAGGCCATACCCCGGCCAACGGTGGCGATCAGAGCCATATTCGGTGAGATCTCGATGGCATCCGGTTTGCATTGTTGCTTAATTTCATCCAGTATTTTTTCGGTTTTATTTTTCAATTGGGAATCGGCAATGACCACCGAAAGGGTGTCAATTCCGGTGGGCATATGTTCAAAAGAAATGCCGTTAGCCTCAAGGATGGACAGGAGTTTTCTGCCGAATCCCAGTTCGGCGTTCATAAGTGATTTTTCAACGGTGATGACTGTAAAATCTTTGCGTCCGGCAATTCCGGTGATGGTTCCGGTTTGAGTAACCGGATCGGCATCGTGGACAATTAAGGTTCCGGGATGTTCCGGTGCATTGGTATTTTTAATATTGATCGGAATTCCGGCCTGGCGGACTGGGAAGATCGATTCTTCATGCAGAACAGTGGCGCCCATATAAGCCAATTCTCGAAGTTCACGGTAGGTGATTTTCTCAATGGGCTTCGGATTGGGAACGATTCGGGGATCTGCCATTAGGAATCCTGAAACATCGGTCCAGTTTTCATAAATATCGGCATTGACGCCGCGGGCCACGATCGCGCCGGTAATGTCGGAACCGCCGCGGGAAAAGGTTTTAATCTGCCCTTCACTGTCCGTCCCGTAGAAACCCGGGATAACTGCATAGGGATATTGGTTGAGACAAGCACTGACTTTGGATTGAGTCTTTTCCATGTCAAGGAGTCCCGTTTTATCAAAGAAGATGATGTCAGCAGGATCTACGAAAGTAAAGCCCAACAAATCTGCTAAGATCAATCCGTTTAGAAATTCGCCGCGGCTGGCAGCATAATCAGGGGAGGCTCCGGTGGCTATATCAGTTTTAATTTGGTTCAAATAGGGTTGGAGGTCAAGGGTTAAACCCAGCTCCTTGACGATTTCCAAATAGCGGTTGGAGATAATGGTGAATACATCGTCGAAGGGAATGCCCTGTTCAACGTGGGCTTGGCATAAGTAAAGCAAATCCGTTATTTTGTGATCTTCGGCAGTACGTTTTCCTGGAGCTGAAGGAATGATATAACGGCGGTCAGGATCAGCTTTGATAATTGCTTCGACTTTTCGGAATTGGGAGGCATTGGCCAGAGAGGAACCTCCAAACTTAGCAACCTTAATACTCATAAAGCGTCCTCCTTGAGAAAATGAATTAGTCTTATGATAAAATTAAAATTCCAAAAAGTCAAGCAAACCTGCTTCGGAGAAGGTTTCGAATAGTTTACAGTTTGGGTACACAGAGCATAGTGCACGGTTGTTTAATCTTCTGGCTAATGACTACTGTCTCCTGAATCCAGTACCCGGCACCTTAGTACCTGGTATCCAGTGCCTAGTCTATAGGACCTAGTACTATATTAGGTATCATCCCTAAACTTCAAGGTAATCATTGATTTTCACCATTTTCTAGGTTAAGATTATGGACAAGCACAGTATTACCTGTTTATTCCGTTTTATTTTCGGTACTTGATTTGCTTCATCAAGATCTTGCCGGTTTTGCCGATAATCTTAAGTGGAGGATTGGATTTGAGATGAGGATTGTACCGATTGAAGCAGTTCAACCGGGAATGCGTTTGGCTCAACCGGTATACCGATATGATGACGGCAAAATCTTACTCCAAGCAAATGTTGAGCTCAAGCCGATGTATATTCGGCGATTAAGAGAGCTCCGCTATTCGTATTTGTATATTTTGGAACCTGGGGAAAATGTCGGCGAACTTGTCAATTTAGAGCTCATCAAGCAGGAGACCAAAGCAAAGGCAGGTTTGGTAGTATCGGAAACGGTTAGAGATTTTCAGAAGGCGCGTCAGAATCATCTTCATAAAATAAAACAGGTAGTCCGTGAGATGGTGGATCAGATTTTCGGACATACCGATGTAGTTTACAATATGTTGGATATTCGCTCATATGATAATTATACCTACGCCCACTCGGTCAATGTATGCACCATTGCTTTGATTATCGGATCGGCCATGGGTATGAGTCGGTGCGATCTGGAATACCTGGGCATTGGCGCTTTGCTTCATGATATCGGTAAGATTTTCGTGGATGCCGAAATCCTGAATAAACCGGGAAGCTTGAAACCAGAGGAATATGACCGGGTTAAAAATCATACCTGGGATGGATATGAACTTTTAAAAGAGAAGATCGGTATGAATTATATTTCGTCCCATGTGGCTTTCCAACATCATGAACGTGAAGATGGTTCCGGATATCCCCGGGGGATTACTGGAGACCAAATTCATCGGTTTGCCAAGATCGTGGCAGTAGCTGATGTCTACGATGCGATGACTTCGTATCGGGTTTATAAAAATGCTATGCCATCCCATGTTGTTTTAAACAAGATCAAAGCGGAAGCTGATCGGAAATTCAACAGTACAGTGGTTCAGTGTCTGGAGAAGATGGTGGCGCCGTATCCCATCGGCAGTTTGCTGTTATTGAGTAACGGGGAGCAGGTTATTGTGGATCGGGTAACCCAATCAGCATGTTGGGTAAGAGTCACCAGTGGCGAGCGGGTCGGATTGATATTTGACTTATATCGACAACAGGGGCTCGATGTCGTTGAAAATATCTGTTGAAACCAGATGGTTTTATGAATGATTGAAACAGCAGGAAGGCTGCTGTTTTTATTTTGCAGGCAAATGGTAATGATGCTAAATGGGTGATAATGAAATATATTAATAGGGATTGATGGAGGACGAAAATGCATTTTTATGTAAAGTTGATGAAGGAATTTTGGAACATTTCGTCAAAATTATTTAATATGCTAGCTTCTGTGGTTGATTAAATTTTGATGAATATGGGGTGTAACTGTGACCCGGGAACATTGTGATGTCTTAATTTTATCAGCCAGTTATGGCGGTGGCCATAATCAAGTAGCTAAAGCATTAACCCAAGCATTAAAGATGCAGGATCCATCCATTCGGGCGATTACCGTTGATTATTGCGATTTGTTGGCTCCGTTATTAATCCGGTTATCTCAATTTGGTTATATGCAGAGTCTTCGGCATTTTCCGGTAGGGTATGCTCTTTACTATCAAGCTACCGGTAAGATGTCACCGGATTCCTTTTGGCAGCGACGATTAAACCGGATGGGTTATTCCGAATTGATATCTTTGGTAAACCGTTTAGATCCAAAGGTGGTCATTTCCACTTTTCCATTAGCTGCCGGGGTGCTCTCGGAGATGAAAGAATCCGGTGAACTCGATGTTCCGCTCATCACGGTGATTACGGATTATTGCGTTCACAGCCAATGGATTCACCCGTATACCGATCTGTATCTGGTAGGTTCGACAGAAATGGTGGACGGCCTGATTGAACGGGGAATTCCGTCTTCCAGGATCGCTGTTACCGGTATTCCGATTTTGCCGTATTTTTATGAAAGCTATGATCCGGAAACGGTGAAACAAGCATACGGCATTTCTCCACAGGATAAATTGGTTTTATTTATGGGAGGCAGTGATGGCGTTTTTGGGAGTTTTCGGTTTGGTCATATTTTGAAGGATTTGCCACCAACGGCGACAGCTCTTGTTATTACTGGATCCAATCAAGAGTTGTTTGAAAAGCTGAGCGCAATCAGTGAAAAGTATCCGAGGATTAAACCGGTTCGTTATATTGAGAATGTGGCTGCGGTAATGGAAGCAGCGGATGTATTGGTGACGAAAGCGGGCGGAATTACTGTCTCCGAAGCATTGGCTAAACGCTTGCCGATGGTTATTTATAAACCCAATCCGGGGCAGGAAGAAGCCAATGCCAACTATTTGTGGCGGCATCGCGTAGCGATTATTGCCAAGGGAGAACGTCGGCTCAAAACGGCAATTTGCCGGGTGGTGACTGATGCCCGGTTCAGGGAACGGTTAAGCCGGCGTTGTGAGGAATTGGGAAAACCGGATGCTGCGTTGCGATGTGCCAGGATTATTTATCGTATGTTGCGGCCTTTGCCGCGGTCGGCTAATTTTTATAAAAAGACAGTAAGGAGAGAAATTCGTGCCTGATAGCCGCCATATCTTTTGGAAATATGGGATGTTAGTTTGTTTTCTGATGATGATTGCAGCCATCGACTTTGTTCGGATGGCCTTATTTATTACTTTTTTACCGAGTTATCTGAAACAATTGGGATATACCTTGAGTACGATCGGATTGGTGATGAGCAGCAACCTGATGACGGACAATCTATCCAAAAGCGGTACCGGATGGTTAGCCGATCATTACGGTCCATGGCCGGTTCTTTTTGGTGGTAGCCTTTTGATTGTGACAGGAGTGATTCTTTTTAAATTTTTTCATTACCAATGGATTGTCATGATAATAACTGCTGTATTAATTGGTATCGGTGCGGCACCTGTATGGCCTGCTGTGGTATCCGGTACTATCCGGATCGTCGGTGAAGCGAAGCGGGCGACGATGATTAGCTGGGTCTCGATGGTTTGGATGGTTGGAGGCGGATTGGGCCCGGTTTTGATGGGTTTTTTAATTGATTCTGGAAAGAACGGATGGTTAAAAACACAACTGGGAATAAAAGATGTATATCATACCGGATTTGATATTTTGATTCTAGTGGCGGGTATCGGGTTTTTCATGAGCTGTTTGGGTTGGATGGGCGAGCGGCTGTTAAGTTCAGAAAAACTGAAAGTCTCACAATCTGAAACGCCCCAAAAGAAACTGAAAGCAGTCTTGAACACGTTGGCTATGGTGAAAGGATTGATTCCCGGAATGTTGATTCAGGCATTATCCTTGGGTGTGCTATTGCCGGTGCTTTTGCCGTTCATTACTGAGCGGCTGGGATTGTCTGAAAGTCGGTTGAGCCTTTTGTTGATTGTGGGCGGTGTTTTCGTCGCTGGATTCATGGTCCCGGTGGGGCATTTCGCTGATAAATGGGGGGCCCGCCGTTTTTTGGTGTCTGGGTTCCTTCTAGCTTCTCTATCAATTATCGTCACGGCCATGTGGGCTACGAGACAAAATATTTGGTTCATAGCTGCGATGATTGGCTGTTCTTATGCCATGATTCAACCAGCCTGGAATGCATTGCTGGCGGGTTCGATTCCTTCAGAACAACGCGGTGTATTGATGGGTTTGTTTATGTCGGTGGAAGGGGTGGGATTTGCGATAGGGCCGTTGCTTGGTGGTGTTCTTGGAACCTACCGGATGGAACTACCCTTTTATATCAGTGGTGTGTTGATGTTGGTAATGGCGGTGGTTTATGTTTTTCTGCCGTTTCATTCTGTACAGGATGAGGGTCGGTCATGATGGGGATTTTTCTACTAGGGTTAGGTCTAATATTATGGTCTTACGCCGGATGGGATGCCGGAGTCCGGCTTTTCTCCGGTAAAACCATCCGTCAGGGGAACGGGCCTGGAAAGCGGGTTCATCTATCTTTTGATGACGGTCCGGATCCCAGGTACACACCGATTCTCTTGGATATTCTTCGCCAAAAAAATGTACCAGCCACTTTTTTTGTTGTCGGGAAACGGGCTGCAGCAGCGCCTGATTTGATCAGAATGATGCGGGAGTTCGGTCATGAAATCGGTTGGCATACTTATTTCCACCGGCATGCTTATTGTTTATCTCCTTGGCGCAGCATGGAGACGATGCGGCGGGGAAAGGCTGAACTTGAAGAAATATTGGGAAAACAGTTACGTTGGTTCCGTCCTCCCTGGGGTGCTTCCAATGTTTTTCAGGGATGGGTTGCCAAACGTATGGGATTACAGGTGGTCCTATGGACTGCCAATGCCCAGGATTGGAAATTTTCTACCGGTAAAACGGAGATAATTCGGCGTTTGCAGTCCCGGGTAAAACCCAATACCATCATTGTATTGCATGATGCCGGCGGTGAACCGGGTGCTCCAGGAAACATGCTGGAAGCATTACCGGAAGTGATTGATACCTTGCGGGCAGCCGGATATGAATTTGTATCATTGCATGAGATAACAGGAGGTAAATATGGCGGGCATTAAAGTTTTACGGAAATTGGGTATGGCCATTGACCGGCGTTATTTGAAAAAGGTCGGTGCTTCGGCTGTGCCTGGTTCAGTCCATGGGGTATTGTTGGTGTGTTATCATCCATACCAGGGAAAGGAAGAGATTATCCTTGATGGAACGACCATTACTCCCGGAGATATGGTCGGAGAATTGCATTTGTCGAATATTCGGATCACTGAAATTGCCGCGGAACCGGGGAACCGGTCTCTGGAGTGGCGTTTAATGGAGATGCTCAAAGAGGAGTTTAAACGATTAGCACAGGCGTGTGGAAATGGAAGTATTCCGGAAAATATTAAAGGATTTTATGGCGTCAATGTGTTGGTTGCCGGAGCCCGGCGAATGGGGTTTACTCTCATTCCTATTCCCAAAGGCTGGAACCGATGGTGGCTTGGTTTTTGGGAGTCTATGCTTCGCCTGATCTACTATTCGTTTAAAACGAGTAAAAAAGCAAAACTCCAAAAAACTATGGATCCGTACGAAGTGTGGATTAGCCGCACGCAGTTGATGCAGCGTTATGGCGGGCAGTAATTATGGTAGGAAACAGGAGGTAGGAGTCAGTAGTTTAGTGGTTAGAAGACAGAATACAGAAGATAGAATGCGGAAGTTAAACAATTTGCCGATGGATGGTTCATAGTACACAGTACACATTGCAAAGGCGGATTCTGATCAAATGAACCAAAAGGAGACTCTGGAACCCCAGGGTCTCCTTAGAGTGTAGACAAATCTGAACATGTAAATGTTTCATTTAAAGGGACAATTTATCGATAACATATAGAGACTCATTCCAGAGTCTCTTGTTTATTTATTCACTTTTCTCCTGACTACTGTCTCCTATGAACTGTTCGCAATGAACTGTGTACTGTGAATGCCTTTATGTTTTATTTTGCGAAATAGTATGAATCAGTTTGGTCAATTCGGAGAATTCCTGATCGTTTAAAGATTGGAAGAACAGGCCTCCGACCCAGGTACCGTTCGGTTCCGAAGTGCTCCATACGCAGATGCTGTTTAATACCAATTGAAGGTCGGCGTAGCGGATGGTGATCGTAACCGCCGTGTTAACGGGCAATGGCTGGTATACGTTAACCCGTGCTCCGCCATAACTGATATCTTCCAAATTGGCCAGTGCTTCGGTTCCGTCCTGATAATGGAGGATGGTTATTAACTTTTTCGGTTCAAAAGCAACTGTTTGGTTGGAGACTGTGAGTTTTTGGGGCGCTTCATCCGGAAGATTCATGATCAACTCTTCTTCGGCCTGGGCTTGTTCGGGACCATAACAGTAATCAATAACAGCTTTCCAGGTGATATGATCCATCTTCAGAAATTTGACGCCATAATATACCAGGTTGTCTTGGAAGGAGCCGGCGGAACGATAGGTTACTTTGCCGGTAAGGGTAACTTTCCCGTAATTAGGTAAGTTGAAATCGAATTCCAGCTCTTCTCCGACAGGGATTAAAGGTAAATCGGCAGCTGTGGCAAATTTCATTCCACCGGCACTGATATCCACGGAAAAAGCTTTCAAGTCTTCCGGAGATCCCGGTGAGGTTAATTTAATTTGAAGTGCTGTTTCAAATGGAATACGGTCGGCAGTGCGCCGTTCAATAATGCCTTTAATCATTTTTGCCTCCGTCATCAATTTCAAACGATAAGTAATGACTTTATATTGCAAATATCGGCAGGAAGGTCGGATTTCTCCAGATAAACTTCATGATGTTTTAAAATGATAAAACCCAACCTTAAATAGTTGGGTTTTATGTATTATTTCTTTTTCAGCATAGCCTGTACGATTTGGTCGATCATCCGTTGATCCATCGGGGCACCGGAGGCTTTTTTCGGAATGGAATTGATGTTAAAAAGATCGTTACCCGCTGTTCCCTGTGTTTTTTCATCTTGAGTATTTAGTGGTCCTAATCCGCTGACCGGAATTTGGTGATTGGAATGGGGTGTTTCCGGTTCCGGTGAAACTTTTGATTGAATAAACTCGGATACGGGTTTGGCGAGAATTGATTCTGGTTCATTCTTTTGGCCCGGGTGGTTGCTATCGGTCCCAGAGACCTTCGGCTCAGGATTTGACGGTATAATGGTTTTGGCGGACTCTGGCTGTACTGGAGGGGCTGATGGTGTTGCGGTGTCCCCTTCGTTTCCATATAGAATATCTAAGAGACTGGAATTGGAAAATAATAAATTATCGATATTCATTTGGCCGCTTCCCGGTGTTTCCTGGTGATGGGAAACATCGAAATTATCCGTGCTTTCGAATGAATGATCCGGGTTGAAACTGCTGGCAGTTAAACCATGTCCTGCTTCGGTATGGCTTACCGGCTCAGGTTGAGAGGATGGTAGCGTTTCATTGGGTTTGTTATCAGGAATGGAGATTTTTTCAAAAAGCTCTTCATCGATTTTGATATTAAGCGATTCAGCGATTTTGCGGAATTGTTCAATGAGATTATGTTGCTTTTCCGTTTGGGATTCCTTTTGTTCTACAGCCGAAGAAGTATGAATTTCAGGAGTTTCTTTTGTATGCTGGTTTGGTATAGCTTCATTTTTGGAATCCGTTTCGCTTGTGACAACTTCGGATGCGGGTGCTGCCGATGCCCGGGACGAAGTCATGGAACGGATGATTTGATCAATCATTTCTTGGCTTAAAGAGCGATAACTGGTTTCATTTTTTGACGTTAACAGATTATCAGAGAGATCTGGCTGAGACGCAACTGGAATATCTGCAGAAAAGGCCGCGGGTTGCGGTTTCGCTGTAGTTGCAGGCTCTCCTTGAAATGCCTTTTGGATATCTTGGGGAATATCAAATTCAGACGAATCCATCGTTTCCGGGTCAAAAACATCATTGACCAATATAGAAGACGTATCGGTATTTTGTTGCATTTCAGGTTCGTCGGTTTCGTCCGTGAGTTGCATTTGACAAAATTCACGGATAGCTTCGGATATTTCAGCAGTAAGATTGATAAAACGAACACCGTAATAGACAACGGGTTTTTCGTTATTGTCCATGGCCTGTGAAAAGTAGCAAATTTCCCCTTGAACCGTGAATGCTTCTTTATTTGGCAAATTGAAGGATAATTCGATAATTTCCTCCGGAGCCAGTTTAATATGGCCTTTGGGCACAAAAAAACGGACGCCTTCAGGACTGAGATTGGTAGTGTTGGCGGTGATAGCTGTATTATCGCCGCAAGTAAACTGAATCCCAATTTCGGCTTCATATGGAACGCGTTGGGTGGTTCGGCGGCTAACAAAACCCTTAATCATGATAATACCCCCTATAGTTCTAGTTTTATTATAGGCTTTTCATTTTGTAAAGAAAAGTAAAATTTTTCAAACATGTGATTAATTTCTGCCGGATTGACTTTTGGCACAATTTTTGTTATATTCATCAATAATCAGCATAGTATATTATATATAAGATATAGTTGAGTAGAGTTTGTTTGGAATAGAAGAGATTGGGTTGAGAAGAGACGAGTGAAGGCTAACGAATTGTTAAGCCGGACACTGGTGTCCGGCTTTTTATTTTGGTTTAATGGCGGTATTCTGCCTTAAACATAGACGAGTTGAGAATTTAGGGAGGTTGTTGAGATGAGTGTTGAAACGAGATTGATGGAACGAAAAGGGTTACAGGCTGTAGATGTTGCAGTGGTTGCTGTGCTGTTGGCAGTAGGGGCGGTATTACGCATGTTTACTCCCCCGTTTGCAGGGATTACGCCGAATTTTATCATTGGAATGTATTGTTTGGCTATTTTGTTATTACGGCCCAAATTTTCTGAGGTTATCGGAATTGGTTTGGTATCGGCTGCTCTATGTATGGTTACGACAAAATCGGTGATTCCATTTTTGAATTTTATCAGTGAACCGGTGGGGGGCTATTGTCGTCGGGTTGTTATCTTCAATTAAATTAAAGGATGGAGTGCTTGGATATATCCGGCCTTTTGTGATTACATTCCTTGGGACGGCAGCCAGTGGATTTACTTATGTTGGAATGATGCTTACGTTGTTAATGTTCGGTGGCAAAAATGCTCCGGCTTTTGTGGCATTGATGAGTGTGGTCTTAGTCACAGCCCTGGCTAATTCTATTTTGGTCAGTGTATTGTATTTCCCGTTAAAATCGACTTTGGGGCGGCAGCGTTAGGAGAAGATGATGAAACCGGTGATTTCCATTGAACAGCTCAGTTTCACCTATGCCGGTTCCGAACGGCCGGCTTTATCAGGGATTAATGTGACGGTGAATCCCGGTGAATTTATCGGGATTACCGGCCCGGCTGGTGCCGGCAAATCCACGCTGGTCCTTTGCCTTAACGGGATTATCCCCCATTTTCAGCGAGGAGAATATCAAGGCAGAGTATGGATCGATGGCCTCGATACCGTTGACACCCATTGTACGGAAATCTCACGAAAAGTAGGGAGTGTCTTTCAAGATCCGGAAGCCCAGATAGTGGCGTCAACCGTCGAAGATGAAATAGCGTTTGGATTGGAAAACTTCGGGATGGAGCCCGAGATGATTGAGGCCCGGATTACCGATGCGTTGCAACGCATCGGAATCGAAGGTTTACGGTATCGATCTACCGTTGAATTGTCCGGAGGGCAGAAACAGCGGGTTGCGATTGCAGCAGCTGTTGCCCTCCGCCCCAAAATATTAGTACTGGATGAACCCACCTCGGAGCTTGATCCGTTAGGGACGAAGGAAGTGTTCGAAGTACTCAAACAGCTCAATCAGGAATACGGTTTAACCATTATCGTGGTTGAGCAAAAGATTAATATTTTATTGGAATATATTGAACGTTTATGGGTGATGAACGAAGGAAGGATGGTTGCAGATCAACCGCCCCGACAAATCATCAATCAGCCGGAGTTATTAACCGGTGTGGGTTTGCAAATTCCTCCGGTTAGTGAGTTGGTCTATCGTTTAAAGGCGGCCGGCTATTATTCTGGGGAGTTGCCGTTGACAGTCGATGAGGCCTATTGGGCATTGTTGAAATGCAGGGGAGGGAAAGGATGATCCAGGTTGAGGAGTTGACCTTTGCATACCCGAATGGTTTGCCGGTTTTGGAAAACCTGAGCTTCGAGATAAAGTCCGGTGAATTTGTCGCACTCATCGGCCAAAACGGGGCTGGAAAAACCACCTTGTTAAAACAGTTTAACGGACTATTAAAACCGACCCGCGGAATGGTCCGGATTGACGGAATGGATACCCGGAAGTCAACCACAGGTCTATTGGCGCAAAAAGTTGGTTTTTTGTTTCAAAATCCAGATCATCAAATTTTCTTGCCTACAGTTGCTCAGGAGATAGGGTTCGGTCCGGCTAATCTTGGATGTTCCCGGGAAGAGATTGACAAAAGGGTGCGGGAGGCCGCCGTGCAGGTAGGGTTGGAACCCTATTTGAATGATAATCCGCTTTTTTTAAGTAAGGGGCAGCGCCAACGGGTGGCTTTTGCTTCATTGCTTTCCATGCGGCCGCAAGTGATGGTATTGGATGAACCGACAACCGGGCAGGATTATCGGGAAGGAATTGAAATTATGGAGATGGTTAAGGCTTTACATCGGCAGGGGCATACCATTATTTTTGTTACCCATGATATGGAGTTAGTAGCCCGGTATGCCGAGCGAGTGATCGTTTTAAGCCAGGGACGTATTTTGATGGATGACACATGTCGCCGGGTATTTTACCAACCGGATGTGTTGCGCCGTACCAATCTTTTCCCTTCGCAAATTCCTTGCTTGGTGCAACGGTTTGACCGTTATCAGGAGGAATTCGGGATGCCCCTTTCTGTAGAGGAATTTTATAAGGCCATTACCGACAGCGGAGGGGAAGAATATGTCCATTGTAGCTAATTATTTAAATCGCGATTCATTAGTTCATCGTCTTAATCCATTAACTAAATTACTATGGTCGCTATGGGTAATGGGGTTAAGCTTTCTTTTTGGTGATTTGTGGGTTTTGACTGGGCTTTTTTTCTCGGTCGTGGGGGTTGCCCTGATTGCTCGAATGCTTCGGGAAATGCTTCCGGTTTTTAAAGGGATCTTCTTTTTTGCCTTGTTTTTTTGGGTGTTTCAGGTTTTTTTTATATCGGAAGGTCAACCGTTATTGACGCTTATTCCGGGAAATCCAGGGCTTCGAATAACGGACCGGGGGATATTTATCGCTACGGCCATGGGATTTCGGCTGATGGTAATAGCCTCTAGTTTTCCGGTATTGTTAGCCACCACACAGGTCAAAGATATGGTGGTTGTCTTGGTTGAAAAACTGAAAATACCTTATAACTATGCTTTTATGTTTATTACGTCACTTCGTTTTATTCCGACATTTATGAATGAAATGGAGCAAATTATTCAAGCCCAATGTTCCAGGGCTCATCGGTTGGACAGTCGAAATTTTGTGACCCGGTTTTTTTCCATTTGTCCATTAGCTATTCCATTAATGATAACGTCGGTGAAAAAGGCGGAACAGATGGCCATATCGATGGAGACCCGCGGTTTTGGCATCGGGAAACGGACCTATTTGCATCGCCATGATTTTAGCCGTACCGATTGGCTAGTGAGTATCGGTTTAGTTTTATTGGCTTTCAGCGTCGTTATAATGAACCAGATGGGGATTTTGAATTAATAAGACGAAGGTTGCAACAAGAGGTGACTTCGATGGGAAAAAAGTTATTCATGGGAAATGAGGCAATTGCCAGAGGAGCGATCGAAGCGGGGCTTCATCTGGCTACAGCCTACCCCGGAACACCTTCTTCGGAAATTATCGGGACGTTAGCCGCATGGTCCGGAGAATTTCCCTATTATGTGGAATGGTCGGTCAATGAAAAAGTAGCCATGGAGGTGGCAGCCGGTGCGGCGTATGCCGGTGCCAGGGCATTGGTGGCTATGAAACAAGTCGGGTTGAATGTAGCTAGCGATCCGTTGATGAGTTTGGCCTACATTGGAGTTAAAGGCGCCTTGGTGGTCGCGGTAGCCGATGATCCGGGACCTCATTCTTCCCAGACAGAACAGGACACTCGTACGTTCGCCAAATTTGCCAAATTGCCGGTGTTCGATCCGGCATCGCCGGAAGAAGCGCTGGAGATGACGAAGGATGCTTTTGAATTATCTCATCGGTACGGGATACCGGTGTTTTTACGGCCAACCACCCGAGTGTGTCATGCTACCGCTGGCGTCGAAATTTCTGAGATTCAATCACTTCCGACGGAAGGTTTCGTCAAGGATCCCCGTTGGGTTATCTTTCCGCGGTTGTCTTACGAACGCCATCGTTGGCTGGAGAACCAATTGGAGAAGATGGCTGTCGAGTTTTCCGATAATCGTTGGAACCGGATGACGCCGGGAGACCGGCTAGGCATCATTGCAGGCGGCATCTCCTATTATTATGCAGTTGAGGCCGCCCAGGCATTGGGGCTACATCCTACCATCCTGAAGATCGGCAACCCTCATCCAGCGCCGCAGGCAAAGATCGAAGCCTTTTTGCAGCAGGTGGACCAGGTTATTGTGGTCGAAGAGCTGGACCCGGTAATTGAAGAGGCTGTGTTGGCTGTCGCCGGAAGAATCGGGTTTACCGGTAAAATTCACGGAAAAATCAGCGGTGATTTGCCCCGGGCCGGTGAATACAGCGTGGATTTGGTTAAAAATGTACTGATGAAGGTGTGCGGCGTTAAGTTGGATGCAGCGGCGGCGGTACTTGATGCTCCGCCCCAGTTGCCGCTGAGGCCTCCGGTACTTTGTGCCGGTTGTCCCCATCGGGCGTCCTTTTATGCGGTGAAACGGGCAACCAAAGGGATGAATGCCATTTATACAGGCGACATCGGATGTTATACGCTGGGAAATGCCCAACCATTGGCGATGGTGGACACCTGTTTGTGTATGGGAGCCGGTATCACTGTCGGCCAGGGATTGCAGCGCATTGAACCGGAGCGTCCGGTATTTACGTTCATTGGTGATTCAACGTTCTTTCATACAGGGATTCCCGGATTGATCAATGCTGTTTACAACAAACATGTGATTAAATTGGTTTTGCTTGATAACAGTACTACTGCCATGACCGGACATCAACCTCATCCCGGGATGGGGCGGACGGCTTCCGGCGAGGTGACCCAGGTTGTGGACGTGGTGGCTTTGATCCGGGCTTGCGGTGTTGAATGGGTCGAAGAGGTAAATCCATTGGATCTGCAAGCTGCGGAGAATGCAGTGCGAAAATCCCTTGAACATCCTGGAGTTGCTGCCATTGTGATGCGCTATCCTTGTGTTGCTTTGTATAAACCAAGCCGCCGTTTCCGGGTGGATGCATCCCGATGTATCAATTGTAAACGGTGTATCAAAGAATTAGGATGCCCTGCGTTTTATCAGGAAGAGAAACCGGAGATAGGGCCTTCCTGTTATGGGTGCGGTTTATGTGTTCAAGTTTGCCCGGTGGGAGCGATAAAGGAGGCGAATTGCTGATGAATCCATCATCAATGGATATTGTAATCGCCGGCGTAGGCGGACAGGGAACGGTATTGGCCTCACGGGTGTTGGCTCAGGCAGCTTTGGAAGCGGGATTGTCGGCAAAAACTTCGGAAACCATTGGGATGGCCCAACGGGAAGGGACGGTACAAAGTCATGTCCGGATCGGGAAGGATGATTTTGGGCCGGTGATTGGTACCGGCCAAGCCGACGTACTTCTGGCGTTTGAACCGGCTGAAGCGGTTCGGGCATTGGGATTGTTAAAACCGGGCGGTCTTTTAATGGTGAACGATTATCCGATCCGTCCGGTGACAGTCACTTTGGGAACGTCGGCTTATCAAACGGAGGCGATCTTGGATTATCTAAAGAATACGCCCTTTCAACTGAAGGTGGTACGGGCATTCGATACAGCGATAGCCGCTGGAAGTTTTAAAGCGGTAAATACCGTGATGTTAGGGGCATTGGCCGCTACCGGAAGACTGCCTTTTTCTCGGTCGGCAGTACTGAAGGTGTTGTTGGAGTTGGTCCCTGCCAAGGCGAGAGAGATAAATGAGAGAGGATTTGAGCTGGGAGCAAAGCTTTAGAGGAGGTAGACGAGATGTTAGACAAAGTCAGGCCCATGGAATATGATACAAATGAACCCCATGATCTGTCATTGACCGTTGAGGAATCTGAACAATACCAGTTATTTGCTTTAAATCGGGTTTATCAGCGGGTGATGGAATCCAGCCTCTTTTATCAGCGAAAATTTTCCGGTTTTATAGGCCGGAGTATAGAGACTCTTGAAGACTTTCAACAGCTCCCGTTTACGACGAAAGAGGAGTTGCGGGAAGGGTATCCATTGGGCTTGCAGGCTGTACCCAATCGGGATATCGTCCGGATCCATTCTTCGTCCGGAACAACTGGAAAACCGGTGATTATCCCCTATACACGTAATGATGTAGCCAATTGGGCGGAGATGTTTGCCCGGTGCTATGCGATGGCAGGGGTGACTCCGGAAGACCGGGTGCAAATTACACCGGGGTATGGGTTGTGGACTGCCGGCATCGGTTTTCAGGCAGGAGTGGAACGGTTGGGAGCGATGGCCATTCCGATGGGGCCGGGGAATACGGATAAACAATTGGAGATGATGGTGGATCTGGGGTCGACCGTTTTGTGCAGCACTTCGTCCTATGCTTTGTTACTGGCTGAGGAAGTTCAAAAACGGCAGCTCCGTGATAAGATTAAACTACGGATCGGGATCATGGGCTCGGAACGTTGGGGCGATAAAATGCGGGCCCGGATCGAATTGGAATTGGGTATTGAAACATATGATATTTATGGATTAACGGAAATTTACGGGCCCGGCATCGGAATTGAATGTCATTGTCATCAAGGGATCCATTATTGGACCGATCATCTTTATTTTGAGATTATCGATCCATCCACCGGCAAAGTATTACCCAACGGAGAGCTGGGTGAATTGGTAATCACCACGTTAACGAAGGAAGGTGCTCCTTTAATCCGCTACCGTACCCGGGATTTGACGCGGATTATTCCCGGCCGTTGCCATTGTGGCAGTATTTTTCCAAGAATCGATCGGATTTTGGGACGGAGCGACGATATGATCAAGATTAAAGGGGTGAATATCTATCCGGGCCAGATTGAAGATGTGTTGCGAGAGACAACAGGGGCGAGCAGCGAATATCAGGTTCGTCTCAGTCGTCAGGATGCCAGGGATCATATGCTGCTCGTGGCGGAGGCAGAGCCCGGAAACGATTTGGAAGAAGTCGCTGCTAGAATCGAACAGAATTTCAAAAAGAAAATCGGGATTGTAATCGATGTAAAAACGGTGCCGTTAGGTACTTTACCGCGCAGCGAAAAGAAGTCCAAACGCGTTTTTGATGAAAGAGATATTTGAATTTTTAAAACCCGGCAACGGGTTTTTTTATTTTTGTAGATAAATTGAATTCTTTGGAAATTGAAAGAGGGATTTTCAAGGGTTTTGTGGAATAATCACAGGTATTTAATATTTAGTGGAGGTTTAATGCATCATGAAAGCCTGGAGCGGTCGGTTTTTGAAGGAAACAGCGGCAATAATGGATGATTTCCATTCGTCGATACATTTTGATTATCAATTGGCCCAGGAAGATATCGAAGGGAGCATGGCCCATGCCGAAATGCTGGGGGCGTGTGGCATTATAACCCCCGAAGAAGCGGAACGCATTCGGGAAGGGTTGTCCCGGATCCGGGAGCGGGTTATTGCCGGAGAGATTCACTGGGATCCATCGGCGGAAGATATTCATCTGAATGTTGAAAAACTATTGATTCAGGAAATCGGCGATTTGGGAAAGAAGCTCCATACGGCCCGCAGCCGGAACGATCAGGTGGCTTTGGATGTTCGGTTGTATCTGCGTCGTGAAATTTATGCCATATTAGACTTGTTAAAGCAGTTGTTTGAAGTGTTGCTCGAGACTGCAGAACGGGAATCAAAAACGATTATGCCGGGATATACTCATTTACAGCGGGCGCAGCCGGTTTTATTGGCTCATCATTTACTCGCTTATTTTGAAATGTTTCGCCGGGATTATGACCGGTTGAATGAATGTTTGGGCCGGGTAAATATTTCACCGCTCGGTGCAGGTGCTTTGGCGGGAACAGGTTTCCCCATTGATCGCCGTCGGGTTGCTGCGGCTTTAAAGATGGACGGCGTTTGTCAAAACAGTTTGGATGCGGTGAGCGATCGAGACTTTGTGGCGGAGTTTAACTTTATTGCATCGCTGATTATGATGCATCTTTCCCGTTTTTGTGAGGAATTGGTGCTTTGGTCTTCGGCGGAGTTTGGTTTTGTGGAGATGGATGATTCGTTCAGTACCGGTTCAAGTATTATGCCGCAAAAGAAAAATCCGGATGTTGCCGAATTAATACGAGGGAAAACCGGTCGAGTTTACGGAAACCTTATGGCTATTCTGACGGTAATGAAAGGATTACCGTTGGCATATAACAAAGATATGCAGGAAGATAAAGAGGCTTTGTTTGACAGCGTCAAAACAGTCAAGGGATGCTTGTCAATTTTCACCCCTATGCTGCAAACTTTAAAATTCAACCGGGGGAAATTGCTTGCTGCTACTGAAGATGGATATTTGAACGCGACGGATTTAGCCGATTATCTGGTGGTGAAAGGAATACCGTTCCGGGAAGCCCATGCCATCGTCGGCCGTTTGGTCCGTTATGGTATTGAAAACGGGAAAAAGTTGGAAGAATTATCCCTGGAGGAAATGCAAAAGTTCTGTTCTGCTATTGATAACACAGTATATCCGGTTTTACGGATGGAAACGGTAGTGGATGTCCGTCGTTCTGAGGGAGGGACTGCTTTCGAACAGGTTCAGAAGCAATTGGCAAACGCACGTGAATGGCTTGACTTAAAAAGGCAGCAAGTAAAGTGAGGAGTGTGTGAAGATGGATTTAAAAGCGTTGATTCGAGAAATTCCTGATTTCCCGAAACCGGGAATTAATTTTAAAGATATTACCACTTTGTTGAAGAATGGTCCTGCATTGCAATATGCAATTGATCAGATGGCCGAGCATTTTAAGGATGCCCGCCCGGACCTGGTGGTAGGTGCTGAATCCCGAGGTTTTATATTGGGAGCACCGTTAGCTTATAAACTGGGTTGCGGTTTCATCTTAGTGCGTAAGCCAGGAAAACTTCCGGCTGCCGTTGAAAAGGTAACCTATGATTTGGAATATGGGCAGGATTCTTTGGAGATTCACCGCGATGCTATTGAGCCCGGACAACGGGTGCTGATCGTGGATGATCTACTGGCCACTGGGGGGACTATTTCGGCGACGGCAGAGTTAGTCACTAAGTTGGGTGGAGAAATTGTCGGTTTTTCATTCCTTATTGAACTGGATGCCTTAAACGGGCGGAAAAAGTTAGAAGGTTATGAGGTGTTGAGTTTAATTCATTATACTGCGGAATAGGGCATTTTAGGTTATCATTTTGGATATATAGGAGATTCTATGGAAGTATTTGTTGCTAGACAACCAATATTCACCAAGAATAAAAGTGTATTTGCCTATGAGTTGCTCTACCGTTCCGGGAAGCAAAATTTTTATGATCATAATGACGGCGATCGGGCGACATCAGATGTAATTACGAACAGTTTTTCAGTCATTGGGATCGACACTCTGACCGGCGGGAAACGGGCCTTTATTAACTTTACGCAGAATCTATTAAAGAAAGAAATGGCAACCGTTATCCCTCCTAACTTGGTTGTGATTGAACTTTTGGAAGACATTGTTCCCGATGATGAAATTTTAACAGCCTGTCGCAAGTTGAAGCAGCTTGGTTATACGTTGGCTTTGGATGATTTTGTGGCGTTCAATCAAATTTCTCCTTTGATTGATTTGGCTGATATCATTAAGGTCGATTTTCTGAAGGCATCACCGGATGATTGGAAGGCGATGCCTCGGGAGATCGGTAACGGCCGAATCCGGTTTCTAGCGGAAAAGGTTGAGACTCTAGAACAATATGAGGAAGCTGTGGCTTGCGGATATTCTTATTTTCAGGGGTATTTTTTCAGTAAGCCGGAGATTTTCTCAGGTCAGGATCTGGCTCCCTACAAATTAAATTATCTTCGGATTATCCGGGAAATTAACCAGTTTGATGGGGATTTTGATCGAATCGAAGAAATCGTTAAGCAGGATGTCTCTCTTTCATACAAACTGTTACGGCTGGTTAATTCTGCAGCTTTCGGATTGGTGACGAAGGTTACGTCAATCAAATATTGTCTGGTACTTTTGGGAATCAAAGAATTTGTGAAATGGGTGACTTTGGTTTCCCTTCGCAGTATCGGCGAAGATAAACCTGACGAACTGGTGATTATTTCCCTGATCAGGGCGCGGTTTGCGGAATTGTTAGCCTTTGAGGTGGGTATGAAAGATCGTAGTTCGGATTTGTTCCTGATGGGTATGTTTTCAATGATTGATGCGTTAATGGATCGCCCGTTCCAAGAGATTATTGATGAAGTTCCTGTTGCTGATGATGTGAAAGATGCTTTATCGGGAACGTCTAATTCTTTACGAGAAGTATATGATTTGATCATCGCCTATGAGCGGGGTGAATGGGATGTATTAACAGAAAAGACAGCCCAGTTGAATGTGTCGGAAAACGAAGTCTCCCGTTTATATATTACTGCGTTGCAATGGGTACAGCAAATTTTCAGTTGAAGGTAAAAACCCATCATTTCTGGGTATGAGGCCACCTCTGAAAGGTAAACCCATGATCAGCTTGACTCGGGCCAAACGGCTGGGGATTCAGGCGAGAAGCCGTATATTATTGAGTTTAGAAATGGTTCATACATAGCATGGGAAGATTGAGCCCCCGTGTTGTTCTTCATGAAGGCATCCAAGACTGTTATCCTATGTTTATAAGTGGATTGTGATCGTATTCTTGGTGAAATGGAGAAAATGCCATGATGGAAAAACCAATCCGTTTATTACTAATCGAGGATGATCAGGAGGATGTTTTATTAATCCGTGAACTGCTTTCGGATATTGGTGGTCAGTCCTTTCTACTGAAGTATGCCGGGGAGCTGGAGGCAGGACTGGAGATGGCAGCTGCCGGTGAGGTAGATATCGTTTTGTTAGATCTGTCACTTCCGGACAGCCAGGGGTTGGAGACATTTATACGGCTTTATGGTGAGATACCCGGTGTCCCTATCGTCGTCATGAGCGGATTGAATGATGAAAGAATCGCTTTAACAGCCGTTCGGGAAGGGGCTCAGGATTATTTAGTCAAAGGCCATGTGGATCATAATATTCTTGCCCGAACCATTCGATATGCGATCGAGCGGAAACGGGTTGAAGAAGAACTTCGGTTGAGTTTGGAAAAATTGCGGCGTTCTTTGGAAAAAACCATTTCAGCCATGTCGCTTGCTGTTGAAATCCGGGATCCTTATACTGCCGGCCATCAGCGGGAAGTGACGAAGCTCGTGGAGGCTATCGGCCGGGAGATGGGATTGGAAAAAGAGCAGCTTGATGGGGTGAGGTTGGCTGCCGAAGTTCATGATTTGGGGAAAATCAACATTCCGGCTGAGATTTTGAGTAAACCGGGACCGTTGACCCCGATTGAGTTTAATCTGATACAAACCCATCCTAAAGTAGGGTTTGACATTTTAAAATCCATCGAGTTTCCTTGGCCTATTGACCGGATAGTGCATCAGCATCATGAACGGATCAACGGTTCTGGGTATCCGGAAGGATTAACCGGTTCGGAAATTTTGCTGGAAGCTAAAATTCTCAGTGTAGCGGATGTGGTTGAAGCCATGTCTTCTCACCGTCCGTACCGTCCGGCGTTGGGTGTCGAAAAGGCGTTGAACGAGATCGTGCTTCATCGGGGCACTCTTTATGATGCTGATGTGGTGGATGTCTGTATTAAACTATTCCGCGAACGTAAATTTCGATTTGGGAATAGTTGAAGCCGGATAAATCTTTGATTTATAGATAGTTGCAGGTTGTGTGCAGTTTGACTCTTTCGGAAGAAAGAGTTTTTTTTATGAATTCTTTCTCTAGATTTTATTATTCTAAATTTCTAATAGTTTGGCGCAATTATCTCCAAGAATCTGGTCTTTTTCCCGGGAAGTTAACCATTTTAATTTGGTTTCGAAGAGTTCTAACTCTTGGGCAGGGGATTTTAATGGGTAGTCACTGCCGAAAAGCAACCGGTCAGTTCCGTGTTTGGAAACGATCTGCCGGAGCAGCTCCGGATTAATATAGGATAGAGTGCTGGATGTGTCGAGATAAACTTCTCTGCCGGCCAGGGTATGGAGAACTTCTTCCCAAAAGTTATATCCGCCGAGATGTGCAGCAATAATGCGGATACCGGGGAATTTGTCCAGAAGTGTCGCGATTTTTCGAGGTGTGCTGTAATTGTCTGCACTTACTCTCGGGTCGCCGACATGAATCATGATAATGAAGTCACGGCGGACCTCTTCCCAAAAGGGCGACAAAGCAGGATCAGCCAGATCGATCTGCTGAAATTCAGGATGAAGTTTGATGCCTTTGATGCCGGCTGAGCGGAGTCTGGCGATTTCTGCTTCCCATCCGGGAGCATCGGGATGAAAGGCTCCAAAAGGAATGATCCGGGGGCAAACAGGCATATTGAGCTGAGCTTCTAATTGAGCTTGAGAAAGACTATTAAGAGCCAGAATCCAGTCATTGGCCGGTTTGAGTTGTTCCGGTTTGGTGGCTGCCACCAGCATAATCAGGGCATCTAAACGGGCGGTATTAGCAGCAGCGATTAAATCAGCAAGACGGCCTCCAAAGGTCGTGTTGATATGATAATAATTGATCAATTGTTCAACGGCCCGATCAGCGATCTTATCGGCAAATGCATGAGTATGGCAATCAATCAACATAAGGGACACCTCTTTTCAGAGTTGATCTTCGACAGGAAAGAGTAGCGACCTTTTTGGGGTGTGTTAAGAATTAATAAATTTATAAATCGGAATATGTCTCTTAATAGTTGTTAGATATTATCGGCATGTAAAGTAGCTTTAAATTAAGATGTAAGCATTTTGAATGTTTTTACTTTCAAGGGTTTAATGATAGATTATTTTTTGCTTTTGGTCTATAGATTTTCGGTAGATTATCTTTTCGGCCTGTCGGCTTATCGGGGGAGCTTAATGAACGAATTATTCCAAAGGGGTTGTGAGGTCAACCCCTTAACCCCACCGCTGGGGACAATTGTGTCCCCAGACCCCTCCAATCTCTTCGTACGTCCATATGCTTCGATTGGTGGATAGGCCGAATCCCAAACGCCTTTTTGCGCCGCCTTTTTGGCGGTAAAAAAGCGGCAGCGGGCGTTCGGTAATGCATTCACGGCTAACCCTAAGGTGTGTTCAAGAAGGCTTTGATGTTAGGAGGTGCAGGAGAGCGGGCAGTGTCTCCTGTTGGCAAAAAATCACTAAGAATCTCAAAGCAATAACGGGTAACTTAAAGTAAGGAAATACTGGAAAAAATATAGCGATTTTTTTTACAATATTGAAATAGTAATTACGAATATACTGTCCCCAATCAGCAGGAATCTTTTAGGAAAAACGAAAATATTAATGAAAAACACAAACGAGGTCATCATGAAAATCTTACTCACAACCTTAAATGCTAAATATGTCCATACATCGCTGGCTTTGTGGTATATATACCAATACAACCGCCCGTTTCATCCGGAGGTTGAATTTAAAGAGTATAATATAAATCAAGATTTGGCATGGGTCTGCGGCGAAATATACAGGGAGAAGGCAGATGTCATCGGTTTCTCGTGCAATATCTGGAATATGGAGCAGATCCTTATTATCAGCCGCCGTTTAAAGCAGGTTGCTCCAAAAACCAAGATTATTCTGGGAGGCCCGGAAGTCTGGGACGATCCGGAAGGCATCTTAAAAGATAATCCTGAGATCGATTTCATTATTTGCGGGGAAGGGGAAATCGCCTTTAAAGAATGGGTGGATGAACTGAAACGTCCCCGCCCTGAGTTTGAACAGGTGCGGGGGTTGGTTTTTCGGGATGGAGACAGGATCATTCGAACGGAAACCCGCCCTGAGATCGAAGACTTGAATATTCTTCCTTTTCCCTATCCGGATGATCTGGAACCCTTCCAACGGAAACTGGTTTATTATGAGACCACCCGAGGCTGTCCTTTTCATTGCCAATATTGCCTTTCATCCAATGAAAAGGGAGTCCGGTACTTTCCGATGGATCGGGTGAAAGAGGAATTGTTGCGTTTCATCGAGGCCGGTGTTCACCAGGTGAAGCTGGTGGATCGTTCTTTTAACTGCAATCCTAAATGGGCTAAGGAAATATGGGGGTTTCTGATTGAACATCCCGGAGAGACCAATTTTCATTTTGAGGTAGTCGGTGACTTGTTGGATGAAGAGGCTTTTGAGATCCTTAAAAAAGCTCCGGCTGGAATGTTTCAGTTTGAAATCGGCGTTCAAAGTACCCATCCGGAGACGCTGGCTTTAATTCGACGTCGGATGAATTGGGAACAACTAGCTCACAATGTCCGTCGTTTAGTTACAGAAACGAACGTCTTTGTTCATTTGGATCTGATCGCCGGTTTACCGGCAGAAGATTATCCTACGTTTGGCACGACGTTTAATCAAACCTTTCAACTGAATCCCCATCGGTTACAGTTAGGTTTTCTAAAACTGCTCCGCGGTTCAGGACTGCGGGACAGGGCGGAGGAATATGGTTATCGATTTACCCGGGAAACTCCTTATGAGGTACTTGGCAGTCATTGGATAACTTATGACGAACTATTGCGTTTAAAAACCATTGAAGAATTATTGGAGCGTTACCACAATACCGGAAGGTTCCGGGTGACGCTGGCTTATCTTATTGCCCGTCATCCTTCGCCGTTTGATTTCTTTGAAACGTTGGCTGACTGGTGGAAGCGGTACGGCTTAGATGAACTCTCCCATAAGGGAAAGGACTATTATGGTTTTCTTCGCGATTATTGCCGGGATTATGGTTTTGATACAGCAGTGGTCAGTAATTTGCTGAAATATGACTATTTGGCTGGAGAACGTTCGGTTGAGCTACCGGAATGGGCTGGTCCGTCGGACCGGGAATTGGCATCTCAAGCGTATTCGTTTTGGAAAAATCGTGAGAATGTTATTCGCTGGCTTCCTGAATATGAGGCTCTTTCAGTGCGGGAGATTTTAAGAAAGACTTATATGGCCGGGTTTGATTTTGATCCGCGCCGAATTTTGGAATGTCCCGGGATGGAACCGTCCGCCGGGCCGGTGGTGCTTTTGTTTGTTTATGAGCCCGGGCAGGTTCGGATAATAGAAATTGAGACGGAGGCGTTACAAAATGAATAAGATCAGGACAGCGACGGTTTTGATATTGATAGGTGTTGTTTTGCTGCTGCGGAATTTTGGTATTTTACCGCTTTATCTATGTCGTGTTTATTTGGAATTAGCCCGAATGTATTGGCCGGTATTGTTGATTCTGGCCGGATTTAAAGTGATCGCCGGTTCCAAGCGGAGCCCATTCGGGGAGGCAATCGGTTGGTTGATAACCATCCTCTTGCTTTTATGGGTAATTTGTAGTATATGGGTGCGTCAGGAGTTGGTTATCTAGCTGAATCCATCTTGACAATTGGCCGTCTTTCACTTAATATATTGTTGTTGCTTAAGAAAGAATAATTTTGAAATTTTTTAATAATTTATAAATTGTCACTTCATTCTGTATAGATCGGTATAAGGAGGTGAAGCCATGCCAACATATGAGTATGAATGTAAAAACTGTGGAATTTTTGAAGAGTTTCACGGGATCTCGACAACATTAACTCATTGTCCCAAATGCTCTGGAGAAGTTCGTCGCTTGATAAGCCAGAATAGCAATATCATTTTCAAAGGGTCTGGCTTCCATGTTACCGACTATCGGTCCGGTGACTATAATTCGAAAGCTGCTGCTGAAAAAACAGCAGGTTCATCTTCCAAATCAGAATCTAAAGCATCATAACGAAAGGTCACTTCGGTGACCTTTCTTTGTAGCAAAGGGGTTTAGCATGGAAAAGATCGTTACCCGGAAAGTCAAAGAAAGTTTGGTTAACCTGCTCATAGCAGGCGCAGAACAAGCGAAGGCCAAAGGGGAATTGGTTTTTGAGGAGCTTCCTCCAGTTATGTTAGAGGTCCCCAAGGATAAAAATCATGGCAATTTTTCATCGAATTTAGCTCTGGTATTGGCCAAAAGCGTCCGAAAATCTCCGCGGGATACGGCTCAAATCATTATTGCTAATTTTGGCGATAATCCTTACGTGGAAAAGTGTGAAGTGGCTGGGCCCGGATTTATCAATTTCTTTCTCAACCGGAGATGGCTCGCAGAGGTCGTCGCTTCGGTTTTGGATGAAGGGGTTGACTATGGCTGTAATTCAGAACTGGCGGGTCAGAAAATCCAATTGGAATTTGTCAGTGCCAATCCGGTCGGGCCGATGAATGTGGTTAATGCCCGGGCAGCAGCTTTAGGGGATACTTTAGGTCGCTTGTTCAGTGCCTGTGGTGCTGAAGTCGAACGGGAGTATTATGTGAATGATCACGGGGTTCAAGTGGAGATATTGGGACAGTCGGTGGATGCCCGCTACAGGGAGCTTCTCGGCGAATCCGTGGTCTTTCCGGAAGAAGGTTATCAAGGCGAGTACATTATTGATTTAGCTCGCCAATTGATCGAAGATAAAGGGGACAGCTATTTAGAGTTGCCCGAAGCAGAGCGGATAACGGTTTTTAAGGAGTTTGCCTATCAGAAGATATTGGCCTCTCAAAAGGCGGATTTGGAGCGTTACGGCGTTCATTATGATTGCTGGTTTAGCGAGCGGACGCTGCACCAGTCCGGCGCAGTCGCTGAAATCCTTAAACTGGTAGAAGCCAAAGGCCTTACCTTTATGCAGGATGGGGCTACCTGGCTTCGAACCACGGATTTCGGAGATGATAAGGATCGGGTGTTGCGTACTTCCGATGGGAGGACCACGTATTTTACGGCAGATATCGCCTATCACCTCAATAAATTTAACCGGGGTTATGATCGGGTGATCGATATCTGGGGTCCGGACCATCACGGGTATATTCCCCGAATGAAGGCAGCTATGGCTGCGCTGGGAATCGATCCGGAACGGTTAGAGATTTTGATTGCCCAACAAATTAACCTGATTAAAGACGGACAGCCTTTCAAAATGTCCAAACGGCGCGGTAATTTTATAACCATGACCGATTTACTGGAAGAAGTGGGCAATGATGCGGCCCGTTGGTTTTTCTTGATGCGCAGTCCGGAAAGTCATCTTGATTTCGATTTGGATTTGGCCAAATCCCAATCCAATGAAAATCCGGTATACTATGTTCAATACGCCTATGCCCGGATTGGGAGTGTATTTGCCCAAGCCGGTCCCGTTGATATTTCCAGCGCTCATGTAGACCAATATGAGAATCAATGGTCGGAGGATGAAGAGGTATTGATCGAAAAAACGGCTCATTTTCCGGAAGTGATCATTGAGGCGGCCCGAATGCGCGAACCTCATCGGTTAACGTCCTATTTATTGGATCTGGCCGGGGCATTTCATTCGTATTATAACCGGAAACGATTCATTACGGATGATACGGATGTGACAGCAGCCCGGCTGGCGGTGGCGAGGACCGTTCGAACGGTATTGCGTCGGGGGTTGGAACTGTTGGGAGTATCTGCTCCGGAACGGATGTAACCGGGCGCCGCTCAGGGGGGGATGAACGATGAAAGAAAAATTGCCGCTGATTAAAGCGTATGGAACGGTGCTGAAATTAACCGTTACTGAACTTTACCAGTCTATGGGCTATATGTTTCTGGTCAGCTTGATTTGGTTTATTGCCACGTTGCCCATGACAAGTTTTATCGCCGCTATTTGCGTTTTTATTGCAGAAAATATCTTTAAACCTGATGGTGCAAAGGCGATTTTACCCTTGTTTAATACGACGATGCTTATAATTGCCGGTTGGAATACCTTGGTTGCCGGCCCGGTTACTGTGGCTCTTTATGGTATGCATCAGGTTCGCAAGGAAAATTATTTGGAGAAAAAGACCTTTTTTGAGCAGTTTAAAAAGTCATATTGGAGTTCCTTCAAAGTATTTGGAGCTTTCTCTTTTGGAATAGTTTTATTGATTATCAACTTTATCATTACATTGATTGAAACCAGTTTCTTTATGAAAGTTATCGGACTGGTAACGTTTTATATTATTGCTCTGTTATTCTTGATGTCATTTTATTTAATTCCGCTGATTTATTACAAACATAAATTTGCGGATGTTTTTCGAAAAGCCTTTTTGGTGATGATGGATAATTTTGGATTGACTTTAGTCGTCAATCTGACGATGGCTTTAATTTATGTTTTGAGCGCACCGTCGGTTATTTTGATGATCTTTTTATACGGGGCCTTCTATTTGAGCGCACCGTCGGTTATTTTGATGATCTTTTTATACGGGGCCTTCTATATCTGGATGACAGACAATACGTTTGAACTTATATCGGAGCGTTACGAGACGGCTGAAGACGGGGAAGAGATCGAAATCCAAGATAGTATAGATTAACGGGGGAGATTGACGATGGCAAAGTTTATATTTATCACCGGCGGGGTTGTATCTTCGTTAGGGAAAGGAATCACGGCGGCTTCTTTGGGCTGCTTATTAAAAAGTCGGGGATTAACCATTTCTATTTTAAAATTGGACCCCTATATCAATGTAGATCCGGGGACCATGAGCCCGTATCAGCACGGTGAAGTGTTTGTAACGGATGACGGGGCGGAAACCGATTTAGACCTCGGACATTATGAACGTTTCATTGATTTAAATTTAAGTAAGAGCAATAATGTGACTACCGGTAAAATTTACTGGTCGGTGATTACCAAAGAACGTAAAGGCGATTATCTCGGCGGTACAGTCCAGGTGATTCCGCATATTACCAATGAAATTAAAGAGCGGATTCACCGGGTTGCCAAAGAAAGCCGTGCGGACGTGGTCATCGTTGAAATCGGCGGTACAGTTGGTGATATTGAAAGTTTGCCGTTTTTAGAGGCTATTCGTCAGTTTAAAAATGATGTCGGCCGGGATGACGTCATGTACATTCATCTGACATTGATGCCGTATATGGGTGCGGCTGCTGAGCTGAAGACCAAGCCCACTCAGCACAGTGTGAAAGAATTGCGTGGAATTGGAATTCAGCCGGATGTTATCGTTTGCCGGTCGCAAAAGCCCTTATCTGATGAACTCAAGGCTAAAATTGCCCTTTTCTGTGATATCGATAAGCGGGCGGTCATCCCCAATTTGGATGTGAAGACCATTTATGAAGTGCCGTTGCATTTGGAACAGTCGGGTTTAGATGAGATCGTGATCGAGCGGTTGGGACTCAAATGCAAAGAAAGGGATCTGACTCTGTGGCGGGAAATGGTTGCCAAAATGAAATCGCTCCGTGAGAAAGTAACTATTGCCATTGTGGGCAAATATGTTTCGCTGCCCGATGCTTACTTGAGCGTGGCAGAGGCTTTGCGGCACGGCGGTTTAACTCATGATGCCCAAGTACAGATCAAATGGATCAATTCGGAATTGCTTGAGGATGAAAATTGCAACGTGGCCGAAATTATCGGTGATGTTGATGGAATATTGGTTCCCGGCGGTTTCGGTAACCGGGGGATTGAAGGAAAGATCGAGGCCATTCGTTGGGCTCGGGAACAGAAGATTCCGTTTTTAGGAATTTGTTTGGGTATGCAATGTGCAGTCATTGAATTTGCCCGTAATGTTTGTGGAATGAAGGGAGCCAATTCATCAGAGTTTGATTTGGACAGCCCCTATCCGGTCATCGATTTGTTACCGGAGCAGAAAGAGATTGAAGACATGGGCGGAACCATGCGCTTAGGCCTGGATCCGGTAAAAATTCTCCCCAATAACCGGGCATATCAAGCCTATGGCGAAGAATTGATTTATGAACGCCATCGCCATCGTTACGAAGTGAACAGCGAGTATGTTACCAGATTGCAACAAGCCGGGCTGAACATTGTGGGTATTTTACCTGACCGTCATTTGGTGGAGATCATTGAACTCCCCGAACATCCATGGTTTGTCGCGTCGCAGTTCCATCCGGAATTTAAGTCCCGGCCGTATCGGCCCCATCCGTTGTTCCGGGACTTTATCGGTGCAGCATTACAATACTCAAATCAACATAACAAATAAAACCGGGATTTTCCCGGTTTTTGTATTTTTTGCCCCGAGGCTGTCAATAATGAGTATTACATCCAGTTGTTCAAAGGATGCAAATTGATATAGCCCGGGGTGAAATGGAATGATATTGAAGAAGTTGTTCGTTGGGACTGTTTTTGGATTATTCGTGGTATTACTTTGGCAAAGCGGAGTTTTGGCATCACACGGATTGGTACCGGATTATACCGGAAATATATCGGAAGTGAACCGGATGAAAGCAATTTACAGAGTATCCGGTGAATATTATGGGGAGGTTACCTTTCTCTCTCCGGAGAATCTACAGTTAACGGTCGAAGGCAAACCAATATGTTGGGAAATTAGTCGGGATGCCCGGTTCTTTTGTAACGGGTTTGAAGCGTCATGGGAAGCGTTGTTACCGGTTACGGATGCAGCATATTTTGAAGCAACGGTTTATATAAATACTGAAGGTGAAGTTTGTCTGGTCAATGGATTTTATTACGGTTTTGAAGGGATTATTCAGGATTATCAATATATTCAAGGCCGTTTGCGTCTAACGGTTTTTCAACCGGAATCGGGAGATCTCGGGGTTTACTGGGTTGATGAACGGGCAAGGCTCCCGGAAGATTCCGATTGGCTGCAATCAGACAGAGGCTTATTTTTCCTTTATAACACCAGCGGGGAAATTCGGGGCATTTTTTCTGAGTAAAAAAATGAAATGTAATTCTTAAAAAATGATAAAGGAAGAAGACGAATCGCGCCGAAAATTAAAGGAGAGAATACGTTTTCTTTTTTCTTGGTATGTTAAAACAGGCATTCCGTCTAAATTATCGCTGGGAAGGGATTCGGATGGCGATTCGTGTACTTATCGTAGATGATTCAGCATTTATGCGACAAGTTATCTTGAAAATGCTCCAAGAGTATCCTGGGATAGCTGTCGTCGCCACTGCTAAAGACGGTTTGGATGCACTGGCTAAGATCGAGGTCTATCAACCGGATGTCATAACCTTGGATGTTGATATGCCGAATATGAATGGCCTGGAATGTTTGGCCCAAATTATGGAGCGCTTTCCAAGGCCGGTGATTATGGTTAGTTCGCTGACTATTGAGGGCGCAGAGCCGACGATGAAAGCCATGGAGTTGGGGGCTGTTGATTTTGTCACTAAGCCCTCAATCACAGATCCCCAACTATTGGAAAACATTAAAGATGATCTGATCCAAAAGGTTAAGGTTGCTTCTACGGTAAAGACTTCACAGCTAAAAAAGGTTACAGCTCCATCATTTGGATTGGCTGTGATGAAACAGAACGAGGAGGTTATCGCTAACCCTCATCAGTTGGAACTTTTGGCCATTGGTTCATCGACAGGAGGTCCGCGGGCACTTTATTATTTGCTCCCGCAGTTTCCTAAGAATTTTCCTTTGGGGATTATCATTGCTCAACATATGCCGAAAGATTTTACCAGTGTTTTCGCTAAACGCCTTAACAGCCTTTGCCGTTTGGAAGTTGTCGAAGCGAAAGACGGTGACCGTTTGGAACCGGGGTTGGTGTTAGTGGCTCCGGCGGGCAGTCAGACGCGGGTTGTGCGGGGAGCTGATGGATTGCGGGTTGCGGTCACTGAAGAACCGAAACTTCTTTATAAACCGTCGGTGGATTACTTGTACAAATCAGTGGCTGAAACATGTAAAGAAAAATCGTTAAGTGTCATTTTGACCGGGATGGGTTCCGATGGAGCAGTTGGCATGAAACAGTTACGAAATCTGGGGGCCCGGACCATCGCTGAAGCGGAGGAGAGTTGCGTTGTTTTTGGAATGCCGCGGGTAGCTATCGAGATTGGAGCTGCAGAGTATGTGGAGAGCCTGCCGCAGATCTTTGAACGGATTATGCAGATTGTCACTACGTAATGGGAGTCTTTTATCTATATATTGATGGTTGGGTTGTGCAGATATACCGGATATTGGGGTTGTTTCGAGAAAATTACCATATTTTTTATATGAAGATAATCAGAATGAGAAGGAGTTTCTAACCCCGTACCGAATTTGTATCTTCGAAAGGAGGCGGTTGAAGCGATGATTATATCAACGCAAAAAAAACTTGCATTACGCTGCCCTCTTTGTGGAAAACTGGAGATTACTTCGTTATCGTTGTTCCAATTGTCAGGGCGTTCACCGCTTCATCTTACTTGCAACTGTGGTTTTAATAAGTTAACCTTCAGTACGAAAAATTTTAAAGAGTTCTATCTTCAAATTCCTTGTTTGATCTGTGATGAGGTCCATTTGCTTAAGTTTAATCGACATGATTTGTGGGAAAAACCGTTAACGGTGCTACGATGCATTGATACTGGCCAGGAGTTGGGATATCTCGGTGTGGATACCGCTCTCGAGAAAGTTCTCAGCCGGAAACAACATGATCTCGAAAGCATTATCAATAATTTTGGTTTTGATGATTATTTCAGTAATCCTTCGGTCATGTTTGAAGTCCTCAATCATTTACACAAAATCGCTGAAGACAATAAACTCTTCTGTCTTTGCGGCAATAATCACATTGAAATCGATGTATTTCCGGAAAAGTTGGAATTGCATTGTCCCGTCTGCCAAAGTTTACACATCGTTTATGCGGAGACACTGGAAGATTTGCGCGTCGTTAAGCAAGCCAATATGATCGCGATGATTGAAAAAGGTTTTACCAGTTTTGATTCGAGTAAGGTTCACCCTAACCTCTAATCTTAGCCTGGAATACCCCGAAACTGCTTTCATGTATACCCCGATAACCCTTAATCCCTTTCTTTTAAAATTAATTTCATTATCTTTCAATAAAGGACAGAATAGAAGAACGTATGGTACGCGTTGACTAAGGGAGGATTTTTTATGCAATTGGCGGATTTGGAGTCGAAGACGCTCCAAGAATTGCAAGATATTGCAAAAGAATATCAGATTGAGAATTATACTAAATTTCGCAAACGGGAATTGGTTTTTGAATTATTAAAGGTTTTGGCGGTACAAGAAGGGCTCATTTTTTCCCAGGGAATATTGGAAATTTTGCCAGAAGGTTTTGGATTCTTAAGAGTTGAAGGGTTTAGTCCGGGCCCGGAAGATATTTATGTTTCTGCGTCTCAAATCCGCCGTTTTAATATGCGGACCGGAGATTTGATATCTGGCCAAGTCCGACCTCCAAAAGATAATGAAAAATATTTTGCCCTCCTTAAAGTGCAGGCTATCAATCTCACCGACCCCGATAAGCTCCGCTTCCGAAATCATTTTGAAGAATTGACACCCATTTACCCCAACGAACGCTTGCGATTGGAAACTACCCCCAAGGAAATTGCCATGCGTTTAGTCGATATAATGGCCCCGATTGGCAAAGGCCAACGCGGTATGGTCGTTGCTCCCCCCAAAGCAGGCAAAACAACCCTTTTGAAGAAAATTGCCAATAGTATTAGTGCCAATAATCCGGATGTGGAATTGATCGTACTGCTGATTGATGAACGTCCCGAAGAGGTTACTGATATGTCCCGTTCCGTCCAGGGAGAAGTAGTCAGTTCGACTTTTGATCTTCCGGCGGAAAATCATGTCCGTGTTGCCGAATTGGTGTTGGAACGGGCGAAACGTCTGGTGGAAATAGGAAAAGACGTAGTGATTTTGTTGGACTCTATTACCCGCTTGGCCCGGGCGTATAATTTGGTGGAACCCCCCAGCGGCCGGACGTTATCCGGTGGTGTTGATCCGAATGCTTTGCATAAACCTAAACGGTTTTTTGGTGCTGCCCGCAACATCGAAGAGGGCGGGAGTTTGACCATTATTGCAACGGCATTGGTGGAAACCGGTTCCCGGATGGATGATGTGATTTTTGAAGAGTTTAAAGGTACCGGTAATATGGAGCTACATCTTGACCGGAAATTGGCAGACCGGCGGATCTTTCCGGCCATCGATATTATTAAGTCGGGTACCCGGAAAGAGGAGTTGCTTCTCAAACCGGAGGAGCTGGAATGTACTTGGGTGCTTCGGAAAGTTCTGGGTTCTCTCGGGCCCCAAGAAACGATGGAACTCCTTTTGGATCGTCTCAGTCACAGTAAGTCCAATGACGAACTGCGGGACATGATCTTAAACTCCACTTTCGCTGAAAACGTGTTGAAGAAACGGAACAGCGAGGATTAATCGTAAGAGGGTTTTGGTATTAAAGAGGAATACCGGATTCCAGTTTGCCAGGATAAAATGGTGAAGGAAATCCCTTCCGAATAAATAAATATGGGCGGAAAACGCAATTCTATGAAGAGAAGGAAAAATTTATGATCCTTCTCTTGTTTTTTTGAATAATATTTAGTAGAATAAAGTCAGAAAAGGTCAGAGGTGCTGCATGGGTAATTTGGCTGATTTTATTGAACAATATCTTCGAAATATCTTAATAACCCAGCGGAAAGTGGAATTGCAACGCCGAGAATTGGCCAAAATGTTTCGCTGTGCCCCTTCCCAAATCAATTATGTTTTAGAGACCAGGTTTACCTTTGAGAAAGGGTATTTGGTCGAAAGCAAGCGGGGCGGCGGCGGTTTTATCCGGATCACTTTAGTTCCCCAGGATCATTCGTTGGATTTTTTCCAGACTATTGAGAGCCTGATACCGGAGAAGCTTGATGCGGAGGTTGTGGAAGAGGTCCTGGAGAAATTGGCCGACCGGGAACTGTTAGACAGTACGGATGTGGTGCTTTGCCGGGAGTTGCTTGAAAAATATTTTTCCGATCTTCACGGAGAATCCGCTGCCATCCTCCGGGCCAAACTGGTAAAAGCCATTATCCTGGTCATAGGCTTTAAAAATAGAGAGTAAAAATAATCGAGGTGAGTCGGGTGCTTTGTCAACGCTGTCAGGAAAGACCGGCAACGATCCATTTGACGAAAGTCATCAACTATGAAAAAACCGAATTGCATTTATGCGAAATCTGTGCGAAAGCTGCCGGAAATGAATTGGGAATTATGATTGAACCCAATTTTACATTCCAAAATCTCATCGCCGGGTTGCTGGATGGGGACTTTTTATACCAGCAGCCGGACGTAGTCACTCAATTAACATGCCGTAATTGTGGTTTGACATTTTCTGATTTTAGAAATCAGGGGTTATTAGGATGCGGCGAATGCTATAATGCGTTCCAAGCGAGTTTGGAGCCGCTTTTTAGAAGAGTTCAGGGAGGAACTGTTCACACAGGGAAAGTCCCCCGTCGAACCGGGGGAAGAGTCCGACTGCTTAAAGAGATGGAGCAGCTGAAACATCAGTTGCAGCAAGCCATCGCGAAAGAAGAGTATGAGAAGGCGGCTCAAATTCGTGATGAAATCCGCCGACTCCAGCAGCAATTGTAAACGGGAGGGAAATGACGATGAGTGCGGGAATATCAAACGATTTTTTACCGGAATGGGTTCGCTCGGAAGGGGAAGTCAGCGATGTTGTTATTAGCAGTCGCATTCGTTTAGCCCGAAATCTGAAAGGTTTTCCCTTCCCGGGACATGCGGGAAAAGAACAGTTGGAGCAGGTGGTGCAACGGGTATGTGAGGCTGTGGGACGAACCGGAACCTTTGCGTTTCTCCCTCCGATTCGTCTATCTGAACTTACGCCCAATCAACGATTGGTTTTGGTGGAAAAGCATTTATGCAGTCCACAATTTACCGAAAATCCGGCGCAGCGGCTATTGATAATAAATGATGCCCAGACCATCAGTATCATGGTGAATGAAGAAGATCATTTGCGTATTCAGGCTATTCGGGGCGGGTTTGAGTTGGATGAGGCGCTGAAACTGGCAAACGATGTCGATGATTTTCTCGAGGAATATCTGGATTACTGGTTTGATGAACGCCGGGGTTATCTTACTTCTTGTCCGACCAATGTCGGTACTGGCCTACGGGCATCCGTGATGTTGCATTTGCCGGGATTGGCCATGGTTGATCAGATCAAACAGGTGCTTACCGCATTGACGCATGTTGGTATCAATATCCGCGGTTTATACGGTGAAGGGACAGAATCTCTTGGAAATATGTATCAGATTTCAAACCAAGTGACGTTGGGACATTCAGAAGAAGAGTTGACCAATAACTTGAAGGGCGTATGTAAGCAAATTATCGAACAAGAACGTAATGTACGGGCGAATCTCCTCAAGGAATCCCGTTTGCAGTTGGAGGATAGAATTGGACGTTCTTATGGTATTTTATCGCAAGCCAGATTGATGACGACTCAGGAAGCGTTGAAACTCCTTTCCGATGTGAAGCTCGGGGTGGATCTGGGGATCATTCCTGAGGTTAAGAAGGTAAATATCCGGGAACTACTCTTTTTAACCAGGACGTCCATCTTGCAGAAAGTATTTGGACGGGAGATGTCTCCGGCCGAACGGGATTATCATCGAGCGATGATTATTCGCGAAAAATTGAATGCAAAATGAGGTGATAAACGATGTTTGAACGGTTTACGGAACGGGCGCGGAAGGTTGTTTACCTTGCTCAACAGGAAGCAGCTAGACTAGGCCACAATGTGGTGGGAACCGAACATCTCCTGTTGGGTTTAGTCGCAGAAGGGCAGGGAGTAGCTGCTAAAGCTTTGGAGAGCTTAAATATTGATTTGGCCAAAATTCGTCATGAAGTTGAACGGATTATCGGGGTCGGCGAACCCAATCCCTTTGCGGAAATTCCCTTTACTCCCAGAGCAAAACGTGTCTTGGAACTGGCGATTGATGAAGGTCGTCAGATGGGCCATAACTATGTAGGTACTGAGCATGTATTGCTGGGATTGATTCGAGAAGGAGAAGGGGTAGCTGCTCAGGTGTTGAAAAACTTAGGAGCAGATCTTGAAAAAGTTCGAAAACAGGTCTTCAGTTTGCTGGGAGGAAATAGCGCCTATGGTAATCAACCTGGCGGAGCGCGTAACGCCAATAAAACGCAGACCTTGAATCAGTTTGGACGGGATCTGACGGAACAGGCCAGGATCGGGAAACTAGATCCGGTGATTGGCCGCGATAAGGAGATCGAACGGGTGATTCAGGTTTTGTCCAGACGAACGAAGAATAATCCGGTGCTCATCGGTGAACCAGGTGTTGGGAAAACGGCCATCGCCGAAGGATTGGCTCAAAAGATCGTCCATGGTGATGTTCCGGAAGTTCTATTAAATAAACGGGTTATTACCCTGGATCTGGGTTCGATGGTGGCTGGTTCCAAATACCGCGGTGAATTTGAAGAGCGGATGAAAAAGGTGATGGAAGAGATCCGCAATGCCGGCGATGTGATCCTGTTTATTGATGAAATGCATACCTTGATTGGAGCAGGAGCAGCCGAAGGAGCCATTGATGCCGCCAATATTCTCAAACCGGCGTTAGCCCGGGGTGAATTGCAGTGTATCGGTGCAACCACGTTGGATGAATACCGTAAACATGTAGAGAAAGATGCTGCCCTGGAACGGCGTTTTCAACCCATCATTGTCGGAGAGCCAACCCGTGAAGAAACGGTGAAAATCCTCGAAGGTTTACGGGATCGTTATGAAGCCCATCACCGGGTGAAGATTACCGACGGGGCCATCCGGGCGGCGGTGGATTTGTCGGATCGGTATATTACGGATCGGTTTCTTCCGGATAAGGCCATTGATCTGATCGATGAGGCAGCATCCCGGGTGCGGCTGCAGACAACGATTACTCCGCCGGATTTGAAAAATCTTGAGGAAAACTTAAACCGGATTCAACAAGAAAAAGAAGCGGCCATCAAAAACGAAGAATTTGAGAAAGCTGCTGAATTACGTGATCAGGAACAAAAAACTATACAACAGCTGGAAAATTTGAGGAGTGAATGGAAAAATAAACGGGGAATGGTTGAGTCCACCGTTACAGAAGAAGAAGTGGCCCATGTGGTATCCAACTGGACGGGAGTGCCGGTTACCAAACTCAAACAAGAAGAGACCGAACGATTGCTTCAAATGGAGCAAATCTTGCATCAGCGGGTCATTGGACAGGATGAAGCGGTGGAAGCTGTATCGCGGGCGGTTCGCCGGGCTAGGGCTGGACTGAAGGATCCCAAACGGCCGATCGGTTCCTTTATCTTCTTAGGGCCTACCGGAGTAGGAAAGACTGAACTGGCCAGGGCTTTAGCAGAAGCTTTGTTTGGTGATGAGAACGCCATGGTGCGTATTGATATGTCGGAATATATGGAACGCCATACGGTTTCCCGCCTGGTGGGTTCTCCGCCGGGATATGTTGGTTATGAAGAAGGCGGACAGTTAACCGAACGGGTTCGTCGGAAGCCCTATTCCGTTGTATTACTGGACGAAATTGAAAAAGCCCATCCTGAAGTCTTCAACATCTTATTGCAGGTTTTGGAAGATGGCCGGCTTACCGATTCTCATGGCCGAACGGTGGATTTCCGAAATACGGTGGTAATTATGACGTCCAATGTGGGAGCCAATTTGATTGAACGTTCAGGACCGCTAGGTTTCCAAATGGCTAAATCTGAAGAAGAAGACAATTACGAGAAGATGAAAAGTAATGTCTTAGAGGAGCTGAAACGGACGTTCCGGCCGGAATTTTTAAACCGCATTGATGAAGTGATCGTTTTCCATGCGCTAAACAAGGAGCAGATCCAGTCTATCGTTGATCTGATGGTGCGGCCTCTATGCCATCAGCTGGAGGAGAAAGGGATCACCTTGAAATTGACGGATGAAGCCAAAGAGTTTCTGGCTAAAGAAGGTTTTGATCCTCATTTTGGAGCTCGGCCCTTACGACGAGCCGTGCAACGGCTGATTGAGAATCCGTTGTCGGAGGAATTGTTGAAAGGCAATTTGAGCTCGGGTACCACATTAGTTGCTTCATTGAAAGATGGTGCATTAGTCTTTGAAAGGGGATAAGGAAGTTTAAGTCCTATGGCTTAGCGTAAACGGGTATCAAAGAACCCTTTCTTGGCAAGGAAAGGGTTCTTTGTTTTTTTCCTAAAAACATACAAAGGATACTAAGGTAAAAGTCGAATTTTGCCGAAAAGATAAGTAACTTTATAATTTTTCACGGAGGAACATATGAAAGTCGAATTTATCAATCCGTTCGTATCTGCAGCTTCAATGGTTCTGGAACGTTTGGGAAATCAGAACACGGAAAAAGGAAAGTTGAGCCTGAAAGCTTCTCCGATTCAAGGGAATGATGTGAACACGATTATTGGGGTAACCGGTGATGTACGGGGCCAGGTATTATATAGTATGAATCTGGATACAGCCATGAAGGTGGCGGCATCGATGATGATGGGGATGCCGGTGACGGAATTTGATGAATTATGCAAAAGCGCCGTCAATGAATTGGGAAATATGATTACCGGAAATGCTGCGTCGGAACTTAGCTGCAATGGGTTTAACTGTACAATTACTCCTCCGACGTTGATTATGGGAAAGGAAGTGGTAATTTCGATCAAAAATATCCAAATATTAGTGATACCGCTTCTTACGGATTTTGGAGAAATCGATATCAATGTTGCTTTGTCGGATGATGAATTGTAATCATTACGGGGGTCCGAATGAATTTAGTAAAAATTGAGGCGTTGGTTCCGGGGATGATTGTATCCCGGGATATTTACAATCAATCCGGATTATTAATTGTCAGTGAAGGGACAAAATTAACCAGTGATTATATTAATAAATTAATCAACTGGAACATCAGGGAGATATATGTGGAAGAACCGTCTTCTTCAATGGTTGAACAGCAGGAAGCTTTGATCGCTGCTCAAATGACAGTTACTCATGACCGGGTGATTGGGATCGCTGAGAACATTTTAACCCAAGGCAATGTGGAGATGATCGATCCGGCGTTGCTCCAGGGGATGGTCGGCGATTTGGATAAGCAAATTGAGTTAAGTAGTAATGTGCTTTTAAATTTAAGCCATATGAAGACTTATGACAACTATCTTTTTGCCCATTCGGTGAATGTTTGTGTGTTGTCGTTGATCATCGGAAAAGCTATTAAGCTTTCGACTGAGCAATTGCGGGAACTTGGGGTGTCTGCGTTGCTGCATGATTATGGGATGATCCAGTTGGAACGTTCCATTTATGAGCATGATCGAAAATTAACCGAGGAAGAATGGGAAAAGGTTAAGTGTCATCCGCGTTATGGTTATGATATGTTAAGGGCTTCCGGCAATTTTTCGGAAGAAATGTTATCCGGAATTTTGGATCATCATGAACGGTATGACGGCAGTGGATATCCTTCTGGAAAATCCGGTGATGAGATTGGGCTTTACGGTAAGATCATCGCTGTAGCCGATGTTTACGATGCGTGCGTTTCGATGCGCAAGCACCGTCCTCGGTTAACTCCGCATGAAGCATTACGAAATCTGTTGGGTAATTCCAAATCGTACGATTTACAGATCCTGAAAGCGTTTCTTACGGCCATGGCAATTTATCCCATTGGCAGTATCGTCAAACTGAATTCCGGGGAGATCGCCAAAGTGGTTGGTATCAATTATGGTCAGCCATTCCGTCCGGATATTCGGATTCTCATCGATCGGCAGGGAAATTGTCTTGAATTGCCGATTCGGTTAAATCTGAATGAACAAGAATATTCCCAAACTTATATTGAGGAAATCGTTGAAGGGGCTGCCTTGGAACAGGTTTATAGCTTGCTTGAAAAGAATGGGGTAAACTTGTCGGCTTATCCATGAAACATTGGATACATCATGAAAAAGCCATCCGGAGGATGGCTTTTTTTTATTTGAGCTGAGTTTTGGCCAATAGTCCCGGAAAGAGGGGTGCGGCGGTTTTAACATCTACAATGGCTGGCCTGTTGCAGCCCAGAGCTTCCTGCAATGCTGTAGCCAGTTGGTCGCTTTGAGTTACTGAGAATCCCCGGCCTCCGCAGATTTCCGCATATTGGGCGAAATCGGGGTTGGTTAGGGATAAAGCTTCAGAATTCATCTGTTTAAGTTCCATTTTATCCCGTTCCATGGCCAGCCAGCCGTTGTTCATGATGATGACTGTGATGGGGAGCTGGTAACGGACTGCCGTCGAAAACTCGGCCATACTTTGGGCAAAGCTGCCATCGCCGACTAATGCGATGACTTGGCGGCCGGGTCTGGCAATTTGGGCGCTGAGGGCTGCCGGAAGCCCAAAACCCATGGTCCGCCAATTTCCGGAAACCAAAACTGTCTGGCCGGAACCGGTGAAAATCCGGTTAAACCAAACAGTATGATTGCCGACATCGACGGCGATGACGGCATCATTAACGATGGAGTTTTCCAAGGTTTTAATGAGAAATCCCGGTGGAATCGGTTCGGCCGGGAGAAGCTCCGGAGCGATTTGTGCTTCCCATTCTTGCCGTAACAGATGCAAACGGTTTATCCAATGGGTGCGGTTTACCGGATGAATGGATTGAGAGATGAGGGATAGTGTCCGGGACAGATCTCCGACGGCACCGAAGGCAACCGGTACCATGCGGCCTATGTTTAAAGGATCAGCATCGATTTGAATGATTTGTGCTGAGGAAGGGACGAAAGGTTTTGGCCACCAGGTCGAACCGAGGATCAAAATGATGTCTGCCTCTTCGAATAAGCGACGGGAGGCTTCGCTTCCTCCTTCGCCCAGTCCGCCAAGGACCAAGGGGTGGTTGCCTGGTACGTAGCCTTTGGCAGGCAAGGAAAGCCCGATGCCGGCTTGCCATTTTTCCGCCAGTTCTATAACATTCAGTCCGCAGTATTGAATGCCCCGTCCGGCTAAAATAGCCGGACGTTCTGCTTGATTGAGCCGATCGATCAGTTGCCCGAGAACGGTTGGGTCGGAAGCGCAGGTGGTTTTGAGATAGGGTTCGGGTGTTCGGATGGGGGTATCGACGGACTGATTCCACAGGTTGGCCGGGATCTCGATGTGAACTACGGTCCCTAAAGCCACAGCCATTCGCAGCGCTTTTGCAAAAACTTCAGGGCAGGCTGCCGCATGGGTAACTAAACCGGAGTAACTGACGACTGCGGAGAGAAGTTGGCTTTGGTTAATATATTGCTTAGTATCAGTGCCTAGTTGGCTGGTGTCTACCTGACCGGTGATCGCGAGTACCGGAACCCGGTCGTTTTTGGCATCGGCCAGTCCGTTGATTAAATTGGCCGCCCCTGGGCCGCTGGTGGCGATACAAACGGAGAGCTCTCCGGTGAGTTTCGCTTCGGCTGAAGCCATCAAAGCGGCAGCTGTTTCGTGGCGTACTGCATAAAAACGGATGGTGTTATCGCAGGTCAATGCATCGATAAGTGGTAAGATGGCATCTCCGGGTACACCGTATATGGAACGAACTCCCCAACTGGAAAGTTGGGCGATAATCCATTGGGCGATATTCATGCGTTCCTCCGTAATATTCGGTTGTCATGATGTTTTCCTCAAGAAATGATATTTATACCCGGCTGGGCAAAATGTAGGCTCAATGCATAGGATGGGGAGGTGATAAAACTTAAGGAGGAAAAGAAGGTGCGCAAGTTCGTTATTGGGTTGCTGTTATTGATGTTAACGGGGTTAATCGTGTTGGTCCCGAGTTTCGCTGGTCAAGAGATGAAAGTCGGCTATTTCCCCAATATAACTCATGCTCAAGCGGTTATCGGTATGTCCGACGGAACGTTTCAACAGGGTTTGGGCTCTGGAGTGACATTGAAAAAATACATTTTCAATGCTGGTCCGTCGGTCATTGAGGCCATGATGGCCGGCCATTTGGATTTGGCCTATATTGGCCCGAATCCAGCGGTGAACGGATATATCCGGACCCGGGGCAAGTTGTTGAAGATTGTGGCCGGTGCTGCCAGTGGAGGGGCATCGTTGGTATTGCGTAATGATCTAAAGATTACATCGCCTCGACAATTAAGCGGCCTTAAACTGGCCTCGCCTCAAATGGGAAATACGCAAGATGTTGCTTTGCGGTATTACTTAATGTCCCATGGGTTGAAACCGGTACAGCAAGGTGGAACGGTGCATGTTCTGCCGGTGCCTAATCCCGATCAGTTGAATCTTTTACAACGGAAGGAGATTGACGGGGCTTGGACTGTGGAGCCGTGGGTCAGCCGTTTGATTACGGAAGCCCGAGGTGTAATCTTTGTGGATGAACGCAGTTTATGGGATAAGGGGAAATTTGTCACAGCCAATATTATTGTGTCTCAAAAGTTTCTCAAGAATCATCCGGTATTGGTTAAAAAGTGGCTGAAGGTTCATGTGGAATTAACTCAGCGAATCAATGAGGATCCGGAGCGTTATCAAAAAATCTTAAACCGGGAGTTATACAGGATTACCGGTGCTTCCCTGCCGGAAAGGATTTTGAAGCAAGCTTTCAGCCGATTTGAATTAACCTGGGATCCGGCTATGAGGACATTGTTTGTCTCTGCTGACCGTGCTTATCGTTTGGGTTTTTTGGGGAAAGAAAAACCCGATTTGAAAAGTATCTATGATCTGACCTTACTCAATCAGGTGCTCGAAGAGAAAAACCTTCCGCCAGTAAAATAGGGTATCGAGTTCTAGGTTCTGGGTACTGGGTCCCAGGAGTTAGAAGATAGGAGACAGGAGTCAGTAGTTCAATAGAAGAAGACAGAATGTAGAATACAGAAGATAGAAGACTAAAAGTTTTGAGCTTGGTCATCTCTCTCCTTTCGGAGAGGGCCGGGGTGAGGTTCGGTTGGCATCGGCAGATCATCCTGCAATGACCGTGAACCGTGAACTGTTTACTGTGTACTTTGGCATGGAACCATGACCCGTAATTTTCTCCTGAATCCTGTCTCCTGACTACTATCTCATAAACTCCTATAACCATACTCATGCCTCGTGTCTCACACCTCATGCCTAAACTTTGTTCCAGGAATCGCCTATACAAGGCGATATTTTTTATGTTAAAATTTTTTATGTCAACTAAGGAGGGCGATGTAGATGAAGCTTTTTAAAAATCTTCAGGCGTGGATGGTAGTTGCGGCCTTTGCCGGAACCTTAGCTCTTTTGTTCGGCGGACAAGCCTTAAATACAAAGTTTAAAGTGACCGAACCTCTCCAGAGGGAACTTGCAAGCAGGCGTGAAATACAGCATTTTGCGGTGCGGCCGGTTGATGATGGAGTTGCGGTTGAATTGACTGTAAAACAGACAAATGATCTGAAGGAATTATTGGAGTTCGTCAAGACGAAGGTTGAATGGTATCACCAAAAACCGGTCACTTCCTTTGTGATACAAAGCAATTCCAATAAACGTCTTGAAAAGATTCGTTATGATTTATCGTTTTATCTGGAAGAAGCATTGGCTTCCGGCCATTATATCCAGTTGAAATCAGCCCTTGATAATTTAAAGGAAGACGGCTTGATTAGCAACGTTTATTTAACGGATGATTATGTTTATCTCCAGCTTGAAGAGGGTTCTCATTACTTGTATCAAGCTGTTCCACGGACGTCCCGTTTGGTGACGTTCAACAATACGGGTACGGGAGGTGGTTCCTTATGATGCGATATCGGGAACTCTTGATTGGGGTAGCCCTTGGCGCAGTTGTCTTTTTAATCAGCCTTGGGGTTGATCTGATGCCGATATTCCTGATTGGAGGAGCATTACTTGTCCTTTATCTGCTTACTCAGGGCAAGATGGGCAGTCAATTTGAACTTGTCGGTAATTCGGCGGCCTCTCGGGTTGATACCGGAGTCCGATTTGATGATATTGGCGGGCAGGAAGTTGCCAAACGGGAACTTCTGGAAGCTTTGGATTTTGTCCGTGACCGAGAGACTGTGCAACAGTTGGGGATCCGTCCGCTTAAAGGAATTTTATTAACTGGACCGCCGGGAACCGGAAAAACTTTACTCGCCAAAGCAGCGGCCAATTATACTGATTCGGCGTTTGTATCGGCATCGGGAAGCGAGTTTGTTGAGCTATACGCTGGAGTGGGTGCTCAGCGGGTGCGCCAATTGTTCAATAAAGCTCGGCAACTTGCAACAAAGTTGAATAAGCAGAGTGCTATCATTTTTATTGATGAAATTGAAATTATTGCCGGAAAACGGGGAAGTCACAGCTCGCATTTGGAATATGACCAAACATTGAACCAGTTATTGGTTGAGATGGACGGGATTAAGCCCGAGGAAAACGTGAAAGTTGTGGTGATTGCTGCCACGAACCGGGCGGATATGCTTGATTCGGCCATTCTTCGACCGGGGCGGTTTGATCGCCAGGTGAAAGTGGATCTGCCTGATAAGGAAGGGCGTATGCATATCCTGAATATTCATGCGAAAGGAAAACCTTTAGCTGCCAGCGTTGATTTAAGTGAAGTGGCCAAAGATACCTTTGGTTTTTCAGGAGCTCACTTGGAATCCCTCATCAATGAGGCGGCGATCTTAGCCTATCGGAAGGATCGAAACCAAATTGAGATGGACGATATTCGGGAGGCTATCGATAAAGTGATGCTCGGGGAAAAACTGGAACGCAAGGTAGACCGGGACGAATTGAAGCGGGTTGCCATTCACGAAGTCGGCCATGCTTTGGTTAGTGAAATGGTCCGGCCGGGTTCGGTGGCTACGTTAACAGTTATTCCTAGAGGTAAAGCGTTGGGATTCATGCGGCAGGCTCCGGAAAAAGAACAGTATCTGTATACCAAAGCATATCTCGAAGATCAGATTGCTATCTGTCTTGGCGGAGCTTTAGCAGAAGAGCTGATTTACCATAATTGGAGTACCGGGGCTTCCAATGACTTTGAACAGGCAACGTCCCTTGGGAAACAGGTGATTTTAACCGGTTTATCTAAGCTTGGGATCGTCCAAGAAGATCTGGCTGGTAAGGAACGAATCTATGAAACCTTAAAAGAGATTCTGGAAGAACAACAAACGAGAGTTCGGAATATCTTGAGCGACAAAGAATCAGTCATTCGTAAAATCTGTGATGTTTTAATGGAAGAGGAAAAAGTCTCTGGCGATTGGTTTCGCCAACAATTGCAATGTGCATAGGAAGAGGACATATGTCCTCTTCTTGTTTTATTACTTAATAAAATATTCATGAGATTTATCAAAAACCCGAAAGAAAATAAAAGGGGATTTTTTGTAGATGTCTAATAATAGAGCGTTGCACGGTTCAACGATGGATATGGGTTGAATTGTGCACTCAACGGATTATTTCCGACAATTTGGAAAAAATAAGGCGCAAACGACCCAAATGGAATTTCGGGCGGGTTGCTAAAGGGGGAGACTTATCGTGAGTCTGCATATGGATGATACCCGGGAGTTTGCGACGCAAATATCATCCCAAAATGAAGTTTCAGCGGTACTAAGACATGTCTGTCGCGCACTTCGGGAAAATGGTTACAATCCCCTCGACCAGATTGTCGGTTACTTAATATCCGGAGATCCGACCTATATCACCAATCATCAGAATGCCCGCTTAATGATCAGACAGTTGGAACGGGATCAGATTCTGGATGAATTGGTTCATGACTATCTGGAGAGAGAAGGGATTTGATGGGGGATAAGTTGGTTCTGACCGGAGGAAATAAACTTCGGGGAACAGTTGAAGTAAGCGGTTCCAAAAACAGTATTTTGGCGTTGATGTCTGCTGCTGCATTAGGGAAAGAGGATGTTTGTTTAAGTAATATTCCATCCAATAGTGATGTTTATACCATGGCGGAGATCCTGCGTAGTACCGGGGTACAGGTTCGGTTCGGCGAAGGTTGCGTATATATCAACGGTAAGGATATTGTCGATCATAAGCCTCCGTATGAATTGGTTCGTAAGATCAGGGCGTCAGTTTATACAGCGGGGCTTTTGTTAGGCCGGTTAGGACAGGCTGAAGTGGCATTGCCAGGCGGGGACGAGATTGGTTCCCGGCCCGTTGATTTGCATATGCGTGGTTTTCAGACCTTGGGTGCTGAGGTTACTGTGGAACATGGATTTATGATATGTAAAGCCAGCCGTTTAACAGGGGCCAATTATTATATTAATAAATGCAGTGTCGGCACCACCATTAATATGCTGCTGGCTTCGGTTTTGGCCGATGGGGTTACGATTTTAGAAAATGCTGCCAAGGAGCCGGAGATTGTGGATACGGCTATTTTGCTGAATAGCATGGGTGCCAAAATTCGAGGGGCAGGCACAGATACCATTCGGATCGAGGGAGTTCGGGAACTGCACGGTTGTGAACATTCACCGATTCCAGACCGGATCGAAGCTGGAACATTTTTGATTGCAACAGCTGCTGCCGGCGGAGAAGTGCTGGTGACCAATGTGTTATCGGAACATTTGCGGATACCCATTGCGAAGTTGCGCGAAGCTGGTGCCGAAATCATTGAAGGCGATACGGATATTTTAATTCGGGCAAATCGCCGGATGAAAGCGGTCGATGTGGACACAGCAGTTTTTCCGGGGTTTGCTACTGATCTTCAAGCACCGTTTGGAGTATTGTTATCTCAGGCGGAAGGTGCGGGAATTATCCGGGAAACTATCTTTGATAATCGCTTCCGGTATGTGGATGAGTTGCGCCGGATGGGAGCGGAAATTAAGGTGGAGCGGGATACAGCGATCTTCCGCGGGGTGGACCGCTTGAGCGGAGCACCGGTTGAAGCTACGGATATCCGGGCCGGTGTGGCGATGGTGATTGCAGGATTGGTTGCTGAAGGGATTACCGAGGTATCCGGTGTTTATCATATCGATCGGGGCTATGAACGATTTGACGAAAAGCTTCGAAATTTGGGTGCAGATATTCGAAGATGTTAGTGTTTACAAAAACCGTTCAGGAGTGAATTCGTGACTGATACCATTACTCTCAAGCCTGGGGAGAGGATTGACCGCCTTGGCTATCAGGGTTTACAGATCATTCAGAACCCGGCTGTTTTTAAATTTACATTGGATGCGTTTTTGTTGACCGGTTTTATCCGTCCCAAGTCGTCGGAGACCATCATTGATTTGGGAACGGGAGGCGGCGTATTGCCATTGTTATTGGCCGGTCAGGATCGGGTAACTCAGGTAACCGGGGTTGAAATTCAACCGGATTTAGCGGATATGGCTAGGCGAAGTGTTCAACTGAATCAGCTTGAAAATCAGGTTACTATTATCAATGGAGATTTGCGGGAAATTCACCGCCAGTTGCCTAATAACGGATTTCATTGGGTAGTGACCAATCCGCCATATTATCCTGCCGGAGCAGGGATTGTTTCTGAAAATCCGGCTTTGGCTATGGCCAAGTTTGAAGTGGTTTGTACCTTAAAAGATTGGGTTCAAGCCGCTTCGCGTTTGGTTAAAGGTAATGGCCGGGTGGCAGTCATTTATCCGACCGAACGATTGGCAGAATTGATGACCACCATGGTTCATTATCATCTTACACCGAAGCGTCTTTGTTTCGTATACTCCTATCCGGATACCGAAAGCAATCTGGTGTTGCTGGAAGCTCGCCCTGGCGGAAAGACCGGATTGCAAGTTTTACCTCCTTTATATATCTATTCCCAACCTGGAGAATATACTGAACGTATGAATCAAATTTTCGCCGGGAAGAAAATCTAATAACAGGCTTGAAATGAAGCACGGGTAGTAGTAAACAGTACATAGTTATCATACCTAGCAGTTTGTGCACCGTGTACTGTGAGCTTACTGTCAAGAATATCAAGGTTTGTACTGACGGGGGTCTTTGGTGATCTGGAAGCCTGTTAAAGATACCGGGTTAAGAAATATCTGTGCCAGTTTGGAACCGGCTTTTTTTACATCGGAACGTTGGTTTTCCCACCGGGAGCATCCCGGTGAGTTAAAACTTGAGGACATGTTGGTCTTTCAGTCGAATTTTTTCAAAGATGGCTGCTTTTGCTTTCTTCTTTTATCCATGGCCTCGGCAGCTTCTGAAGAGGCTGGTTTTTTTTACTTTATACCGCTTTGGGCTGTCCGGGGGAAAACGAAAGAACCGCCCCTCTTTGTCAAAGAGGGATATTCTTTTGTTGACGGCATTCATTCTCCTTATTATTGGTCCGTAATCCAGCAAGGATTTCTCGAAGAGGCATACGAAACTTCATCGGGCCTGTTTAGTTTCTCCTCTGAATCATGGACCCTGCCGGTAGAGGGGCATTTGCACGGGTCCTCCAGTAATTCTCTTCTATTTGTTTCCCAACGTTTTTTGGTCAAAAACTACCGTTTGGTTTTTCCCGGAATTAACCCGGAGTTGGAGTTGAACCGGGCGTTAAGCCGAAAGGGGGCCGGGAATGTTCCAAAAGTCTACGGTTCCTTAAATTATCAATCCAAAGATGGATTTTATACGTTGGCCATGGTCCAGGAATGGGTTGCCCATCAAGGCAGTGGTTGGGAAGTATACCGTCGTTTATTGACAGATCAGGGTAAGGATTCCCACAGAGAATTGTTGCAGGAATGTTTTGAACTGGGAAAAGTCCTTGGGGAGTTCCATCGGGAATTGGCGCAGATTAGCCGGGAAGAAAAGCGTTTTAACTGTTTTACTCTGGAGATGTTGACAGAAAAGGTTGAAAGTCTGGAAAAGCTAGTCCGTCTTTCTTTGAAGAAGGACTTACCGGCTGAAGCTGAGGCTACTATTGAGAAATTAAAGAAATTACAACATGCTTTATCAGGGGAAGATCTGGGATACTGCTTTCGGATTCATGGCGATCTCCATCTGGAACAGGTTTTAAAAACGGATTCCGGCTGGTTGATCATTGATTTGGAAGGAGAGCCGTTAAAGCCAATCCATGAACGGGGGTGTTATGATTCCCCTTTGAAAGATGTGGCTTCTATGCTGCGTTCTTTCAGTTATCGGATGCATGGGTTGGGCTTGACTGATCCTGAAAGGTTGGAAGATGAATTGGCTGACCGATTTTGGGAGGGTTATAGTAAAGCTTGCGGTTTGGAATGGCTTCCTGAGCCAACGGTGAGCCAGCGATTGTTGGAACTTTTCCAGTTGGAGCGGGTTGTCTATGAATTCAATTACGAGTTGAAGTATCGCCCTGATTGGGCGATTATCCCGAGGAACGGGTTGAAAAGGCTGATTGGGAAGAAATAGGGGATAGGAGTGGAGACGGTTTGTGCCCTAGGTACCAGGTTAAAGCGGCAAATATATCGTAAATGGCTGGCTGTAACAATTTTACCTCACCCGGTCTTCTCCCAGAGGAGAGGGATGATAGGTTCATTTTCTGGCTGAGGCTGATGCCTGTGCACTATGAACTGTGGACGATGGCATGGAGCAAATGACCTGAAACTATTTTTTATATCCTGACTCTGGCTCCTACGTATTGAGTATTGTGAACTGTAAACTGTGTACTGTGAACGCTTCATAGCCTAACCCAATAGTAACAGTAATTGAAAGGAGCTTTCATGAAAGTCACATTGTTGACCAACGAGTATCCTCCGTATATCTATGGCGGAGCAGGGGTTCATGTAGATTATTTATCTAGGTACTTAGCACGGATCATGGAGGTTGAAGTCCGGGCTTTTGGAGATCAGCAGAAGAACGAATTCAATTTAGCTGTTCGGGGGTTTGACGGTTGGGAACGATTAAAAACCAATACGTTGCCATTCACGAAAGTTCTTCATGCCTTATCTGTCAATTTGGCGTTTAACAGTGAGCCGGTCACCGGTCAAGTGGTGCATTGTCATACCTGGTATACGTTTTTTGCAGGGTTCTTAGCCAAATTTCTTTATAGTATTCCGCTGGTAGTGACAATGCATAGTTTGGAGCCGCTACGGCCTTGGAAAGAGGAGCAACTCCAGAGGGGTTATACTCTTAGTTCATGGATCGAACGGAATGCGGTCGAACATGCCGATCGGGTAATCGCTGTTTCCGAGGAGATGAAACAAGATATCTTAAAGCATTATAATGTTCCGGAAGAACGAGTGGCGGTGATTCATAACGGGATCGATCTTGATGAATATCGTCCGACAAGCGCTCGAAATTTTTTGGATGCTGAACAAATCGATTATCCATATATTCTGTTTGTGGGCCGGATCAGCAGGCAAAAAGGGATTTTTCAATTGATTGAGGCCTTTAACAGCCTTTCGGATTGCAATTTGCATTTGATCCTGTGTGCCGGTGCTCCTGATACCCCCGAACTTGAGCAGGAGCTGCGTCGGAAGGTTGAGGGAAGCTCTCGGATCAAGTGGATCAACCGAATGGTTTCCAAGAAAGATGTAATCCAACTATACAGCCACGCGGTCTTGTTTGTCTGTCCTTCAATCTATGAGCCCTTTGGCATTATCAATTTGGAAGCGATGGCTTGTCAGACGCCGGTGGTTGCTACCCGGGTTGGAGGAATTAAGGAAGTGGTGATAGATGGAGAAACCGGCCTATTGGTTGCTCCCGATGACCCGAAACAATTGGCTGAGGCCATGCGTCGGGTACTCGAAGATTCGGAGATGGCTGCCAGATTTGGAGAGGCGGGCCGAAGACGGGTGGAGGAATACTTCGGTTGGGATAAGATTGCCCGAAAAACCAAAGCTCTTTATGAAGGGCTGATTTAGGACTTTAGACTCATTTAGGGGTGATTTGGTGCATCCGATAAATATAACAAAGTAAGCACGGAAGCTGATTGATCGCCACGGAGGGCGGCTTTTTATATAAAAACCATGATGCCGCCTCGCGACAGTCGGTATTTTTTATTTTTAAAAACAATCAGCTCTAGTTCCTGAAACATGAAGGCAGTCCTATTTAACCGGTATATCCGGTTTCTTTTAATCCCCTGCTAACATAATATAGGCCAGGGGGTGGCCGGATGTTTGAGGATTTTGATGAATGTCGTAACCGTTTGGATCATTTGATTCATGTTATCGAAGCTTTGAGCAATACTAAACGGCAACTTTCATTAAGTGCTCTGGATTTTCAAGCGTTAACGCTGGCAAGGAAATCGGAGCAAGAAGATGCAATCCGCCAAGCGGATCAGATCGGTGAGATTATAGGAAAACTCATCCAAATCCTGGATCAGGTATTGTCGGATTTTTATCATCGTAGATAGCAAAACGTGAAAACGAAGGAGGATAAGGATGGCAAAGCGGATTATGATTGTGGATGATGCCGCCGTAATGCGGATGATGTTAAAAAATATGTTACAATCCATTGGTTATGAAGTGATTGCTGAAGCTACCAACGGTAAAGAAGCTGTTGTAAAGTATCAGGAATGCCGCCCGGATTTGGTAACGATGGATATTACCATGCCTGAAATGGACGGAATCCAGGCGGTTCGTTCGATTCGAATATTGGATCCTAAAGCCAAGATTGTCATGTGTTCCGCTATGGGACAGAAAGCTTTGGTTTTAGAAGCCATTGAAGCTGGGGCATGTAATTTTATTGTGAAACCCTTCAATGAAGGCAAGGTTAGAGAGGTTATCGGTAAATTACTCGATAATTAACTTTGATGTTTAGATGTTAATGCAGTAGAATTTTAGCTCCTGTAACGATGAGGATGATCCCGACAGCCTTCCAAAAGTTAAACTCAATGGGTTCCATCCCAAACCAGCCAAAATGATCAATTAGATAAGCCGTGAGTAATTGGGCGGCAATAATAGCGGTGGTGGCCATTCCAACGCCTAATTTGGGAATACTGACGGCCACCCCGATAATGATGATCACTCCGATTAAACCACCAAGCCAACTATACCATGGTACCTGAGCTGCTTTGCTAAAATGGCCGTTACCCATAATCAGCATAATCAGGCCTGCGGCAAGGGTTCCGATGAGATGGACCACGAAAGTACCCTCTAGTAATCCAATGATTTTCGACAGAATACTGTTGAATGTCCCCTGAACAGCCATTAATGCGCCTGCCACTGCAGCCATGATAAAAGGCAGCCAATGTTTCAAGTTGAATTCCTCCTAAAATTAAAAGATGTCGCATAAACTCATTTATACAGTTATTGCGACGGTTATAGTTTAGCCGAAGAATATTCATCATATCCTGTCAAAAACCTGGCATAGAATGGTACGGGAGTGACGTTATGGATATTCTGTGGGCGGCAGTTATCGGTTTTGTAGTAGGTATTTCCGGAACGGTTTTCGGAGGATTGGTTATTTACCGGTTCGGAGAGGGCCCAATCAAACAGAGCGGATTGATAGGCCTCTCCGGCGGAATCATGGTGGCAGTGGTTTTGTTGGATTTATGGCCTGAAGCGTTACATTACGGGGGATGGGCACCGACCATACTTGGTACAGGGCTGGGGGTTATCATTATCCGGTATTTTGAGACCATGATGCAGTTGATTCCCTGGTATAGACAGCGAAACTTTTCCAAAAGCACGAAGTTGGGACTGTTGATGGGGATGGGGATCGGGACGCACAATTTTCCTGAAGGGGTTGCCCTAGGGACCATGTATATTGCCAATCCGTATATTCAGTATTGGGGCGGGTTGGGACTGTTGATGGCGCTTCACAATATTCCGGAAGGAATGGTCATGGCTTCTGCCTTGAAACTGGGGAAAGTCCGTTTTTCCAAAATTGTGGCAGCTTTGTTTTTGGTTGAGGTCCCCATGGCTGTCGGGGCTATGATTGGGGCTTTCGTCGGACAAATTTCCGGATGGGCGGCTTCAATGGCATTGGGGTTTGCCGGCGGAGCGATGATCTTTTTGGTGATCCAAGAGTTGCTTCCAATGGCTAAAAAGATAGCCGGTCTTCTTTGGACCGGCTTTGGATTTATCATTGGATTTGGCCTGGGAGTGGTGTTGGTTAAGATTATTTAGGTGGGAGGATTGAGGTAAAGGTAAGGTACGGTTCTAGGCACTGGGCAATGGGTTCTAAGTATTGGAAGGAACGCGAATGCGTTCCCTCCATATCCTAGGACCTAGGGGCCAGAACCTAGAACCTCTAACTTAAAATCTTATTTATTCCCCATTTCCCGGGGTTTTTTCTTTTTTATAAAGAATGCCGTATTCGATACTGTCGACCAGTGCCTGCCAGGAAGCCTCGATCAAGTTTTCGGATACGCCGACCGTTCCCCAGGTTTTATTGCCGTCGGTGCTTTCGATCAATACTCGAACTTTCGCAGCAGTACCTTTTCTTTCTTCCAGGACGCGGACTTTAAAGTCAATGAGGCTGATGTCTTTGATTTCTGGATAGAACCGGAGTAATGCTTTTCGGATGGCTTGGTCCAACGCGTTTACGGGACCGTCGCCCTCGGCAGCGGTGATCTCCTGTTCTCCGCCGACATTCACCTTGATGGTTGCTTCGGCCAACACGGGTTGATCGCCGCCCCGTTTTTCAACGATGATCCGAAATCCTTCAAGTTCGAAAGCTTTTTCATAAAGGTTAAACGCTTTTTTAATAAGTAAGTCGAAGGACCCTTCAGCAGCCTCGAATTGGTATCCGATATTTTCCAAATCTTTCAATTGATTGGTTAAATTGACGACTGTCGGGTCGTTTTTTTCTGTTTTGGGCATAATTTCCTTCACTTTATTTAATACCGTGCTTCGTCCCGCTTGATCCGACAGGAGGAAACGGCGGACATTGCCAACTTGTTCCGAACGAATATGTTCAAGGCTGAAAGGATTTTTAATCAAAGCGTCGTGATGAGTTCCGGCTTTATGAGCAAATGCAGAGGCTCCGACATAGGGTTGGCGTTCGTCATGATGCAGATTGGCCAGTTCGGAGATGAGACGGGACGTTTGAGTCAATAAATGAAGATTTTCCTTGGCGGCAGCATCAAATCCCAGCTTTAACAAGAGGGTGGGAATGATGGCCGAAAGATTGGCGTTTCCGCATCGTTCACCATAGCCGTTAAATGTCCCTTGAAAGTGGACAGCACCAGCTTGAACGGCCATCACAGTATTGGCAACTGCCACTCCGGTATCGTTATGGAAATGGACGCCCAGGGGTGCATCGAGCAGCGAAGCTACCCGTTTGAAGATTTCCAGGGCTTCCAAAGGAAGGGTTCCGCCGTTGGTATCACAAAGGACCAAGGTGGATGCTCCTCCTCGTAAAGCGGCTTTAAGCGTTTCAATGGCATAGTCCGGGTTTGCTTTGTATCCGTCAAAAAAATGTTCCGCATCATAGACGGTTTCCCGGCCATGAGAGACCAGATAAGCGACAGAGTCTTCAATGAGTTTCAGATTATCTTCCAGACTGACCTTAAGGACTTCCAAAGCGTGTAAATCCCAACTCTTCCCGAAGATAGTCACTACCGGTGTACCGGTTGCCAAGAGATCATTGAGAGTTTTATCATCTTCGGGACGGTTTTGGAACCGTCGGGTACTGCCGAAAGCTGCCAGTTTGGCATGGTTGAGCTTTAGAGAGGCAGCAGCCTGATAAAATTCAAAATCTTTAGGGTTTGAACCCGGCCAACCACCTTCGATATAATCGATTCCTAAAGTATCCAGTTGTTTAACAATTCGGATTTTATCCTCGACCGAGAAATATACGCCTTCGCCTTGTGCACCGTCGCGTAAGGTCGTATCATAAATCGCAATATTAGGCATATGGTCAACCCCTTTCGATTTCATCTGAGAGCTGATGTTGGTTATATAGTTATATTGTATGACATATAAAATGTTAAAAAAATAACCTAGTTTGAAGGTAGATATTAAACTTAATTTTATATCCGTTAAGCCCAAGTGTCAATTGTTTTTTAAAAAATCGGAGCGATCGAAGTATGCACTCGATGTATGCCTTTTTCATACAGTAATAGTCGGAGGTATGAAAATGGCATGGCAAATTGTGACAGTGGATCAACTTCCGCTAGGATACAGGGTTTTGCGGTATGGTTGCCGGGGCAAGGATGTAGAGGAACTTCAGAAACTTTTGGTGCAAGGCGGGTTCTACTTTGGCGAGGTTGACGGATACTATGGCGTTCTGACCGAAGAAGCGGTGATACTTGCCGAAAAAACCTTTAAGCTTCGCATTGACGGTATTGCTGGTCGGCAGGTAGTTTCTGCACTGCAGCAATTGGCTAAAAAAGCCGGACGAATTGTTTATACTGTCAAAAAACATGATCGCCTTGAAAATATCTCGCAAAAATTTGGGGTGATGCCAGGTGCTTGGGACAGTATTGCTGGTCAAGGGAACCCCAGGAAAAAATTGTTTCCGGGTATGAAATTGATGTTATCGGAAAAAGCGTTATTTGCCTGGGAAGAGACTCCATCAAATGCATCATCTCCATTGTTTACGGCAACGTTTTATGCATGGGCAGAGATAGCCTTAACAGGTCAATTGGAGAGTCAAGAAGTCGTTTTGAAAGATGGTTATCATGGGATTGGAGCCAGCGGAGAGGTTTGGGAGGCGATATTGACTAATCGATCCTGTCAGCAACGGTTGATAGCTGATTTGAAAAAAATGCCCGGTGTCAAATTTGGCCTGGATTTACGAAATATTCCACCTGCATTACAAACTTTTCGCAGCAAATTCCTGCGTAGTGTCTTAAAAGGTATCAATAAACGTCAATTAGATTTTTTGGTAATAACCGCAGACCCGGATCTTAGGCGGCTTAAAAAACCTATTTCTTTTTCAGAGTTGGAAGAAGTGAGTTCCTATGGCCGGTGGGTGTTGGTGGAACCTCAGTTTTCTCTGGGAAATCAGGAAGTAGAAGGGCTTCTGAAAGTATATTGGCAGTTGCTTCCCAAATTGAACCGGATCACAATGCATCGGATTTTTCCGATGGTAAGCACAAATGGCTGGGAGTGGAGCGGGCAAGAAAGGCGGTGTGTTTCATACCGGGAATGCAAAATATTACGGGCGCTTTATTATCGTTCCTCCCGTTATCTTCCGGAAATATTTTGTACTCGGGTCGATTGGGTGCAGCAAGGTGAAAGTCGACACCTATATTACAGAGATAATCAGGGATGGGTTGATTATTTGGATTACTTAAAACGGTATCATTTCCCAGGAACGGTTATTTGTCAGCCGTCGGTTATGGAAAATACCCTTTCTCAGCTGGTGCCAAATGTCTTTGCAATGTTGCCTGGGAGCAAGCTGAAGGATCTTTAAGCCGATGAAGTATCCAGAGTTATGAGCTGTCAGTTCTGACAGTTTTTTTATTGATGGGTCTAAAAATCAGAGAGACATCATACCAATTATTGGAGTTATATTCCTTCCACAAGGATGCTTGGGAGGTGGTTGATAATGAAACATGACGATAAATCGTAGTTCATTATAAAAATTATTAAATAGGAGGTTTGGTATGAGTATTCAATGTGAATATGATCTGATAACTGCGTCCGGATTTAAGGAGGAAATCTCTCAAAGAATTACACTGGAGACTCGTTTGCATGTCAGTGATGAACTCCCTGTGATTAGCCGGCTCAAGGGAGGGTATTTCCGCACCGGGATACCCTTGGTAAGCGTCGGCGAAAATCAGGTGACCATCTCCGGCATGGTGTATCCGTATTTGCTGTACGTGGCTATTTCGGATGAGACGGTTGCTATTGAAGAAACGGATAAGCTGAATGATGAGGACATTAATTCTGAAGGATTGGAGATGAACTTTCAACCGCCGTTGGAGTATGGGGTTGGATGGAACGGCGATCATGGAATTCCTTTTCAAGAAACCATCGAGTATCCGGGGATTTTCCCAGGAGCCTATGTTGATGTGGCCGTTAATCCGCTGACGGTTTCATTTGAACGGGACGGAGCTCATGAGGTTGTTTTCCGAGGCGAATTAGAGGTGACCCTTCGGGGGGCGATCGCGGAAAACCGGGCCTTTGTCAAGGAACTTCAGCCAGTTGGCCAACTGAATGTGGAAAAAGAACAGGTCGTTGTCGAAGAAATGATCGAGCATAAACAAGCTCGTTTAAATCTGGAGTATACGTTGACATTACCTAATTTAAAACCTGGTATTCAACGTATTTTGGATTATCAGATTAAACCGGTGGAAACGGCAGTCCAAGCTGGCGCTGATGGGGTTCAAGGATTTTTGGAAGTAACCTTGGTTTACGTGGGCTGCGATGATGAAGGCCGGGCTACAGAGATATTTGTCAATGAGTGGAGCCGCGAATTTGGAAATGCCATTCCGGTGGAAGTAGGGCTGGAACGGATTAAGCCGGAACAAGGAGTGGTTATTCCCAAAATTACTCTCGGTGATGTTCAGGTCGGACAAAAATCAAGTCGTGAGATCCGTTGCCAAATTGAAATCTTAGGAGAAGCCCATGTTTTACGGACTGCCGTCAAAGAAATTGTAGTGGATGTAAAGGCTGAGTCCGGCGAAATCATCGATATCGAGCGGCAGTTAGTCAATTTTGAAGAGCATGTTGGTGAGATTCGCGGAGATGTCCCATTTGAGGCGGAAGCAGTTTTGCCTTCCAATTTACCGGCCATAGAACGGATATTGGCTTATACGGTAACGCCGGTTGATCTTAAGGTTGAAGCTGGGGATGGTAAGGTTTTTATCGATGGCGGATTGAATCTTTGGGTGGAGTATGTGGCTGATGGTATTTTAGAGCAACGCCTGGCGGTTGCTCATTGGCAGCGGGCAAATCATAATCAGTTACCTTTAACTGGAATGCTCGAATTTTCCGGGTTAACGGCAGAATCATCACTTTGGCCCCAATTGGAGTTGGAATCGGTTAAGCTTCAGATTGCCGGAGAAAGGACTTTAGAGCTAACTGGAACCCTTCGGGCAACAGTTATAGCTAAAAGTCCCCGTTCCGTGATGGCGGTTGAAAATTGTGCATTGGTCATACCGGCGGATCCGGAAACCCGGCCATCGATGCTCTTCTATTTGGTGCAACCGGGTGATACGTTGTGGGGAATTGCCCGGCGGTATCAAACCACTGTCGATAGTTTGGTGAGAGCCAATCAGATCCTTGATCCGTCGCGCCTTGAGATTGGGCAGAAGCTGATTATTCCGAAGAGGATTGGATGATAGAAAAGATCCATATACGGAATAGGCATGCTCATGTACGGCACAGGCATGCCTGTGCCGTACATGAAGCTAATGGGAGATATTATATGCCTTGATTTGCGAGAGCCATTGACCCGGCTCTCTTTTATTTTGGATTTAAAGGAATATGTAAAATGCTTCCGGCACGGTTTGCCTAAGGTTAAAGGCTCATATGATATATTAACCGAGTTCAATGAAACCGGTTTTCAAAGGAACCGATAATGGAAGAGGGTGTTAATATGGCAGTTCTGGCGGAAACAACCGCTCAGGTCCTAGTCGATGATGTGGTGACTCTCCCCCTTCCGGCTGAAAAAATTGATGAGATCGTTGCTAGTATCCGGGATGCCCATTGTTTTGTCATCGATAACAAAGTCATTTTTCAAGGAACATTGCATAAACAGATATTCTTTGTGGATTTGGAAGGTGTTGTCCGGCATGTCGGTGTCGATATCCCTTTCAGCGGATTTGTGGACGTTCCCGGAGTTCCGGCGGGTTCCGCCTGTCAGTTGGATCCCGAGATCGAATTTTTGAGTTTTGAATTGGTTACACCGACGCAATTACGGGAAACGGTCGTGATTGCCATGGGAGTAACTGTTTTCGATACTCCGGTACAGACTCTCGTGTTTAATCAGACCTTACCAACCCAGCCGGTGGTTTTCGGAGAACCCAATACAGTCCGGGCGCGGGCCAGCGGGGTGCTGGTACGTTGACCTAAACGATAAGGCAGCCAAAGCTGCCTTCTTCTATTTTTGGGAAAGCCTAGAGTTTTTGGTTCTTAGTTCATAGCGTACAGTTCATAGTATATTTTTGAGGCATGAGGCACGAGTATAGTACAGTTTACAGTTGACAATTAATCGATTAGATACTTGGTTTTAATTCATAGTTCATATAAAGTTCGAGCTTTAACCTTTTACCTTTACATATAACTGCGAACTGTCCGCTGTCTCAACTGTTAACTATTTTAAGCTCCTGAATCCTGTCTCTTATCCAGCCTCCGGTATCCCGCACTCAGTGTCCAGGACCTAGTACCCAGGACCCTGGGCCGGACCTATAATCTAGTACTCAGTACCTATCATTTATTGTTTCATTTGTTCGTTTTCTACCATCGTTTCCATATATTTATGCAGCTAAAATGGGTAATTTGTTCCCTTTGTTTACGTTTTATATGGTATAATCGATGCCGATGGAGGAGTAAGCAATGAAAATTTTAAGGAAAGATACATTTGTAAAAGACATAACGATTTTACTCTTGGTTGGCATTGTGGTTTCAGCCGTGTTTGCCGCCGGTTTTGCCATGGCCACCGATAAATATTTTGCGAAAGCGGTCACTGGCGTTATCGGTGATTATGGTGAGTATGACCTTCTCTTCCAGGGCCGAGAGGAATTGAAAACTGCTCTGGCACGGCGGATTAAGGAGGTTATCGCGGAACGTTTTCCTGGTGCTACATTAAAACCGGGGATTACTGTTGCCGGGAAATCCACATTCTTTGTTACTCTGCCGTCAAAGTACCATACGAAAGAGGTATTTGATAATCTCGACTACTACTTCAAAAGCCTCCCCGGAAGCGGCAGTTTTTCGATTATGACCGAGCCGAAATTGCATATTACTAGTATTCCGTCGGCGATATTTGATGTGATCGCTAGTGAAGTTGAGAAACTTCCTGGAGTCGATTTCACTTTCCATGATGGGAGCAATATGGGCGTCATCATGAAAAGCTCCAAAGTTGCAACGGAAGTTGAAGATGGAATTAAGCAAATCCTCAATAAGTATCAGATTTTAGAGGTCCGCCTTGAAAAGGGGTCCTATTCATCGGAAGATCTGCTCACGTTGAGTAAAAATGTTTCCCAATCGTTAATTGGAATCAAAGGAATCGATTATGCCAAAGATATTACTATGTCCGGTAGTTCCGGCGATTATCAGTATTTGATGAATACACTATCGGAAGTGAAGAAATTTTTACTGTCTTATGCAGCGGAAGTGAAAGTGGTTCCGGCTGAGGGACAAACTCTGGAAGTCGGCGATCTGTTGGTGTTGAACGGAAAAAACGAGAAACCGTTGAAAGCCGGCGGTGTCATGGAGCCATTGAATGTCGTTGTGAAAGTGACGTCGGTGGATTCTTCCGGAGTCCAAGGATTGATCATTCAGGGAGATGCCGAGTATTTGACGGATATGTCCGCTTATAAACTACTAACCAATGACAAAATTGGCTCTGTCGTTGGAACGGTTGAAGTCTCCAGCAGAAAAGCGCAATTAGTTTATGCGATGGATCAGGGAGTCAAGTTGTTAACCAAATTGGATCAGGCAGTGGAAGATTACAATAACTCCACCGGTGGCGCCGGACTTACGGTTAGCGGCATTGAAAAGGCTTATAAGCAACTGGTTCAAGTGAAGCAGGCATTGGGAGGCATGAAATCGGGGATTAACGGATTGACCGGTAAAGTTGATAATAGCAGTTTGAGTAAGATGGTTAACCTGATCAGCGGGGTCGGGGATGATCTGGATTACCTGGCGAAAAATTTCGGCCGGGTTCAGATCCTGGAAAACCGTTTCGAACAGGCGTTAAATGGATTAGATACTGCTCAATTAGTTATCGGCAGTCCGATGCTGCAAAATGCATTCAGCGGCACCGGAGGAGTTTTCGATAAATTGGTGTCTTTGAATGATCAATTGACCTCGGTTGAGGAATCGTTACGTTCCCGTGTCCAGAAGCTGGATGATTTTATCAATCAGTTTAATCCGTTGGTATCGGTCTTGGTTTCCTGGCGGAATAAGGCAAATGCCTTTGCAGAACAGGTCAATGATTTTGGCGCTGTCTTTACGCCGGGTAGTGAGAATTACGAGCAGATGATGGACCTGATCGATTCAACCGACGAGGTGCTTTCCGGTATTACCGGGTTTGATATGGATGAAGTGAAGAGTGGGCTTTCTGTGGTTACCGATCGGATATTCGGTTCCGATAAGGTGGATTTGTCAGCGCTCATTACCGAACTGGAAAAGGTTAAAAATTCGCTGCCGAATTTGCTGGATGAAGAAATCGGCAATTCAGTTGAATTGATCGATAAATATGTCGGCGGCGGAGATGCTTCCACCGGGGATCGGATTCAGATCTTTACCAAAGCCAATGTGGATCGGACGGTGGTTGACGCAGCTATTAAAGACGCTGTGGGCGATTCTGAAGTGGGAATTTCCACGCTTCCTGCCGGTACCATTCAATTGGATGTCCGAGGCGAACTCTATAAGATCTTAGGTGAAGTCCGTTCGGTCATTGCTGCGTTGGTCGTTACGATTTTGTGGATTTTAACCTTTATCCTGGATCATTCGTTGATCATTTCCATGTTGAAGCAGATGCGGTTTTCGTTCCTTCCGAAACATGTTGATTTCCGCAGCGGTTTAATGAAGAAAGGATATCAATTGATTCAAAAGATATTCAGTGCCGCCAATCTTTATGCCTTCGTTATTGGCGGGGTTTGGCTGGTGATGACTTTCTGGTTGGCCGGAGCGGAAGTTCCTTATCTTCAACTTTGGCATTTGGGAATTATCGGTGGCGTGTTGGGGATCTTCATTTCGATATTGGCTGAGAAGATTAATCCGATTAATCAGGATGAAATCATGGCCGGATTGTCTCTGGGTCTGCCGTTTAAAACCATTATGCGGGAGATTGTGATTCCGGCGGGCCGTCCTGGCATGCTGCAAATCCTGAACCGGTGGAAAATGCAGTTGAGGTAAATAAATCATCGACATTAGGGAATGGATAAAAGAAAGCAAGCAGGTGAAAATGATGTTACAAATTCATGGATTATATAAAAATTACGGCCATAAGCGGGCTTTGAACGGGGTAGACCTTGAGGTTGCCCGGGGTGAGACCGTGGTCATTATGGGGCCCAGCGGATGTGGCAAGTCCACGACGATTCGGTGTATCAACCGGTTGACTGAACCCGATGCCGGGGAAGTGATCGTCGGGGGACAACTGATTACCGGATTGGACTTGCCTCACCTGTTGGAAGCTCGCCGCAAAATTGGGTTTGTGTTTCAACATTTCAATTTAATTCAGCGTTTAAGCGCTTTGGATAATGTAGCTATGGCCCTTCGCCTTCACGGGATGGATGTGGAAGAAGCCAACGGCCGTGCGGAGATTGCTTTGGGAAAAGTGGGGCTTGGCCATAAACTTCGGGAAAAACCGAATGAACTTAGCGGCGGAGAGCAGCAGCGTGTCGGCATTGCCCGAGCTCTTGCTTTAGAGCCTGAGATTATGCTTTGGGACGAACCTACGGCTTCCCTTGATCCGATCCTGGTTGGGGAGGTCATTGAGGTTATGGAAGAATTGGTGAGCGAAGGACGAACCACCATGGTTATTGTCACTCATGAATTGTCCTTTGCCCGACGGGCGGCAGATCGCATCGTTTTTATGGATAAAGGCCAAATTGTGGAATCAGGGCCGCCGGAAATAGTATTTGAACAGCCGGTTTCAGAAATCGGGCGAAAGTATCAGAGCCTTTTACGTCACTAATATTGACAGGAATAGTGTGTTGACTTATAATTTTGGGAGTATTGTTTCTGATGTAGGATATAATGGAACCATTGTAGCTACTAATAAAGAAATTTCCGGTTTGCCAAGGGCGGTGAACCGGCTCAAAATGGGGGTAACAATGGATTATCAACAAACTGTGGCTGCGACAACGATGATTTCCGGTCAGGGACTCCACAGTGGACAAAGGGTCACTATGCAAATATCACCTCAGCCGGAAAATACCGGCGTGGTGTTTCAACGGCTCGACTTACCGGGCCAGCCATCGATCAAAGCGGATGTCCATGCCGTGGTAAGTACTGAACGAAGCACAACCATTGGCAAGGATGGATGGAAAATATCAACCATTGAACACTTGATGGCGACTTTTCATGGCTTGGGTATTGACAATGTTCTGGTTGGAGTCGACGGGGAAGAAATTCCGGTGGGAGACGGCAGTGCTCGTTTCTTCGCTGAGGAGATCATGAAAACCGGCCTAGTTACTCAAAATGCACCCCGTCAATATACTGTGGTCAAAGAACCGCTTTGGGTTGAAGGGGTAGTTTATAAACAAGACATTCCGGCCAAGGCGATGCTCGTTATTCTGCCGTCGGATCGTTTTGAGGTCAGTTTTACCTTTACCTCGGACCATAAAGTGACCGGAACTCAGTATTACCATTTTGAGGCCAGTCCTGATAAATTTCTGAAGGAGATTGCATCTGCCCGAACCGTTGGATTTCTGCGGGAGATTGAGTATCTTCAAAGTCAAGGTCTGGCTTTGGGGGGCGATCTCAACTGCGTTGTGGTCGTCGGAGATGATGGATACCAAAATGAACTGCGTTATCCTGAAGAAATTGTCCGTCATAAGATCTTAGACATTATGGGCGATCTTTATTTAGTAGGGCCTCTTCGCGGACATGTGATCGCGATCCGTTCCGGGCATAAGTTGGATTGGGAATTGGCGAAAAAAATTGCTATGCAGCAAGCTACGAAGGATATTAGTCGTTCTTAACGATGAACTATAAACTAGGAGGCTGTTTTCCCATGTATGATATCAATGATATTAAATCCATGCTCCCTCATAGATATCCCTTTTTGTTAATCGACCGGGTATTGGAGATTGTGCCGAAGCAACGGATTGTTGCTTTGAAAAACGTTACAGCCAATGAAAGTTATTTTAATGGGCATTTTCCGGCAAAACCGGTGATGCCCGGGGTTTTAATCATTGAAAGCATGGCTCAGGCAGCTGGATTGGTCGTGTTATCCCAAGATGAACATCGAGGGAAAGTGCCATATTTTACCGGCATTGACAATGCGCGTTTTCGTCGATCGGTGGTTCCCGGTGATCAGATTATTATTGAAGTCGAAGTGCTGCGTATAAAGGGAAATGTCGGCCGCGTCAAGGGATGGGCCAAAGTCGACAATCAAGTAGCGGCTGAAGCTGAAATGATGTTCATCCTGGGAGAATAAAAAATTCGTAAAATAGGCAAATTAATAAGAAAAAGAAAGAAAATCTATGAAAAGTAAAGTATTTTGGCTAAAATGGGTTTATATGCTTGTCCGTTGAACCAAACATAGGCCCGATAATAAACTATGATGTGAGAATAAACCATTATTACATTATTTTAAGTGAGGATAGATAGGGGGCCTAGTATTTATGAAACTAGTCGAATCTAAGGTGGTAACTCTTCGGGAAATACATGAAACTGCAATTGTTCATCCCAATGCAAAACTTGGGCGCAATGTGGTGATTGGCCCCTATGCGGTTATTGGTGAAAACGTCGAGTTAGGCGATGATTGTGTAGTGGGTCCTCATGTGACGATTGAAGGTTGGACGACGATTGGACGGGGAAATAAATTTTATCACTCCGGATCGATTGGTTGTGAACCTCAGGATTTAAAATTTAAGGGTGAGAAGAGTTATTTGTTCATCGGCGACAATAACATTTTCCGTGAAAATGTGACGATTAGCCGTGGTACTGAAGGCGGCGGCGGAGAAACCCGCATCGGGAGCAATAATTTATTTATGGCTTATTCCCATGTGGCGCATGACTGCCAAATCGGCAACCATATTATTCTTGGCAACTGCTCGGCTTTAGCGGGGCATGTTGTGGTTGAAGATCGGGCCATTATCAGTGGTTTAACCGGTGTTCATCAATTTTCAAAAATCGGGAAAATGGCCATGATCGGGGCTTGTTCCAAAATAGTGAAAGACATTCCGCCGTTTATCTTGGTTGACGGCAATCCGGCCAAGGTTTCCGGGATTAACGTGGTTGGTTTGCGCCGGAATAATATTCCGCCGGAAGTACGGGACGAAATCAAAAAAGCTTACCGAATCTTATATCGGTCCAATCTGATTGTTTCCCGTGCTGTCGAACAGATGGAGCAGGAACTTCAGAGCAGTCCGGAAATTGACCATTTTATCCGGTTTGTACGAAATGCCGAACGCGGAATCTTACGATAAGCAGGTTGATAGCATTGGAAAGACTAGACGTCGGTCTAGTCTTTTTTACGTATCATGTTTTGTGTAAACTATGAATGATGAAAGAGTATAATGGATTATTACTTAAGGGGTGTATGGTGAGGAATGAACAACAAATGCGGTTTGATTGCCGGGCGGGGAAACCTTCCGTTCGAAGTTGTCAGAGAAATTGCCCATCGCGGTGATGAAGCAGTGGTTATTGGGTTGAAAGGCGAAGTGAGGCCGGAACTATCAGGTCTGGTTTCGCGTTATACGGAGATAGCTCCCGGCAATATGGGGGAGATGATTGCTTATTTCCGAAGAGAGCAGGTCACCAAGGCGGTATTCGCCGGAAAGGTTGGCAAAGAGGCCATTTTCACCGGGGGCTTTGATGCGATGCTTATGAAGCTTCTTAATGCTTTGCCCCAGAAGAATGATGATGCGATTTTGGGAGCGGTAGTGGACGCTTTTGAGGACAACGGTATTCAAATTCTGAAGCAAACGGATTATCTTCGTGAATTGCTGGTAAAACCGGGTAATATCACGGGAGAACTAACGGCTGCCGAATATCAGGATGTCAAACTTGGATTTAGAATGGCAAAGGCCAGCGGGGACTTGGATATAGGGCAGACGGTTGTGGTGAAAAATGGCGTTGTTCTGGCTGTGGAAGCTATTGAAGGAACAGACCGGGCGATTATCCGGGGTGGGGAATTGGGTGGTCCCGGTTCTGTAGTGGTTAAGGTCAGCAAACCGCGGCAAGACGAGCGTTTTGATGTTCCTACCGTTGGGAAGGGCACTCTGGAATCGATGATTGAAGCTAAAGCGACAATTTTGGCAGTCGAGGCGGAAAAGACCTTACTGACTGAGAAAGAATTTGTATTGGAAATGGCGGAAAGTAACGGTATCAAAATAGTGGCTGTTTCCTCCGATATTCTTGCAAATTAAGAAATGACGGGAAATGAGCATTACGGAAGTCAAAAGTTAACATAAAATTAAGTAAAATAATTCCGTTATTAATAAACTCTGACAATGGAGTTTGGCAGGATTTAAAGGGAAATCGGCGAATTGATAAAGAAAATGAGATGGTAGGAAAGATGAACTTTACAAAAAAACGATGGCTCTTTTTTATTGGAATAGCATTGGTTGCAGCGGTTCTGTCTTTCCTGTTGTTCCGTCAGCATCAGCCGTCCAAACTGGAGAAAAAGTCCGGTTCAGCGAGAAATGTGACGGAATTTGAAGGTTTGACAATTAAGGTCCCGGGTTCGGAACCCAACAGTTTTTGGGAACTCAAGCTGGCTAAATTGACCAGTCTGAATGATGTGGGACAAATGACCGAAATATCTGGGAAGTACCTTGTTCAGCAAAAACCCGTCTATATTGTTTCGGCAGGTCAGGGCGAGATTCATTGGAAGAATCGACAGCTGACCTTTGAGAATAAGGTTGAATTAAAAAATGACGAAGGAAAACGGATCGTTGCTGATCTTCTCACGTGGGATTCTCGTCAGGAAACCATTAAGGCCCAGGGTAACGTCGTTTTGGAAACGGAAGATATGACGGTAAAAACGGACGGCTTGATCACGTCTGCTGGTTTTAAAAAGGTTGTTTTTTCAGGAATGACTAAAGTGATTTCAAAAAGGGGACCTGCCGATGAATAAAAAGATATTCCTTTTCATTCTTTGTTTATTTTTATTGGCCGGTATTGCCTGGGCGGCAGGAGAACCTCAGTTGACAGCGCCGGGCGGCGGTGAGTTTGATCTCGTCCAAAATGTGGTGAAATATTACGGAACCTCTTCCCGGCAAGTGGAAGCTCGTTGGGGCGATTATCAATTACTCGCTGATTATTTGGAATATCACCATACGCAACGTATGATCGTTGCCCGAGGGCGAGTGGTTATTTACCAAAATAATACTCCCGAAAAACGCAAGGTCCAATCAGCGGAAATAACGTTTGATCTCAATAAAAATTTAATCATCGCCAAGGAACAGGTGATGATTCAGGTAGATACTTCTATACGTGCCCAAGGCGGGTATTTGGAATGGGACCGGGCCAATGATCGGTTTAAATTGATGAATGACCCTCAAATTGAATATGACGATTGGAAGATAACAGGCAAGATAGTAGAGGGCCAGTTGAAATCGGGGATTATGACTCTTATCGGCCCTGTTTATGGGGCAAATCAAGATACGGTCATTAAAGCCGGTCGATTAATTGCCGAACGTCAAAAGGAAGTGTTTTATCTTCAGGATAATCCGGTTGTGATTCGTGGGAAAAATGAACTATCAGCCAATGAAATTATTTATGATCTGAAAACCAAAAAGGTATCCGCCAAAGGAATACTAAAAACTAAAATAACTGAAAATAACTGACTGAGTTGATGGGAGAATAATCATGATTGTTGTCCGGGGATTGGTTAAAGAATATGGTGGACGGCGTGTGGTTAAAGGTGTCGATTTGGATGTCAATCCGGGAGAGGTTGTCGGTTTGCTGGGACCGAATGGTGCAGGTAAAACTACAACCTTTTATATGATTGTCGGTTTGGAACGGTGTAATGCCGGTTCAATTCATATTAACGGTCATGATGTGACGGCTTTGCCAATGCATCACCGGTCAAAATATGGTGTAAGTTATCTGGCCCAAGAGCCGTCCATTTTTCGAAAATTGACTGTTGAAGATAATATTAAAGCGATTCTGGAGTTGACTTCTCTCACCCGGGCTGAACAAAAACAGCGTACCGATGAATTGTTGGAGGAGTTTCGCCTGACCCATTTGCGTAAAAGCTTAGGGTATATGTTATCCGGGGGAGAACGCCGTCGGGTAGAGATTGCCAGGGCGCTGGCCGTTTCTCCAAGCTTTATTTTGCTGGATGAACCCTTTACCGGTATCGATCCGATTGCGATTGCGGATATTCAAGAAATTATCCGGCAACTTCGGGATAAAGGGATGGGTATTTTGATTACAGACCATAGTGTCCGGGAAACGTTGGCGATCACTGACCGGGCTTATATTATGTATTCCGGTGAAATTCTGGTTTCTGGAAGTTCCAAAGAAATTGCCAATGATGAAAACGCCCGCCGTTTCTATCTGGGAGAAACTTTTGTCATGTAAATTGAACCACACTAAGCATCCGGTCGGGAGGTCTTTTATTGAAGATTCTGACTAAATATATTCTCAAAGAAATTATGGGACCTTTATTCTTTGCGCTGTTCGCTTTTACCAGCATGTTTTCCGGGGTGACCTTCTTAAGCATCCTGAAGCATGCTGAGAGATATCATCTGTCCTTTTGGTATGTTTTGCAAATGTTGTTTGCACGGATGCCGGAGTATATCGTTCAGGCAGCGCCGATTGCCGTTTTGATGGCGACTTTACTGGGCCTTGGCAAGTTGACCAGCCATAGCGAAACTATTGCCATGCGGTCTGGAGGTCTCAACTATTTCCGGTTAGTGCTGCCAGTGATTATTATTGGAACTGTTGTCAGCATTAGCGGTGTTTTAATGAACCAATACCTGGTGCCTTTAGGCTTGAAAGCGTATTACAATGTCAAAAGCGAAGCGAGCAAAGCTGAAAAGTCCGTAGTGCTTTATAACTTTAGTAAAGATTTTTATGACACGGATACCGGGCAGATCGACAAAAGAGTTTATGCAGCCCGGTTTGACTCCAAGACTCAGGAGTTGCACCAGGTAACCATCGAAGAATTTGAAGATCAAAAGTTGATCCGGGTTATCACCACTGAAGTGATGTCCTGGGACGGGCAGGGATGGTTTTTCCGGGATGGTTTGATTTATCAGCTTGGTGAAGAGAGTTTTTATCCAATTACGGTCAAAAAAGGATTTGTCAAATATGATCTCAGTATCACTCCGAAAGAGATCGATGAGGACACCGAGGATGCGGATCGGAAAAGCATCACTGAGTTACGGGAATTTATAGATAAATATTATCCCAAAGGTTCGGAGCGCCAGCGTTTATTGGTTGATTATCATCTCAAATTTGCCGTTCCTTTTGCTGCTTTAATATTGGCCTGGCTGGGAGCACCCCTTGCGCTGCGCCCGCAGCGCCGGTCCAATGCAGCCGGGTTCGGATTGTGTATTGTTTTTATTTTGTTATGGTATTCCTTTATGGGGATCGGTTCCTATATGGCTCGTGCCGGAGTGATTCCTCCCGTGATCGGCGCTTGGCTTCCCAATATTTTATTGGCCGGTTATGGGGTTTATCTATCCGTGAACGTTAAGATTTAGGAGTGGAATAATTGTTTGGCTTTTTTATCATTATTCTTATTATAGTATTTGGCGGCGGTCTGGCGTTATTAGGCGACCGAGTGGGGATGAAGGTCGGCAAAAAACGACTGACTCTTTTTGGCCTGCGCCCGAAATATACCTCTATGATCATTACCGTATTGACAGGATTTTTCATTGCCGGACTGACGCTTTTGATCTTAACGTTGATGTCGGAATATGTTCGGACTGCTATTTTCGAATTACACAATATTCAAATTAGTCTTAAAGCAACGACCCAAAAAGTAAACATTCTTACTAAACAGATGGTGAAAAAGGAGGAAGAATATACCGGATTATCCCAAAAGCACCTTCAATTGCAGGCTCAAAAAGAAGAAATTGAAGAGCAACTGGAAAAGACCCGGACTGAGCAGCAGAAAGTTGCCAAAGAGTTGGAAGTGAAGCTGAAAGAATTGGCAGCAAAAGAAAAAGAGCTGCAAGTCAAACAGGAAGAACTGAAGGTTAATCAGGAACGGGTGACCAATCTCTCCCGCATCCGGGTTGATTTGACCAATGATATCATCAATAAAGAAGCAGAGATCAGCCGGTATACACAGCAAATCGAAAACTTGGAAAACCGTTTGATGCAATTAAGCAATTTAAGTGATCAAAATCAGACATTAATCAGCAAACCGATGCTTTTTTTGGTGGGTGAGATCTTAACGTCAAAAGTCGTTGAGCCAGGAATATCAGCGGATAAAGTATTTGAAGCTGTTGTTGAGCCGATGTTAAATGAAGCCAATAAAATTGCCGTCAATCGCGGTGCCCGGATTCCCGGAAAAGCCGATTATGCTTTACGTGTTACGCCGAGAAAAGTGGCTGAAGTATGCGTCCAGTTGTCGGAGTTGAAACAGAAAGCATTGGTTCGTGTGGTTGTTGAGAAAAATTCAGTTGCTGAAGAACCGGTAACGGCGACGATTGAGGTTTATCCCAATGAAGTTGTATTTAAAAACGGTGATGTGCTCGCCGAAACCCAAGTTGTAGGGAAAACGGCGGAATCCACGATTCGGGATCACATTTTAAGCTTGTTGATTCTGGCGAATCATAAGGCGATTGAACGCGGTGTCGACAGTGACGATTTAAAAGATTTGGTATCTGTTTCCGAAATGGTTAAATTAATCAATGAAATTAAAGCTCATCCTGAGGCGACCTTTAAAATCAGGTTGATCGCTGATGGAGATATTTATCGGATCGATCAATTTAAGGTAAAACTTGATCTGAAGAAAATGTAGGAGTGGCTTTAGTGTCTAATATTTTAGCCATTGATCCGGGACATCAGAAATGCGGTGTGGCAGTGGTGAATGAAGAAGGAATTCCGTTAACCCAAAAGGTGATTGCCTTTGAGGAACTTCGGACCACTGTGGAACAACTCATTGCCAAATATGCCGTCGAATGTATTGTTTTGGGTGATCGGACCCATAGCAAAGTGTATAGGAAAATTTTAAGAGATTTCCAGTTGCCTATCGAAATGGTGAATGAGGATCGGTCGAGCATTGAAGGGCGGATGCGATACTTGCGGGAAAATTCGAGAGGCTTAAAGCGATTGCTGCCCTTGGGACTGCGGACACCGGACCGGCCTTATGATGATTATGTGGCGGTTATTTTAGCTGAACGGTATTTGGCAAAACGTAAGCATAGGTAGTAGACCCGGGAAAGGGGGGGTTAGGTTGCGAAAACGAAGGTTTCGACGGACACTGTTGATTGGGTTTATGTGCCTGTTGTTTACTGGATTTTGCATGGCCCAAACCCCTGAGGTCTTTTTTGTCGATCGATGGGTTTATCAGGAATTATCAGTTCTTTATCATGAAGGATTGTTAGATAATTATCCCTATGAGTGGGTTCAATCAGGAAATTATTTATCCCGTTTTGAAATTGCATATTACATAAAGCAAATCATAACCTTTAAGCTCAATGATGAACACCTGAGTTTGACAGAACTGTCGGTTGAAATGGCATTACAAAGGTTGATATCGGAGTTTCGGGTGGAGCTTGAGGCGTTGGGAATAAAAATCACCGATATCAACAAAATCAGTCCCAATGTAGCGGTGGCTGATACTGAAGGGGAATATCAGGATCTAGATTTACTGTTTAAAGATAAAAAAGCAGAGTTGAAAAATGCACCGCTTGAGCCCTTTTATTATTTTGGAGAGTATTTGCAATCCTGGAAACGGAAATCTTTTGTGTTTCTTCCGGATTCATTTATCAATCCTCAAGATATGATGTTGCTGGAAGGGTCGGTCAGTAATCTGAACCTGCTTTCTTCCGAGCAACTTGGGGAAGAACGTTCATATTTGGTGATTCGCGGTGAACTTCCGGTATCCGATGAACAGCTAATCAAAGGGTATTACCTGTTTCCGGTGGAAGCAGACGCTCCAAATTCACTGGTCCAGTCGGAAGACGCCGTGCTTAGCTTGTTGGATGAAGTGAATCAAATTCAACAAATTGAACATTTATGGCGATTTGAAGGGATGCTTCCCTTGAGCGGATATATCCGCAAGGAAACCAATTTGCAGTCCAGGACGTTGTTGGGAAATATTCAACATGGGTTAAAAGTGGGTGGACTTTTGCTCTTTTCGCAAACACCGGCGGTAACCAATTTTGAAACCATCGATTTTGGGCTGCCTTTTTATACCTTACCTCAAGCCCAACCTTCGGGTGCAGTTGATTTGGACCGAATTACCAATAGTTCTTTGGAATCTTTACAAATTAATATTCACGGGTCCTTGGCCATTAACTCTCAAACATCAGTTTATGGCGGACTTGACTTGATTTACCGGGAATCCGGAGACAAAGCTTTGTTTGAAAGTTTTTTACCGTCCGATACCAAAGCAAGCGCCGGTATTAGTCATCAGGTGAATGGATATTGGACGTTGTTAACCTATCAATCTTTTGTCAATTCCAGAGTGAATTCCGGATTGATCAGTACAACCTCGATCGGATTGGAATATGATAAGTGGGTTACATTTTGGCTCGCTTATCAATTATTGGATTTTGACGATCCGGTGGTAACAGGTGCTTTAACTTTTCGTTTCTAAAGAGGGGGACAAATGAACAGGGTAGGCAGGATAGCGCTGGTAGGGATGATTGCCATTTTGTTGGCAACGGCTCTGGCTTTTGCTGAAACTTCAGCTCAAAATCCATTGGAATGGCTTGATCGGTTAGAAACGGAAACCTATGGCAGCCCTAGTAAGGGTGGGGTGTTTGAGCGGTTGAATCGGCTGGAAGAAACATTGATTGGGAAAAACCGCGATGAAAATCTGGTGAAACGCCTGACATATCTTGATCAATTAATGTTTGTCAATAAGCCCCATGATATTTCGTTAATTTATAAAGTTCAGGCATTGGAATGGCTGATTTATAAAGCGTCTGATTCCGGAGCGCTGATTGACAGAACCGGTAATATCGAAATGACCTTATTTCAACGTAAGTTTAATGGGCCTTTAAATCAGCGGCTGGAGAAGTTAATCAGTCAAATCTTCCCTGACGGGGTGGTAAAAAGCGCCTGGGTGACAATACCGGAAGGCCTTCGGGTTAAAGTGAAAATGATTGATCCGATTCATTCGGCAACCAATAAAGTTGGCGATGAATTTCGTTACGAAGTCATGGAGACGGTCTATCAAGGCCGACAAGTGATTTTTCCGGTGGGAATGATTGGCCGGGGCGTTTTAAAAACCGTTAAACGCCCTGAGAAATTAGGAAATGATGCCCGTTTAACCTTGGATTTTCGTGAAATACGGGCATTAGACGGGACGTCGGTTAAAGTGGGCTATAGTTTAAAGGCTCGAGATAGTGGCCATTCCCGACGTTGGGTTGTTGGAGCCAGTACTGCGGGAATGTTAGCCTTTGGCCCGGAAGGTATTTTGATTGGTTTAGCGGTCAAAGGGAAGGAGAGAGAAATTCCGACAGATACCGAGTTTTATTTGGAAGTTACAGAATCGGTTCGGGTATTTACGTTATTAGAATGACCGGAGGTTGATGATAATTAAATTCTTAAACATCAAAGTCGTAATTGTGGTTTCGATACTGGTTTTCGCTGTTGGAAGTTGTGTTGCCGCAACTGACGGAAGCGAAGTTTCCGAAAGAGTGATCATCAATGGAGAAAAGATTCGGATCGAAGCGGATGATGTAACCTATGATACAGAGACCGGTGTCATTGAAGCCACAGGATCAGTGAAGGTAACCACCGGTGATATGGTTTATCATACCGAATCTATCACCTATGATATGCAAAAATCGTCTGGAGTAATGACCGCTTTTAATGGAACCATTTATTCAGAACGTAATATCCAATTATCTGGGACTTCAGTCACTCTTTCCGATGAAAAATCGACGATATCAGGGGTTGCTTTGACCCGGTGTGAACTTGACCACCCTCATTATCATATTTCTGCGAAAGAAGTGACGATTGAAGGGGAAAAGATTCATCTGGAACGCGTTGTTTTAAAAATCAAGGAAGTTCCCGTTTTTTATTTACCGCGGTTGACATTAAATTTAGATCGTAAGATGCCGGAATTCCGTATCGGTTACAGCAATGATGATGGATTGAAGTATGCCTTTGATTATCTTGCCGAACTTACTGCGAATTCAGGTTTGGTTATTGACGGAGATTTGTCTGTTCATGGTGAGTCAACGTTAGGCATTGGTTGGGAATCAAATCATCAGGGACTGCAAAATCAATTGAAATTTGAGTATAGTTCGGATGCCGGTTGGGCATTTATCGATAAACTGGTCTATGATGATTCCAATTGGTTGTTTACTCTTGATGTATTCCATGACTTTTCAGCGGGTGGAGAAAAACAGTATGGAGCTAAGGTGACCCGGAAATATTGGGAGACTTCATGGGGTTCATGGCAGGTAAGCGCTTTGGCCAGAGAAGTCAGTAAAACTGAAGAATTTCAGGAATATGGCGGTTTTTATACAGGTTGGCAGTTGGATTACAAGCTCTCCTCCAATGTTACGTTAAGTTATTTGAGGATTGATTCGCATACCTCACGGGAATATGGCGATTTGATGGAGGATTACGGCTTGGGGGATAACTGGTTGTATGATCTGCGGTTGCCCTTTGGAGACGGACATATGGTAGGATTGAACGGCGTATATAATAGTGATGATACCGGCTGGATCCATCAAATTTATTCTATTTCCAAAGAATCTTGTTGCTTTAAGACCGAGCTCAGTTATGATCATGCCGAAGATTCTCTGGAATTGTCCTTTGGGATAAAATTTTAGGGAAAGCGGGTGACCGGATGGATTTATTAGGTTTTATTGATCATTTCACAATTATTTCGGCTTTATTTTTTATCTTTGGTTTAGTTTTGATTGTGGTGGAAATGTTTCATCCGGGCTTTGGAGTTCCCGGGGTTACCGGCGTTATTTTATTGTTTTTTGCCGTTTCCATGACTGCGACGTCGGTTCTTGAAGCTTTGGTGCTCGTGGGAATTATCTTAGTCATCTTGGGGGTTGTCCTCAAAATGGTTCTTCAGTCAGCCAAAGAGGGGCGGTTGGCTAAAACGTTGGTGTTGACGGAATCTCTTCGGAAAGAATCGGGCTACAGCGGAACCGAGGATCTTCAGGAATATCTGGGGAAAGAAGGTATCACGCTGACGACTTTACGTCCTGCCGGTATTGCTGAAATAGACCGGGTCAAGCTTGATGTTGTTTCAGAAGGTGAATATATTGAAAAAGGACGAAAGGTGACGGTGGTTAAAACTGAAGGACGCCGGGTGGTTGTTCAGGAAGTTCGGGATTGAAAGGGGAGTTTCCATTGCCGCTTGATCTGTTTGGTATTTTTATCGTAGCTATCTTATTTTTCGTTGTATCATCTGTTTTTTTAAGTTTTTTTCCGATTGGGTTGTGGATTTCAGCCTTCGCTGCCGGAGTTCCTATCGGCATTTTTAACCTGATTGGGATGCGGCTGAGACGAGTCATTCCATCGAAGATAGTGAACCCGATGATTAAAGCGGTCAAGGCGGGATTGGAGGTATCCACCAATAAACTGGAGGCCCATTATTTGGCCGGTGGAAATGTGGACCGGGTGGTCAATGCGTTAATTGCTGCGCAACGGGCGAATATTCCGTTAGAGTTTGAACGGGCAGCTGCCATTGATTTGGCAGGTCGGGATGTGCTCCAAGCAGTGCAGATGAGTGTTAATCCCAGAGTTATAGAAACTCCGGTGGTAGCGGCCATTGCTAAAGATGGCATTGAACTTAAGGTGAAAGCCCGGGTAACAGTGAGGGCAAATATTGACCGCTTGGTCGGTGGTGCCGGGGAGGAGACGATTATTGCCCGAGTCGGCGAAGGAATCGTCACCACAGTTGGTTCCAGTGAGACTCATAAAGAGGTTTTAGAGAATCCCGATGCTATTTCCAGGACGGTATTGCAAAAGGGATTGGATGCAGGGACGGCTTTTGAAATTCTTTCCATTGATATCGCCGATATTGATGTGGGGCGGAATATCGGAGCTCAGCTGCAAATGGACCAGGCAGAAGCCGACAAACGGATTGCCCAAGCGAAGGCGGAGGAACGCCGGGCGATGGCTGTAGCTAAAGAACAGGAGATGAAAGCGGCTGTGCAGGAAATGCGCGCGAAAGTGGTTGCAGCGGAAGCGGAAGTACCCAAAGCGATGGCTGACGCCTTTCGTCAGGGAAGAGTGGGGAGTGTTGAAGCATAAACCTCCCATTGACTAGAGGTCGTGGGAGTATGGGTCCTCATCCTGTTGAGCCGAAGCCGTTTCCTCCGGAACTTGGGAAGAGGGGCTGTTAAATGCGGCCATGGCTTCGGTTTCGTCGATTAATGTCATTATGGTATAAATTGCTTTTTTACCGGGGCAATACATTTTGCGGGCTTGTTTGAGAGCCTTGGTTTCTGCTTCTTCGGGAGAAACAGCTTCAACCACCAAATCAAGCCGACGCTGGTTCTTGCCATGGGTAATTTTGACTGACGCAGCATAGAGCATCCTGATCCCTCCATTTTGAATATTTTCGCGTTGAAAACAGGAAAACCTTTTTGGCGGGCTGAATTTCTCCAGGAAAGAGGCGATTTCTTTGAAAGAGTGTATTTTGGAAGCTGGGCAGATCTGCCGAGAATGTGGCGGGTGTGAACGGTGTGATTTGGATGAGGAAAAGATTTGTGATAATTGTTGCCGATGCTTAGGTGATGCAGATTTTCGGGCCATCGAAATAACGGAAATTATTCTTCCGGAAGAACTTAAGACAAAACGGAAGGATGATTCCTCAAAGAATTAATAATTATTAGTTCCTGCAATGATATCATTAAAATCTAAAAGTCCCGATTCACTTTATGTGACGGGGCTTTTTTTTATGCTTTTTTCCTATAGAATCGGGACTTATGCCTATATTCTTTTGGCCGGATCCATGAATAAACTATGACAAAAGACCAAGGAGGTTCAACTATGAATGATATGAACCCGATTATGTTACGATTGGCACAGGCCTATGTGCCGTTTCAAACATATGTGAATCGTTGGGATCCGACGAAAGGCTTAATGATGGGAACCATATTCCCCGAATTATATCGGCCTTATTATGGTCGCGACAGACGGAGGGGTTAATATGCAGCGTGAACAGTTAGAGTTATTAAAGCGAATTCAAGCGTTGGAATTTACTGCGATCGAATTTAATTTATATTTAGATACTCATCCAGGGGATCAAAGGGCATTCATGGATTTTGTCAATACTGTCAGAGAATTGGAGCAGCAGAAAGAGATCTATACCAGGAATTACGGTCCGTTGATTGTGGATGATACCGCCCGTCAACCCTGTTGGAACTGGATCGATGATCCGTGGCCGTGGGAAATCGAATACTAGGAGGATTGAACGATGTGGATCTATGAGAAAAAATTACAGTATCCGGCAAAGGTCGGCAAGACTGATCTGAGAATGGCCAAATACTTAGTTACCCAATATGGCGGGCCGGACGGTGAACTGTCAGCCGCATTACGATATTTGAATCAACGGTACAGTATGCCGACGAATGTGACCAAGGCTATTTTAACCGATATCGGCACGGAGGAAATGGCCCACCTGGAAATCATCGCTACTTTGGTTTACAAACTGACTAAAGATGCCTCTCCTGAGGAAATGGAACGGGCTGGTTTGGGCGGGCATTATGCTGATCATGACAATGCCCTTTACTATGTGGATGCGACGGGAAATCCATGGACAGCGACTTATATTCAGGCCAAAGGTGATCCGGTAGCCGATTTGCATGAAGATATGGCGGCTGAAGAAAAAGCACGGGCAACCTATCAATGGCTTATTGATTTAACCGATGATCCGGATCTCATTGATACGTTGAACTTTTTAAGAGTGCGGGAGATTGTTCATTTTCAACGGTTTGGTGAAGCATTGGATTTGGTTCAGGAGTATCAGAACAGTAAACATATCTTTTAAGTGGAAAATGAATAGATTTTATTCAAAATGCCGGGTATTCCCCGGTATTTTTTTGGTTTGTCAAGGCTTGATGTGGGGACTTTAAGGTTTTGAATCACTGAAAGGGGTAATACTAAGAGCAATATGTAGTGGAGGATAGACAGATGAGTCTAACATGGCAACTGATCTTGGCATATGGTATTGTGCTGGTTCTCGCCGGATTATTAATGTTATTGTTGTGGCGCCCGTTAATCAATATCTTTGTCGATACGTTTACGAAACGGCTATTGACAGATCCGTATCCGGAAAATATTGCAGAGATGCTCAATGTTTTTAAGAAGGTCGGCGTTCAAAATGTATTGGAGGCCGATCTTCGTGGAAATGGTGGGCCTTTGGATAGGCCCTTTGGCTCACCTTTACATTTGTCACCATGGGACAAGCTGATGTTAAATCCAGTCTATCTTTCGCGGGAACCCCTGTTAGAATCAGCTAAGGTCAGTACGGAAACTGTGATCGGCCCGAAAGCCAATCGGCCCTTGATTATCAGTATGCCTATCATGATAAGTGGAATGTCCTATGGGTTTGGATTGTCTCTCCAAGCCAAACTCGCTCTGGCGAAGGGAGCGGATAAAGTAAATACGGCTAGCAACACCGGTGTCGGGCCGTTTCTACCGGAAGAACGAAAAGCTACGAGACGATTGATTATTCAATATCACCGAGGCTCTTGGGGAAAGGAAGAAGGGATTCTCCGCCAGGCGGATGCCATTGAAATTCAGCTAGGATATGGTGCTTTGGCTTCTGCTCCGATTACGGTGTCTGCAAACCATATTAGTGACGACTTGCGGGAGTATTTGAGATTGGCTCCCGGAGAAGAGTTGATAATGACGACTCAGTTAGAAGGGGCTCGTGATCGTAAAGGGCTCAAACGGATAGTGGAATATTTACGGGAACTGACAAATGGTGTACCGATAGGGGTTAAAATTGGGGCGACCCATTTTTTAGAGAGAGAATTGGATATTATCACGAGTGCCGGTATTGATTTTATTACCATCGACGGAGCGGAGGCGGGGATTAACTATGGACCGGCTATTTTGGCTGATGATACCGGGTTACCGACATTGCCTGCATTATGTCGAGCGGCTGCTTATCTTCGCCAACATGGATTAAAAAAACGGATTTCATTAATTGTTTCCGGAGGATTGTATACCCCCGGCCAGTTTTTAAAAGCATTGGCTTTGGGGGCAGATGTTGTGAATATCGGGACCATCGCTGTCGTCGTCATGGCCCATTTACAGTTAACCCAAGTAATTCCCTGGGAACCTCCTACCGAGCTTGTCTATGAGCAGGGCAAGTTTAAAAACTGTCTGGATCCGGATGAAGGGGCTGAGAATATAGCCCGGTTTCTCACCAGTTGTCATGAGGAGATGATTTTAGCCATGCGGGCCATGGGGAGATGTTCGTACGCTGACCTTTCGGTGAAAGATTTATCTGCCCTTAGCCCGGAAGTTGCTCAGATGACAGGCGCTGAATTGGCTTTATTCCCACCGGGATATCGGGAGGAGATCCATGTTTAAAATGCTTTTGATCGCTTGCCTGACTTTACTGAGCAGTCTAGCGGTGATGGGTTGCATCAGTGTTTTTTTATTGCGTCGCCAGATGGCAAAGGCTTTGATGAAATTTTTAAAATCCAGGAAAATCTATGAAAATTTGAATTTGGCGAAAAAATTAGGATGGCCCGATTTTTTTGAAGCGTTCCTCCGGGCGGAAAGCGGGGAACCTCTTTCTCGGCCTTTTGGCAGTCCTCTACATCATTTTGATTTTCATCTGCTTCATTTTGCTGCCGGATATTATGCATTAAAACCTCTGGCTGAGGATATTGAAGTGGATACCTCGGTAGTACTTGGGCCCCGGGCTAAACGGCCCTTATCTTTGGAGATGCCGATTGTGCTGGGGGCAATGTCCTATGGCAATGCTTTCAGCATCCCGACTAAATTTGCCTTGGTACGGGCAGCCAATTTGGCGGGAACAGGCTTTAATTCGGGAAACGGTCCTTTTCTTCAAGAGGACAGGGATAAGGCTGAACGATATATTCTCCAATTGCCTCGGGCATTTTGGTCCCGTAATGAGAACATATTGAATCAGGTCCATTTGATTGAAATTGGGTTAGGCCATGGAGCCTGGAGCTCTTCTCCCATTCGTATTAAAGGGTTTAAAGTTACTCCGGATTTTGCCAAGCGGGTCGGATCAATTCCCGGTTTGGATCTATTGATCGATACTCATTTACCAAAGATGGAACATGATGATTTGCCAGGATTTGTCCGTTATTTAAAATCCGTATCCGGTGGGGTACCCATTGCATTTAAGTTTGGCGCTACCCATCATCTGGAGAAAGAACTGGAGATTATGGTGGAGGCCGGAGCGGATGTTATTGCTTTTGACGGAATCGAAGGAGGAACCCATGGCTCTCCGCCGATTTTTCAGGATCATGTCGGATTACCGTTTTTTCCGGCATTATGCCGAGCAGTTCGTTTTTTTGAAAAAAATCAGTTAAAAGGCAAGGTATCATTGATGGTTGGAGGGGGTCTTGTCGCTCCCGGAGATTTTTTAAAGTGTCTTGCCATGGGGGCTGATGCAGTATTAATTGGAACGATTGCAGCCTTGCTGATCACCCATACTCAAGTGGCCAAGACCATCCCTTGGGAGCCACCGACGGAATTGATGTTCTTTCAGGGGAAAAAGGTGCCACAATTCAATCCGGACTTGGGCGGAGAACATTTGCATCACTATTTGCAAAGTTGTGTTCAGGAGATGGTTGAGCTTACCCGGTTGTTGGGAAAAGATAGTTTGCGTAAGGTCAGTCGGGAAGATTTGGTGGCCTTGGATCCTTTATATGCAAAGATGGCTGGGATTGCCTATCAGGGAGAGAAAAGTGGATGAATCCTTTGCAGTATAAAGGTTGAATAAATCTTCTATCGAATAATGATCCCGAGAATGGAAAATTAATCCGCTTTCAGGTCAGATGATTGATGGAACAAAAGGGCCTTTTGGGTTGTCTAAATGCAAGGGAAGGGGGATCATAATGAAACGAATATATCGTTATTCAACCATTGGTTGCTTGATTTATTTGATTTTTTCAGTGACCACGGTATGGGGCGCGATTGAAAAACCTGTTTACACCCAAGATAAACCTATAACGGGAATCGAGTTGACTATTTACAATGAACAGCTGGCATTGGTGAAGGATCAACGATATTTGGAGTTGTTATCGGGGGTTAGTACCCTGAGTTTCAGTGAAGTGTCGGCATTGTTGGATCCATCGTCGGTGATGATTCGCATTCCGGGTTTAGCGGGTGTCCGAGTTTTGGAGCAAAACTTTGAACATGATATTGTGAATGGGTCTAAGTTATTACAGAAGTATTTAGGGCAAAAAATACAGATTACCGACCTTCAGGGAGAAATGGTGGAAGGATATTTGCTGGGGGCCGGGGAAAATTTGATCATTGCTTCAGAACCCAATGGGGGAGAAGTCCGAATTGTCCAGTCCGCGCAGGTTAAGTCCATTATTTTTTCAAAATTGCCGGGAGGATTGATGGTTCGGCCTACATTGGTGTGGGAACTTCAAAATACCAATCCGACGGCCAAACGCCTGGTGGAAGTCAGCTATTTAACCGGAGGACTCTCGTGGAAGGCGGATTATATTGCAACAATCAGTGAAAATGACGATCGGATCGATTTCATGGGGTGGGTTACCTTAACGAATCATAGTGGTATAGATTACTCCGGCGCTCGGTTGAAACTGGTGGCCGGAGATGTTCACCGGGCACCGGAAGAAGAAAGGGCCTATGCCACCAAATTCCTCAAAGCTGAAATGGCCCAGGATGTTGCAAATTCGGGTTTCCAGGAACAGAGCTTTTTTGAATATCATCTTTATACCTTGACTCGGCCGACCACTTTGAAAAATAATCAACTGAAACAAGTGGAGTTATTGACTGTAGCGGCTGTACCGGTTCAAAAGCGATATGTTTATGAAGGGATGGCAGATTCTAAAAAGGTCAAAGTGATGCTGGAGTTTGAAAACAGCTCGGCGAATCATTTGGGTATGCCGCTTCCCAAAGGGGTTATCCGAGTTCAAAAGGCGGATCATGAAGGTTCGCTGCAACTGATTGGCGAAGATCGGATCGATCACACGCCGAAAGATGAGAAAGTCCGGATTTATCTTGGTAACGCATTTGATATTGTCGGGGAACGGATCCGGGTCCAAGTGAAAGAGCCGGCTAAAAACGTTAGGGAAGAAACGTATAAGATTACGTTACGCAATCATAAGCAAGAATCCGTCAGTATTACAGCGATTGAAAATATTTCCGGATGGCATGAATCTAAGATTATCTCGAGCAATCAACCGTATCGAAAAAGCGAAGCGGGAAAAGTCGAGTTTAACGTGACAATTCCTGCCGGTGGAGAGCAAGTAATTGAATATACGGTAAGGTATAAACTTTAAACAGTAAAAAGCCCGGAATGGTTTCAACCATTCCGGGCTTTGATGTAATTTACAGCTTTAAAGACTTAATCCGTTCCATCGCTCTTTCTGTATTTTCGCGGCTACCAAAAGCGGTTAGCCGGAAGTACCCTTCGCCGCTGGGACCGAAACCGGCACCGGGAGTTCCGACAACCTGGACTTCTGAAAGGAGTTTGTCAAAGAACTCCCACGAACTCAGATTGTCCGGAGTTTTTAGCCAGATATAAGGGGCATTCACTCCGCCGTATACTTTAAATCCGGCTTGTGTAAGGCCTTCGCGGATGATTCGGGCGTTGGTCATATAATAGTCGATCACCGATTTGATCTGGGCCTGGCCTTCAGGCGTATAAATGGCAGCGGCAGCGACTTGAATAGGGTAAGAAACACCGTTAAACTTGGTGGTTTGGCGACGCAGCCACAATTTGTTTAAAGAATGGGATTTTCCGTCGGAGTCATAAGCCATGACCGTTTTGGGTACTACAGTATAAGCACAGCGGGTTCCGGTAAACCCGGCGGTCTTAGAGTAACTTCTGAACTCAATGGCAACCTCTTTAGCGCCCTCAACCTCATAAATACTGTGGGGGATATCCGGCTCCTGGATAAATGCTTCATAGGCAGCATCAAAGAGGATGATAGCTTGATTAGCGCGGGCATAATCAACCCAAACCTTCAATTCGTCCTTTTTTAAGGTCATACCGGTTGGATTGTTGGGGAAGCAAAGATAAATCAGGTCCACCGGGACTTCAGGCAATTCAGGTTTTAAGCTGTTAGCTTCGGTGCAGGGCAAATAGACGATGCGTTCATATCGTCCGTCAGCGCCTAACACTCCGGTACGGCCAGCCATGACATTACTGTCCACATAAACCGGGTATACCGGATCAGTGACAGCGATGATACTGTCTTGTGAAAAGATCTCTTGAATATTTCCGGTATCACATTTGGCACCGTCGCTGATAAAAACTTCATCCATATCCAGTTGGACCCCTAAGGGCTTGTAGTCGTTTTCGATGATTTTTTCAATCAAGAAATCATATCCTTGTTCCGGTCCGTATCCCCGGAAGGTTTCGGCTTGGCCCATTTCGGTAACGGCCCGGTGGAGAGCATCGACAACTGCCGGAGCTAATGGCTGGGTTACATCCCCAATACCTAAACGGATAATGTCAGCTTCGGGATGAGCAGCCCGATATGCCTGGATGCGGCGGGCTATTTCTGAGAACAGATAATTTCCCGGAAGCTTTGAATAATTTTCATTAATTTTCGCCATAAAAAACCGTCCTTTCGCTTTACATCTACTTTATATTTTTCGTGAAGCTTCTTAAATAAACCTGCCAAATATCAAGTTTCAATGTAAGTTTTCACTAAAAGTTAACGACAATAATAGGATATTTTTAACAAATAGCGAATAATAATGTGATTTGTTTGTAAGGTTAGAACGGATAAGGTGACATTTGGCGGTTGGAGGTGTGAGATGGTTCGTTCAAGGAGGTTTGACTCGGGATGGGTTGGTGCGGACCGATCCTATAAGGTTATTGTGGCTAAGGACGGCAGCGGAGATTATGCATCGATCCAGGCAGCTATCGATGGAGTGCCGGATGGTAATGTGAATCCATATATCATCTTTATTAAAAATGGAATTTACCGGGAAGTAGTGGTTATACCTCCGGAAAAAACCATGATTACACTCATAGGAGAAAGCCGCGACGGGGTAGTGCTCACTTACGACAATGGTGCCGGGACTCCGCGGCCGGACGGGAGCGGGAAGACGTTGGGGACTAGCGGCAGTGCTATCGTTTTAATTCAAGCATCAGACTTTACAGCGGAAAGGATTACCTTTGAAAACGGCTTTGATGAAACTTCCGAATATGCGGCCAATGGTGCTCAGGCCGTTGCGGTAAAAGCCGATGCGGACCGTCTTATTTTCAGAGATTGTCGATTTCTCGGCAACCAGGATACGTTGTATGCCAGCTCCGGCCGGCAATATTATCACCAGTGTTATATTGAAGGGGATATTGACTTCATTTTTGCTGAGGCGACAGCGGTGTTTGAAAAATGCCGAATCCATTCGGTGGATCGTATCGGCCTTGATCCGAAAGGGTTTATCACAGCACCTAGTACTCGGGCAACTCAACCATACGGGTTGATCTTTATCGACTGTGAAATTACGGCTGAGCCGAGTTTAGGTGTTGGTACAGTTTATCTGGGACGGCCGTGGCATCCCAGTAAAAACGGAATGTTTCCCCATGGAGATCCCGGTGTTTCGGCTCAGGCCGTCTTTATCCGATGTTGGTTGGGAAGCCATATTCATCCGGCAGGGTGGTGCAGTATGTCCACCGGGGGGTATGCTTGGCCTCCTGAAAACGAGCGGTTCAGAGAGTATCAAAATACCGGACCGGGCGCTTCTGCAGCGCATCCCCTTCGTAAACAGCTTTCCCCGGAAGAAGCAGAGCAATTTACTGTAGAGAATATACTTAACGGAATGGATGGATGGGATCCGCGGGAGGTTGGTTGCAGGTAGCGGGTTATGGTTTCAGGGGAACGTATATACGTATTATGGGATTGAGCTTTGAGTTTTTCGGGAATAGAGCTCTGACTCCTGACAGATCTAGTCCATGAACCCTAATTGCTATATTAGCTTTCACATAGTTTTTGAAAAATCTCTGCGAGGCTGGCTTCCATGGAGCGGAGGTTGATGATGCGCTTTTCAGCATAGAGGGAGTGGATTCGTTGAAGATTTTCGGGCGTCGGCTCCAGGTTTTCTACAGCGATGCCTTGTTCACTTTGGTATGTTATCCGGATTGTTCCCTGGCCATATTGGGATTTGAGTACACTGGTTCTTTCGAAGGTGATCAAGTGTCCTTGATTGATAAATCCGATCATATCGCATAATTCGTCTACTTCTACCATATCATGACTGGTTAAAATGATGGTGGTACCGTGCGCAGCCTGTTCCTTTAAGTAATCCCAGATAATTTTGGCGGAGATAGGATCAAGTCCCGAAGCTGGTTCGTCGAGAAATAACAAGGGTGGCCGATGGATCAATGCCCGGCTGATCAAGAGCCGTTGCTTCATGCCCTTGGAAAAGTTTTTAACCGGTTCCTGGGCTCTGGACCAGAGATCCATCCGTTCCAAGAGCGGTTGGATTTCGGATAGGGGCGTACCGTATAAACGGCAGAATAGTGCCAAATTTTGATAGGCAGAGAGGTTTTCCAATAAATTGGAACGCTCAAAAACAACACCGATACGGGGATGAATCAGTTTGGCATCGGTACGGATATCATGCCCAAAAATAGTAATGGAACCGGAAGAAGGCTGGGATAATCCCATGAGCATCCGCATGGTGGTGGTTTTGCCAGCACCATTGGGGCCGAGGAGTCCGAGGACTTGTCCTGGGTAAAGGGAAAAACTGATATCATTGACGGCGATCCGATCGCCGTATTTTTTGGTGAGACGGTTGACGGTAATGATTGGTTCCATGATAACCTCAAAAATCAATGTTTTTTTTGAGAATAGCCGAGAGGATGGTTAATAACAAGACGGTTTCCGCCGCCATAATGGCTAGGAGCGGCAATGAGCTTACTTGCCAAGGTTGTTGTAGAACCGCCCTCTCCAGCCCTTGGATCAAGGAAAAGGTTGGAAGGAAATTTAACAGATTTCCCCAGGCGAGACGGGTGTTTTTTAGCATTAACGGCAAAGCGGAAATCAGATAAAGTACAGTGGAGAACGTCCTGGCTAAGAGCGGCTGCGGGGACAGCAGTCCGATGAACAATGCTGCGCTGGTATAAACCAAACATCCCAATGCAGTAAAACTAATTAAATAAACCGGGTTATAGTAAGAACGCGTCAGCCAGGTGGTTAAAAGAACGGAGGCCAAACCTATCATGGTATTCCAAAGGATTTTTGCGGTGAAATAATCCGACAGTTTGGCCGGAGATACCAGGATGGCATGGAGGGTGTGTTTGGCTTTCTCTTCCGCGATCGTGGCTGTACTTTGCAACAAACAGGTAGTCAGGATAATTTGAATCAGCCATAACGGCAATGCCAGGCTTGAGATATTCTGGACAGCCGGGCCGGTTGTTTTCAGCTCGATATGAGGGATGGATTCTTTGCTGTAAATGCGGATTAAAGCAGCGTTAAGTGCTGTCACGATGGTAGCGGATTGGGCCATATTTGATCCTTTAGCCATGAAGGTATAGCGGTTGAGTGACTTCTGGCGATAGATGACGCCGTCAATTTCGTCTTTTTCCAGAGCCTCTTGGGCATTTTTTAAGTTTGGATATTGAACGGTTTCAAAATCCGAGGCGATAAGGAGCGGTTTCAAAATGGGATCCGGGTTTTTGACAGTGCCGATACGGAATTGTTGCTGTTCACTTTCGCGATAAACCATAGTAAAGAGGAAAGTGATAAAAAGAGGCAAAAGCAAAGCAATGATCCATGCTTTGCCAGATAAAAAGTCCAGTAACTCTTTTTGGAGTAAAACCAAAGAACGACGCATCGTGGAGACCTCTTCTGAAAAGTACAGGTTCTTCAATGAAGAACCTGTATACATTCTATTGATGTTCAACAAAGTACCAAATTAAGTAGACAATGGCAATAACGCCGACGAGTTCCAGCATCTAATCACTCCTTTTTAAAATCATAGTATGGAGTAAATCATCAAAAAAGATGATTTATAAGTTATCCGAATTAATATATTCGACCTTTGAAGCGCCAATCCTTCTTTAGTGATATAGAAAATGGCCGTACCAGGATAACATAAATAATATCTGTAATATAACCGAAAAAATCGTTTTTTATGATGAAGTGGAAGTTTTATTAAAAAACACCGCTTGATATTAAGCGGTGTTTTTTGATTTATTGATGGGATTCGATGCTGATTGGTTGGCGGAAGATAGTTTTCTTGGTCCAAACGGCCATATCATCCAGGATGCTGTAGATGATCGGGATGGCGATCAAGGTTAATAAGGTACAAAAGCTTAGACCGCCGATAACGACCACAGCCAGAGAAGCATTGAGCATTCCGCCGTCTCCTCTGCCGAGTGCGAGAGGGATCAGGCCCAAGACTGTGGTCAAGGTCGTCATCAATACCGGTCGTAAACGGGTTGGTCCAGCTTTCAGGATGGCTTCCCGGCGGGAAAGGCCGCGTCTGCGCAAGGTTTCGATATAGTCAACCAAAACAATGGCGTTGTTCACGACGATTCCGGCGAGCATGATGACACCGATGATCGAAGTCACGTTCAATGTATGTCCGGTCAGGAAAAGGCTCCATGAGACGCCAAACAGGGTTAAAGGAAGGGTACCCATAATGGCCAACGGATGAATCAGGTTATCATATTGAACGGCAATGACCATATAGACGAAAAATACTGCCAGAAGAAAAGCGCCAAATAATGCGAAATTGGAATCGCGCATATTTTTAACCTGGCCGCCCATGGAGAACGAATAGTTCTTCGGGAAAACGATCTCCTTTTTAATGCGGTTCTCGATGGTATTGGCCAGGCCCCCCAAATCCTTTCCAACATATTTACTGCTGACCTGGACCTGACGGGTTTGATTTTCACGGGTGATCTGAGTCGGACCTTTGGTTGGATAGAAGGTGACGACTTCTTTCAACGGTACAGCAATGCCGGTGGAGGACTGGACATAGAGTTTCTCCAAATCGCCTTTCGTCTGTCGGTGATCCGGTTGTAACTGCAGGAAGACATCGTATTCTTCGCCATCCAGACGGATTCGGGTTGCTGTTGAACCTTTAAATGCAGTTTGAACCGTACTGGCGATGGAAGCAGCAGATAAACCGTAGGCGTTGGCCCGTTCGCGGTTAATCCGCAGTTGGAGCTCAGGCCGGCCGGTCTCCCAGTTGGTCTTCACTTCGCGGGTATCCTTGATGCTTTTAATCAGTGTTTCGACTTCACCCGCTAATTGGTTGAGGACCTCCAGTTCAGGCCCTTCAATGTTGACGACGATCGGTGAACTGTCGCCGCCGGGGCCGTTAGACTGTTCCTCGACATTGATTTTTACACCGGGCATTCCCTGTAAAGAACGGCGGGCATCCTCCAATAATTCTTCCATCGGGGTTTCCGTACCTTTTTCCATGGTCACATATACAGAGCCCTTTTCGCTTTCCTCGCTGCGGGAGCTAAAGCCGAAACCGGAAGAACCAACGATGGAGTAAACCATTTCCACATTGGGTTTCTTCTGCATGATGCTTTCAATCTTCTTAGCTACTGCATTGGTTGTTTCCAGATTGGTTCCTAACGGTAATTCAAAATCAATGGTGAATTCTTTTTGGCCGATGGAGGGCATAAATTCCATTTTTACTCCCAGCAGCGGGGTGAATGGTAGAATTCCTAAGAAAAAGACAGCTATACAAATTAAAATAATTTTTATACGGTGATTTATAGCCCAAACCAACATTTGCCGATAGATTTTTTCTACTTTTCCAAGACGGTATTCATCTTCGGCAATCGCGGGCTTTGTATCTTTGCCTTTTTTATGAAGGACGGTCATTAACTTTGATGCAATGGTTGGAATGACCGTTAAAGCCACAATGAGTGAGGCGATTAATGAAAAGGATACTGTGAAGGCCATTTCTTTAAAGATTTGGGCGGAGATATCCTCGACAAATAATACCGGTGCGAACACAATAATTGATGTTAGGGTCGAAGCTGTAATTGCCAAACCAACCTCAGAGGTGCCTTGGATAGCGGCTTGAAGGGGAGGTTGGCCATCTTCGCGGTAACGTTGAATACTTTCTAGCACAACGATGGCGTTGTCCACCAGCATACCGACACCTAGTGCCAAACCGCCCATGGAGACGAGGTTGAGGGTCAGCTTTGAAAAGTAGATCATGGCAAAGGTAATGATGATTGAAATGGGAATGGCCAATGAAATAACAATGGTACTCCGAATGCTCCGTAAGAATACATAGAGAATGATGACGGCTAATAAGCCTCCAATGATAGCATTCTCCGTTACATTACTTAATGAGCTTTCGATAAATTCCGCTTGTTCGAATACTTTGTATACCATGGCCTGTTTTCCAATTTGAGCTTGGAGTTCATTCCAGGCTTTGCGAACTTCACGGGTGACTAAAACGGTATTGGCATCGCTTTCTTTCATGATGATGATCATCATGCTTTCATCCCCGTTAATACGGGCCAGCTGTTTTCTTTCGTGGTAGGTATCTTTAATTTCGCCCAGTTCCTGAAGGGGGATGATCGAACCGTTGGGGAGTGCGATTTTAAAGGTTTTGATCTCTTCAACGCTTTTAAATTCGCCGATGGTCCTTAATGTTAATTGATTGCGGCCTTCGTTGATATTACCCCCGGGAAGGTTGATGTTATCACTGGCCAATTTTTGGGCAATATAATCCGGCGATATTTTGTAAAATGAAAGTTTATCGGCAGACAGCTGGACTTGGATCTCCCGAGTCAAGCCACCGCTTAGCGAAACGGAAGCTACGCCCGGAATCCTTTCTAAACGGGGTTTGATGATATCATCGGCAATTCGGGTGGCTTCAGCTAAGCCTTTTGGGCTGGACATGCCCCAAACGACGATCGGTATCATCGATGGGTCCATTTTGAAGATGATCGGATCATCGATATCGTCCGGAAGATTCCGTTTGGTTAAGTCGATCCGTTCCCTGATTTTTAAGTTGGTAAAGTCCATATCCGTCCCATAGTTACATTCAGCTACGATGAAGGAATTGCCTTGGGAGGAGGTGGAGGTAACCTTTTTGATATTGGGAACAGAACTGATGGCTTCCTCAAGAGGCCGGGTTACCAGTTTTTCAATTTCTTCAGGGCCTACGCCTTCATAGGAAGTCATTACCAAAATAGTTGGAAAGTCAATATTCGGATACAGATCCAATTTGACCATAAAAAACGATACGGTTCCGAGGGTTAGGGCAAACAACACAAACATCAAAACCCCTACAGGCCGCCTGACGCATAATTGAATCAGTTTTTCCATCTTATTTCACCACAACTTTCATACCGTCTTCCAGATTGCTTTGTCCCAATACCACAACTTGGTCATTGATATTAATACCGGAGATGATTTCGATAAATTTGCCGTTGTTGATGCCGACTTCCACGTTTTTTCTGTAGGCTTGGTTGTCTTTAATGACAAATACGGCTTTCGTTCCGGTTTCTTCGATGACTGCTTCAATGGGAATCTGAATGACGTTTTTCCGTTCGTTAAAATTCATCTTAACTTCGGCCAACATACCGTCTTTAAATACTCGGGATGAATTATCCAGCAGAATTTTTACAGGAAACATTTTGCTGTCGGATTGAGCTGCCGGTGAAATCTGATAGACCGTGCCGGAGAATGTCTTATCCTGTAAGGAAGGTAATCTCACAGTGACTTTTTGGCCGATTTTCGTTTGCGTAATGTAACTGTCACTTAAATGGATGGTGACATAGACTCGGGAGAGATCTACGATATCCATTAAAGGAGAACCCGGGGTCGCCATTTCACCAGCGTTGATTTTCCGTTCGCCAATGTAACCGCTGATTGGGGCCTTAATTTCCGTGTTTCGAAGCTGTTCTTCGCTCATCTCTACATTGATCTGAGCTTGTTGGACCTGGTTGAGGGCGATTTCATATTGGGTTTTAGCATTGTCAAACTCGTGTTGGGAAACTAACTGTTCGGCAAAGAGTTTCTGAATACGGTTAAAGTTTGTCTTGATTTGGGAGAGATTGGTCTCGGCCTGTAATAAAGATGTTTTAGCTTGATTGAGTTGATTGATTAAGTCGGTTTTTTCCAGGCTGACTAATGTTTGACCTTTGGACACATAATCTCCCAGCTCGACAGCGATTTGGGCCACGCGTCCGGAAATTTTGGATGTAACCGAAGTTTTGCTGGTGGCTTCCACAGTTCCGGTGGTACTGTAAATTTCCTGAATATCACCAGATGATGCAACGGCGACTTGGACGGGAACAACAGGGTCTTCTTCTTTGACGACAGGTTTTTTTCGGCCGCATCCGGCGATGAGGAGTAGGCTTAATACGATTCCAATGACGATCAATTTTTTATTCATTTGGTCATCCTCCATACATGATAACTTCATAAAAACTTATTATTGGATAACTGCTGTGACCAAGTCCAATTTGGCGCAGGCGATCAGGTAATCGGAAATTCCCTGATAATATCCTGTAAGAGCTTTATCCAACGCCAGTTGGGCGTCGGTGACGTCCATGGTGGTAGCCATACCGGCATCGTAACGGGCTTGAGTCATCCGAAGGGATTCTTTGGCCAGTTCGATGTTGGCTTGATTGGCTTTGATGGTTTCAGTGCTTTCCAGAATATTTTGGACAGCTTGCTCAACTTGGAGATGAATACTGTCTTTTAAATCATTTTCCTGGATCGTTAATAATTCCAATTGACCTTTAGCGCTCTCGACTTCCGGTTTGACAGTTGCCTTATAAAAGTTGCCTTGGATTCCGAGGATGAGCTTAAATTGGGGATCCCAGTCATTGGGTGACCACTTGGAGCTTTCAAAACCATAGCTTCCTGAAATATATATATTTGGTTTATATTCCGAGGCGGCAAGTTTTACTTGGCAATTTACAATTTGATGTTGAAGTTTTAATTGTTTGAGCTCGCTTCGGTTGTTGTAGGCTAAATGAATCAATTGGTCCGTTGAGGGCAAAGGGTTTGGCTGAATTTCGGTCTCGTGGTGTTGAACTGTAAACGAATTATTTTTATCGAGGCCGATTAAGGTCGCTAATGCTAACTTTGCGAGAGTGACGTTGTTCTCTGCTTTGATAATCTGAGGTTTTAGGCTTTCTTTTTGAACTTCTGCCTGCAATACGTCGTACTTTGAAGCATTTCCGACGTTGTATAGCTGTTTTACTTTCATAAGATGTTGATCTAAATTGGCGTAAGATGATTGAGCCACTTTGAGCAGTTCTTCTGCCATCCATACGCGATAATAGGCTTCTTTAACGTTGTAAGTCAATTCTTGCTTGACTTGGCGTTCATTTTCAAGAGCGATACTAAGCTGAGACTTAGCAATTTGCAGGGCTAATTCTAGCTTGTTTCCGGTATATATCGGCCATGTTGCATTTATGCTTCCACTGGCCCCTTCATCGCTTTGGGTCAACTGCTGTTCTTCACCATATTTCAGCAATCCAAAGCTATAATCGACTGAGGGGACAAAGGCTGCTTCCGCTTTTTTTAAGTCTTCTCTAACAATGCTCACTTTTTGGGAAGCTGCTTTCAAGGATTTACTGTTTTGATAGGCCAGCTCTAAGGCTTTTTCTAACGTAAGTACGTTACTTGGATGGTCAACAGCCCAGGTTGTCACTGAACCGGCCAATAGAAATATAAGCGTGATAAGGGTTATTTTACGAAACATCTTGGACACCTCCTGAAACATGTAAGTTAAGATTACTGGCTGCTCCTTTTAAAAACAGATGGCAAAGGGTGTCGGTTAATTTGGTCAAGGGTTGCTGATCATTTGAATACAGCCAATGAAAAACACAATGGGAGATGATACCGTTCAAAGCCATTCCCAAATAACCGGGGTCAGCAGGACAAAGCACTCCTTCGTCCATTCCGCGTTGCATAAAATCAGTAAAGAACTGATACAGTTCGTGATGCATTTCTATAAAACGCTTTTCAATTATGCTGTCATTGCATAAACGCATGGCTAAACGCTCTTTCATAAAGAGACGGTAGATTTCCCGATTATCTTCTGCGAATTTGAGATAGGACAAGATCAGTTCCCGCAATTGCAATGTAAAATCTTTTTCTTTGGTTACTTGAAGAAAGAGTTGCTTGAGATAGGAAATTCCTTCTTCAACGATGGCCAGGAAGATATGTTCTTTATTTCTGAAATAAAGATAAATCGTACCTTTACCAACATTGGCTTTGGCAGCGATCTCATCCACCGTAGTCCGTTCGAACCCTTTTACAGAAAAGAGATTGATGGCGGCCTCCAGGATTTCAGAACGTTTCTCGGTTGACATTTTCTCCACAGGTTCACCTCCATCTTACGACTGACTGGTCAGTCAGAATGAGTCAATTCTACAATCATACTTTCCAGAAGTCAACAGGAGAAAATAGATTTAACAAGATTGCCATAATTTTTTGTATAGTCTTCTGATAAATTTCAAAATGGCCGCTGATGAAAGAAGGAATGATTGAAACCTTGTCGAAATTATGTAAAAATTTTGTAGAAGTTTTGTCGTTATGGTGATATAATGAAAATCGAGATCCGGGGAGTGGAAAATTTAAGCTTTCGCGAACGTCAAGTGGTCGTCCTGAAAGAGATGGGCGAAAGTACTGAACGTATTGCCAAAAAACTCAATCTCTCCGTGAGCTCCGTGGCGACCCTTTATAATCGGGCGAAAACAAAAGGCTATGAAGTGGTGATTGTTTTGCCGGGTACAGCTTTAGGCCTTGCTGGAGCGGATGATGTGGATGAAGGTGATGGATGATGAAGCAACGAACATATGCTGAGTATTATCGACCTGAGAGCCGGATGACACAGGGTGTCACGATGGAGGAATATTGCTTATTGCATAAAAAAAAGAAAGTTAGGTGGCGTTTTAAACCAAAGTCGGCGATGCCTTTGTTTGTTTGGGCATTGTTAATTTTTGTCGTATTTAAGATTTTGCTGTTCCCTTTGGCTGAAGGGATTATTCGGTATACTGCCAAGACGAAAGAACTCAATGATCTCAAACAGGAATATCAAGCTTTAAACCGTCAAGTGGTGACGATGACTAAAGCCCGAAATTATATGATGACTCCTGCATATATAGAAGAACGGGGACACCAAATTGGGATGGTGAAAGCCAATGAAACCCAAATGGTAGTGATCGATGCTGGCAAAGATGAAGATATCTCGGCCTTGATTGCTGCCCGTAGAAAACCGGTGGAGATTGGAGACTAAGTTGAAAAAGCCGCAAGGCTTTTTTATTTTGCAGTTGATAATGACTATCAGATCGGGTTTTGGGGTTGGATCACTATGCACAGTGCACGGTTCACACTACTAAGCAGTCAGAAGTCAGAAGATAGGAGTTGGTTTTGGGTCTTTGGTCCCGGGCGATTGTGCAGGTTTCAATTAACGACGTGAGTATCAGGTTCCGGGATATACAAACAGTCATAGTATAATTATCTTGCTACGACTAACGACTAACTACTAACTACTGACTACTGCCTTCTGTCTCCTGACTCCTAAATCCAGTAACCAGAACCCAGCGCCTAACACCCAATTCCCAGAAGCTCTCTTGTATTTTACGGTGAGAGTGGATATAATCGGATGCAGAACGATAAAAAGGAGAATTTTGGATGAATCTGATTTCAATCATTGCCGAGGAAATGCAGCTCAAACCTTTTCAGGTGGAAAATACGGTAAAGTTGTTGGATGATGGGAATACGATTCCGTTTATCGCCCGTTATCGTAAAGAAGCCACCGAGGAGCTCGATGAAGAGCAATTACGGGAGATCGATGAACGGTTGCGCTATTTGCGCAATTTACAAGCACGTAAAGAGGAAGTCATCAGATCTATTGAGGAACAGGGGAAATTAACGCCCGAATTGTCCGCAGCCATTTTACAGGCGACGAAACTTCAGGAAGTTGAGGATCTATACCGCCCTTATAAGCAGAAAAAACGAACCCGGGCCATGATTGCCAAAGAACGGGGTTTGGAACCTTTAGCGGAATTGATTTGGGAGCAAAAAACCGTTTCTGGTACGATAGAACAATGGGCGGAACCATTTATCAATCCTGAGAAGGATGTGCCGGATATGGCTGCTGCTATCGCAGGGGCTCAGGATATTATCGCTGAAAAGGTTGCCGATGATCCCGGATACCGTAAAATCTTAAGAGAATTTTGTTGGGAGACAGGGATCATTACATCTGTAGCCAAAGAGCGGGAGAAGAAAAACGATGAAGATGATCTGGATGAATTCCGGATGTACGCTGATTATAAAGAGCCGTTGAAGAAAATTCCCCCGCACCGGATCTTGGCTTTAAATCGCGGTGAGAAGTTGGAAACGCTCAAAGTTGCGTTGGATATCGATCATGAAGCGGCCATCGGCATTTTAAAACGGGAAATCATTGTTAATCCAGATTCTTTGTTTACTTCGGAACTGGAAGAGGCAGTGGCTGACGGGTATAAACGGTTGTTATTCCCTTCGTTGGAGCGGGAGTTGCGTTCGGCGATTACGGAAACTGCTGAAGAACATGCGATTAAAGTGTTTGGTTTAAACCTTCGCAATTTGATTTTGCAGCCTCCGGTTCGGCAGATTCGGGTCATGGGCATCGATCCGGGGTATCGTACTGGTTGTAAGGTGGCTGTGGTTGATGAAACGGGGAAATTATTGGATACAGCCACGATATATCCCCATCCTCCCCAAGAGAAACGAGATGAAGCATTGGCTATCTTAGGGAAACTGGTTGAAAAGCATCAGGTTGATTTGATAACGATTGGAAATGGGACAGCCTCCCGGGAAACCGAGCTTCTTGTAGCTGAGTTAATTCACATGCTGGGAGGGAAGAAAACCGCTTATTGCATTGTCAGCGAAGCCGGTGCATCGGTATATTCCGCCTCGAAGCTGGCTAAGGAGGAGTTTCCTGACTTGGATGTTTCAATGCGGGGAGCGGTATCTATTGCCCGCAGAATTCAGGATCCTTTGGCGGAATTGGTGAAGATAGAGCCAAAGTCCATCGGGGTTGGTTTATACCAACATGATGTCAATCAGAAACAGCTTTCCACGGCCTTGGAAGGCGTTGTGGAGTCTTGTGTGAACTATGTCGGTGTTGATCTGAATACCGCATCGGCTTCTTTGTTGCAGTATGTTGCAGGAATTCAACCAGCTGTCGCCAAAAATATTGTGGCTTATCGGGAAGAGAACGGAAAGTTTGAAAGCAGGGCCCAATTGCTAAAAGTGAAACGTCTTGGGGAACAGGCGTTCATTCAGGCGGCTGGATTTTTAAAGATAACCGATGGCAAGGAGCCGTTGGATGCTACTTGGGTTCATCCTGAGTCCTATGAGGCGGCTCGGCAATTATTGGCTAAGCTAGGCTTTGAAACTACTGATATTTTGGAAAAGGAAAAATTGGCCGAGATCAGAGTCCGGCTTCAGCAGGTGGATATAGACCGGATGGCGGAAGAGTTGGGAGTCGGGAAACCAACGTTAAAAGATATTATTGAGGCTTTGTCCAAACCCGGCCGTGATCCCCGAGAAGATTTGCCGAAACCGATTTTCCGCAATGATGTGCTCAAGATGGAAGATTTAAAACCGGGGATGGTACTCACCGGGACTGTCAGGAATGTGGTTGACTTCGGAGCTTTTGTAGATATCGGAGTTAAACAGGACGGTTTAGTGCACATTTCCCAGCTCAGCGACAGGTTTGTTAAAGATCCTAACGAAGTAGTGGCTGTCGGCGATATTGTCGAGGTACGGGTGCTTGAAGTGGATTTGCCCCGGCAGCGGATTGCGTTGACTATGAAAAAGGAAACCGGAGCGGATACTGCAGTCGGTTCCCAAAAACAGGATCGTGCCCAAACCGCATCAAAACCGGACCGTAAAGCTAAGGAACGAGGACCGAAGCCTTTAGACTCGGATTCTTTGCGGGAACGATTGATGAAAGCAGGGTTTAAAGTGCGGTAAAGTATAGTTCGGTTTCATGCTTCGAGACTGAGGACTTTGGGTTCGTAGTACACAGCGCATGGTTGTGCTTAACTGGATGAATGAAATTAGTTAAGAACAATTAAACCTCAGAATTCAGCTGAATAAAAGCTGATTCTGAGGTTTTTTGTAAAAAGAGAAATGATATTTTCCAAATAATAAAGATTCAGTCTGTTATCCGTTAATTTTACCGTTTTGTTTTATTCAGTCGAAGTTCCCCTTCGAGATAATCGATAAATTGCTTTGCTGTTCTTCCGGAGCGGCCGTTGTGTTGGCGTTCCCATTGAAGGGCTCGTTTTTCAAGGGTGTCTTTATCCACGTCCAAGCCTCTTTGCTCGGCCAAACCACGGACAATCGCCAAAAATTGATGCTGATCCGGGGCCTGATACGTCAAGGTGATTCCAAACCGGTCAGCCAGGGATAATTGCTCCTGGACGGTGTCATTTCCATGAATATCATTTTCCCGGTCGGCAAAGGTTTCTCTTAAAAGATGGCGGCGATTGGAGGTGGCGTATATCAGAATATTGGTGGGTTTGTGTTCCAGAGTGCCTTCCAGGATCGCTTTTAAGTGCTTGTACCCGATTTCTCCGCTTTCAAAGGTAAGGTCATCGACATAGATGAGGAATTTAAGTCCGCGGTGGCGTAGTAGACCAGTGATGGTTGGGAAATCGGTCAAGTCGTCTTTGTTTACCTCGATAATCCGCAGGCCTTCGGGAGCAAACTGATGCAGTAGAGCTTTGACGGAAGACGATTTGCCGCTGCCGCGATCGCCATAAAGTAAAATGTGATTAGCCGGAAGGCCTTTGACAAATCGGCGGGTATTATCTTGAAGTATCTGTTTCTGTTCTTCATAACCGATAAGTTGTTGAAAGGTTATCGGATCCGGGTAACGTATTGGCTGGAAATTTTGAGAGGCACGATGCCATACTGCAGCCTGGTATTGGCCGAAAAGGCCGGCGCCTTGGGTTTGTATGGTAGCCGCTAGGGTTTCCCGGAATTTATGAATCTCTGTTGTCGGAATAGATATGGTTCGTATATCGCCTTTTGAATGTCCGGTTCCGAAGAAATGCTCTGCGGGGTCCCAATGGACCAGTTTTAAAAGAATTTCCAAATCGGAATCGACGGCCTTCAAAATGGCAGGGGGGTAGCTTTCGTTCCGTTCGCAATGAAGCGTAAAGAAATTTTCATCGTAACGGATGACATCGTTTAAATAGGCTGCCCATGAATTGCCATAAGGTTGATATTCCAGCAATCGGCCGTACCATTCGTAAAATGAACCGGTTGGATTCTGTTGATTGGCTAGTTCTAGGAGTTCCCGGATTAAACCGGTGTGTTTGATTGTACGGAAGATAATCAGTTTATCCAGAAGTTCGGCAACGGGTTTGAGATCTTCGTTGATTGGCATGATATCACCTCGTCTAGGACTTTGTCACCTCTTCTTTTATGAAAACATAATCTATGGCAGAAAACAAGGGAAGAGGTCGGTTTTATTGGTTAAATATTTATCACATTTTAATATCTTGCTTGTGGGGATGGTTTGCAGTTTAGCTACAGGATTGCTAACCGGAGTCGGAGCGTTGCCGGTCTTATTTAAGCCAAACAATATTCCGCGGAAACTGATGGATTGTCTGTTGGGTTTTGCTGCAGGGGTTATGCTGGCGGCTACGTCATTCAGCCTGATTGTGCCGGCTATTGAAAGTGGCGGCGGTGGGGTAAACGGGGCATTTTTAGCATTAATGGGGATCGTTATTGGTGCAGTATTTGTTGATTTAATCGATCGGTATTTCCCGGATACCAATTTATACCGGGGGCCCAGTCAAAACCATTATAATCTTAAAAAAATCTGGTTATTTACCCTAGCGATCACCATTCATAATTTTCCGGAAGGAATGGCGGTGGGGGTCGGTTTTGGCAGTGGTGATGTTGGGAATGGACTCAGCCTGGCTATAGCCATTGGCCTCCAAAATATGCCGGAAGGATTGGCAGTGGCATTGCCGTTTTTACGGGAAGGGTTTACGGCTGGCCGGGCATTTTTCATTGCATTATTAACTGGGTTGGTTGAGCCCATCGGCGGGTTGATCGGATTGGGTCTGGTTAATGTGGCTCGTCCCTTATTGCCGTTGGGACTTTCTTTTGCTGCTGGGGCTATGTTGTTTGTGATTAGTCATGAAATCATTCCGGAAACTCATAAAGAACAATCATCCAAATTAACCACCCATTCATTGATTGTCGGTTTTGTAATCATGATGTTTTTAGATAATGTATTAGCGTAAAATTCGTTGGAAGCAATCCGATATTATTGAATATAATGATGTTTTCTGCTGTTTTCGATGATGATATGGGCTGCTTCTTCCGGACTATCGACGACCCGGAAAAGATCCAAATCTTGGGGGGAGATACATCCGGCCGAAAGCATCTCATGGCGCAGCCATTCGATGAGCCCGTTCCAGAAAGTGCTGCCGTAAAGGACGACGGGGAAATGGTCGATCTTGTCGGTTTGGACTAATGTCAGGGCTTCGAAGAGTTCGTCCAGAGTACCGAATCCTCCCGGCATGATAATGAATGCGATCGAATATTTGATAAACATCAGTTTCCGGACAAAGAAATATCGGAATTTCAAGGCGATGGTTTGATACGGGTTGGGTATGGGCTCTTGCGGGAGTTGGATGGCACAGCCGACGGAGGTGCCCTTCATTTCATAAGCGCCTTTATTGGCAGCTTCCATGATCCCGGGCCCTCCGCCGGAGATGACGGCGATGCCGGCATTTGCCAACAACCGGGCGATCTCCACGGTTGCCTGATAGTAAGGATTATCGTCCCGTAGTCGGGCTGAGCCGAAGATGGATGCAGCCGGCCCGATTTTGGACAAGGCATCAAACCCTTCGACCAGTTCTCCTAAAATTCGTAAAACCCGCCAAGGGTCTTGTGTTGTAAAGTCCACTTCTGGAGGACAGGGGGATTGGAGCAGTTCCTTATCCTCGTTATCATAAAAGCCTTTGGGTTGTTGGAGTTGGATCATCGTTTTCTTCCTTTCGGGTTGAAATTGATCGAATCTTGTTATATTCTTTCCTGCTGGGAACTGGATTAACCATCGGCTTTTCCGGGGATAATAACGAAAAATACCAAAGGGGGTTTTCCATGAAAGACAACAATGTATCCAGTTCTGGCGGAATGGCCGATCCTAAGGAGAAATTGAAGTGGGAAACTGCACGGGAACTGGGTTTAGATGATGATTTGGCGGCTGGCGGTGATGAGTTGACCGTCCGCGAAGCGGGGAAAATCGGTGGGAATATGGTAAAAAAATTGATTGAAAAGGGCGAAAAAGCCTTGTCGGATGAAAGTTGAAGACATCCGGTATGTGAAGTGATCTTTACATACCGGATTTTATTTTGATGGTTTATATCAGTGTGCTTTTATCAGGTTGTATCGAAAAAAAGTACGTACCAATAATATTGCTTTAATATTACCTGATGAAAATAATTTATCGGAAATGATCAGATAAATTTTGGATAAATTGGTTACCTTTTACCTCGTTGAATGTTAAAATTTAATTTGCGACTTGTAAAAACGAGGTAAATATGTGCGAAACATTATAGAAAACATACGTAATAATTTAATTGGTGAAAGGTAGGTAACTTGGAATGATTCGAAAAATCTTACTGCTGTGTTTGTGTGGAGTTATGATTGGTGGAATGTTGGGCTGTGGCGGAGGTTCGTCTAAGACTGTGGTACCCCAGCCGGAGGATCCAGTTGCAGACCCTGAAATTCCGGTCAATCCCGACGCGGCGATTTATGTGGCTCCCAATGGAAAAGCGGAAAATCCCGGAACTCTCACCAGTCCGACGACTCTTGAAAAAGCGATAGCGACCGTTCGTCCCGGTGGTTTAATCTATATGCGGGGCGGAACATATTATTACAATTCAACCATTACCATTGACATGGGCAACAATGGAACGGCAGCCAATCGGAGCAAAATCTATGCTTATCCCAATGAACAACCAATTTTAAATTTTTCAGCCCAAAAGGAGCTGGATGCCAACCGGGGATTACAGATTTTCGGTAACTACTGGCATGTTCGGGGACTGGTAGTGGAGTATGCCGGGGATAACGGGATATTTATCGGCGGAAGTTATAACATTATCGAACGATGTATCACTCGTTACAACCGGGACAGCGGCCTCCAGATAGCCAGGGCAAAGAGTTCTTTTACTGGTATTTCTCAATGGCCCAGTTATAATTTGATATTAAACTGTGATTCCTATGGCAATGCGGATTCGGATGGCGAAGATGCTGACGGATTTGCCTGTAAGCTGACATCGGGCCCGGGAAATGTTTTCCGAGGGTGTATTGCCTATAATAACAGCGATGACGGATGGGATTTGTATACCAAGTCTGAGACCGGCCCCATTGGTCCGGTAGTTCTCGAGGATTGCGTTGCTTTTAGCAATGGAATCTTACCCGATGGCACGTATCCCAAAAATGGTGACGGAAACGGTTATAAATTGGGATCATCCAGCAATGGGGTTTCTCATATTGTGCGCCGCTGTATCGCGTTTCACAACCGGAAACACGGTTTTACCGATAATGGCAATCCGGGGCCGATAATCATCAGTAACTGTACCTCATGGCATAATTCCATGGGCAAAAGCCCTACGGAACAAACAACCAGCGACTATAATTTTAACTTTCCCAAAGGGGAGCATATTATGTTCAACAATCTCTCCTGGGAGGGGGGCGGTAGTGATGTCGGTCATGTGCCGAGCGGTTCCACCGTTCATCATAACGTCTTTTATAAGAAAGATAAAAAGACTTATGAGAATGATATGGGTGTGACATTGACGGTAGACGATTTTGTCGTCAAACCTTCGTACACCTTCGGGATTTTACCTTTCATCCGCAATGCGGACGGATCCATCAATTTTGGAACATTTCTTCAATTGGCGGATACCAGCGATTTGAAGGGGAAAGGCGCCAACGGGTATGATATCGGTGCCCGGGGGAATGTAGGGACCGAAACAGCGATCTGGTAAGGGCATTTGCAGAATACATTGAGAGAGGGATGGATTTGATGAAAGGGCAGCATTTTTTGAAAGGTATTGTATGGTTATTGGTGTTGAGTATGGCCCTTGCGGGTTGTGGCGGAGGTTCCAAAAGCGGCAATAACACTGGCGGTGGAGGCAATAGCGGCGGCGGTAACAACGGTGGTAGCCCTGTTGTACCTCCGGATGTTGTGGCTGAATTTGGGCTCCAAGGTTTTGCGGCTGTACCGACCGCTGAGTTCCCGAACGGGACCACCGGTGGCACCGGCGGCGAGATAAATTATGTAGCTACCGGGAAGGATTTACAAGCGGCTATCAACAAAGCAATGGCGAAAAATGGCGGTAAACCGCAGATTATCTACGTTCAAGGGGAAATAACTGAAGAAAATACCGGGGCAAAGCAAATTGATATCAAAGATGTCAAAAATGTTTCGGTTATCGGTATTGGAAAAAGTGCTGTTTTCAATGGTATTGGCATTAATATTTCCCGTGCCAGTAATATCATTGTTCAAAATGTGACTGTTCATCATAATCGCATTGGGCAAAAAGATGCCATCTGCATTCAGGATGGCGGCAGCCATATCTGGATTGACCATTGTGAATTATACAATTCATTGGATGTTGGTAAGGATTATTACGATGAACTCCTTTCGGCCAAAGGTGAAACGGAATATATCACCTTCTCCTGGAATTATCTCCATGACAGCTGGAAAACCAGTCTGATTGGGAAAAGTGACAGTGATCTTCATGACCGAAAGATTACCTATCATCACAATTTGATTGAACGATGCAATTCGCGGCTGCCCAGTTACAGGGGGGGTACCGGCCATATTTATAACAATTACTACAAGGATGTTTTGTCAACTTGTATCAACAGCCGGGTAGGGGCCAAACTGTTGATCGAAAACAACTATTTTGAAAACTGTAAAAATCCTATTGGTTCTTGGTTCAGTAAAGTCGCTGGTTACTGGTATCAACAGGGCAATATCTTTGATAAGTGTACAACCACAGTATCAATGGGGTCGAATGATAATGAGGATGTTGACGACGGGCCAACGGTACCGGTGAGTGATACAACGTATTCCAATACCTGTGAAAGAATCAGTCTACCTTATCAATATACTTTGGAAAGTGCAGCTCAGGCAAAAGCCAGTGTTTTGGCAGGGGCCGGCGTAGGCAAGATTAGTGATCCGGGGGTCAATCCCGGCGGCGGTGAATCTGGTCCTGTTGCTCCCGGCCAGTTAGGGAACATTCCGACCCAAAGTATCAGTGGAACCGGATCGGTTTCCTTTGATGCAACGCTACTTGCAACCGGGTCGCCCGCACCTAGCATTACTGCCATTGTGAAACAACCTGATCCGACAATCGCGACGGCGGTTTTGACTTCGGGGACTGTTACTCTGACCGGAGTGAATGCCGGGATTACCGAGATCGTGGTCAAGGTAGAAAATTCAGCCGGTTCCATTGAAGTCACAGTACCGATCCGGGTTGTGGGCGCAGATCCTCTAGTGCCAACGGTTAACGGCTCTGTGGTGGTTCTTAATGAAACTTTTGCCACTGCTACCGCAACCAATTTCTGGACTGCTGCTTATAAAGCCCAGCCAGGCGGAACGCCAATGTACTATGCTACTTCGGAACAGATGAAAAAGATGTCGTTTGCAAACGGGCAGTTAACAATGGATGGTGGAATGTTTGTTATCGGTCAAGTCGATACCAGTAAAACAACGACCTCCGGAGATACAGTAGGGAATGGCTGTTTTGACCTGAGTAAAAACTGGAAGATTCAGATTCGGGTTATTTCAGCCACTGGCAGCGGCAAGTTCCAGGTGATGGTGGATAATAATACCACCAGCGGCAGCAGCTCGTTGCATGGCAGCAACTCCCGTATTTATAATGGGGCGGCCAGTGAGCTGAATGATACAACAATAACCATTTCATCAACAGACAAAGGGCCGTTCACAGCCAACTCGTTCCTGTGCCTGAGGGCGGAAAGTAATGTGGATATTATTATCGACCAGATTTTGGTTGAAACATGGGATTAATTATATCTGGGGGTGATGAATGGTTTCGGGTGATTGATTGGGTTTCTTTTCAATAATACTAAAAAGGAGGATGCTTTATGAAAAACTTGAGAAAAAGTATGGTTGGCTTGATATGTTTAGTGTTAGTCAGCGCATTGATCGTCGGTTGCGGCGGTGGTAAGAAAAAAGATAATACAGATCCGACACCGAAACCGCCTTCCGGTGAATCCAAGATTGTATTGGAGTTAAATGTAGGACAAGATCTTGCCGCTTTGCAAGGGCTTTCGTTACCTAGCGAATATAAAGGCTTTACATTTGGAAAGGATATTGCGTTTGAATCAAATACCAAGTCATATGAAGGTGAAACGTATACAGGCCGGATTAAGCTCGGTGGCTCAGATCGTCAAAACAGAAGTATTACTTTTAGTGCAAAAGCCGGTGATGTACTGAAAGTATTGGCAATGAGTTCCAGTTCCACCGGAACAGGGCGTATTTTAATGGTTGCACCGGTATCCGGTGACGGTGTTGAATTGGGTGAAGTTCCTACTAGCAATTTGAATGCTTTTACTTACAATATTCCTGCAGATGGGGAATATATGATTTATTCCTCGAAAGATGGTATTAATATTTATTATATTTCGTTGACTGGTATTCGTACGGATACACCGGCAACCAAGTATAAACTGACTATCAAAACGGAAGGAAACGGAAGCGTAGAACCGACAGCAGGGACCCATGAGTATGATGCTGGGACAACCGTTACCTTAACAGCTACTGCCGCAGAAGGCTTTAAATTTACCGGCTGGAGCGGGGATTTGACCGGATCCGAAAATCCGGCGACCATCACCATGAACGGGAATAAAACCGTGACTGCGGTATTTGAGAAAGAAACGCCGGGTACTCCTGAAAACCCCGATAATCCCACTCCGGTTCAAAAATACACCCTGACGGTGCAATCAAGTGAGGGCGGTACTGTCGAATTGAACCCGGCTGGCGGAACTTACGATGCAGGAACAACGGTGACCTTGACAGCCAAACCGAATACTGGCTATAAATTCAGCAAATGGGAAGGTGCCGCATCGGGAACCAGCGATACAGTGACTGTAACAATGGATGGCGACAAGACAGTCAAAGCAATATTTGAGAAAGAAGTTGTAACATATAAACTGACCGTCAATGTGACAGGACAAGGCTCTGTTACCGTAAACCCGGATAATGAAACCAGAACTTACGAATCCGGCTCAAAGGTTACTGTGACCGCCACTCCCGCAGCTGGCTATAAATTCAGCAAATGGGAAGGTGCAGCATCGGGATCCAGTGCTACCGTAGTTATAACCATGGATAAGAATAAGACGGTCACTGCAGTGTTTGTGGAAGATGTTCCGGTAGGGAAAGTAGAGTTGCCATTTACCGAAGACTTTGATTCAGCAACGAGTTCCACGTTCTTTACTACTTCTTACAAGACTTTACCCGGCGATTCGACTACCCCGTTATATAGCCGGACGGGTGGAGCGATAAATGTTGTTGATGGCCAATTGCAACTTGTTGGTGGCCGATTTACCATCGGTGACAATGGAACGGGGAATACAACATCTACTACGATCCCGAAAGGTGTATTTGATTTATCCAAAGCATATAAGATCAAAGTTAAAATTGTAGCAGTAAGTGGCTCCGGGAAATTCATGATTTACGTTGATAATAATACATCTAGCGGTACAAATTCCATCCATGGGAATAATTCCGTATTGAAGTCGTTCGATGGAACAACTCTGACTGTTGGGGAAGTTTTGGAAGTTCCCGGCTCTGTCGGCACAGAGTCCTCCTTTATTCAAATTCGTGCAGAAAGTACACTTACCGTTACCATCGATGACCTGGTGATTGAGTATCAATAATTATTTTTCATTGACGCGTGGCAAACGGATCTCGCAATTGAGATCCGTTTTTATTTTGAACTAACCAATATCGAAATTCATAAACTTAAAAAACGGATATGGATGAAGGTAAAACGAAGTGAAAAGTCTAATATTGCAAATAGATTAAAGGTTGGCTTTGGTGTTTTTATGAGTTTATGAAAGGTGGCCCAGATTGAATGGAAAATGACTGGGAGGAACGGTTTCAGCGGGGGTTGAAAATGGCAGAAGCCGAATATCATCATCCTGACTGCGAAAAAAGCGGTGCTGCTGATGGTTGCCGCAGTTTCTGCTTTCACCATCATCGCCCCACTGAACAGGCGGTTTTGCTGATTCACGGTTTTACGGCCTGCCCGTATGAGATGCTGGAATTGGGGCAGTTTTTATGTTCTAGAGGACATAATGTCTTTGGAGTGCGTTTGGCTGGCCATGGTACCCATGTATCCGATTTTGCCAAAACCACCGGGGCCGACTGGGAGGCTTCAGCCCAAAAAGGGTTGGAAATTGCTGCGTCTTTGGGACGAAAAGTTACAGTGATCGGTGAAAGTATGGGCGGAGCCTTGGCGGTATTGTTGGCTTCGTCTTATCCTGACTGCGTCCATCGTTTGGTTCTGTGCGCACCTTGTTTCGAGATTGCCAACCCTATGGCTTATCTTGCCCGCTATGCTTTCATCCGGAAGGTGGTACCGCAAACAGATATGGGAGTGGCTCTGGAGTGGCAGCGGCAATACTGGTATGGGAAGATCCCGACAAAAGCTGTTGCTGAACTGGTGACTGTGGCCGGGAAGGCGCGGAAGTTGGCGCCGGAGATTAAGGCTCCGGTATTAGTGATACAGGCTGAAAATGATCAAATGGTTCGCTGGCAGGGAGCCCGGAGGTTCTTCGAAAAATTGGCGTCTTCTAAAAAAACGTTGAAGTTATTTGAATCCGGGCATCATAATCTGACGATTGACTTGAATCCACAAAAACAACAGGTTTTTGAGTGGATTTTAAAATTTATTGAAGAATAAAATAAGGATATTTTTCCAAGCTTTTCGCAAATTATCTGGTGGCGGAGGTTATGGTATTGAATAAATCGTTGATTTTAGAAAAAGCGTTGGAAGTCTTTGCAGAGAAAGGTTATTACCGGACGACCATTCAAGAGGTGGCAGACCGGGCTGAGTTGAGTAAGCGGACAGTTTACCGGTGTATTAAAACGAAAGAAGAGCTATTTATGGAGTTGTTGAATGCTGCTGTATTGACCAGAAATGAGGAAGTCTTCAAACAGATCGGGATCACTGACGATTTAAAGGAAAAGCTCAGCCGCTTTGTGATTAGCCTCATCCGGTTCGCCCGTAATCACCGCCAGTATTATCGAATTTTGACGATGGAAGTTGTCAGTGACAATCCCGAATTTCTCAACCAAGTTGCCAAAATTCAGTCGGAATTTCAGGAGCAGGTTTATCAAATTTTACAGGAGGGAGTCCGTCAGGGACGTTTCAGGGAGATTAATCCCCTTTTGGCCACCACCTTTTTGAGTAAACTTATCGAAGGTACGTTGGTCATCATTGAAAATGAACCAAATTATTCTTCGGATCAAGTAATTTTGTCCATGCTCGACTTGTTTTGGAATGGATTGGGTAAAAGAAGTCATTAGCCTGTATTATGGTCATCTGGCAGTGCCAAATTCCATCAGGATATCCATAATCTCGGCAGGATTTCGGAAGGAAAAGAGGTATTTATAAATATTATTGTCGAGGTGGAACAGGTTGAGAGTGAAGAATCAAATCCGTGCTGTATGGTGTCTTATTTTACTGATGATCGCCGTCATGGGTATGCCGGTTATGGCTGCCAAAGACGAGTTTTTTCCGCTCGATAAGATTAAACCCGGTTTAAGCGGCGTAGGATATACTGTATTTCAGGGAACAAAGATCGAGTCTTTCAACGTCAAAGTCATCGGGTTGGTTCCGGCGGGTTATGGCGATAACCAATTGATTTTGGTACGCCTTTCCGGGAAACGGCTTGAGGAAAACGGGGGCCTGGCAGCAGGCATGAGCGGCAGTCCGGTCTATTTCAAAGGTAAACTTGCCGGGGCCATTAGTTTTGGTTTTCAAAATGCCGATCCGTTATTGGCGATGGTGACTCCGATTGAGTCCATGCTTCGCTTGTTGGATTGGCAACGGGTGGCAGAGTCCCGCATTTATCAGAGTTGTCATGGCATTGTTCCGATAGCGACTCCGGTCATTGTCAGCGGGATGGGAAGACGCGGCTATGAAATGGCGAGCCGGGTTTTAGAAGCCCAATATCTTAAACCGGTTTTTTCGCCCGGAGCAGCCGGGAGACCGGAAATGTCCCGAACGGTTCCTGTGAAGCCCGGGAGCGCCATTGCGGTTCAATTGGTTTCCGGCGATTATCAGGTGTCGGCCATTGGTACGGTGACTTGGACAGGGAAAAACCAGTTTTTGGCCTTTGGTCATCCGTTTATGAATAAAGGGACGGTAGGGTATAACGCTTATCAGGCTCAAGTATTGCAAACCGTGCAGAGCCGGGTAATGTCCTTTAAAATGGGGACTGCTTTATACCCCGTCGGTAAAATTATTCAAGACCGGAATGCAGGCATTGCCGGCATCTTAGGGGAACGTCAGCCCATGATTGAGGTGGAGGTTGCTGTTCGGGACCGGGATCGGAAGCTGTCGAGAACCAGCCGTTTCCAAGTGATCGATGATGAATTGTTATACCCCGGTTTGATCGTTTCCGGAATAACATCCGCTATCGATCATGCATTGGATCGAGTCGGCGAAGGGACAGCTCATGTTAAAGTTCAATTGGAAACCCTTCCCGGAACTGAGGCTATTGTCCGAAATAATATATTTTATAGCAAGGATGTAGCGGTATCCTGTCTCAAAGATATTGCCGATGTGCTGGATATGGTTGCAGGAAACGAATTTGCTAAGGTCCAACTGAAATCCATCCGGGTAGATGTGGATATTGAAAAGGTCCAAACGACGGCCCGGGTTATCAAGTTGGAAACGGCAACGAAGAAAGTGAAACCAGGGGATACGGTCCATATAGAAGCTGTTCTCCATAGTTTCCGAGGAGAAACCTTTAAGATACCGCTTCAGCTCACCATTCCGGAAACGTCCCAGTCCGGAAAATTACTGTTAGCAATTCATGGAGGAGCTGAAAACGTACTTTTTGAAGAAAAGGAAGGCAGTCGTAAAAAAGATCCTTCAAAATTTGACTATGGTCAAATCCATTCGTGGGAAGAATTGGTTGCCGAATATCTTAAAAAACCCACCAATAATCAATTGGTGTTGGAATATTTCCCGTTGACGTCCGAGGAATCCGAGGCTGATGAGGCGGAAGTCGAACCGGAACGGGTTACTGCGGATACGCCGTATTATATTTTGGGTGAAGCTCAACTGATTTTGGAGGTCAAGTAATCTAACTTTATGTAATTTGGGGGGCCTCGATTGCAGCAGCGTTTTAGCAAGTGGATATGGGTGGTTGTAGCAGTTCTGGCCGTTGTTGGGGGATTGTTGCAAACGCCTCCGTTTTTTTTGGTGAAAGATCAACAATTACTCAACCAGATTAACGGTCAGTTAAAAAAGGTCTTTCTTCAAAATGGGTTGGAATTGAATATCGGGAAGATTCGCTGGCAAAAATGGGATACTCTGACGGCCTCCGGTATTCAGTTGCGAGAGGCTAAAGGACAGCAAATCCCCTTGGAGTTGCAACAGTTGACCATTAAGGTTGATCTGTTGACTCTGCTTAAAAAGCGTCATCATCCTGAAGCATCCCTTCGTGAGATTGTCTTGGTTGACTCCCGAGTGGAGTTGGAGCGTTATCAGGACGGGACATGGAATATCCAACGATATTTTTCTGGAAAAGGCCGGAAAAGTGAGTTGCAAACCATAGTCCGGCTCGAAAATGCAACGATTGAATATCGGGATGCCCGTTTCGGAGCATATCGGATTCACAAGGTTTACGGGACGGTCGATTTTTGCAATTATCCTGGTGTAATATGGAAGGTGCGCGGAAAAATAGATCTGGAAACGAGCATTGCTTGGGATTCTCGAGGGGAGACTCATTTAGGAAAGAAAGTGGGTATGGGTCAAATCCACTTTAAGCAAATGCCGGTAGAACCGGTTGTTTCGTTGATTCCGGCATTACAATCTTATCGGGTGGCGTCGGGGTTGGCTGACGGCCATGTAAAATTTGCCTGGAATCCACAGAAGTTTTGGTTGGATAGTGGAGCTTTTACGCTTCAGGACGCTCAAGTTTATCTTCCGGGCTTTGCCGAGGCGTTTCGGATCGAACGGTTGAAAGCGGCGGTTTCACCGAAAGAAGTGCATGTTGGTTATGGAAAGATTCGTTATAAAAAAGCCCAGATGGATATTTCCGGCAATATTAATACGGATACTACGGCGATGGCTGCTGATATCTCCGTGCGTCAGTTTGCCCTGGCTGATTTGAAACAGTTTGTTACTCAAGTGTCGCCTTACGCTTTGGACGGATCGGCCGATCTAAAGTTAAAACTCAGCGGGCAAATTGGAAAACCGATACTTGATGGAGAAGTCAGATTGTCCAATGCCACGGTTACTATGATGGAACGGCCTATCACCGATATTTCGGGAGATTTGAAAATTGTTAATAACGATCTTCTGATCAATGAATTCGAAGGCCAATATCAGCAAGCCACGGTCGGATTGTCCGGTAAAATTTTCAATCTTTTCAATCCCCGGTTTGACCTGGCCGTATATGGATGGGGCCTGGATCTTTCGGAATTAACCGCTCAATATCCGAAATTGCACCTTGGGAAGAATCCCAAAACCGATTTTAGGGGCAGAATTGACGGGAACTGGCGACGCCCGTTATTTTCCGGGGAACTTTCTGTGGCCGGAGTAACGTATGAGAGCTTACAGGCAGATAATTTGAATTTGAATTTTGCCTGGAATTTCCGGGAGAAAATCCTGCAAATTTTGGACTTGGAAGCCGGTGTTTACGGAGGGCAGGTCAATCTCAAAGGCAATGTTCGGTTTTCTGAAACGGGAGCGGTTTGGGAATTTTCCAGCCGGGCATCTGGAGTGGATATAGGCCAAAACAGTTGGATTGAGACATATCAATTGGCCGGAATGGTTTCGGTTGATGCGATGATTAAAGGAAGTTGGCAAAGAGGCCAGCCTTTTGATATCGGAACCGTATTTGGCGTTCTTAAAGGGAATCATATTCAATACCGTCAGGCAGTTTCTGATGAAGTTCAAGCGGTTTTCACCTGGAAAGATCAGGGTCTTCGGATAGATTCGATTCGGATGAATCTCGAAAAGGGCCGGATTTACGGTCATATAGCTTGGCGTTCCCAGAGGCTGGAGGCGGATCTGAGTGTTGAAGACGTCCGGCTGCGGGATGTGTGGCCTGTGTCCGGAGATCATTTGGTGGATGGTGTATTTAAAGGAGATATTATCTTAGAGGGGCCCGTCGATGATCTGTATGGCAGGGCCATCGGTAAAGTGTCCCAAGTTCAGTGGGGATCTCAAAACGCAGGAGATATCAGCGGAGAGGTGCTGTATCGCGGTGGACGGTTTGACATCGAAATGGTGGATGTAAACAGCCCGTTCGGAGATTTCAGATTGAAAGGTCATATCGGAATTGCCGATGGTGCTCCGCTCCAATTGTCAGTGATCGGTGATGCGATTGAGTTGAATAAATTAGTCCGGTGGTTCTCTCTTGATAAGCAAATCGCCCTTCATGGGAATGGCCAGGTTCAACTGGAGGTTACCGGGACTACGGATTCGCCCAGATACTCTGGGCAAGTGACATTGTTCCGGCCCAAGTTATACACTTGGGAACTGGATGACGGAATCATTCGGTTTAACGGGGATCTGAATCAGTTTCATATTGAAGAATTTAAGCTACATGGGGAAGGCTCCAATATTCAGATGAGCGGATCCTTGGCCCATGACCGGCTGGAGATGAAGTACTCCGGATATATCGATGATATTAAATCGTTGGGGTTATATTATAAGGGAAACATTGGCCAAGGGAAAATATCCTTTCATGGTCTGATTCGAGGTACTGCCGAAAAACCGATGATCACCGCAACGTTAAACGGAACGACATTATCCTTTGGGAGTATCAAGGACAAGGATTTAGTTGCGCATCTTCGCTTAAATCAGTCTGATCTCGAAATTGAGGAGCTGCGACTGATCGGAGCGGACGGCAGTATAGAAGCCAATGGGACGATTAGTTTGGCGAAGCCGGAAAAGGTACAACTTAGCGCCCGGTTGTCTCAGATTCAAATTGAACCTTTTATATCAGCTTTAAAACTTCAAAATGTGCAGGCTACCGGTAGTTTATCCGGAAATATTTCGGTTCAAGGACTGTTAACCAATCCTTTAGTTGCTTTTGAGGGCCGCTTGGATCAGGGTTCTCTCAACGGTTATCCGGTTAATGGCATCTTTGATCTTCGTTATGATCGAAATAATCTCCACTTTGAGCGCATTGAACTACGGCACCAGAATGGAACGCTTTTAGCCAATGGTGGTTGGGAAGAGGGGAAAGTACTCAGGCTTAAAGCGCTGTTGGTGGATTTCCCGGTGCAACCTGTTGCCGCGTTGATCCGGAAAGACCTTCAACTGGACGGAAATGCTCATGGTGAATTCCGGCTGGAGTGGTCTAAAGCCGGTATCTCAGGAGATTATCAATGTCAAATCTTTAATTTGGGAGTAAATGGTATATCCCTTGGTCAAATGACATTGGGAGGCCGATATTCCGAGCGGGGAATATCGGTTACCAGCGGCAGTTTATCCTATCAGGGTGGCAGAGTATCTGTCGAAGGATTTATACCGTGGTCGGAGACGTTTGTCAGCAAACTTGATCTTCCGGTGCAGCATAAATTGGAGCAAAATGTCGATCTCCGGTTTTTAATCCGGGAGTTGCCGACGGAGATATTGAATGGAATTTCGAATCAGTTCCAGCTTTCCAAAGGACGGATAAACGGAGATATTCGTATGACTGGCTCGTGGGCCAATCCTATCCTGTCAGGACGGCTCAGTAGTACGCCGGGCGGGTTGGATTTGCCGGAATTGCCGTTAACGGTGGAAAATTTTGAAACCAAATTAATCATTATTTCTAACCAAGTCCAGTTGGAAAACGTATCCGGAACGATTAAGCGGGGCAAATTTACGATGACAGGACAGATGGTTCTGGAAAGATTTGTGCCTAAAAATGTCTCGTTGCATCTTGCCGGTTCGAAGGTTTACTATCATAACCGCTTTTTCAATGGGTATGGCGATGTGCAGCTTGATATTACCGGAAATCTTTTTGAAAATCCCAAAATTGCCGGAGATGTTACCGTATATGATTGTAAGATCGGTGTATCCGGAGGTCGTGGCAATGGCCCGGGTAAGTGGCAGCCGGAATATGACATTACGCTCAAAGCCGGTAAAAATGTCCGGTATCGGCAATTGGGGATCGCTGATGTTACGGTTAACGGCGAATTATATTTCCGGGGAAATGCCATGCAGCCAAAGTTGATTGGGAAGGTTTCCTCGAAAAAAGGGGTCTTGACCCTGTATGGGCAGAACTTTATGGTGAAAAGTGGCGAGGTTGTCTTCAGACCGGAACACGGGTTGAAACCTTATATTGATATCGATACAACCTGCCGAACGACAAAGGCTGAAGTATTTCTGTCGATTAAAGGCCAGGTCGGGGAGGATGTTGTGATTAATTTGAGTTCCCGGCCGCAGATGAGTCAGAGCCAGATCTATGCTTTGCTTAATTGGTCCGAACTGAGCGGCGACGAACCATTGACCCTTGAGGGAATGATCGGTGGAAATCTGAGTTTTGTGACAGATACCCTGTTTGGAGACGTCTTCGGTGAGATCCGAAATACATTGCATTTGGATTATCTTTATTTGGAGACCAATTATGCGCAAAATGAATTACGGATTTATATGGGCGACTATATTACGGATGAACTGTTTTTGTCATACAGTCGGTCGGTTTATGCCGATGAGCCCAATGAGATCTGGGGTTTCGATTATCATTTGACGCCCCAATTTACGCTGGGAGGAAGATACTCGGCAGAGGAAGACGAGTTAAGTTGGCGTCTAACCTATGGTTTTGAATTTTAACCGGGATTTATCCGATGGAAAAAATAGCCGTAATTGCCTGAAGACCCATAGCGGTAGATTGAAGGAGATTCTATTTTTATCCCGAATTGTTGTGTATTAAAGTTAACTTAAGATATTCCCGGGAAGGTGACCGGTTGATTCAGCAATATTTGGCCGAACTCTCCAAAATCCATTTACTTGCGCCTCAGGAAGAGACCGACTTGTGGCATCAATATAAGGTTGAGGGTTCCCGGGAGGCGCGCCAAAAGATTATCGAGTCCTATCAGCCTTTGGTTTTTAAGATTGCTTCGCAGATTACTCCTCTTGAAGATTTGATTTTTGATTTGATTCAGGAGGGGACTGTAGGTTTGATTGAGGCGGTGGAGCACTTTGATGTAACGAAAGCCGTCAAATTCAGTACCTATGCATCGCATCGGATCAGAGGCCGGATGATCGATTACCTTCGTAGGCACCGATCCAATCAGGAATATTTGGAGCTCGCGATTCATCAAGAAGAAATTCAGGATATTTTGGGCTTTATCGCTGATCATAGTGTTAATGTAGAAGAGGAAGTCACCTATAAAATAATACACCAACAGGTTAGATTGGCTATTTCCCGTCTTAATCCTAAAGAGCAAAAGGTGATTTGCGATCTTTACTTGTTGGATAAAGAACCGGCAGTATCAGCCCAAGAGATGGCCATCAGCTTGTCGTACTATTATAAGCTTCAAAAGAAAGCGTTACAACGGCTCAGAGGAATGTTATCCAAATTGCGAGCTGAGATGAAAGCGAGCGGATAAGGGTAATCTCATTAAAGTAGTCATTATTAACAGAAAACTGACGATTGGACAAGTATAGAGCATCTGATTGGGGATTATGGACCAATTTGACCGGAGAAAAAGTTTAAGTTGTTGCGGATATTATTAATAGACAAGAGAGTTTCTGGTATCTTGCTCTCCGATTAACTGTGGCTCTTGGCAGCCGGAAATTCTCGTCAATCCCCAAATATAGGATGAAGTAACTTTATGGAAATTACTTTATCTTATATAGGAAGGTGAAGTTGTTATGAGTGATATGGATTCCGGTCGTTTGCTTGCCCATATTGATGAAGCCAAAAACTGGCTGGACAAAGCGAAGGAAGAATATAAGGGTTCCAATAGGATTCGGGGCGATTTACATTTAAATTTGGCTCAAGCTGAAGTGAAATGCGCCTGGGAACTAAGTCGGCGATCTGACGTTACAAAGATAGATGCCCTGCGTCAGACCGATCAACCGTCATGGCGGCAACGTTATATATTACCGGCTGCAGCGGTTTTGCTCGCCGGAATGATGGTTGGGGCGGCCCTTTATTGGCAATGGAAACAATCGTCGGAAATGCAAAGCGATTCTATTGCCATGGAGACTGAAGTGACGGAAACCGTTAAATCCGAATCAGTTGTTCCGACAGTTCAAAGTCAACCGGTTGCTTCATCTCAAGTTATTCCCGAGGCTGCGGTTTCCCATCCGGTTTCTGTGAAGTCGGAGACAGCGGCAGTTAAAACAGCAAAGGTTGAAAAGCCGGCTGAAAGTAAGGTTGATGAGAAGAGAGAGCCTTCCATCGAAACGCCGCGAAATCCGTCGGAAAATATTGTTCCTGTAGCCACTCATGCAATCGGCGGCGGGCGTGTCGAAAGCAGTTCTGTTGCAGGAAAAATTCAACCCGTTTCCAGTTTTGTCATTGATGAAGAAGCATTAACGAGAGAAGCGTCGAAGAGTTTGCGCCTGGGAAAATGATGCTGAAGAGTGAGAAGGGGGATATTATTGAAATATATTAAGGGTATTGGGATTGTAGTCATCGCTGCAATATTATTAACTGTTGGATTGCCAGCATTTGCCGATACGACACCGAAAGTGTTGATGATTGAGGTTCAAGGAAATTCCCAGGTTTCCAGCGATAAGGTGTTGGGGGAGGTTACTAACACCATCATCGGTGGAACGTTAAATGCTACCGCCCTGCAGATGGATATGCAGAGGATCATGGCCACAGGTTATTTTGCCAATGTTCAAGTGAATACCGAAAAGTTTTTTGACGGTGTTAAAGTCATCTTTGTTGTAGTTGAAAATCCGGTTTTGAAAGAGATTAAGATTTCCGGATTGACCAACATAAAACCGGAAGATATTTTGAAACATTTCCGTCAGAAGCCTGGCGAAGTTTTTAATGTAACTTTTTTTCGAGAAGATTTATCCAAAGCATTGAAAGCGGCTCAAACCGAGAAGGGATTATTCATTGAACCTCGTTCCAACAATTTAAATATTTCTTCCGATGGTATCGTTCAAGTGGAATTGGTCGAGTTGAAGGTTGGAAAGATAAAGATAACCGGCCTTGAAAAGACTAAAGATTTTGTGGTGCGGCGGGAATTGACGCTGAAAGAAGGCGAAGTCTTCGATGAAAGCAAATTGAAGAACGATTATATGCGTTTGATGCAATTGCGTTTGTTTGACAATATCGAAGTGAAGTTTGAAAAAAGTGCTATACCGGAAGCCTTGGATGTAGTCTTCGAATTTGTTGAAGCCCAAACCGGTAGTTTTAACTTTGGTATTTCTTATACGCAATCGACGAAAGAAATTGGCGGTTTGTTAACCTATTCCGAAAGCAACCTGATGGGATTGGGACAAACTCTCAGTTTGGATTTGAATTTAGGAGAAGATGAAGACGAGATTCGATTCACATTTCAGGAACCGTGGCTGGATGAGCATCATACTTCCTTTACCCTTTCGATGTGGAACTCTGATGCGGAAACCACTTCAACCTTGAGTAAATGGTCGTCGAATTCAGATGATCTTTATGATATGGATTTGAATCGTACCGGGTTATCGCTGTCATTCGGACGGCCGTGGAAAAATATGACCGCTAAGATCAAGTTCAATTTTGAACGGAACGAAATCGAAAAATATTGGAAACATGATGAAGATGAACCAGAAAAAGGGCTACCTATGACTGACTTAGATCTTCGGTCTACTGACTTCTGGAACAATTCGGTCGAACTGCAACTGGTGAAGAATCGATTGGTATATAAAAACCGTTTTTCGGTAAAAAGCGGTTATCAACTCTCGGGAAGTTATAGTGTAGCTGGCGGATATATCGGCGGTGAGTTCGATTATCAAACGGCTATGCTTGAAGGAAAATGGTTCCATTCCCTTTCGGACAATTTAGTATTGGCAACCCGGTTGCAAGGAGCCTATCTCACCGGAGATTTCCCCGATTATGATGCTTTATACCTTGGAGGAACAAACCGGCTCCGGGGCTATCGCGACCGCCGTTATTCTGATGATTCCACCATGGAGTTGATTGGAACCCGTTATGTGTTGTCCAATACCGAGTTACGTTATCAATTGCCGTTCCACAAGGACATGGAGCTGGTAGTCTTTTATGATGTCGGTCAGGTAAAAAATCTAAGTAACGATAATGTCACCAAATCGGATTATGGTTTTGGTATTCGTTATAATGTTCCGTACCTGGGAATGATCCGGATTGACCAGGCTTGGAATTCAGACGGAGATTCACGGGTGGTCTTCGGGATGCAGGAAAGCTTTTAATCCGGGGTGATACGTTGAGATACTTTCCCAAAATAATATTGAGCTGCATTTTATGTTCTTGGCTTTTGATGATGATTGGTTCTGTTTCCTTGGGGATACCGCAAGAACCAAAGGTTGAATCGGTTGAAGTACAACTGAAGATAACCGGTCAAATATATGAAGGGTTACAGGAACGAATCGAATTTAGTATTTGCCGGGTGGGAGAGAAGATCTTGCTCTCCCAGCCGCTTTCTTTATTGAGACAGAACCGGCAAACACTAAAATCAGCGATCTATAATGTCTTTTCAAAGGTGTTGGCCGGTTTTCGCATCGAAACCATTGATATTGAACTTCAAGAACATACCCGGATTCAGATGCAGTTAGTTCCGGAAGGTCCGTTCATTACCAAGGTTAATCTGAAAACTCATTTTGTGGATATATCGCCCGAATCTGCTCCGTTGTTTCGGGATACGATCATCAAGACTGAAGAGGAATTGGAGCGGATTTTTAAGGGATTGCCGACGGCAGCCTTGCCTTGGGCGGAAAGTATCATCAATATGGTCACTCAGTATCTTGTGGAACGCGATTTTCCAGGGTTTCGGCCGATGCTGGCTCTTCAAGGCAAATCTGGCGGTATTGTTGAGTTTTATTTACAATTGGTCCCCAAAGGGCAGCTGGTGAAGGACGTTAGGGTTAATTATTCATCGATGACGATTCCGGTCCAAATGATTCGCTCAAAGTTGGGAGTGGATCCGGCGGATTTGGATATACTGACCGGGATGCCTGTTGAGTATTTGGTGCATTACCAGAGAGACATTGAAAATTATTTGCTCACTATATTTGATGGGATTCCCAGTTTGCGAAAAATTGGCCTTGATGCCGATTTACGGTTAAAGCCGGATGAGGAGACTGAGGTACTTGTTACGGTCAATTCCGAACATTGGCGGACCAATATCGAAACCCGTTTTTTCTTTGGTGACCAGGATTATCATTATATACAAGCATATGTCGGTTATAGCCTGAAGGATTATGAAGTGTATACCAAGGTATTTGCGGGGGAGCACCCTTCCGATCATGTTAAAGTAGGGTTGAAAATTCCGATATCCACAAATTTTTATGGAGGATTCGAGTATCAATTGGAGAATCACCTAAAGAATATCGGGCTGTATTATCAGTTTGAACGGGGTGATTATCTTCATCTTCGGTTTGGGCTCGATGAATCCCCTGATGAAGCGGTGATCGGGATTCGTATTAATGATCATTTTAACCTGGAAGTGGTTCATTATGATCGTGATCTCGGGCTTCAGTTCATGTTTCATCTCTGGTAATTGTAGCCTTTTATTAGACCACCATCCTGCCAATTTCATTTAAAAAGGAGAGAGTATTATGAAAATCAACAAATCCTTGGAATTTCTTATCGCCGGAATTGCCATTATGACCGTAGTTTTGCTGTTTAGCAGTATCTCCGGTGCTGCGCCTGCCCAAAACTCAGCGAATATCGGTTACATTGATATGGAACGGCTTCAAAACGAGTTGCCCGATTATCAACGTCTTCAGTCTTTTGTCAAAGATAAAGATGCTGAATTTAAGGCATTCCAAAATTATGTCATTACCCAGCATCAAAATGCTTTAAAGGGAATTAAAGAAAAAGCAGACCAGGAAAAAAAGGGTAAGTCGGCAGAAGAGCAAGCTAATATCGATAAGCGCTATAATGATGAAGCCCAAAAGAAAACCGATGAAACGAAAGCTCAGTTAGAAAAGAAACGCGATGAATTGGTGAAGGCTCTGGATACCCAGAAAAAAGCGGTTGATGAAAAAGTCCGGAAACTGATTTCCGAGGTTGCCGAGGAGAAGAAGTTGTCGGTTGTCTTGGATAAAGGGGCTGTTTTATACGGTGGTACGGATATTACCAGTTTGGTGATTGAAAAGGGTAAAAAAGAAGCCAGCGCCGAAAAAAATAAAAAATGACAACGATGCGGTTGAAATATGGTCTCATCGGATTAGTGATTATCGGTATAGCGGGATCGGTTATTCTTCTCAAACAGACATTGTTGACGACTCCTGCGATAGAAGTTAAAGTGGCCCAGGTTCAGCTGGATGAACTTTTGAATAAACATCCTGATTGGAGTAAATATCAAAATCTCCGGCTTGAATTGAATAAATTAGAAAAAAATTGGGCAAAGGAGATCGGAGAAATCCCTTCTTTATGGGATGATGCCGGATTCGGAACTGATGAACTTCAACGGCAAACTGACGAAATTCAGCAGGCTTTCAGTGAAGAAATCAAGGTTAAGCTGGCAAATCTCAACAAGTCGCTTGAAGAATATATCAAAAACCGACAAAATCAAGCAGCGGCACTCTACAAGGAGAAAGTTGATGCGTTAAATGACCGCTTAACGAAAGAACTGAAAACTCGTGCTGAGGCCAATAATGAAGTCTTAAACCGTATTCGTTTGCAGATTCAGGCGGATTATCAAATCACGTTGTCCAATTTGCAATTGCAACTGACCGTTGCCGAGTTGGCTTTAAATACTCAGGAACACAGAGTTGAAAAGGAAAGGGTTCAGGCTGAGATCAATCGGATTAACCGGGAAATCGAAGACCGGGTTCAACAGGAGCACGAAAAGTTAAAGACGGAATATGATCGTTTTGTTGAACAACGGAAAACCGAGATCAGTAATGAATTGGAAGCTTATCAAAAGCAACTTCGGCAAGAGATGTCCGTAGATGTTGTGAAATATCGGGAGAAGCTTGAATCGGAATTTGAGACTTGGCGGCAAAAGCGCGAAGCTGAACTTCAGAATGCTGTGAAGTCTCGAAATGAGCAATTATCGAAAGAATATAAACAGTATAACGCGAAGCGGCAGGTGCTTCTGGCACAGTTAAATCAGATAAAAGATGATATGCTGTGGGAAGTGAAAACTGCAGTCAAGCAAAAGGCCCGGGCTGGATCGATCGATCTGGTCGTTACCGGTGATCTCGCCCGGCTAAAATCTTTCGATTGGACTCCGAAATTGGCAGAAGAGTTATTTGACAAATAAATGAAAGGTGGACTATGGAGGCTATGAACAAATCAACGTGGCTGATTGCCGGCGCAATTCTTTTGGGAGCTTTATTAATTGGAGGAATGGTGCTTTTTGCTGTCAATAATGCGACCTTTAAAATTGCAACGGTGGATGCCAATAAAATCATCCGGGAAAGCGAATTGGGGAAAAAGATCAGTAAAGAATTATCCAATAAACGTACAGAAATAGAGGGTAAGATCGAATCCGCTAAAACGGATGAAGAAAAAAATAAACTTGCAAATGAGTATGATCAATTTAAAGCTAATAAAGAGAATGAATTTACCGAACAGGTAAAAGAGGTTATTTCAAAAGTCGCTAAGAAAAAAGGAATTAAAGTTATTGCCAGTTCTTCTCTTTTCGTATATGTGGAACAGGATATTACTGATGATGTCATCAAAGAATTAGATAAATAAAGCCATGGTATACTTTTGAAATTAGCTGCAGCCCACTGCCGACTCTCAGAGTTCGGTGAGCCGCAGTGTACATATTATCATAGAATTCCTAAATCATTGTGTAAAAGGAGTTACCGACATGCCTACATTATTAGAATTAGCAGAATATGTCAAAGGTTCTATCATTGGTGATCCTAATGTTCAAATCTCAGGAGTAGCTGGGGTAGAGGATGCCAAGCCTGGTGATATTGCACTTGTTGCTTCATTACGGGGGGTGGAACGGGCAGTACATAGTCAAGCTACAGCGTTGATCGTGCCTGTTAATTTAAACGAAGTGGCCAAGCCGGCGATTAAAGCAGCCAATCCCCGTCTGGCCTTTGCCCAGATTTTAGAGTATTTTGCTCCAAAAAAATCCTGTCAGCCTGGGATTCATCCCAGTGCGGTAATAGGGGAAAACTTTAGCGGTGATGGCGTTTCGATAGGCGCTCATGTGTCTATCGGTAATGGGGTGACCATCGGTAAAGGCAGTATTATTGCTCCTGGTGTAGTGATTGAGGATAATGTGCGAATCGGAGAAAATGCGATTATCCATGCCAATGTGGTGATTCGTGAGGATACTGTGATCGGTAACCGGGTCCAGATTCATGCCGGTACGGTGATTGGGGCGGATGGTTTCGGATATGTGACGGTGGATTCTAAACATATCAAGATTCCCCAATTGGGTAAAGTCGTGATTGAAGATGATGTGGAGATCGGAGCATGTGTGACGGTAGACCGGGCTACCACAGGTGTTACGCTGATCAAACGGGGCAGTAAAATTGATAATATGGTGCAAATCGCTCACAACTGCCAAGTTGGCGAAGATAATATCATCGTTGGCCAAGTGGGGATTGCCGGTGCTACGAAGCTTGGCGATCGGGTAACGATGCTCGGAAAATCCTCCGTAGTTGGACATTTGCAGGTTGGCGACGATTCGGTCATTGCTGCCCATTCATTGGTTATTAACAATCTTCCAGCCAACTCCTTTGTATCCGGTGTACCGGCACGGCCACATGCGGTAGATATGCGCATTCAGGCATCGGCTGGACGATTGCCTGAAATTTTGAAAGAGCTGAAAGAACTCCAAAAAAGAGTGGCGGAGTTAGAAGGAAAAATTCTTTCCTGATCAGGAGCATAAAAAGGAGGATTTTTTAGGGAACTGGGCGAAAGTATCTCGCAAATAGCAAGGGATACTTTTGACCCGGTTCTTACTTGTTTTGGATGATTTGATATAACTTGGCTCTCGATACAGCTTTGCTTAGAGTAATGTTTAGGATGATCGAGTAGGCGCTTCGGCGCTTTTTTTTTAGAAAAGTAAATGAGGTGGCTGGTGTGCGTATCATCCATCGGTATATTTGGCAGGAGTTTATCCTTCAGTTTTTTATTTGCAGTTTTGGTTTTATGGTGCTTGGTATTGGGAAAATCATCTTTGATTACAATGATATGTTTATTGGTTATCGGATGACTGCCCAATTAATGGGCTACCTTGTTTTAAATCAATTGCCGGTTTTGTGGATGGATGTGCTGCCGGCAGCTTGTTTATTTGGGATTATTCTGAGTTTAGGTCGATTGCTGCGTGAACGGGAGTTTGAGGTCTTTCGGATTTGCGGAGCTTCACTGATGCGGACCGTGGGTTCCATCTTTGTCGGAGTAACGGTTTTTTGTGTTGGTGCTTTTTTTTGGAATGATCGGGTGGTACCTGCGGCCAATCACCGGTTTCAAAAAGAGGTTCAGCGGTTGCAGATGCAGGATAATCTGCCACTTTTAAAGGAAAATGTGGTCATTAAAGCCCCTGAAAACCGTTTTATCTTTTTGAAGCATGTTTATCATAAGGAAGGGACCATTGGCGGAGTCTTAATTATTGAAGCCGGCCAATCTGGACAATGGCCCCGGATTATTACAGCCGAATCCGGTACGTTAAAAAAGGGAATTTGGATATTGCGTAATGGAGTTATTCATGAAACGGACGATACGGGAGCGATCATTTCTGAGGTGCGTTATGATGAAATGGAACTTAAGATGGTCAAGAATTTTATTGAAATTCTCGGTGAAGATAAATCTCCGTCAGCTATGACCAGCCGGGAACTTTGGAAGCATTATGAAATGAGCGTTCAGAGCGGTTTAAATTCACCGGTATATGCGGTATATTACCATCAAAAATTTGCTGATCCGTTGATCTCGTTGGTTCTCGCTTTTGTTGCGGTCCCGTTGACGATCTGTACCGGACGGAATTCCCGTTGGTTGGGACTGGTATATTGCTTTTTAATTATTATGGCTTATTATACCATGCAGGTTGTGGGGAGGACGATGGGTGCTAACGGTGTTTTAATTCCATGGTTGGCGGCTTGGATACCTCATCTCGTCTTTTTGGTGTTAGGGGTCTTGCTGATGATTGGCATCGAACACCGTGGAGGTAGCGGATGAAGTTGCGGTGGGCTGCAGGAATATTCGCTTTTCTTCTCCTGTTATCATGGAATGTACCGGCATGGGCCAAAGGAGATCCGGTAACGTTAAAAGCGGACCGGATTGAATATGAGGATCATTCGCGTCAACTTGAGGCGTGGGGTCATGTCCAGATTACATATAAGGATATTAAGATCCTTTCCGATCATGCGCTGTTGGATCGCGACTTAAAAATGTTGGTTGCTTCGGGAAATGTCCAAATCGAACAGGGAGAGGATTCCTTCCAAGGGGAGCAATTTATCTATGATATCCGCACCGAACAAGGATGGGTGACTCCGATTTTTACAGAAGTGACAGATTCCAGAATGGAAGGCCCGGCTTATTTTTCCGCTGTTGAGGGATTGGTGAAAGGGGACGATCTTTTTCTTAAAAACTCCAGTTTTACCAGTTGTAATTTGGCAGAGCCTCATTATCGTTTCACGGCGGAACGGGTTGAATACTATCCGGAGGATCGGATCGTCTTTTATCAGATGTGGTATTGGGAAGGAAAGTACCGGATTCTTTATTTCCCTTATTATGTGATTTCCCTGAAGGAAGATGACAGTATTTTTGATGTTAAGATTGGTTATGAAACGGATACCGGATGGTACCTTTATGTAGGGTATAATTACTATTTGAACGCCAGAAACAAAGGGACGATTTATACGAAATTGACTCAATGGGGCGGAGATGGTATCGGTATTAAAAATACCACGAAATATTCGGAAAAGATCGAATGGTACCAAGACTTTTTTTATAAAGACAATAGTGACAATGATGCAATATATAATGAATACAAATTGGCTTTTGGATATAAAAATGAAACCAATTCCAAAATGAAATGGAAAGTGGATGTTGAGAATTGGTATACGGATGATTTAGAGGGTTCGGGATATTCTAAAGTTATCGTGAACATCGACGGAATATCTCCGTATCCTACGTTGAGAATGAGTTATAAAGATGATAAAGATGAAGCCGAAACACTGAATTTCAGTGAAAGCTGGTCTTATGTGACAAGATCCAAAGTTAACATTTCTACGAGTGGGGCTTGGTATTATCGGGAGGAAATCGACGGAGATTTTAACGACAATTTTAGCTACAATTTAAATGTATCGAAGGATTGGGGATGGGGCAATGCTACGCTTAAAATCACCGATAACCAAACCCGCAATTCTTCCAGTAGCGTGAATACCAGTGACACTAACTATCTTCCTGATATTACTTTTAATGTTCCAAAGTGGAAGTTGCCGTGGCTGGGTGAGATCGTTTATAATAGTCAGTTTACCAATTATGAATATCGGGCGATTACCAACAACATAGTAACAACCCACTATAAAGGTCAACGTTTAGCCAATAAATTCAGCAAGTCCGTTAAATTCTGGGAAAAGAACGATATGACACTTTCCACCAACAATCAGTTGTTATATCGTCATTATTGGGTTGATGGGATCGGTTCAGATTTTGCAGCTCTCATTGAAGGGATTAATTTTCAAAAAAAGTTCAGTCCGGCATTGTCTACGGTTATCGGTATTAATTATACAGCCAAGTATGGTGAAGTTCCGGATATGTTTGTAACCGGATTTGGCGATAATCTGACCGATGGGGGTGCTGTGACCAACAGTTGGAACTGGAGGTTAAAAACGTTCAATCTCAATTTGAGTTCCGGTTATAACCTGACCTATCAAACATTTAATCCGGTGAATGTTTCGGCTTCGTGGAATCCGGATGCCAAAGGCAGTTTCAGTTTTTCCTCTGTCTATTATCTTGAAGATGACCGGTATTACCATCGGGGATTGGGTTATACGACTGTATATTTCCTTTATCTTCCGAAACAGAATTGGCGAATTAATATGGGCGTTAATTATGATTTCCAGTCCGAGTTGTGGGGAGAGCGTTATCTCGAGACGCAGATTACTCAGCAACTTGCTCAGAACTGGAAAATACGGTTCTCCGCCCGATATAGCGGTTTAGTCGGCGATTTCTCGGTGTTAAATTTTGATCTGACCTATAATTGGCATTGCCGGGATCTTATTTTCAGTTATGATTATGTGGAAGAGACTTATAACTTGCAATTAAATTTTAAGGCGTTTCCCCAGGCAAAAATCGGGACCAATATGGATGCGACGGGGTTATTGAACCAATGAAACGACTCGTTATTCCGATCATTTGGATATTGGCAACGACACTGGTGGCAGTTCTCGGCCATTACGGCGGCTGGTGGGAAGAACCGCCGACTTCCGATCCTGTGGCCAAGCCTCAACCGGTAGCACCGGATATGATTATCCGCCAGTCAAAACTGGTCGGCTGGGATGGTTCGCAAAAGACCTGGGAGGTGAAGGCCGAGCGAATTTGGCAGACCAATGGTGGCAATCAGATTTATTTTGAAAATATTTCAGAAGGAATCATTTTTTCTTTGGAAGGAAAGGAAGTCGCTTTCCAATCGAAATGGGCTCGGTGGGAGAAGTTTTTCAAATCTCTTTATATAGGAGGTAATCTTCAAGCCAGAGTCGAAGATAAAATTCTGACAACTGAAGAAGTGGTGATGCGTTATGATACGGAGATTATCCATAGTTCGCGGCCGGTTACAGTTACCGGTAAAAATCTGAAGATGACAGCAGGTTCGATGCAGCTCGATCTCAAAAACGAAATGCTGATCTTGGATAATGGAGTCGAACTAGAACAGAATGGAGACAGTCTTCGGTCAAAAGGGGTACGGTATAACTTGAAAACGGAAGAATTTGAACTGGTTGAGCCGGAAGGGGTCGTATTGAGTTTATGAAGCGCCAATTGTTACCCTGGATTGTTTTCATCATATTGTTGGGCGGGTCGATAACCGCCTTAGCCGAAGATAAAGTGAAAGTGACCGGGGATCGGATTCGCGGAGATACTGAAAAAAAGATTTCATATATTACCGGTAATGTGCGGATAGTTCAGGGTTCAGATGTGATTACCACGGATGCTGCAACGGTGGATTTGGATAAGAAGTTGCTTAATTTGGAAGGAACTGTGACATTCACCAATAGCGATGATCTGATGGTGAGTGCGGATATTTTAGATTATAATATGAAAAAGAAGAACGGCACATTTAAGTCTAATGTTTTATTGCAGCGTCTTGAGAGAAAAACAACGGGAAAAGACGGGGACAAAAAGGATCCGTTCACGCTCTTTACTGATGAATTGTATTTTGAGTCCAATACTAAAAACTTTACGGCTAAACCAGGCCGGATCGTCCACAAGGATTTTATCGGTACAGCAGATGTTATCGAATATAATGATCGTCTTCAGTTGTTAACCCTTCGGGGAAATACCCATCTGAAAAAGCCGGAAGGCGAAGAATTACAAGGAGACGTAACCCGGATTAACCTGGAGCAGAAGACATTCGTGGTTGAAAGCAATGTCATTATCCATTTCGATGTGGATGATGACGAAGATGAAAAAGATCAAAAAGCCCCTGTTCAACCTGCCGATCAGGGAGAAATTCCGGTGGATTCCGGAGATGGACCTGATGTGGAGATAACGGGCAACGAACCTCTCCCTGAAGAAAACGGTGAGAAGCAATCCGACGATGAACAGACTGCCTCTCCGTGAGGTGATAATATGGAAGCTTACGATCCAACGATAACTACATCCGGTACCGAAGAATGGGCGGTCCGCAGGGATGAGGCTGTTCAGAACCATGTCGGGACCTATCAGTTGATCGAATATGAAACCCGTAATGTGGAATGGGTGTTCCCATCGAAAGATTTGATTCATTCCGATTTAAAATTGGTGTTTGGTATCGGCTCTGTGACAGCCGGTATGTTGAAGAATGAGGGTTATGAAACATTGTCCGATTTATGCCGGCATCCGCGATGGTCACGAGCTGCCCGGGAACTGCTTCGGATCATAGAAAAACGGGATATTGGCCGGTTGCAGAAATATGGTGCCTCGGATCTGGAGTTACTTAGCTTTTACCGTCCGGAAGATCTGACCTTTGTTGATATTGAAACTGTCGGACTTTATTATATGTATCCCGTCTTTTTAATCGGTGTACTCCAGTTTGAAGAAGGGAAAGGAGTCATCCGGCAGTTTTTAGCCCGGAATTTTGAGGAAGAAGTTGCTATTTTGGCTGAACTTAGTGAGTCTATTCGTAACCAAGGGATTTTGGTCAGTTATAATGGTAAAAGTTTTGATATTCCTTATCTCAAAGGCAGGCTGCGATTTTATCAAATGGATGATCGGTTTGAAGCCTTTCATCTGGACTTGTTAAAACATGCCCGTAGAGAGTTTAAACCGATATTACCAAATTGCCGCTTGACAACCATTGAAAAGTTTGTCTTTAAGGAAGTCCGGGAAGGGGATCTTCCTGGCTCCGAAGTGCCTGAATTTTACCAACGTTTTATGGATACTGGAGATCGGTTTTATATCGATCCGATCTTAAAACACAATGCCTGTGATTTGCTGGCTTTAGCCAAATTATTGGGAATATTAATCCCTGGCGAAGGCGGAAAGGCGGTGTCCTGTGTTTATTAAAGACATTACCGGAAACCAAATGGTGAATGGATTGTTCTTGATCGTCGACAGCCAGTTGCGGATGGCTAAAAACGGAACCCGGTATCTGTCGATGCGAATTGCTGACCGAACCGGCCAACTGCCGGTAAAAGTATGGGAAGCGGATGATGCTTTATCCGAACTTTTGACAACAGGCAAGATTATTGAACTTCAAAATGTTGAAGCGAAAATCTTTAAGGATCAAGTTCAACTGGAATGGGATGGACGTTCAAGTCAAGCCTACCGCGTGCTTACCGGAGATGAAGCGGATTATTCGCAATTTTTACCGCATACTCCGGGAAATCCTAAGGAATACTGGAATTATCTGAGCGGTGTCATGGCATCCATTACCAACCCTATGTATCGTAAGGTGTTGAGCGTTTTCTTCGCTGATTCGGAATTTGTGGCTGAATTTATGAAAGTGCCGGCGGCGTTAAAGCGTCATCATGCATATATTGGTGGATTGGCAGAACATACGGCAGGAGTGGTTGCCTTATGCTCGGCTGCAGCCGGATATTATCCCAGGGTTAACCGGGATTTGCTTTTAACCGGCGCGATATTGCATGATATCGGCAAGGTTAAAACTTATCGAATTCAGAATGGTTTTGAGGGGACCGATGAAGGGAAACTTTTGGGACATTTGGTGATTGGTGTCCAAATGGTCGAGCGCGCCTGGGAGCAGGTTGCCGGTGGGGACAGGTTGGAACGGGAAAAACTTCTACACCTGTTGGTCAGTCATCATGGCCTGATGGAATGGGGATCGCCAATAGAGCCTTTGATGATTGAAGCTTGTATCTTACATCATGCCGATAATATGGATGCCCAAACCAATAAGTTTCTCACGATTATGCGGGAACATCAGTCATCTTCGGAATGGGCGCCATTTGATGCCGGGTTGGGCCGGTCAATTTTTGTCGGCGACTGTCATGGGACCGATGATTCGGTAGCAGATTGCCCGGAAGGAGCTTAGGACTTTGGATACCAGTGCTTTTTTAACAATTGCCTTAGCCTTTGTCTTAGGGTTTTTAGTGCAATCGATATTCCGGTTTTCTCCCCGAGTTAGCCTGGGTATGTCATTTTTATCGGTAATGATCATCCCGCCGTTGTGGGGTGTTGGGTTCACTTTGGGCTTGTGGGCTTGCTGTGCTTTTTTAACGTTTAGTCCGGAAGAGGAACATCAGGAGAAAAGCGGGTTTAAACGGATTCTGTTGTATGCATTATTTACTTTTTCCGGATTTATCTTAACCTTGCTTGTTTTATGGAAAGTGAAGTATGGATTTAAAATGCTCCCGGCACTCCAACGGGAACTGTTAGCTTGGTGTTATCTAATTGCCATTGAAGTATGTTTTTATAAAATTATTGCAAATACCAGCCCAAAGTGGAATCGCTTTCAGATCGGGTATGGGATCGGTTTTCTTAATACCTGCATGCTTCTGTTTTGGCTGTTTCCTTATGGATACCCCGTAATAATATTAACTTTATTGACATTGCTCGTGATCAACCCATTGCTCCTTTTTTGGGTGGACAGGCCGGGGCGTGAAGCGGACGGAATCTTTTGAAAAGATATATTTGAATTTCTAGGGATTATCAAAAGACTGATTTTGGAGATTAATATCAAGGTAGGATATAAATGAAAGTAGCTTTTCATACGTTAGGCTGTAAAGTGAATCAAGATGATACGGAAAGTTTAATGACGCTGTTTCAAAACCGGGGCTACGAGGTAGTTCCTTTTGGCCCTGGAGCTGATATTTATGTGATCAATACCTGTGCCGTGACTCAAACCGGTGCCGGCAAATCCAGGCAAATCATTCGGAAAGCTATTGGATTCGGATCAGGGATCGTGGTTGCCACCGGATGTTATTCTCAGGTTTCACCGGAGGAAGCCGGCGGGATCGAAGGCGTCGATTTGCTGGTGGGAATGGCTGAACGCCCTCAAATCGTTGATTTGGTTGAGAAGTATCTGGCTGATCACCAAAAACGGTTGCAAATAGAGATTTTTGAACACGATGGATGGATTGATCTGCCTCACGGCCTGGTTTCTGGAAGAACTCGGGCTATGCTTAAAATCGAAGAAGGTTGCGAGCAATTTTGCTCGTATTGCATTATTCCCTATGCCCGGGGTAAAGTCCGGAGTATGCCTCTGGAACGGGTGGTTTCAGAATTTCAAAAGTTGTTGGAAGCGGGATATCGGGAGATCGTCCTGACAGGGATTCATCTGGGATGTTATGGTAAAGATCTAGGGCTGACGCTTGAGGATGTATTAAAGGAATTGGTAACGTTTCCCGGAGAATTTCGGATCCGTTTGGGTTCTATTGAACCGACGGATTTTACGGAAGAGTTGATTCGAAGAATCGCTGGTCAACCCAGAATATGCCAATATTTACACATTCCTTTGCAAAGCGGCAGCGATCGGATATTGGAACGAATGAACAGGGGCTATCGATTGGACTATTTCAGAGACTTGCTCAAAGCGTTACGTTCGATAAATCCGTTGATTGGAATCGGCACCGATCTAATTGTCGGATTTCCGGGTGAAACCGAAGAGGATTTCGAGAGTACCTTGGAGTTTGTTAGTAAGCAGCGTTTCAGTAAGATGCATGTATTCCGGTATTCGCCCCGTAAAGGGACACCGGCGGCGGCGATGCCGGATCGGGTTCCAGGTAAGATTCAGGAAGAACGGAGCCACCGTATCGGAAAGATAGCTGCTGAGATGAGTCGGGCCTATGCGGATCAATTCATCGGCCGAAGCGTTGAGGTGTTGTTTGAAGAGAAAGAAGGCCTTGATTGGACCGGTCTTTCCGGAGAGTATATCCCGGTGAAAGTCCACTGTAAACAGGAACTGAAAAATTCAATCTGCCAGGTGAAAATCACCGGAAATAGTGGAGAGAGTTTAAGAGGAGTTTTAGAGAGTTAACAGTTTACAGTTGCAAGTTAAATAATACGAGGTTTGAGGGCTTGGTTACAGGTTGTTGAGGTAACCCTTAGCGTTCCATACCTAAACCTCGAATCCGGTAGCCAGGCCAATAATCTAGTAATCAAAACCATTCAATTATTGAAGTTATGAATTGGTAAAAATATCGGGAAAGCAGAAGGAATTTATTTGGGTATGTCGAATTAGCCCAAAAAGGAGAGATTTTTGGTGTCAGATTGCGTATTCTGTAAAATCGTTAACAAAGAAATACCTAGCACAGTGGTTTATGAGGATGAACGGGTTATAGCATTTAAAGATATTGAACCCGCAGCGCCCACCCACATCTTGGTCATTCCGAAACGGCATATTGCCAATATTGCTGATCCCAATTTACTTCAGGAAGGGTTGGCGACGGATTTGATGCAAGCCATTCAAAAGGTCACCCAGGAGCTTGGATTGAGGGAAAATGGGTTCCGGGTGGTCGTCAATTATGGCCGGGATGCTTTGGAAAGCGTTCATCATCTACACTTTCATGTCATTGCCGGACGCAGTATGAGTTGGCCTCCGGGATGAGTTGACAAAAGCTAGGTAACTATAGTATAATTTTATAATGTAATTTTGACTTTCGAACCGAACACTGCGGACGAAGTCGTAAAGTAGGCAGGCAGTGGAGGGGAGGGAAAATTTGTGGCAACTGAAGTTAAGATCGGTAAAAACGAGACGTTAGATAGCGCGTTAAAGCGTTTTAAAAGACAATGCCAAATGTCCGGAATTTTAGCCGAAGTCCGGAAGAGAGAGCATTATGAAAAGCCCAGCGTAAAGAGGAAGAAGAAATCTGAAGCAGCAAGGAAACGTAAAACGAGATAAGGATAGGAATAATAACCCGTCATCAAGACGGGTTTTTTCATTTAAAAATAAATATAAGCGTCGCATGGCGTCGTTCCACTACGGACTCGGCGTCCTCACGTACCTGTAGTACGCTCCGGGCGCCTCGCCTTGTGGGCCTAGCCCTGCTCGCTTCTATTTATTTTTCGGGGATAGGTAATAAGCGTCGCATGGCGTCGTTCCACTGCGGACTCGGCGTCCTCACGTACCTGTAGTACGCTCCGGGCGCCTTAGTTCGTGGACTTTATCTGTTGGGAATAAGTAATAGAGGGAAATCGATGAGTATCGAGAATTTGTAAATAACGATATTGCAGATAGGAGATTGGTGAGGGCTGTTTTGGGTTTCGGCTCATCATTCTTGCCCTGTGTTTAAGATGGAACGGAAAATACTACATCTCGATATGGATGCCTTTTATGCATCCGTGGAGCAATTGGATAATCCCGCTTATCGAGGGAAACCCGTGATTGTTGGTGGAGATCCGTCAAAACGGGGAGTGGTTTCCACCTGCTCCTATGAAGCACGCGAATTTGGCGTTCATTCCGCGATGCCCCTTCAAGAAGCCTTTCGTAAATGCCCTCAGGGTATTTTTCTTCCGGTGCGGGCGAAAAGGTATGCTGAGGTTTCCCGGCAAATCATGAACATCTTAGCAGAATATTCTCCACTGGTTGAACCCCTGTCACTGGATGAAGCTTTTTTGGATTTAACCGGATCCGAAGGGATTTTTGGGCCTGCGGTTGAGATTGGGAAAACTATTGTGCGACGGATTGAGAAGGAGATTGGGCTTACCGCATCGGTCGGTATAGCCCCCAATAAATTTTTGGCCAAATTAGGGTCGGATTTAAGAAAACCCAAGGGTTTTGTAGTGATCTCTCCTGAGAATGTGTTGGAGGTTTTGGAAGATTTACCTGTAGGAAAGCTTTGGGGAGTAGGCAAACGGACCGAGGCTATTCTGTTCCAAATGGGAATTCGGACGATAGGGATGTTACGTCGTTATCCGTTGGAAAAACTCATTGAACGCTTGGGAGAGGTTGGAGCTCATCTCCATCAGTTGGCTCATGGACGGGATGATCGGCCGGTGGTTACGGATGAAGCGGCTAAAAGTATTGGCCACGAAATGACTTTTCAGGAGGATACGGATGATCGGGAATTTTTAACCGGTGTGTTATTATGTCTGGCTGATCAGGTGGCTCGCAGGTTGCGGCAGCACCAGCTGAAGGGGCGGGTGATCGCCGTAAAAATCCGAGATCATGCTTTTAAAACTATAACCAGGCAAATCACCTTGGAACAGCCGACCGACTTTGAAGAAACCATTTATCAGGTTGCTTTAAATTTGGCTATGCAGGCTCAATGGGGTGACGGGAAAGTCCGTCTGTTGGGCATTACGGTCAGCGGTTTTGAAGCTTCACAAACCCAATTAGCTTTGTTTGAAGAACTGGAGAGCCCGACAATGGTTCAACTTGATAAACTGCACCGGACAGTCGATCAACTGAAAAATAGATTTGGCGAACAGGCGATTACCAAAGGGACCATCATTCGAATGAACCAACTCATGAAGGATTGAGGTAAGTAAGTTATATCCAGTGTTTTTCGAAGCCACTCCTGCCAGGAGTGGCTTTAATTTTTTCTTGTAACAATTTAGTTACGCTTTAATCATATAATGACGGTTGTCAAATGGAAATTTTTCCGATTTATAGGTCGCGATGAATAATATGGGAAATTTGGCAATGCTAATACAACCTATCATATATATATATTATGGGTGTGCGTTGAGTAAACCTGGGGTGCCTATCATGAGACGAAACTTGATCATTTTAATGCTGTGTGCATTGATGTCATTGGGAAATTGGCTGGATGACAACAAGCTTTTGGCTGCAGACAAGAGCTCTGCTGTTCTTACCCGTATCGAGATATCCAGCCCGCCTAAAATAAAATTGTCCGGTGCAGTTGGTACATATCCTATTGAACCGGTTAAAATCAGAGTTTTTGTCGGAGAAGGCCATTATCAACTTCGGCTGACAGCCACTCCCCTTCGATACCAGGGCAATCAGGAAAGGGGCAAATACGAACTGGACACAGTTTATTGGATTGATCAAGAGCATCAGCGATTAACCATGGATACACCTTACCTTCTGTCTATCACCAACTCACCCCTGGAAAAAGGGAAGACCCGTTGCCTGGAGATGGTGCTTTACGGAAGGGTAAGGATACATCAAATATCCGCCCAACCGGCTGGTGAGTATACAGGGAAAGTTTTCGTGACAGTGATTAGAATGCCATGACGGTGCAGGCGGTTGAATGGAGGTGAATAGGGAAAAGGAATACCATTGTTGATTTCAATTTTACGATAACAAAACCAGAGGAGGATTTTGAGATGAAAAAGTTCATGGTGTTGATGTTGGTCGGTTTATTGTTGGTTTCGGTCAGTAGTGCTTTTGCACAAAACGGTCGCGATCCGATGGCTGGACTGATTGACAAACACGGCGGTACGGTAAGCCAATTGGGTGGTCCGTCTTCTTCCATCAAGATCAACGCCGAAGTTGGGAAATATGCATGCATCGGTTGGGTTAATGCTGAAAAGTTGAGTTTTGTCGGTAGAGCCAATGAAGTCAAAGAGGGAGAAGCCAAATTTAGGGTGGAAAGCAACTGCAATGTTCTTGTCAAAGTGGATGGCGTTCCTTTCTATAAACAGATTGGTAAAGAACGTTTTACGCTTAAAAGCTATATGAAAGTTGGCAACGGTAATGGCTGGAGAGAAATGAAAGCTGGGTATAACGAGAAAGAAACCGCCAAGCCAAGCCCTGTCGGTCGTGGAATTACGACTTACAGCGTTAAATATAAGGCTCAACTTGGAAGAGTATCCGACCAGCCGGCCGGAGAATATCAAGGACAATTGATCGCTACAGTTTATGCTGCTGATTACGGTAACAGATGATAATGTAAGATAAAAGTTCGCCCCTTTCGTTGCGGGAAAGGGGTGAACTTCCCTCTTTATCCAGGGATTTTAACGTTAGTGGTTTTGGTAATTGGAAGTTATTAAAGATTCATGAATGGGAAATTAGAAGCGGATTGATGGGATGAGTGGTTCAGTGTTCCTGAAGGAGGTCTAATCTTGGTATACCAGCGGCATTCACGTTCTATTTTTTGCATGGTAATGATTTTGTTGTTATTTTTTGTTTCTACGGGGGATTGTGCGGTTGGGGTTCAACCATTGGTAATACCGTTGCAGCTGAAGCCTGGTGAAACTGGTTCCTTTCAATTTAAGTTGTCGGCCCTTGACAATATACCGGAACAGGTTGAGTTTGCGATATATCAACCGTTTCAACAACCCGATGGTAGCTTGTCCTTTATAATACCTGAGAATTTTCAGGTAAATCAATGGATCCGTTTAGATACTACCCGCGTTCTGCTTAAACCCGGAGAAGAGTTTACCGTCAGGGGAACGGTGAAGATACCTTTAAATGCAAAAGGCAGTCATCTGGCAGCGGTTATGGTAGAACCCAAAAACTTTCAGGCTAATGATGCTATGCAGTTGGGCGTTCGTTATGCGGTTTTGCTAAATATTAAAATCGATGCTCCGGGATTGCGTCCTACGGCAAAAGTTAATGCCTTTGAATTGATCAGGAATGCAAACGGAGAGCCTCTGGTATATGCGGTTGTTCAAAATAATTCGTTGTTGGATTATTACACCAGTGCATTTATCACCATTCGTGACAATAAAACGAAGCGATTGATTGAACGGGTTGAGTTGCGTCCGGAAGTCGGCTGGCTAAATAGCAAATCCGAAATGCATATGCTTCCAGGCAGTATCCTGCAGTATTATGGAACACCCAACCAGGTTTTGACGCCTGGTGAATATGAACTACGATTGTTCTATCAATATGGCTCATCGGGTCAGATATTGCTTTCAAAAACCATTCAGGTAAAGTCCGGAGATTTTTATTATCAGGAAAATAAATTGAAACGTGTTTCCGTTTCAACCGATTATCTGACGTTCAATGGTCGGCCGGGTACTTCGATGCTGAAGAGTTTTTCGGTGGAGAACAAGTGGAATCAGCCGTTGAGAGTGCTTTTGGAACCAACAGAAATTGAACCCAATTATCCTTTTTCGGTTTTAAAATTCGTCAATTTGGAGTTTAAACCGGGAAAAGAGGTCATTCTGGAACCGCGAAGGATGACAACGATTATCGTTAAAGCCAATTTTCCGAAAGATTCCGTTGTTCAAGGGAATTATGGCATTTTAAAAGTTAAAGTCTTTTCGATGGGGCCCAATCCGATGTTGCTTGAAGAATCGATGCTAAACTTGGAAGCGGTGGTGACCGGTACATATAAAACAGAGGCTGAAGCGGTAGGAATTTCTGCTGCCCGGGATGGTTCGAATTACTTAGTGTCGGTCATTGTTAAGAATAAAGGGAATATTAAAATCGCTCCCCAGGCTGATGTGGTGATCAAAGGCGAAAACGGTAAAACATTGGGCATGGTGAAAGTGAATGGGACCGGTGAAAAAGAACAAGCGGTGGTGCCTTTCAAAACGATGACTCTTATGGGATATGCTGAAGGTTTCAAACCTGGGAAATATCAGGCAGAAATCAGAATCTATCATGGATCAAATGAAATAGGGGTTTCCCGATTGACTATGGAGTTGAAATAATACCGGATAAAAATAGGCTTCGTTCGTAATTGGTTCAAAAGACTGTTCTGGGGCAAAAAAGAGGTGGAGTGAATTGAAAAAATGGGTTCACATCATTCTGTGGGTGAGTATCGGATGTTTTATCATTCACTTTTTCGGTACGGGCGCAATTGCAGGGACCAATATCCATCATGAAACCGAAAATATCCTGGTTACCGCTACTTTTTTTGATACCGACCTACGGGAAGCGTTGAAAGAGGTTTCTCTCCAGACGGGAGTAACGATTATCACTGATGAAAATATCAAAGGGGTCATTACAATGGAATTGAAGGATGTACCCTTTGAGAAAGCTTTGCGGATGATGATTAGCGGCGGAGGATATATGTACCGCAAATTCGATGACTACTACATTGTAGGGTTGCCTGATGCTAAAAATCCTACTTATGCGTTGCTTTGCCAGACGGAAATCTTTCGGTTTAAAAACATCAGCGCTGAGTCTGCTAAGGCTCTATTGCCGGAAATTTACAGGGAATATGTCCGGTTTGATGTTGAAAGTAATGTAGCGACTGTGAATGCTCCGTCCAGCATTGTTACGACGATTTTGGCAGATCTGGCGAAGATGGATGAAGGAAAAGCCCAGATCAGGATAAAAGCACTGGTGACGGAGGTGCAGACGGACGCCATTAAAGAACTGGGTTTGAATCTGTTGGAATTTAATAATGAAGCTGGCGTATCAAGTCGTGCAGGTTCTTATGATATGGCAGAAGGTTTAATGACTCTTCGGGGTAGTGGGAGTTTTGGTCAGTTACTGGCGAAGATTAAATTGTTGAGTCAGGAAAAGAAGGCAGCCATTCAAGCTGATCCAGTGATTTTAATCGCGGAGGGGAAAACCGGACAATTATTCGTTGGTGACAAAAAGACCATTATTTTACGTCCGGATGAGGACTCACCTTATAGCAATCAGTCTGAAACGGTCGAGGCCGGAATCACGCTAAAGGTTACTCCCCGGGTTTACCATGATTTTCTGGAGTTATTCATCAGTCAAAAGGTCAGTGGGATTGAAGAAGAAGAGGTCGACCGGATTTTAATCAAAACCCGGGAGTTTGAGTCCGTGGTCAGATTGGCTCCGGGCCAGACTATGATGGTTGGGGGTCTTACCTTAAGCAAAGAAAAAAGTGACCAGAAAAAAGTTCCCGGATTGGGAGATGTCCCGCTTATTCGGTTTTTCTTTAGGGAAAAAATCACTGAGAAAAGTGACAGCCAATTGTTGATCTTCATAACGGCTGAGGTTGTCAAGGAATGAAACGGGTTAACCTTTTCTGGATTATCGTGGTGATGGCTCTGGGATTAAGTTCCCGTTCTTTTGCAAGCAGCAGACTGATTTTTAAAGAAGCTCCGCTGGCCCAGGTGCTTGAGGCGTTAAGTAAGCATTATGGGGTTTGTATTATCAAAGACCCGTCAGTACAGGGTGTTGTTCACGCAACGATCGATATGGAAAGGCCGATCGAAGCAGTGCTCACCGATATTTTAAGTCCTTTAGGATATTCCTTTACTGCAGTTGACAAGGTATATCTTGTAAGCGGGACTGACTCGCCGCGGACTGTTTTTGTGGAATGGGAAACTTATCGGATACCAGTTGGTTTTCTTGACTCAAAGCTTTTGACTGAGTTGGCGGAGTTCAGTCCATATCTGAAATATGATATGAAGCTGGGACTTATTTTTATAAAAGCACCGTCTTCAAAGGTTAATGAAATATTAGGTAAGCTTTGGTCGATTTCTTCATCCAGAGTACAAACTGCAGTAATTTACAGTCTATGTATTGTGGATATGACGAATGTCAGCGACGAAGTCAGCCGTTTATTTAGGGTTTCGAACGATGCTAGCTCCTCAACGACGGAGGGGATGATCACGTTGGAACAGATGAGGGCGGCCGGAGATTGGGTTACGATTTTCAGCAAGATTAGCGTGAATCGAAGTGACTGGATCAACCGGCAGCCATGGGTGGCGGTGTTGCCCGGCAGAACTGCGCAACTGGTTGACATATCGCATTATGTAGGAGATCAACCGGAGGAAGATCAACGGTTTCGTTTGGGCATTACTCCAGTTATGATTGATCCTGATACTGGATGTGTGACTACCAGAATTGAACTTGAGGGTGATGAAAGTCGTAAAAGTTCAGTAATGTCCACTGTTACAACCGGAACGGGAGCTTTTGAACCCATAGCCATCGTACGCCGAAATCATTCGAAACGGGAGCGTTTTTGGTTTGGATACCGTCAACAACAGGAATCCCGTACCTATGGATTATTTCTGACGGCAATCCCGCTAAATCTGCAACTGGCTTTCCCGTTAAGTCATGGCAATTTTATGTCTGTAGCAAACCTCCAGGGGTTTAATCTATTGGAGGAGTCCGGGAAAACGCTGCCACTAGCTGACTTTGGGAGCCGGCGGGAGCTGGTGCTGGGTTTTAATGGGGAGGGACGGGGAATTCACCCGTGGTTTATCATGAATCTTCCCCTCAATCAACGGATGACTACAAGGCTGGAATATGAAAGTCAGAACTGCTATGAATTGAAATTAAAATGGGGCCTGGAATATCTGAAGGGGGCTGCTTGGGAGTTGAAAATTGGAGAAGGAAACGGCCCGCGTCAGTGTTCATCGGTTTCAATTGGTTTAACCGATGAGACAAAATGGTTTCATCGGACAACCTTATATGCTGGTTACTATCAGACGTACTCATTGGATGATAAAAAACTTTGGATTCCGGATATTGGGAAGTGGGTGCCCGATGTGACGAAGGTACTTTGCGATGGAATGTTTCAGCGATGGGCGGCTCGAAGGTTAATAAATATAAAATGCGATTAGAATGGGACATTCATAACCTGACATGGATATTGGGTATAGATGATTTAAAAATGAAGGAACGGTATAAATTGGGTATTAAGTTTAGCTTCTGATGAAATCCGATTTGCAGCATGGAGGTCGTACATAGACTACATATTCGGTTTGCAATAGTTTGGGACTTTATTTTTTAATAAAGTCTTTTTTGTTTGTCTGTTTGGTCATTGTTTAACCTGTAAACACATATAAATTTGAGAGATTGTGCATTGTCAGGTATGCTAAATGACCTGCAGATTTTAGGGGGGTTTTTAACATTGAAAAAGCATCAGGTGTTGTTCTTTTTATTGATCGTGATGGTCATTGGTGTTAGTCAGTCTTGTACCTGGGCGTCTGATGGAATGGATTGGCAGATTATGATTAATATACCCGAATATAAACTTTACGTATATCATGGAGGAAATCTTTTGGAAAAATATCCGGTGGCTGTGGGGAAACCTTCGGAGCCGTCACCGGTTGGCGATTTTTATATTGTGAATAAAGTGGTGAATCCTGTTTGGTATCCACAAGGCCGCAAACCGGTTCCCCCCGGACCTGCGAATCCTCTGGGGAAATATTGGCTGGGTTTGAACATCAAGGGCTATGGGATCCATGGAAATAATTCGCCTAATTCCATTGGCAACCCGGTATCCAAAGGATGTTTTCGGATGAGAAATGATGATATTGAAAAATTGTTTCAGCTCATTCCTAAGGGAACGCCCGTAAAGGTGAAATATGCGATTGTTCAGGGATGGGTCGATGCAGAAGAACGGGCCTGGCTTGAGTTTTTTCCGGATATCTATAAAAGGGCTAATTTGGAACAGGCAGTGACGGAAGTGTTAATGAACCTACAATGGAAATATCAACCGCATCTTCAGGCTCTTGGGGAACTGATGACTCAGAGCGGTTTCTCTGTTGTTGAAGTACCCAGAACGCTGGATGTTATTGGTGAGCTGACATCTACGGATGGATTTTTGTGGGACAATGAAATCTATTTTAGTGTGAAGAGTTTTAATCTGCAAGAAGATTTGATTCTGGGGCTCAATGATCAGCCTTATTTTAAGGGGTATATCAGCGGAAACGCTCTTAATGTTCTATTAAACGGTAAGTATAAATGGGATTTTAATGGAGAAGAGAATCGGGTTAATCTCTATCGATTGAAAGTTTTGGTTAACGGTCGCGAAATTGAAGATTTGGGAAGGGTCTTTCAGAATGTTCCCTGGATTGATGCTGAAAAAATCGGTAAAGTCATAAGGAAGAATTCCCATTGGAATGTTGATTGTACCCAAGTCGCGATTGGGGATCAACGGTTGACCTGTATTGATATGGAAGGCCGGTCCTGGATTTCGGTAAAGGATATTCATAAAATAGGAAGCACATTTGAATGGGATGAAAAGAACTGGCTATTAAAACTGTTTTTCTGGGAAGATTCCTCCGGTTGACGATCAGATCTTGGCGAGTGGTAGAAACTTTCGTAAAAAAGCAAATTTTTACAGAAAATGCCACATGGTGAAAATGATATATCGACATAACTTTAGGAATGGTTATGGTATTTTTTTAAAGTATACGAAAAAGGGGAAGTGTGATGATAAACTCTTTGACAGAGCGGCAATCATTGATGAAGATTTATTGTTTGGGATTTTTTCGGATCATCGGACCCCATGAGGAAACCGCTCTTGGAATCATGAGCAAACATAAAATGTGGATGCTTTTAAAATACTTAATCGTTAAAAAAGGTTTGATGGTCCCAACCGAAGAAATCCTGGCCACTCTTTGGCCAGAACATCAGAAACCCTGGGATACAGCAGTATTACGAACGACGATTTGCCGCTTGAAAACAGCACTAAATTTGAAAAAAAGCAGTACGGCTTTGAATTCCTTGATCATTTACCGGAAGGGAACTTGCTTTTTCAATACGGCTTACCCGTGTTGGCTCGATTTCGAAGAGTTTGAAATGTTATGCCATACAGCTCATGGTTATGGCTTAGGCAAACGACAGGAAGCGATGGAGATTTATAAGAAAGCGTTAGATCTTTACCAGGGAGATTTTTTAGCTGAAGATCCTGATGTCGATTGGATAACGCCGGTGCGTGAGTATTACCGGAGATTATATTTGAATTCAACCAAAGAATTGGCTGGGTGGTTAATGGAAGAAGGAGATTACGAAACTGCTCGGTGGTACTTGGAAAAAGCGTTAAAAACTGATCCTTATGCCGAAGATATCGTGTGCAGTTTAATTCGAGTATTATGGAGAATGGGTAAAGTTCAGGAAGCCAAAGAAAGATATTCAACCTTTTCGGCGATGCTTTATAACGAGTTGGGTGAAAGGCCTTCACGGGAATTAAGAGAGTTATATCGGGCTATAACCAAAATAAACGGCGGTCATTTTCCGAATGAGGTTACAAATCTACGAGCTGATGACCGGACGAGTGGCCCTTTTTTATGTGATCCGGATCTGTTTGCAAATTATATCATGATCGAACAGCGCCGGGTTTCCCGGGGAGAAACTGCCTGTATAATCGTTATCAGGCGATATGAGGGCGAAATGAAATGTAGGAGATTAAACGATGTTCAGGAAATAATCTGTAAATTTTTTCGAAAAAGTGATATTATTTCATTGATAGGCCCTGATCATTTGGCTGTTCTGTTACCGGCGACCGATCTTGATGGAGGCAAAACTGTTCTGAATCATTTGAAAAAGCAATTAAAAAAGATGAGAGTATCTGTATCCGGATTACAGATGACACTGCAATCCATCCGGTCTGATGGTATTTTTGAGGAACAAGCATTTTATTGGTGAAAGGGAGTGAGTGAAATGACTATTGAACGGCGCAATTGCCGAAGGGCTCACACCCATATTCCCTTAAAATTAATTGAGCCCTATTCGCAAACGTCTCATCTCGGATATCTGCAAAACCTGACAATGGAGGGGATGGGAATCTTTTCTCCTGACTACCTGCTGCCTCAATCACAATATATCTGTCAGTTTTCTTTGCGGCCTGATACTCCTCCGTTGCGGATTCCTGGCTCTTTAGTTCATATCCAAAAGGATCAGGGATCGTTTTTTTATTACGGGATTAAATTTAACGTTGTTCATCCGGAGTACCGCAGAATGATTGCGGATTATATCGAATCCCTTCCTGATGATGGCGGTTCCCGGTGAAGCTTAACAGGCCTGGGGAGGGAGGCCAGTCCGCCTTGGGCGGTTTCCCGAAATTCTTCGGGTAGTCTTTTGCCGACTTTTCCCATGGTTTCAATGACTTGATCGGCAGTAAAAAGACTAGTTAATCCGGCCAAAGCCATTTCGGCGGCTGCAACAGCATTCATCGCTCCCAGGGCGTTCCGTTTGACACAGGGGATTTCAACTAGGCCGCCAACAGGATCGCAAATCAGCCCCATCAGGTTCTTTAAGGCAAAAGCTACTGCATGATCCGATTGTTCAGGAGTACCACCGGCCATTTCTACCAGGGCTCCGGCTGCCATGGCAGAAGCAGAACCGATTTCGGCCTGACAACCGCCTTGGGCGCCTGAAATAGTAGCTTTTTTTTCAATAATCATGCCGATGCCTCCGGCTGTAAAAAAGGCCGGGATAAGAACTGCATCAGGCATTTTTTGTTTTCGGGCGATACTGAGCAGGACGGCAGGGAGTACGCCGCAGGAACCGGCGGTTGGAGCGGCAACGATCCGGCCCATACAGGCATTAACCTCGGGAACGGCCATGGCATAGGCCAGGAGTTTGGTAAAATTTGCAGATAACAATGAACGTCCTTGTTCGGAATATTGCAGTAGTTGAAAAGCACCTCCGGTAATATATCCGCTTCGGGAATGTTGGGGCGTTGCCAGTCCCTTTTCCAGAGATTCCCGCATAATTTGGATCCGGTCGGCCATCCGTTTTTTTAAGACAGTTATACTTTGACCGGTTTCGCGGCTTTCTTCCTCCATAAAGATTTGGGAAAGAGGTTTGCTTTCGTTAGTCGCCCGTTTGATGAAATAAGTTAAACTGATATCCGTCATCTGTGATAAAATCCTCCGTTCCTTCAGTTCTTGATGATTTTCGGGATAAACCGGACTTCGGAGATATTCTGGAGGTTTTTTAATGTCTCAAGCAGTTTTTGGTTTGGCGTTTGGTCCAGTTCAATACACATTAAGGCATCGCCCTTGCGTTGAGTCCGGTATACTTTCATCGCCGCGATATTCAAGCCTTTTTTGGCTAATTCTCCGGTTACTTTGGCAGCTACCCCCGGATGATCCCGGTGGACCAAGATGAGGGTGGGATAAAAACCGTTTAACTCAACGGGGTAATGGTTTAATTTCCAAATGGAGATTTTTCCGCCTCCAAGGGAACTGCCGTCGACTGAAACGGTATGGGTTGAAGAACGGAGTATGATCCGGGCGGAGTTGGGATGGACCTCTCCCAGGTCGATAGGGTTAAACTGATAGACTAAATGATGGTCGGCAGCTAATTGACTGGCGAAGGGTATTCGTTCATCGTCGGGTGATAAACCTAAAATTCCGGCTAAAATGGCCAAATGGGTCCCATGGCCTTCCCCGGTATAATGAAAAGAACCATGAAGACCAATATCGGCTTGAATGGGCAGTTCGTTTAAAGCTGCTCTGGCAAACAGGCCTAAAAGTACTGCCCCTGCAGTATGGGAACTGGAAGGCCCGACCATGACCGGGCCGATAATGTCGAAAATACCGATAGGCAACGCTCCTTTGACGGATGGCATGATTGAGGGCCATCTGTTCTTTTATAATGAATGAGATGGTTATAGTGAATCATATATAAGGTTTCCAGAATTTGCGGTAAAATAATCAAAAAACGGATAACCTTAGCGAATGGAGGAAATTGGCATCAACTCGCCGAAAAGGTAGATAATCAGAGGGAATTGGAGGGTGTCATGCTTCGGCGCGGGATTTGGTTGGTGATACCGGCGGTTCTGATATTGATGTTGTTGATGGCGAGAAACGGGATTGCTGGATATCTGGCGGAACGTTGGATCGTTCAGACGCTGGGAATCAATGTGATGATGGGTGAAGTCCGTACTGGGCTTGGGTTTAATCGAATTGAAATTGACAATTTGTCGGTCAATCATCCGGATGGAAGCGAATGGGTTACACAGGTAGCGGCGATTGCCGGAGAGATGGCACCTTTGGGACTCTTTAAGCAGGATCTCCACTTTCTCACGATGAATTTGGCGATCACAGAAGCGGTGGTCAGCCGGGAAGAGCGGCAATTTAAATTGTTGCATTTGACCCCGTTGCATCCGAAAGAATGTAAAATTGACCGTCTGGATTGGTCGGTGGAACGAGTTAAGCTGATCGATAACCGTACCAATCCGCCTAAAATTCGGACGATAAATGTGAATGTGAGACAGACTGATGTCAGCATTGACGGGATAGAGCATTTGGAAAAAACGCTGCTTACCGGAATGGTGAAGACCGGCGTTTTCGATGAAAAGACTGAGAAGGGTGGTGGAAGCAATCATTCCAGTGGGCAGATTAAAAGCAGCCTTAAACGGACGACAGACAAAGTGAAAACGTTTTTCCAGAAAACGTTTAAAAAGGAATGATTAATTTGTATAATAATAATCTGGAAACGGGTTTTCCATGGTATTCAACAGGTGATGGATGGGAGTTGAGCAGATGAAGCGAATTATTCTGACCGGCGGCGGAACAGCCGGGCATGTTATGCCTAATTTGGCTTTAGTACCGGAATTGCGCCGCAATGGTTGGGAGATCAGTTATATTGGCAGCTACACCGGAATTGAACGGGAATTGGTAACAGAGGCCGAAATTCCTTATTACCCGATTGCTACCGGAAAGTTCCGCCGTTATTTTTCGATGAAGAATTTTACCGATCCTTTCCGGGTGGTGCAGGGGTTGGGGCAGGCAGTTGCCTTAATGCGAAAGCTCCGTCCGAATATTGTCTTTTCGAAAGGCGGTTTTGTATCGGTTCCGGTGGTGATAGGTGCTTGGCTTAACCGGATTCCGGTCATTCTTCATGAATCCGATCTTACCCCGGGATTGGCCAATCGGTTATCGTTGCCCTTTGCGACGGCGATTTGTGCCACTTTTCCGGAGACGTTAGCACATCTTCCGGCTGAAAAAACCCATTTGACCGGAAATCCGATTCGGGCCCAATTGTTGCAGGGTTCCAAGGAAAAAGGGTTGAAATTATGCGGTTTTAATTCAAGTAAGCCGGTATTAGCTGTATTGGGGGGCAGTTTGGGTTCGGTTACCATCAATGAGGCCATTCGGGCGATTCTTCCGGAACTTTTGAAACGGTACCAAGTGGTTCATATTTGCGGAAAAGGTAATCTCGATCAAAGGGTCGACCAGCCGGGTTACAGACAGTTTGAGTTTGTCAATGAAGAGCTACCTCATCTCTTGGCTGTAGCAGATATCTGTGTTTCTCGGGCTGGTTCGAATTTTATCTTTGAACTGCTGGCGTTGAAGAAACCAGCCCTTTTGATTCCCTTGTCAAAAGCAGCCAGCCGCGGGGATCAGATCTTAAATGCCCGCTCCTTTGCAAAACAGGGATTCAGCGCAGTTTTACTTGAAGAGGAGTTATCCAAGGAACGGTTGCTCTCCATGATCAATCAACTTTATCAGGAACGGCAGTCGTATATAGCGAAGATGTCAGAAAGTCCCTTAATTGACGCGACAGCTACGGTGATTCGTCTAATTGATGAATTGGCAGTGCCGGGGAAAACGGGGGTTAACATATAAGTTTGTGGCCGGGAGAGAAGCATTGTGTATTGGCTTATTTTAATTGTGGCTGGAATGTTCGAAGTGGTGTGGGCGGTTGGGTTAAAATATTCAGATGGTTTTCAACGGTTTTGGCCCAGTGTGTTTACAGTAGCAGCCATGTTATTGAGCGTATTTTTGCTTTCAATGGCATTACGGCAATTGCCGTTGGGAACTGCCTATGCCGTTTGGACGGGAATCGGAGCCGTTGGCACGGCGGTTATGGGAATGCTGCTTTTTAATGAACCGTATGAGTTAGCCCGGATCTTCTGCATTGCGTTAATTGTGTCCGGGATTATCGGTTTACGGTTAATAGCCGATTGATTTGATTAATGAGAAGCAAGTGAAGTTATCATTCAAACCTGAAAGCAGGTGATAACCTGAAAATCGGGATGCTTGATAAATTACGGGAGAACTTACCGTCTTCTCCCGGAATTAGTGGTAAAGATGATTATCATAATGCAGCTGTGATGGTTCTACTGATTCCGGTCGATGATGAATATCATATTGTATTTGAAAAGCGAAATGCCAATATTCCGCAGGGAGATGAGATTTGTCTTCCCGGCGGCGGTGTAGATCCGGCGCAGGACGTTTCACCGGAGCAGACTGCCATTCGGGAGACAGCGGAGGAACTGGGAATTTCAGAAACGGTCATTCAAGTCATTGGCCGTTTAGATACGGTGGTGGCTTTAATGGGCACAACCGTTGACGTGGTGGTTGGTACGGCTCAATTGGGGTTGGACGCCATGCGGATTAACCGGGAAGAGGTAGCCAAAGTGTTTACGTTGCCGGTTCGTTTCTTTGCTGAAAATCCTCCTGAGGAGTATCAGGTCATGGTCACGTTGCACCCTTCCTACCTTGATCGGAACACCGGCGAAGAAATTTGCTTGCTGCCAGCGGCCCAATTAGGCTTGGGGGAACGCTATCACCAGGCTTGGGGTGGTTATCGCTCTAAGGTCTATGTCTATCGGACGGAACATGGTGCCATCTGGGGAATAACTGCACGGATTTTGAATGATTTAATCAAGCGATGGCGCAGTCTCGTTAAGGAGGATCTTTAGTGAAGGACACGAAGCGGATGAGGCGTAAGTTCGGACTGATTGTTGCCATCGTCATCGCAGCCGGTATGATGGTGAATTGTTTATACATGTTGAGCCGTCACCGGGAAACAGTTCGGACACTGACTATTTCTAATGTTGATTTAAATACGGTTGAAGATGGGACCTACCGGGGTTCGAGCGAAGCCATTCTGGTCGCAGCGGATGTTGAGGTTGTCGTCGAAGACCACCGGATTACAGAGATTAAACTCATTCGGCATCAAAACGGACGGGGAAAACCGGCTGAGGTTATCCTCGAAAAAGTTATAGAAGCTCAAACTTTACAAGTGGATGGAGTAACTGGAGCAACATCCAGTAGTAAAGTGATATTAAAAGCCATTGAAACTGCATTAAAAACTGGAGTTGAAAGTGATTAAAGAAATGGAGGAGCACTGATGAAACATATTGAAATTCCTGTGGACAAAGTAAATTTGGATGTTTTTCAGTTTTGGAAGGATTCCCTGTTACTTACTGCCGGGGAAAATGAGCCCGGCCGGTTTAATGCGATGACCATCGGTTGGGGCAGTCTTGGCGTAATGTGGGGAATGCCTGTGGCGATGGTGGTCGTCCGCCCTAGCCGTTATACGTATGAGTTTATGGAGAAAAGTCCGTCATTTACGATTACGGCCTTTGACCCGAGTTATAAAGAAGTATTGGCTCTTATGGGTTCCAAATCCGGTCGGGATATGGACAAAGTGGCTGCAGCAGGATTGACTCCGCTTCCATCGTTGAAGGTCGGTGCGCCTGCATTTGCAGAAGCTCGATTGATTATCGAGTGTGAAAAGATTTATGCCGATGATCTGAATGTGGATACCATGGATCCATCGACTCTGAAACATTATTCCAACGGCGATTTCCACCGGATTTATTTGGGTAAGGTTGTCGCTGTAAGACAGTTGGCGGAATGAGGCGGGATGATAGGAAGGTATGAGGCGTGAGGCATGAGTAGAGTTGACAGTTTACAGTTGACAGTGGACAGTTAAAAGTATAAAGGGAAAATAAGAACATGGACGCATTCCCGCCATCGATCCATGCGAAATAGGAAACCCGAAATTTTAAACTCAAAGTAACTGTGTACTGGGGACCGTGTATTATGAACCAGCATTACAACGAAAATGAAAGGATCTTAAGGGATGGACAAGTTATTTGATATTTCAGGACGGATTATTTTGGTCACTGGCTCCAGTCAGGGAATTGGGCTTAGTATCGCCCGAGGGTTTGCCCGGAATGGCGCAAAAGTCATTCTCAATGGGAGAGATCCTGAGAAGCTTCAGAAGGTGGTTTGTGAGTTGAAAGGCGAGGGTTACGATGTGATGGGTTATGCCTTTGACGTGACGAACCAAACGATGGTGATCAAAACGGTGGATATCATCGAGCAAGAAGTGGGGCCGATTGGGGTTTTAGTGAATAATGCCGGTATTCATCGCCGGGCTCCGTTTGAAAGTCTGTCGCTGTCTGATTGGCAAATGGTAATGGATACTAATCTGACATCAGCTTTTATCGTTTCTCAGGCAGTAGCCCGGTATATGATTAAACGCCGTCAAGGAAAGATTATCAATATCACTTCTCTCAATGCAGAAGCGGCTCGGCCAACTATCGCTAATTATTGCTCTGCCAAAGGTGGATTGAAGATGCTCACCAAATCATTAGCCACAGAGCTTGGTAAGTATAATATCCAGGCCAATGCGATTGGGCCCGGTTATATTGAGACTGAACTTACGGCAGTGCTGGCGGCTGATCCGGAGTTTGATAGTTGGGTCAAAAAAGAAGTTCCATTAGGTCGGTGGGGAAAGACGGAAGATCTGATCGGGGCAGCAATTTTTTTGGCCTCTCCGGCCTCGGATTATGTTAATGGTCATACCCTTTACGTTGATGGGGGGTGGCAGGCTTCACTTTGATGAGGTTGAAAGGACTGAATGATATGACTACTCATTTTTGTACGTGTAAGGACATCAATTGTCCAGTACATCCATTAAAGCTTGGAAAAGGTTGTGATCCGTGTATACAGAAGAATTTAATGCAAGGAGAAATTCCGTCTTGTTTTTTTAGGGCTGTATCGGACAATCTGGATGGGCTCGAAGAATATACCTTTGAAAGTTTTGTCCGGTTTTATCTTCGGAACCGGGGAAAGCAATTGGCTTAAGGCCAATCACTGAGAAATATTCATATCACCGTTTGAGAGGATTTCCGTCAAGGATATCGAAAATTACAGTATTTATTGGGTTTTTTTGGAGCAGGTGTTTCAATGCGATTCTATACGTATCGGGATCGGGTGTTTCAATTTGAAGGAGCTACTTCGGTTCAGGATGAAGGTTCGTGGGCGATGCCTTGGCGCATCGATAGCAACCGGATTCATTTGTTTCCGGGATTTTCTGAGCGTGGGGCTGGAGATGCTGCCGGAATCCGATTGGCCTTTATGACTGATTCGATGGTGCTGCGGCTGTTGGTGGAAGATGGTCAACCACAGCAAATCTTCAGTCTTTATGTGGATGGATTACTTATTCAAGATGCCCGTATTCAACAGGACTCCGGTGAGGTTCTATTTGATCCCCTTCCTCCCGGGAATAAACAAGTAGAGATTCAACTGGATCACCGGTTCCCGGCGAAAATAAAAGCAATAGGGGTGGATAAGGGCGCGAAAATTTCCATCAATCCGACAAACCGGAAATCTTGGATTCATTACGGCGGTTTTTTGGGACGGGCCACGGCAGTGAGCCCATCCCGTAAAGTCTGGACGACTGTAGTTGCGAAAAAGTTAAATCTTCAATTGATGAATTTGTGTTTTGATGGACCGGTTCGGTTTGAACCCATGGTTGCTTCTCTGATTCGTGATGTGTCGGTTGTAGATTATATCACAGTAGGTGTGGAATGGGGCCCTGGAGAAGAGGTGCTGGAACCATCGATGCTTTTAGCTAATATGATCGGCTGGATCCAAACCATTCGGGAGAAGCACCCGGAAATTCCCATTGCGTTGATCTCACCGTTGGTTGATCACAAACGAGATTTGATTGGAAAAACGGTTTCGCAGGTTGTTTCGGCTTGTCGTGCTCATGGTGATACCCGGATTTTTGGTGTCGACGGGACAGAAATTTATTATTTTGAGGATTACCAACAGTTTGGCGAGGATATGCAAGGCGTTTTGGCGGAGTGGTTTTTGGATACAGTGTTTTTTAAAACATTTTGCTAAAGGATATGAGGTATATTAGGAATCGATGCTGGAGTTTGATCATTCCACTTCGTCCAATCCCCTAGGCAAAAGATAAGGAGAGTGAATGGTTTGGGCCAGGACGGAAAAATGTATCGTCGTTTTGAACGGGTAAATGCGAATTCGATTATCGTATCATTGATGACTCCGGGACAGGATGAACCGATCAGCGGTTTTATGCGGGATATCAGTTTAGGCGGCCTTAAAATGCAAAAGATTGCAGACCGGGAAGTTCCGTTGGGCATTTATCAATGTCAGTTTGTTCTGACCGGACATGGCAAGATCCAGGCCGAAGTGGAAGTGGTTGGATATGGCACGGATGAAGATAAGTTTGCCAAGCAAATTGTCCGGATGCGGTTTCTCCGACTAGGTTTAGAATCAAAAGAGAAAATCAAACAATTTGTCGAAAAGGCGAAGACAGTATCATGAAACGGCCCTGGAGGGGTCGTTTCTTGTGATTAGGGCCCGAAGAATTTTCTTCCCTATTTTAGTTAAGAATACCAAATATTTTTAACTGCTTTTTCGAATTTGAAAAGGATTTTGTCATATAGATGTGGAATTCCCGTGAAGATTGGAAGGTGAATCAATGGCAGGCCGTTCTTCTCCTAATTGGATTTTATTGATTGTTTTTATTTTAATCGGTTTTATCGCTGGGACAATTTTGGGACAACTGTTACGTCCTTATCTGCCATTTATGGCAACCGGAGCTACAGCGGAGATGAATGCCCAAACATTTCGTTTGGCGGATGCATTTTCGCTGACATTGGGGTTTAAAATTCATTTGAATGTAGCGACAATCATTGGAATTATTCTAGGGGTTATTGCATATCGCCGGATATGAATTCTGGAATTTGCAAATAGTGTGTGGAAAGAATGATGAAACCTTTAATTTTAGCCTCAATGTCTCCACGACGTGTCGAATTACTCCGTCAGATTGGATGTCAGTTTGATATTATTCCCAGCCATGTATCTGAAGAACTCCCGCCGGGACTGGACCCTGCTTCCGCTGTTATGGAATTGGCTTTGCGCAAGGCCCGTTCAGTTGCTGCAAATATAACGACGGGTATGGTGATCGGAGCGGATACGGTGGTTGTCTCCGACGGTGTGATTTTGGGTAAGCCTGAAGATCATGGAGATGCGGTTCGGATGTTGACTAAGCTCAGTGGAAAAGTCCATTCGGTTTTTACCGGTCTTGCCGTTGTTGATGCATCCGAAAAAATTGAGCGGGTTGACTATGTTGAAACCAAGGTTTGGTTTCGGAAGTTAGACCCTGAAGAGATTGAATTTTATGTTGCCTCTGGCGAGCCTTTAGATAAGGCCGGTGCGTATGGTATACAAGGCCTGGGAGCAATTTTGGTCGAGAAGATCGACGGTTGTTATTTTAATGTGGTGGGGCTTCCCCTGAGCAAACTGGTGATGATTCTTCGGGAATTGGGGGTATCCATAGCGAGGTGATTCATTGGTGGAACGGTTGACGATGAAACACTTACCTTTGGAGGAACGACCTCGGGAAAGATTGATTCATCACGGACCGGAAAACCTTTCGGCTGCAGAATTAATTGCGATTATTCTCAGGACCGGTGCCGCAGGGCGGACGGCCTTGGCTTTGGCCGAAGAACTATTAGTTCATTTTAAAGATTTACGCGGAGTTGCCAGGGCATCTTGCGCCGAGATAGCCAAGGTGAAGGGGATCGGGATGGCGAAAGCCGTTCAGATCAAATCAGCCTTCGAACTTGGGAGACGTGTGCTAACCAGTAACCCGGTGCAGCTTCCTTCGATCAAAGGGCCTCAGGATGTTTATGATTTACTCAAAGCCAGTTATCAGGATCTGGATCGGGAACATTTCAAAGTGGTTCACTTAAACGTGAAAAATCAGGTGCTAAAGGTGGAAACAACGGCCATCGGCATTTTGAGTTCTTCACCGGTTCATCCCCGGGAAGTTTTTAAAGAAGCAGTTAAAATGAACAGTGCCGGCCTGATCTTGACTCATAATCACCCGAGCGGTGATCCGACTCCCAGCCAGGATGATTTGCGATTAACCAAACGGTTGCAGGAAGCTGGACAGATTCTTGGGATTCATGTGATTGACCATATCATCTTTGGCGATAATCGGTTTGTGAGTCTTAAGGAGTATGGATATTTGGTTTAAGCCGCAAGATTGTGGATGCAATCTCCGGTTTCAGATCAAATCTATATCCTTCATCATGGAAAGGCGATATTGAAAGAATATGTCGGTCACCGGACCGGTCAAATTCTAGAGATGCAATAAAAATCGTTGTATTTAGTTTCAGCTATGAATATGATCTGGAAGGAGCTACATGAATGTTAAAATCAATTTTCGGACGTTTTGCAAAGGATATGGGAATTGATCTTGGGACTGCCAATACATTGGTATATGTGAAGGGAAGAGGGGTTGTTCTTCAGGAACCGACAGTGGTTGCTATCGATAAAGAGACCAACAATATTTTTGCTGTAGGAACCGAAGCCAAGCAAATGGTCGGTCGGACCCCTGGAAACATTGTGGCGGTCAGGCCGCTCAAGGATGGCGTCATTGCTGATTTTGATGTGACTGAGAAAATGTTGCGGTATTTTATTTCCAAAGCAGGAAAGAATGTGGGGGTTTTATCGCCCCGGTTGATTATTGGCGTTCCTTCCGGTGTGACGGAAGTTGAAAAACGGGCGGTTATGGATGCTGGTATTCAAGCTGGAGCCCGTGAGGTTTTTCTGATTGAAGAGCCCATGGCGGCGGCGATTGGTGCTGGATTGCAGGTTGAGGAACCAACCGGTAATTTAATCGTCGATATTGGCGGCGGAACGACCGAGGTGGCTGTGATTTCGTTGGGAGGCATCGTTTCTAGCCGTTCGGTTCGGGTTGCCGGGGATGAAATGAATGAAGCTATCGTTCAATATATTAAACGAAACTACAACTTAATGATTGGCGAACGGACCGCTGAAGATATCAAAAAAGAAATCGGTTCAGCATATCCCGACGGGAGAACGGAAACCAAAGAGGTACGGGGTCGGGACTTGCTTACCGGGCTACCGAAAACGATCAATATTTCCAGCCAAGAGATTCATGAAGCATTATCCGAACCGGTATCCAACATCGTGGAGGCAGTGAAGCTTACGTTGGAACGGACTCCGCCGGAATTGGCTGCTGATATTTTGGATAAAGGCATTGTGATGTCCGGTGGCGGTTCATTGCTGCGCGGCATTGACCGGTTGTTGTCAGAAGAAACCGGAATGCCGGTTCAGGTAGCCGAGGATCCGTTGACCTGTGTTGCCCGGGGTACGGGAATGGCATTGGAAAAAGATTATCACCTTTTGAAACGGGTGTTGATTTCCAATAAAAAAATGGCATAAGGTGGCATCTTAATGCATTGGTTTGCCAATCGGCGATTTCTGATCATCGCTTTAATATTTCTGTTATTAACTTGGGTTATGTTTGTAACCTCCCGGGAACGGGCCGGCGAAGGGAAAGTAGAGTATTTTTTTAATACAGCAATGGCTCCGCTTGAAAGTATTTTCAGCTATTGCGGAATAGTCATTCATGACAGTTGGAAAACGGTCACTCATTTGGCTCAGTTAAAAGTTGAAAATGACTTGCTCCGCAAGGAAATAGAGCGTTTAAGAACCCGTCAGCTCGGCCTAGAACAGTTGCAAAAGGAAAATGAAGAATTACGGGAAGCGGCCGGGTTTGTTAAAGCCCAAGCCCATGAAATGGTCGCTGCTGAAGTGATATCTGTCAATCCCAGTAACTGGAGCCGGACTTTGACGATTAATCGGGGGAAAAATGATGGCCTTAAGAAAAATATGGCCGTCATCAGCCCTCAAGGAGTCGTAGGACGAATCATGGAAGTGCGGGACAATACCGCTGAAGTGATCCTGTTAACCGATCCCCGGGACGGAAATTATATCGGCGGTATGGTTAAACGGACACAAAACATGGTGATCGTGACTGGCGGTGGCGGATATTTGGGAGAGTGTACGGTTAAACCGGCTGTCGATAATTTCTTCACCGATTTAAAGAATAACGATATTATTATTACGGCTGCAACCAGTGATTTGTTCCCCAAGGGAATTCCCATCGGGCGGGTGGTTAAAGTCAGTTATGGTCCCAATAAGATGGTGACTAAAGCCATATTGCAGCCGATGGTCAAACTCAATAAGCTCCATATCGTTTTTGTTATCAAGGAAAAACACGATCCGGTATCTTCGGAATCTTCTGCACCGATACTGCCTGGAGGAGAATGATGCGATTTGTGATATTGGCCATCAGTGTTATTTTGTTGATTGCAGTTCAATCAACCTGGTTGGCAGAAATCGAACTGTTCGGTCTTGTTAAGCCGGACATGATCTTAATTCTGGTGATTGCCTACGGCTTGTATCATGGCTATTATAAAGGCGCCTTTTTGGGGTTGATCGCCGGGCTTTTTATGGATGTTTTATCCGGAGGCGTCATCGGTATCGGGGCATTGGTGAAAATGGCCGCCGGATTTTCGACAGGTCTTCTCCAAAAATTGATTTTTAAGGATAATCTTCTGGTACCGACGTTGGCTGTTTTTTTAGGAACCGTTATCTTTGAGTCATTCAATTTGTTGATGCATATTTCTTTTCATGCCAATTACCGCTTTAGTCTGCTGTTTGTATCCGCGATATTCCCGTTGGCTGTCTACAACAGTTTACTAGCACCGATACTCTATTACTTCCTGCTGAGGATGGAGAAATATATAGCGGAGCGGGAAGCTTGAGCCCAATGAAAATGAATTGGAGGTACTTCTTACGTGAAGGAGTCCATTTCCAAGCAACTGGAACCGAAATTTAAAACATTTGCCGGGATGATTCTGGTTATTTTTTTATTGCTGATCACCAGGTTGTGGGTGCTACAGATTATGGAGGGTGCTACGATTATGGTCAAATCCCGCGCAAATCAAACACGGGTCGTGCGAATTAATGCTCCTCGGGGATATTTCTATGATCGTAACGGTGAGATATTGGTTTCAACCCGAATTTCCCGAAATGTTACGGTTGTTCCGGAAGATGTGAAAGATAAACCGCAAGTGATAGCATTATTGGCTAAAATTTTAAAGATGTCCGTCAGTGAGATTGAGGCTAAATTGCAACCGGATCCGAAAAACAACCGGAGTCCTTATCAATATGTGACGATTAAAAAGGATATTGATCCGGCCACTGCCATTAAAATTTTGGAAGCCCAGATGGATCTGCCTGGGGTGGAAGTCGATGAGGTACCTGTAAGGCATTATAAATATGGTGAATATGCCAGTCATTTGTTTGGCTATATCCGGGAGATTAATGATAAAGAACTGGAAGCCATGAAAGCGGACGGATATAAACTGGGGGATTTGATCGGTAAGAGCGGATTGGAACGCACGTTTGAATCATATCTACGCGGCACCGACGGAGGAAAAGTCTTTGAAGTGGATATATACGGGCGGCGTAAAGCCAAATTGGAAACGAAAGAGCCTGAGCCCGGTAATAATCTCCATTTGACTATTGATTATAAGGTTCAACAAGCGGCTGAAAAAGCTCTTGAAGAGCATTTGCTATATTTACAGAAGAATACAAAGTATAAAAACGCCAAAGCCGGAGTAGCGATTGCCTTGGATCCCCGGAACGGCGATATTTTGGCCATGGTCAGCAAACCGGGATATGATCCCAATCTATTTGTAGGTCCTATTACGAAAGAGGTTGCCAATAATTTATACAATAACAAACTGACGCCTTTGTTAAACCGGGCTATCGGAGGAGAATATGCGCCGGGTTCGACATTTAAACCGGTGACGGTTTTGGCGGCTTTAAAAGAGAATAAAGTTACCGTTAATGATTACTTTTATTGCAATGGGTATGATCCGGTTTGGGGAAATCGGTTTAAATGTTGGACGGTTACCGGCAGACAAGCGCCCCATGGCCGGCAAACCATCATTGAAGGTTTGAAAAATTCCTGCAATATTGTGATGGCTGAACTAAGCCGGAGACTGGGTGTTGATGCATTGGCCGAGTATACCAAATATCTGGGATTTGGGAAGCCTACGGGAATTGATCTCTATCCGGGCGAAAAGAAGGGGTTTGTTGCTGATCGCCAGTGGAAAGAGAAGAATACCCGCGATAAAAAGTGGTATCCATTGGAAACGTTGCATTTTGGTATCGGACAGGGATATTTGACGGTCACTCCCATTCAATTGGCTCAGTTTTATGCGGCATTAGCCAATGACGGTGTGGTTTACCGTCCGCGGGTAGTGTCGAAGATCACTGATGCATCGGGAAAAATCATTAAAAACTTTCCGGCTCAAAAAGTTCGGGAGCTGAATATTCCGGCTGAAGATTTGGAAGTTGTGAAAAAAGGTTTGGAAGAGGTTATCAGCGGAGGAACGGCGGCAGCTTATTTCCGCGGGTTCCCACTGGATAAATACCCGGTAGCCGGTAAGACTGGGACGGCTCAACGTTACGGTTATGACAACGGCGGTGTATTTGCCAGTTATGCTCCGGCGAATAATCCGGAAATAGTCGTGGTTGTTTTCGTGGAACAGGGGGGCTCCGGAAGTGCCGGTGCAGCACCGATTGCTCGGAAAATCTTTGAAGCCTATTTCGGGATTGGAGATGAAAATTCCGAAGAAGGGAAAAAACCGGTAGTATCCTCGCCGGCTTCAGAAATTACGGCTAGTCAACCGGCTTCGCTAACATCCGGTGATGTAACTTCGGCAGGTCCGGTACAATCGGCTGCAAATTAAAATCTTCGGGTAACGCCAGGCATTACTCCTCAGTGATCCAGATGGTCATAATCTGTCGGTTAAATTGAAACGAAGGGTTGGTCTTCACTAGTCAACGGAGGGCTGGGGAAACCATCAAAACCTTTTGTGTCCTCCGTTTTGAGGAGGATTTTTCTTTAAGAACAGCGAATTAATTACTGTTAAACCTCTTAGAGTTTCTAAAAAAATATATAGGGAGATATCATGCCACTCTCGGATAATGGTGACTTAATGCAACCGGGAAGTTTGCCCGGTAATAATATCGTGTTTAAAGGGTATCGGTCCGGTCTTACGTTGATCATTCCGGAAGCCGGTCCATTTGAAAACTATTTACAGGAATTGAGAGATCATCTCAAGAACTCTCATAATTTTTTTAATGGCGCCAAAATCAATCTGGAGCTTGGAAACAGGCAACTTGATACTGAGGAAAAGGCCGCGTTGATTCGTTTGTTTCAGGAAAATGGGTTGGTTTTACGTAGTACCGGTGAATCGGCTAGCCCGGTTAAACGTCCGGCCTCCAAGAGTAAAGCGATTCATGGTGAACATGTGGTTCCGACGTTTACAATTAAGAAAACATTACGTTCCGGGCAGCGGATTGAATTTGACGGCAATGTACTGATTTGGGGAGATATCAATCCTGGAGCCGAGGTGATGGCTTCCGGAGACATTATTGTGATGGGGAAGTTACGGGGAACGGCCCATGCCGGAATGCAAGGAGACCGTAATGCCCGGATCTTCGCGTTTCAAATCAATCCGGTTCAGTTGCGGATTGCCGATGTGATCGCCCGGGGCGGTGAGAAGCTGAAACGTACCAAAGATTTTCGCCCGGAGATTGCCAAGGTCAAAGACCAACAGATCATCGTGGAAAAATTCAATTGATAGTTGATACATATGAGGAGGGCGTTTAATGTCAGGCAAGGTATTAGTCATTACATCCGGTAAAGGCGGAGTGGGTAAAACCACCACCTGTGCAAATATTGGGACGGGGCTGGCCATTCGTGGAAAAAAAGTCGCGTTGATCGATGCGGATATCGGTTTGCGCAATCTTGATGTGGTCATGGGATTGGAAAACCGTATTGTTTTTGATCTCATCGATGTGGTTGAAAAAAATTGCAAACTTCGTCAGGCGTTGATCAAAGACCGGCGCTTTGATAACCTTTATTTGCTGCCAGCGGCTCAAACTAAGGAAAAAGATGCGGTCAAACCTGAGCAAATGGTGGAGCTTTGTGAAGAATTGAAGTTGGATTTCGATTATATCTTAATTGACTGCCCGGCTGGTATCGAACATGGATTCAAAAATGCAGTGGCCGGAGCAGATGATGCGATTATCGTAACTACTCCCGATGTCTCCGCAGTACGGGATGCTGACCGGATTATCGGATTGCTTCAAACCTATGAGATAACTGACCCTAAACTGGTAATCAACCGGGTCCGTCCGGATATGGTTCGCCGGGGCGATATGATGGACGTCAATGATGTCAATGATATCTTAGCCATTACCCTTCTCGGGGTTGTTCCGGATGATCAGAGCATTATCGTCTCAACGAATAAAGGCGAACCGGCTGTAAGCGAGCAGTCCTCCCGAGTCGGACAAGCTTATCGAAACATCGTAGCCCGGATTGAGGGAGAAGACGTTCCCTTTATGTCTCTCGATTTTGATTTGGGATTTTTTGAACGGATTAAACGGTTATTGAAAAAGTAATTTCGAGTATACGGTAGAGGAATAGATGACCTCTTTTAAATCAATAGGCGAGGCGGCGAATCCGGATTATCAGCAAAGGAGGGATTAACGTGGATTTTATTAACCGACTTTTTAAAGAGGATACAGCGAGCAAGAACATGGCTGTAGAACGCCTGCGGCTAGTGTTGGTCCATGATCGGGCCAGTGTCAGTACAGGATTAATGGAATCTTTAAAAGAAGAGATGTTTCAAGTAATCTCTAAATATATGGAGATCGATGAAACGAATATGGAAGTTAAACTCAATGCCGGTGAACGGTCGACGGCATTGATTGCCAATATTCCTGTCAAGAGAATTAAACGATAAAGACGTAAAAGCGGAATCTACAGGATAATATGGAAATAAAAGATATCATGCGGCAATCAAAATGAGTGCAATTTCTTTCGATGGCATTCGTTTAGTTACGATGTCACGTGAAAGATAAGGCCAAGAGGGAAGTGTTCAAATGGATCGCCGGCTACTGAAAAATTTAGATTATACTGTTCTGGTGGTTGTCGGTTTGTTGGTGATTGTCGGGTTGTTGATGGTGTATAGTGCCACCAATGATAAAACCCAACTTACCGGGGGCGATCCGTTTTATGTTGTCAAAAAGCAACTGGTTGCGGTGGTCATCGGTTTAATCGTCATGGTGATAATTCTATCCTTTGATTACCGGATTTCGGATCGAATGGCTCAACTTCTGTATGGGTCAAACATTATTATCCTGGTTATGGTATTAGTATTTGGAACGGTTAGAAACGGGGCAAAAAGTTGGCTGTTTGGGGTTCAGCCGTCGGAATTTTCCAAAGTACTCATGATTGTTTTGTTTGGAAAATATCTGGCTGAGAAGGAAAGTTTACGATCCTTTTATGATTTTATCGGTCCTTTTTTCTATATGGGTGTACCTCTTTTCCTGATTATGCTCCAGCCGGATTTGGGAACGGGTCTGGTTTTTATCTTTTTCATGTTTATCATGATGTATATGGCCGGAGCGCCCGGTAAAAAACTTCTAGTGGTCGTTCTGGCAGGGATCTTAAGTGTTGCATTAATGTTCCTGGGTAATAAGTATTTGGGTATTCCGATGCCGATTAAGGAATACCAGGTTAATCGGTTAACGAGTTTTATCAATCCGGAGAAGGATCCGCACGGAAGTGGCTGGAATGTGATTCAGGCCGTGATTGCAGTGGGATCCGGGCAGTTCTCGGGGAAAGGATTGTTCCAGGGAACGCAGGGGCGTCTGGGATATTTGCCGGAGAATCATACGGATTTTATCTTTGCTGTTTTATGTGAAGAGTTGGGCTTTGTCGGAGGGTTTGGCGTACTTTTTCTCTTCTTTACCTTTATTTGGCGGGGATTACGTATCGCATTTCAGGCCCGGGATAAAACGGGTAGTTTGATTGCAGTCGGAATTATTTCGATGTTTCTCTTCCATGTATTGGAGAATGTCGGAATGAATATCGGTATTATGCCGATTACCGGTATTCCACTGCCGTTTATTAGTTCCGGCGGGAGCTCGATGATCGCCAGTCTGGTTGCTGTTGGGGTACTTAGTAATATTTGGGCCCGCCGCCAAAAAATTATGTTTTGATCAATAGGTGAAGTCGATGATGTCAACGAAAATTCCTTTGGAATACCGAGCTGGAGGCATTGTATGCCGTAATATCGAAGGCCGATATGAGTTTTTGTTGGTTACCAGTAATTCCAATCGGGAGCGCTGGATCATTCCTGCCGGTCATATTGAGAATGGAGAAACAGCCGAAGAAGCTGCTTTGCGGGAAGTCGTTGAAGAGGCCGGTGTTTGTGCAAAAATATTGCTTCCTTTGGGAAATTTCCGTTACAGCTGGTACCGAAACCAACAACACATCCATATTGATACCTGTTTATTTTTGATGGAGTATGAAAAAACCATCATGGTCAATCCTGAAGGACGGGATGTCCGGTTTTTCAGTTATCCTGAGATTCAATCGTTAAATCTTTGGGATGAATCCCGTGAATTTTTACGACGAGCTTATGAGGCAGTGCTTTCATCGAAGAAAAACTGAAGTATTCATCGTCGAGGGATCATTCGATAATTTCTATAAATAAAAGAAAATACCAGCGTAACAAGAGTTGCGATGATTGATATTAGCAATCCCGCTTTCATGGTTTTCTGACTTTTGCCAGAAAATTTCAAGATGCTGGGATTTTTTTATTTACAAACCAAAATAAAAATAATTATAATAATATTGGCGGTTTTGTAAAAATTGAACAGGAAGTTCAAGTATTTAGAAAAACGGGTGATCCAATGAAAATTGTATTAGCACCGGACTCATTTAAAGAATGTTTATCTTCTGTCCAAGTATGTTTGGCGATGGAACGTGGCGTTAAGAAGGTTCTTCCTGATGCCGAAGTGGAAAAAATCCCGTTGGCGGACGGAGGCGAGGGGTCGGTTGATACCTTTATCTCAGCGACCGGTGGGCGGATTGTCAAAACATTGGTGCAGGATCCCTTGGGACGGTTAATCACCGGTTTTTTCGGTTTGTCTGGGGATGGATCCACGGCTGTCATTGAAATCGCTGCAGCATCAGGTTTGCAGCTTTTGGCTGAAAATGAGCGTAATCCCCTTAAAACTTCAACCTTTGGCACAGGACAGCTGATCACTGCGGCTCTGGACGAAGGGGTTTCCAAGATTGTATTGTGTATCGGAGGCAGTGCGACGATTGACGGCGGTTTGGGTATGGCCAAAGCTCTCGGAGTGCGGTTTTTGAATGCCAACGGTTTTGAGTTGGGTGAAGGGGGGCAGGAGCTAAATTCTCTGGCTAAAATCGATTTGTCCGGATTGGATCCACGGGTTGCCCAGACGGAGTTTGTCGTGGCTTGCGATGTCAAGAATGTGTTGACTGGGCCGGAAGGTGCAGCAGTCGTTTATGGGCCCCAAAAAGGAGCCAGTCCTGCAGCGATTGAACAGTTAGATCAAGGATTGGCCAATTTTGCCCGGGTGATTGAGGAACAACTGATGAAATCGGTAGCTGACGTTCCCGGCGCTGGAGCTGCCGGCGGTTTGGGAGCAGGTATGATGGCCTTCTTAAATGCCAAATTGACTTCAGGAATCGAGTTGATGATGGAAGCAACCAGGTTAAGTGAACGAATTCAAGGGGCGTCGCTGGTCATTACCGGTGAAGGCCGAATCGATCGACAGTCGGTTATGGGGAAAGCCATCAGTGGCGTTGCAAAAACGGCCCAGACTGTTGGGGTCCCGGTGATTGCGTTAGCGGGAGCTTTAGATAGCGAGTATCAAACGATTTATGAAACCGGGGTGGCGGCTGTGGCTCCGATCGTTGCCGGGCCGGTGAGTCAGGAGACTGCGATTCGTGAAGCTACCGAATTAATCATCGATGCGACTGAAAGAGTGTTGCGGATCTTCTTGGCAGGCCGAAATTCCTGTTGTTAATAAATGTTATCGTTATCGCGGGTTAAAGTTAAAAAAGACCGTTCCGTACTGGAATGGTCTTTTTTACAAAATTGCATAAAATTTTTCATCAATCCTTAACAGCGATTTGGAGTTTAATACCGAAATTTATATTATAGACTAAATAATAAAACGGCTATTGTGTATTGTATACAGTTAGGAAAGCGGTTGACAGGTTTTCCCGCACTCTTTACAATTAAACTAAATTGAGTTTATTTAGCGGATTTGGTTATCCTAAATCTGATTCCGTCTTTCGTTGTGCATTGTCATTTTATATAAATCAAATAAGTAGAGTGAGAGGAGTAAAGAGATGAACACAAAGCTGCAAAACTGGGTAAAAGAAATGGCAGAGCTTTGTCAGCCTGACCGAATTTACTGGTGTGACGGGTCGCAGGAAGAATATGAGCGCCTCCTCCAAGAAATGGTGGATTCGGGTATGGCCCAACCGCTCAATCCTGAGAAACGGCCGGGTTGCTACTTGTTCCGGAGTCATCCTTCGGATGTTGCCCGGGTTGAGGACTGCACCTATATTGCTTCTAAAACCAAAGAGGAAGCAGGTCCGACCAACAACTGGGTTGACCCCAACGAATTGAAGGCCACCATGAAAGAGCTTTACCGGGGTTGTATGAAAGGCCGGACCATGTATGTAATTCCCTTTTCGATGGGTCCGATCGGCTCACCGATTTCCAAGATTGGCGTGGAATTGACGGATAGTCCTTATGTTGTAGTCAACATGCGGATTATGACCCGTATGGGTAAACAGGTTCTTGACGTATTGGGCGATGGCGAGTTTATTCCGTGTTTACATTCAGTCGGTGCACCGCTGGCTGAAGGGCAAAAAGATTCCACCTGGCCATGCGCTCCGATTGAACAGAAATATATCAGCCATTTCCCGGAAGAACGGATGATCTGGTCTTATGGTTCCGGATATGGCGGAAATGCGTTGTTGGGTAAAAAATGTTTCGCTTTGCGGATTGCTTCAGTAATCGCCCGCGAAGAGGGATGGTTAGCCGAACATATGCTGATCTTGAAAATTACCAATCCTCAAGGTGTTACCAAATATATTGCTGCCGCATTCCCCAGCGCTTGTGGTAAAACCAATCTGGCTATGTTGATTCCGACCATTCCCGGTTGGAAAGTGGAAACCATCGGAGACGATATTGCCTGGATGAAATTTGGTGCGGATGGGCAATTGTATGCCATCAATCCTGAAGCCGGATTCTTTGGGGTAGCTCCTGGTACGTCCTATGACTCTAACCCCAATGCTATGCATACCATCGGGAAAAATACCATCTTTACCAATGTAGGGTTAACTGACGATGGTGATGTGTGGTGGGAAGGAATTGGAACTCCTGCTCCGGATCACTTGATTGACTGGAAAGGCCAGGACTGGAAACCCGGTTCGGAAACTCCGGCTGCACATCCCAATGCCCGCTTTACGGCACCGGCCAGTCAATGTCCTGCTATCGCTCAGGAATGGGAAGATCCGAAAGGGGTGCCCATCTCGGCAATTCTCTTCGGAGGTCGCCGTCCCAGCACTATTCCGTTGGTGCATCAAAGCTTTGATTGGAATCATGGCGTATTTATGGGTTCCATCGTTGGTTCGGAGATTACAGCAGCGGCTATTTCTGCCAATATCGGTCAGGTTCGCCGCGATCCCTTCGCGATGTTACCCTTCTGCGGATATAATATGGGAGATTACTTCGCTCACTGGCTGAATATCGGTACCAAAACCGAAGCTTCCAAATTGCCGAAGATCTTCTACGTCAACTGGTTCCGCAAGACCAGCGACGGCAAATGGTTGTGGCCGGGTTATGGCGAGAACAGCCGTGTATTGAAGTGGATTTTCGAACAAGTGACCGGCGAAGGAAAAGCGGTGAAAACCCCGATCGGATATATGCCGACAGTGGATGCTATCGATCGTACCGGTTTGGATGTGAGCGATGAGGATATGAAAGAATTGCTCAAAGTGGACCGGGAAGAATGGTTGAAAGAAGTTGCTTCTATCCGTGAGCATTATGCCAAATTTGATCGGTTGCCGAAAGAGCTTAACGATCAGTTGGATGCTTTGGAAAAACGGCTCAGAGAGGAAGCATAAAAAAGGATATTTATCAATGAACACCTCCGAAGTTTCGGAGGTGTTCTTATGTTTGCAAAAAATCTGTACCAGGTGTGACCAAACGCGGGACTCCAGAATATGTTACATTAGAACATTAAGCTTGATTGATGAGGAGGTCCCAGTATGTCTGATCAAATAAATGAAAGTTCAATGGGGGAAAACATCGCAATGAATCCGCCGTGCCCCAATGGACATCTGTATACTATACGTTCCGGGGATACCATGTTTTCCATCGCTCAACGGGCTAATATTTCGCTACAACGCTTAATTGATGCCAATCCTCACATTGCTGATCCAAATGTGATCCGTCCTGGACAGGTGATATGTATTCCGGCAGGGTCGGATATGCCGTGTCCGGGCGGCCGGATGTATCGTGTGGTTGCTGGAGATACCATGTATTCCATCGCTCAGCGTTTTGGTGTAACGTTAGATGCATTAATCCGGGCAAACCCGCAAATTACTAATCCCAATGAAATTTTCCCTGGACAGGAAATATGTATTCCGGGCGGAACGACCATCCATTGTCCCAATGGAATGTTGTATACGGTTCGTGCCGGGGATACATTGTTTGAAATAGCCAGGCGTCATCATATTACGTTGGCAGCATTGGTGGCTGCCAATCCGCAGATTACCAATCCCGATCGGATCGTTCCTGGCCAGGTTATTTGTATTCCGGCAGCGACGGCTCAACCGCCGGCTGTCACCTTACCGATGCCGATGGAACCGCCAGCGACGCCGCCGACTCAGGTTGTACCGCCAGTGCCGATGCCTATGCCGCCGAGTGAGCCTCCGGTGGGAACGGTTCCGGCGGTGCCTCCGATGGTAAGGCCCTGTCCGCCCAATTATAACCCGATGCCCATGTGTCCGATGCCTGTGTATATGGTTGTGCCTTGGGACGAATGCCCATATCGTTCCAGAAGATGCCGGGATCGGAAAGGCAAAGGAAAACGGTGTAAATAAAGGCCGAATTCGGCCTTTTTTTATTGCGGGTACGGGTTTTATATAACTGTAACCGGTAAAATATAGCGATCTGTGCGGAACTTATGAAAAAATTTCAAATACCACCATAACCCCTGGAATGGTGATGATGGAAAAAACCGTGGAAAGGAAAATCAGGCGGGAAGCCAGAGAAGTATCACCGTCATACAGTTCGGAAATGATAGCGGTTGTTGCGGCGACTGGCATTGCGACCGAGAGGACGCAAACACCGGTGACGATGGGGTCCAGGTGAAAAAACTTGAGTATTACCATAGTCATTAATGGTAGGATGATCAATCGGATCAGGCTGCCATAATAGACGGATAAGTCGGAGAAAAGTTCCTGCCATCGGCATTCGGCTAGGGTTGCACCGACGATAATCATAGACAACGGTGTGGTCATCGAACCAACCATAGAAAAAGTTTTGAGTACAGGGGCAGGCAGCGGGATGGAGAAGACAAAAAGAATCATTCCGATAAATACCGCAATAATTCCAGGATTGGTAAGGGTTGACCTTGCGGTTTGACGGTCCAGTTTTTCAGTGAAAATGATAATTCCCAAAGTCCATATCAGAAGATTAAAAGCTACCTGGTAGATGGAACTGTAGAAAACGCCGACTTTTCCATAGATGCTTTCAATTATTGGAATTCCCATAAAACCACAATTTGAAAACACGGCAGCGAAAACTAATATCTTTCTTTTAGAAGCCGGAAAACGGACAAACAATAATTTCCCCAGCCCGTAACCGGCAAAATGGGCTGCAAATGAACTTATTAAAATGATTCCTCCGTTCACTAACATGGTTTTGGAAAACTGAAAATTAAATGAAGTGATAATCAATAACGGTAAGGTTACGTATAGTAAAAAATCCGATAGTTTCTTGGTCATATCCGCTTTGATAACGTTGGTACGGCGCGCGATATATCCGATAATGATAATCATAAAAAGAGTTAGGGTTTGTTCTGCCAGTATACTTGAGGTCATGATGAACGCTCCTTCGGTGGTGTAAATAAATATGGCACATCTATTTTAGAATACATTGGAAAATGCTTTTCGTCCAGTTCAATCGCTTAAAAAATCACAGGTTCCATCAGATTCCAATAAATCGGTGAGGGCTAGGAGGGCTTGGGATAACATGCTAATTGTCGGTGTCGAAGGATGAAACCGATGTGTTCGTTTAGGGTCTGGAATTATTTTCGGTCAACGGAATGACTGATGGTGGATTCAACGGAAAAAGCAGGAATTTTCCCAATTATTAACGAATATTTCGAACAAATATTGGTTTTGGTTGGAGGAAACGGCGTGAAATCCAAAACGAATGTGATCGGCAATCATCACCAAGCATTTATAACTTCATTAATGGATATTCGGATGAAAATGGCTCCTTGGCATGGAGTTGGCATTAGTTTGGCGCTGGGAGTCCAAGGAAGCAGCAGTGATTATATATTGGCCGGAATCTATATTGTATGGAATCTTCTCGGCTCTTGGATATCTTTTCTTAAAAATTTATTGATGCGTCCGTTGCGTTATTTGGTGCTGGGAATGGATGTGATTTTTACGGCCTATATGATTGCCCGGACCGGCGGAGCCGAGAGCCGACTTTATCCATTTTTATTTCTGCCAGTGGTGGCAGCGGCCATTCGTGGGGGTTACATTTGTTTGGCCGGCTGGTGTACATTGATGGCTGGGATCTATGTTACTGGGGCGTATTTCGCCGGAAGTCAGTCCATGGTCTCGATGTTGCTTGGTGCCGGTTATCTTTATATGGCTGGATTTTTTGCTGGTTTTCTGGTACATCATACGTATTTAATGGTTGAAGAAGTGTCAACCAAAGCTTTGGTTCGGAAAAACAACGATCTTCAACGCTTGAATCATTTTCTGAAGGAGATTTCCAAAAGTTCCGATGTAAATCAGATTCTTGCGGAAACGCTCAAAACAATACATGAACATAGTGCTACACCCATGGCAGCTGTGATGATCTTTGATATGCAAGGAAAATTACGGATAGCTGATGAGTTTGGATGGGAAAAAAACTGGATCGATCGTTACCACGAATATCCTTTGACACGATACAGTTTGACTTTGGCTCCGATTTTGGTTTTTAAAAAGCCTTTGTTATGCTCGGATATTTATAAGCATACCGAATTGATTCATGCTTTTGCAGGTACACCGGTTAAATCGCTGTTTGCTTATCCCCTTATCATCGAAGATGAGACCATTGTCGGGGCGGTCGTGGTTGCTGATTATCAGGTGAAAAATATCTCTGAAGAAGAATCTCAGATCATGGTGAGTATTACTCATCAAGCCAGTATCGCTTTGCAAAATGCCATTCAGCTTGAGCAAGAGAAACGGAAAGCCGATACCGACGGGTTAACCGGACTTTATAATCGTAGATATTTTAATGAGATCATTGAAGATGCAGTCAGACGGGATAGGACTCTTTCGTTAATAATGATCGATGTGGACAATTTTAAGAAGTATAATGATACCTTTGGGCACCCCGCCGGAGACCAGCTTTTGAAGAAAGTGGCCGGAGTGATTGTGGAAGCCGTCCGGGAAGGAGATATTGTAGCCCGGTATGGCGGGGAGGAGATGGCCGTGATCTTGCGAAATTGCGCGAATGCACTGGCAATGCAGATTGCCGAAAGTATTCGGCGTTCGGTTGAACAATTGAAAGATGTACAGGCGCCGGTCACCGTTTCTTTGGGTGTAGCCACGTTGCCGCAACATGCAGTCGATGTCAAAGGTTTAATTGAATATGCGGATAAATCTCTTTATGAAGCCAAACACACCGGTAAAAACAGGGTCTGCTGCGGATGGGCGGGAATGTTCCCGGTCAATAGTGATATCGGTTCAAAACAGGTGGTTCATTGACCGTTTTCCCGCTAACCGCAACTTTTATTGGTTTTCCCATGGCTAAAAGGAGTAAGCTAACCCCACATTCAAACTGAATCCACCAAAATGATCCCCGTTTTTCTTCGTGTAACTTCCCATGGCGATTTCCACAGAAGGACGAATGACATATTTTTGGTACTCAAAGCCGATAAATGCTTCATAACTGTTGCTAGAGGATGAATCGGTACTGACATGATTGGTTTCACGGTATTGTTTATAATGTCCAGCACCAATTCCGGTATAGGGCTGAAAATCTTCGCGTTTGGGGAGATTGATAAAGGCCCGTAATCCGGCTGAATACCATCCTTTAGATGAAGTGTTGTCTTCAGATGTGTTAAAGGAGAGTACCGGCTGGATAAAGTAGCCTTCAGACACTGGGATTTTAACGGCAAGGCCATACATGGGGCGGGAATACTGCCAACCCACACTATAATCCTTGGTCGAACGGTCGTCGGCTAAGTCATTGCCTAGCACGGTTTGGGTTCCTGTTATCAACAAAAATGCTAAAGTCAAAAGAGTGATCAATTTTTTAGTCATTGTCTACCGCCTTTCGCTATTTTGATGACATCTTCGGGATTAGAGATAAAAGTCCTGCTATTTCCGGTAATTCGACAAAAGCGGGCTAAAATGGCAGTTTTAGAATATCTAATCATTCAAGGAAATTTACTTGACAATCCGGTAGAGTGGAGGTATACTATCGCTGTTAAGTAATTTTACTTGACGCATTCGGAGGCGAAAGTGGAAGACCTGGTTAAAACCGGCTTGCTTTATGATTTTTATGGCGGATTGTTAACGGAAAAACAGCAAAAGATCATGGATCTTTATTATAACGAGGATTGGTCAATGACTGAAATTGCCGAGAAAGAAGCTGTTTCGCGCCAGGCAGTCCATGATCTGTTACACCGGAGCCAACGTATTTTGGAAGAATATGAGGCAAAATTGGGTTTGCTCAAACGCTTTTTGATGCAACAAGCTTTATTAAAAAGCATCAATGCCGATCTGAATAGCTTAGCGGAGAGTATTCCATTGGAACATCCAGGCCAGGCCTATGTTTCCAAGATACAGTCAAAGATTGAACAGCTGCTGGCCACGGAGTAAGAATTTTAACAGACGCTCGAATGGCCGATATGGGCCGGTGGCAATATAGATATACTATCAATACTGGAAAACAGGAGGTTCGCAGATGGTTTTCGAGAACCTTTCCAATAAACTACAGGAAACCTTCAAAAAACTTCGCGGTATGGGTAAGCTTACCGAGAAAAATATCGAAGATTCCCTTCGGGAAGTACGTCTTGCGTTATTAGAAGCTGATGTCAGCTATAAAGTGGTGAAAGACTTCATCGCCCGGGTGAAGGAACGGGCCATCGGCCAGGAGGTTTTAAGCAGTTTAACCCCAGGCCAGCAAGTGATTAAAGTGGTCTATGATGAGCTGACCCAATTGATGGGTGAGAAGGAATCACCGCTAAAAATGGCGGATAATCCACCGACTGTGATTATGATGGTTGGTTTGCAGGGCGCCGGTAAAACCACCAGTTCCGGCAAATTGGCCGCATTCCTCAAAAAACAGGGCCGACGGCCGTTGTTGGTTGCGGCGGATATATATCGTCCTGCAGCGATTAAGCAATTGCAGGTGTTGGGGAATCAACTGGATATTCCGGTATTTACAGTCGAGGGAGCCAATCCGGTTCAGATTGCCCGGGAAGCTGTGAAATATGGTGAGTCCTATCAGCGGGACGTGATTATTATTGACACTGCCGGCCGTTTGCATATCAACGAAGAATTGATGGATGAGTTAAAACAAATCGAAGAGAATGTCCATCCCCAAGAAATCCTACTGGTTGTGGATGCCATGACCGGTCAGGATGCGGTCAATGTGGCTGATGCTTTCCGGAAAGCGATTCCTTTAACCGGTGTGGTTCTTACCAAGTTGGACAGTGATACCCGGGGTGGTGCCGCTTTGTCAGTCAGGGCCGTCACCCAATGCCCGATTAAATTTGCAGCCATGGGCGAGAAGATGGAAAACTTTGAAGTGTTTCATCCATCGCGGATGGCTTCCCGGATTTTGGGCATGGGCGACGTATTAACACTGATTGAAAAAGCTGAAGCCAATGTGGATCCGGTTAAGGCGAAAACCCTTTTTGACAAGATGCGTAAAGCCGAATTTGATCTTAATGATTTTCTTGGTCAAATGCGGGAAATGAAAAAGATGGGGCCCCTCGATCAAATCTTGGGAATGCTTCCGGGAAACTTTTCCAAGCAGCTCAAAGGGGTTCAGATTGACGAAAAGGAAATGGCTCATCTGGAAGCGATTATTCAGTCCATGACTAAAGAGGAACGGGCCAATCCGTCGATCATTAACGGCAGCCGCCGTCGACGAATTGCCGCCGGATCAGGGACCAGTGTCCAGGCTGTTAACCGGCTATTGCAACAGTTTGAGCAGAGCCGAAAGATGATGAAACAGTTGGCTGAGATCGGCAGCAAAGGAAAGTTACCCAAATTGCCTTTCATGTAGAGAATGCTGCTCTACAAGGCAATAAAAATATATCATTCATTTAAGATTGGGAGGTGAAGAAATGGCAGTTCGAATCCGTTTAAATAGAATGGGAGCCAAAAAGAGACCCTTTTACCGTTTGGTGGTCGCTGATTCCAGAGCTCCTCGCGACGGTCGCTTCATCGAAATCCTCGGACATTACAATCCGATTGTTGATCCGGTGGAATTGGTTATCGATAAAGAAAAGACCCAGGATTGGCTTAAAAAAGGCGCACAACCTTCAGACACCGTAAAACGGCTGTTGAAGCAGGCTGGCGTTATTGCTGAAGCTTCTGGCAAATGAGTGAGGTGTTACCATGAAAGATTTGGTCTTACAAGTTACCAAAGCCTTGGTTGACCACCCGGAAGACGTCATTGTAGAGGAGTTTGAGCGAAACAATCAAACATTAATCGAGATCACTGTCAATCCTGAGGATGTCGGTAAAATCATCGGGAAACAGGGCCGAATTATCAAAGCCCTTCGTACGGTCGTGAAGTCCTGCGCAATGCGGGATAATAAAAAAGTTGCGGTCGAGTTAACCAACCGGTGAGGTTTTCGATGGATGGATCCGATCTGATTGCTGTTGGGGAAATTGTAAAATGCCAAGGGATTAAAGGTGAGGTTAAAGTAGTACCACTGACCGATGATCCAAGGCGGTTCGCAAAATTAAAGCGGGTTTTCTTAAAAAGTCTTTTGGGAGTCAAAGAGCTTCAGGTTGAAAGCTATCGGCCCTTTCGGCAATTTGTGTTACTTAAGTTTAAGGGGATCGATGATTTGAATGCTGCTGAAGCGTTAGGCCGAGGGTTATTATGTATTCCCCGCAATGAACGACCAAAGTTGCCGCCGGGACGTTATTATCTCGATGAGATTGAGGGGTTAACGGTTTTTACGACTAGCGGGGAAATGCTTGGTCGTGTTGAACAAGTGATTCAAACCGGAGCTAATGATGTTTACCTGGTCCGAAATAATGACCGGAAAGAGGTGTTGATCCCCGCATTGAAATCAGTGGTTCGGGAGATCGATCTTTCCCAATCCAAAATGCTGGTGGATCTTCCGGAGGGCTTGCTCGATGAGTGAACCAATGCTGATTCAAATCCTCACCTTGTTTCCAGAGATGTTCGAGGGCCCGTTTAATCATAGTATTTTAAAACGTGCTCAAGAACAACAGCTTATCGAATTCCGTTTTGTAAACTATCGGGATTTCACTTATGATAAGCATCGGATGGTTGATGATACACCTTATGGCGGCGGTAGCGGGATGGTCTTAAAGCCGGAACCGATTTACCGGGCTTTGCAAGCTGCCAAAGCGGTGAAGCCTGATGCTACGGTTATCTTGTTGACACCTCAAGGCGAAGTCTTTAAGCAGGAACGTGCGCGCCAACTGGCAACTCGCCGTCACTTGATCCTGATTTGCGGCCATTATGAAGGATTTGATGAGCGTATTCGCGCTTGGGTTGATTTGGAACTCTCCATTGGGGATTATGTTTTAACCGGCGGAGAATTAGCCGCGATGGTTGTCAGTGATGCCGTTGCCCGGTTGGTCCCGGGAGTGCTGGGATCGGAAAATTCGGCGGTTCATGATTCATTTACCGAGGATCTTCTGGACTATCCGCAATATACCCGCCCGTTTGAATTTAACGGGATGAAAGTTCCGGAAGTACTATTAAGCGGTCATCATGCGCAGATCGAAGCATGGCGCCGTAAACAGGCGTTAAAAAGGACAGCCGAGCGTCGGCCGGATTTGTTTCAAAAACTGGTGCTGACCAAAGAAGATCAGCGGTTGCTTGAAGAAGAATAAATTTTACTAGTTTCGATTTGAAAGGAGGTTCAGCCAATGAACATTATTGATACGTTAGAAAAGGAAATGATGCGTACGGATATCCCTGATTTTCAACCGGGTGATACTGTCAGAGTTCACGTAAAAGTCGTGGAAGGCGGTAAAGAACGGATTCAGGTGTTTGAAGGCGTTGTTCTTCGCCGCAGCCATGGCGGTTTGAAGGAAACCTTTACCGTGAGAAAAGTATCCCAAGGTATCGGTGTTGAACGGACCTTCCCGGTTCATTCCCCGATGTTGGATAAAATTGAATTAATGCGTAAAGGACGGGTCCGCCGGGCGAAATTGTATTATCTGCGTGAACGTTCCGGTAAATCGGCCCGTATCGAAGAACGTCGGGACAGCTGATGCCATAGTAGTTTGTCCATTGTTAGGAGGACGTTCCATGTTGGAGATCAAAAAATCCGTGTTTCGCGAGAATGTTGAAGCATTTGCCATTGCGGTAATTACGATCCTGTTTATTATGATTTTTATCGTTCAATCGTTCCTGGTCAAAGGCAGTTCCATGGAGCCTACCTTATGGGACGGCGAACGATTGTTGGTCAATAAATTTATATATCGAATACGTCCGCCCAAAACCGGCGACATTATCGTGTTAAAATATCCGAAAAATCCTACCGTCAAATATATTAAGCGGGTTATTGCTGGACCTAACCAGACGATTTATATTCGCGACGGTAAAGTATATGTTGACGGTGAAGAGTTGAAAGAACCTTATATTAAAGAATTGATGGTAACGGATTACGATTTTGCCACTGTACCGGAGCGGGCAGTATTTGCCATGGGAGATAACCGTAATTACAGCAAGGATAGTCGCGATCCGGATGTGGGATTCGTGCCATATGATAATTTAGTGGGTAAAGCCATTTTTATCTTTTGGCCCATCCCGAAGATGAAAGTATTGGTCAATCCGAAATATCCCAAGGTGGAACCGAATTTCCAATACGAAAATTTTTAATTTTCCTAAAGCTGCACGGATGGTGCAGCTTTTCTTGTTTCATGGGGTTTTAAGAATAATCAGCAGTTTATTTGGGTATTTTACTCACTGGAGTGATCCCCTCCGTAAAAAGACTAAGATGAAGGAGTGAGTAAATATGCCTGATGTCAACTGCACCGTCGACAATTGCCAATACTGGACTAACGGAAATCTTTGTAGTGCACAGCAAATTATCATTCAATCGGATGTTGAGGGTGGAGTTTCACCCCATGCGAAGCTGGAGAATTTGGCAGGAACTCCGGCGGACTCGGTTGATGAAACCTGTTGTCAGACCTTTAAAGCGAAATGAAGAAAGTTTTAGCCCGGTGTATACCGGGTCTTTTTTTTTAGTCCTAAAATGAACCCCAAAATTATTTGGAAAGCTGTTCGTGATGGTTTGACAGAAACCGTTGTAAAATAGCGCCATATTATCAGGCTAATTTAGAGCTGAAATTTAGAGTATCCCTGGCTTTGGGGCCTAATGGACTTTTACCTGTTTGCCGGAAAAGGAGACATTATTTTGAATATAATTGAAGGAATTTGAGGGGTTTTGCCGAAAGGTTGGTACAAATATCACTAAACTATTCAGGCGATTAAGCCGATATTCAAGAGAGATAGTGCCAGTTAGACAAGATGATTTTAATTTGAGAGTGGACGGGGTGATACCTGTGTGGAAGAATTTAACGGAAACCCAATCCAGCCGCATCCTGGAGCGGGCGATGGACCAAGCGGCGTATCGGAGTCAATTGCTTGCACAAAACATCGCCAATGTGAATACGCCCAATTATAAACGGGTGGATCTGGATTTTGCCAAGATAATGCAACAAGCATCCCAAGGGCCGGATTTGGAAATGAAAGCAACTCATCACCAGCACTTCCGGGGAATTGGCGGGATGCCGATTGTTCCGCCGACAATTAAAGATAATTCGACCACCATGCGGGTAGACGGCAATAATGTAGATGTTGAGTTTGAAATGGCAAAGGTAGCTGAAAACTCCATGTTTTATCAGGCATTGGCTTCTTCGTGGAAACGGGGAATGTCCCGGCTGCGAATGGTTATTGAAGGGAGAGCATGATAATGAATTTATTCCGTAATTTCGAAATCAGTGCCAGTGCATTAACTGCAGAACGCTTGCGAATGGATCTGATATCCAATAACATAGCCAATGCCAATACGACGATGACTCCGGAGGGTGGGCCGTATCGTCGGAAGGTCCCTGTATTTGCGGAAGCCCTTGAAACCGCTATGACGCCAGAAGGAGGACGGACTCAATTGGCCGGGGTTCGAGTCACCGGGATTCAAACGGATAATAGAGCTCCGCGAATGGTTTATGATCCGTCTCATCCGAATGCCAATGCCGAAGGGTATGTCGCCTATCCTGATATTAATATCGTGGCTGAAATGGTCGATTTGATCAGTGCCAGTCGTGCGTATGAAGCAAATATTACGGCGTTCAATGCGGCCAAAGATATGTTTCGGGCAGCTTTGGATATGGGTCGGGCATAAATTTAACGAAGCAGGGGTGAACCATGATTAATCGGATTAATCCTATCGCATTAACCCGGCTGGAGAGTATCCAGAAAAATTCCGGGGAGTCGAAACAAGCTGCAGTTTCTTTTGAGTCGGTTCTTGGAAATGCTTTAAAACAAGTCAACGACCTGCAACAACAGTCGGAAGCGATGAATGCCAAATTGGCTTCCGGCCAACTGGAGTACTTGCATCAGTCTACAGTGATGTCTGAAAAGGCAACGTTAGCGTTGCAGATGACTATTCAAGTGCGAAATAAAATCCTCGAAGCCTATCAGGAGATTATGCGGACTCAATTTTAGCATGAGTCTATAGTGTACCCGATGATGTTACTTTTTGTAGGTTGACTGTTGTCTATTTTGACGGTATAAATAATTGAATGTGGTCACTATAGACCCTCAATGTTTTCAAATCTACCTTCGAGCCGGAGGGTTATCTTTTGAACGAAATAGTAACGCAGTTGAAGAATTTATGGAGCCAGATGGATAACACCCGGCGCATTATAGCCGGAGTGGTTATGCTTTTAGTCGTCGGCTTGATCATTTTTGTGGTGGTTTGGGCTAATGCGCCTCGGTATCAGTTGCTCTATTCCAGTCTTACTGAAGCGGACCGGAGTGACATTATTACTCATCTCGAAGAAATGAAAATCCCATACCGTACTACATCCGGAGGCGGTATTGAGGTGCCCAACGCGGTGTCGGTACGGGCTAATTTATTAAAAGAAGGAATTCCCCGCGGGGGAGTCGTTGGTTGGGAAATTTTCGATCAAAACTCGTTCAGTGCCACTGATTTCAGTAATGAAATCAATCGTCAACGGGCTATTGCCGGTGAGTTGACCCGGACCCTTCAACGAATGGATGGTATTTCCGATGCCAAAGTCTTACTCAATCTTCCGGATCCGGCGGATTACTTGTTTGCCGAGGATAAACCGGAAGGAACCGTTTCCGTTCAGTTGCAGCTACGGGCTCCTGGCGTACTTTCCCAATCTCAGGTTGAGGCCATTGCCAATTTGACGGCGGCGAGCACCGGTATTCGTCCGGAAAATGTAACGATCATTGATAACTTTGCCAATGATTTAACGGCTCAGCTTCGTTCCAGGCGGGGAATGAAACCGGGAATCAGTACCATTACAGATACTTTTGCCGCAAAGATCGAATATGAAACCCAAACTGAAAAACGCTTGGAAAGCATGTTGGCGAAAGTATTCGGCTTTAACAAAGCTGTGGTTCGGGTTAATGCGGATTTGGATTTGGACTATCAGGAGATCAAAAGCGAAACCTATGGTGAAGCCGGTGTGCCCCGTAGCGAACAGGAACGCAGTGAAATCCATCAATCGGCTTCAAACGGAAATGCAATGGGTGTTCCTGGCACCGATTCCAATATTACGCAATATAAAGCTGTTGATAACAACAATAGCGGATATCGTTCCGAGAAGTCGGAACGAACGGTTAATTATGAACTTAATAAGGTTGAAGAGTTTCGAATCAGTGCTCCGGGAAAAGTTAAACGTTTATCCGTTGGTGTGTGGGTTGATGGCAATTTACCGGCGGCAACCCGACAAAAAGTGGAGAATACGATCGCTGCGGCAGTCGGTATTAGCGAAGAACGTGGCGATATGTTGACGGTGGAAACCATTCAATTTACAAGACAGCCCGAGACCAATGAGGTTCAAAAGGAAACGGGATTGCCCATTCAGACCATGATAAATTATGGATTAGTCGCTTTATTGATCGTGGGATTGCTGTTTGTTTTGAAAAAAGTGGTGATCGGTCCGACTCAAGCTGAGGGGAATATCCCCGGAGTTGGTGGCCGTCTCGATACCATGATCGACGGTAATGCTCAGATGGAACAAGCGGCTGTTATCGAATTGAGCCCGGAAGAACGGATGCGGATTGAGCGGATCAGTCAATTGGAAAAGCTGGCTATGGAAAAACCGGAAGAAATCGCCTCATTGCTCAGGTCTTGGCTGTCTGAGGATTATTGATAGGCGCGAGAATCGCGGTTAGACATTGCAGGCGACATCGATGAATGAACGAATATAGATGACGAAGGCATGCTGGTACACTCATACCTCGAGCTTCGTGCCTCATGCCTTATCTAACTTTTAAATATACAGTGTTATAGCGGAGGGCCTTATGGCAAGAACGCAGGAATTATCCGGAAAGCAAAAAGCGGCTATTTTATTGGTTTCATTAGGAACAGAAGTTTCTGCCAATATTATGAAATCACTGCGTGAGGATGAAATTGAAGAATTGACAATGGAGATTGCCAACTTAAAGCGGGTCTCCACAGAAGTTAAGGACCAGGTGGTTGAGGAATTTCTCCAGATCTGTATCGCTCAGGAATACATTGTTACCGGGGGAATTGATTATGCCCGGGATATTTTGGAGAAAGCCCTTGGAGCACAGAAGGCGAAAGAGATTATCAGTAAACTGACAGCTACTTTACAAATTCGACCTTTTGATTTTGCTAGAAAGACAGAACCCAGCCAATTGCTGAACTTTATTCAAAATGAACACCCGCAGACCATTGCTTTGGTTATGGCTTATCTTCGTCCGGAGCAAGCTGCAGCTATTTTGTCTTCGTTGCCTCCATTGCAACAGGTGGAAGTGGCCCGGCGGATTTCGACCATGGATCGGACTTCTCCGGAAGTCTTGCGTGAAGTGGAGTTGGTGTTGGAGAAGAAATTGTCTTCCTTTGTCATGCATGACTTTACGATCGCCGGCGGTATTGAACCGATGGTCGAAATTTTGAACCGGGTTGACCGGGGAACTGAAAAGACGATTTTGGAAGCATTGGCCGAAGAAGATCCGGAATTGGCTGATGAGATTAAGAGCCGTATGTTCGTCTTTGAAGACATTTTGTCGCTTGACAACAAAGCGGTTCAACGCTTCCTCCGTGAGGTTGATATTAAAGATTTGGGCTTAGCGCTTAAGACCTCTAGTGAAGAGGTAAGAGAATTGATTATGAAGAATATGTCCAAACGTGCTGCTGAGATGCTAAAAGAGGATATGGATTTGATGGGTCCGGTCCGTTTGCGCGATGTGGAAGAAGCACAGCAAAAGATCGTCAACATCATTCGGCAGTTGGAAGATTCCGGAGAATTGATTATATCCCGCGGCAAGGAGGATCAGCTCGTTGTCTAAGGTTTTTAAATCAGAGCAGTGTATTCAAGCTAATCCATGTCAATTAGAAGTTATCGAGGTCCCCTTGCCGGTTGTTGCCCCTGTCTCTAGAGAAGCTTGGGAAGACTCCCTGGATACCCTCGAACAGGTAGAACATCCGGTAGAGGAGGTATCTCCGGAAGAGTTGTTAGCCGCTGCGAAAGAACAAGCTGAGAAAATACTGGATCAAGCTCGGGTGGAGAAAGAATCCATATTGACGGCGGCTGTTGCTGAAGCAGAGAAAATCAAAGCTCAATCAGAGCAAATAGGTTTTGAAGCTGGACGTGCGGCTGGTGAGGCCGCTGTTAGGAAGGAATTAGCCGGCCATTTGGAAAATGCGCTGGCTTTATTGAATGAAGCAGAAATGCTTCGAGCGGAACGGATTGCTGATTCTGAACCGGAATTAATTCGGTTGGCAGTAGCCATCGCCGAAAAGATTGTTGGTATGGAATTGCGAACCGACAATCAGGCCATTCGGGAGATGATCCGTGCGGCTCTACAGAAAGTCGCCGGAGCCAGCCGCATCAAAGTCCGATTACATCCCGATGATTTGGAGAGATTGACAGCTGAAGACGGATTGGATTTTGATGAGGTGCTCAGTGAACCCAAACCCATCATCTTTGAAGCGGATGCAGCTATTAAGGGCGGCGGGTGCTTTGTGGAAACAGAGATCGGGAATGTGGATGCCCGAGTGAAGGTTCAATGTGAACGGATTATGACGGAATTGCTTAAAATAGGACGATTATCATGAAAAAGTCGGGGTTTCCGAATTTTTATGCAGATAAATATCTTACCCTGCTCGGCTCGATGGAAACTGTGAAGTCAACGGGCAGGGTCAATCAAATATTGGGGTTGACCATTGAAGGCGATGGACCAGCAGTAAATCTGGGAGAACATTGCCTTATAAAACTTAGGGAACAGGAATATGTCTCTGCGGAAGTGGTAGGTTTTAAGTCGGGCCGGGTAGTGTTGATGCCCCTGGGAGATATGCCGGGGGTCAGTCCGGGTGCCGAAATTATCGCTACTGGGCAACAACTCCGGGTGGAGGTCGGTGAAGGCCTTCTCGGCCGGGTTTTAGACGGCCTTGGAAATCCAATGGATGAAAAAGGGCCGCTGTTAACTGGCAACTTTTATCCATTAAGTGCCGCACCGCCCAATCCGTTGTATCGAAAACGAATTACCACTCCGTTGGCCATGGGTGTACGGGCTATCGATGGGTTGCTCACCTGTGGCCGGGGACAACGGGTTGGAATCTTTGCAGGCAGCGGTGTGGGAAAAAGTACTCTGTTAGGAATGATTGCCCGAAATACTGAAGCCGATATCAATGTGATCGGGCTCATCGGTGAACGGGGACGTGAGGTCCGTGACTTTCTGGAGCGGGACTTGGGGCCGGAAGGGTTGGCTCGTTCGGTGGTTGTGGTGGCAACGTCGGATCAACCGGCTTTGGTCCGGATCAAAGGAGCCATGGTCGCAACGGCTATTGCCGAATACTTCCGGGATCAAGGCGCCAATGTAATGCTGATGATGGATTCGGTGACCCGTTTTGCTATGGCCCAGCGGGAAGTGGGCTTAGCCATTGGAGAGCCGCCGACAACGCGCGGATATACCCCTTCCGTTTTTGCATTGCTTCCCCGGTTATTGGAACGGTCCGGGACAGCGGAAACCGGGAGTATAACCGGACTATATACGGTACTGGTCGAAGGTGACGATATGAATGAACCTATTGCCGATGCAGTCCGGGGTATTTTAGACGGGCATATCGTTCTTTCCAGACAATTGGCCCATCTCAATCATTATCCGGCGATCGATATATTGGCCAGTATCAGTCGGTTGATGGTAGAATTGACCACTTCCGAACATCAGGAAGCGGCCGGAGAATGTCGAAACATTATGGCAACCTACCGAAATAATGAAGATTTAATCAATATTGGGGCCTATAGTCGGGGAAGTAATCCGAAAATCGATACGGCCATTCAGATGATTGGTGAAATTAATCGTTTTTTACAACAAGGAGTCCATGAAAAAGCATCCTATAACGATACAGTCAATCAGTTGATTCAAATGATGGGCGGTGTAGTCAAAGGATGAAAAAGTTTCAGTTTAAACTGGACACCGTATTGAAACTGAGAACCCGCATTGAAGAACAGCGGCAACAGGAATTGCGCCAGGCGCAGTATATAAGGGACGAAGCTCAACGACAGTTGGAGTACCGCCGGGCACAGCAAGATGAGATGTTAAATGCTTATCGGCAGCGGGTCTCCGGTAATCTGGATTTGGCGACAATGATTCATTATGATCGTTATTCTGCCTGGCTGAAACAGATGGTGGTATTAGATGAAGCCCATCTGCAAACTTGTGAAGTGAAAGTAGCGGATGCCCGGCAACGGCTGGTTGAGGCGTCGAAAGAGAAAAAGATCGTTGATAAATTGAAAGAAAAAGCTTACCGGGAGTATCAAACTGCCGAATTACATGCTGAGATCGAGTTTTTGGATGAGTTGGGGACATCGCGTTTTAATCGCCAGGACCAAGAAACGTGAACCGGGGACTGACAGTCGCAAGACAATTGACGGGGTATGGCTGAGGATGAGTGGATATAAGGAGGTCTAAAGAGTGGGCCGGTTTTTGATGGGTTTTTGCATACCGTTATTACTAATATTTATCCTTGTTTTAGGCATATGGCTTTGTGATGTGCTGGGATTTCTTCAGATGAACAAGTTAGCTTTAGAAGCTGTCAGTGTTTTGCCTGGATTGGAAAATGTGGTCAAAGAAGTTGAATTGGGAAAAAAGCGCAGCCAAATGCTGCAAGAAATGGAGAATGACCTTCGTGCCAGGGAAAATTTATTGAAGAAGGCGGAAGCAAAACTCGCAGAGGAAAGAGAGGAATTTGAAATCCAAAAACTCCAATGGGAAAAGCTTCATTTGAAGGAGGCTTCCGGGAAAACTTCAAAAAGTTCAAAAGAGGCTTCGGCAGCAGAGGCTGAAATCAAGCAATATCTGGCATTAATCGGCGGGATGAAACCGGCGAAAGCAGCAGAAGTAATTGAGAAATTACCGGTTGAAACTTCTTTGGCAATTTTAAAGGAATTTCGGGCTTCGCAGGCAACGAAGATTATGGAGAATTTATCTGCTGATTATGTAGTTGCGTTAACAGAAAAACGTCTTAATCCATAATGGTAATCATCTATTGTAATTGTGGCGGGATTTCCCGCCTTTTTTGTT